>NZ_JAYKZI010000014.1:0-90035 GCF_036662515.1 Arthrobacter sp. S2(2024) | reverse complement strand
GGAAACCAAGACAGTGTCGTAATGGGCCCCAAAGGCATTCGCATGATGAAACACATCAGCGGGCCCGGCAACATCGATCATTGTCACGCTGTCATGGATCAAGAACCCGATAGCCCGACTTCGATCACTCACTTCTCACCCTGGTCTTTCCAAAATGTCGTGCGCAGCTCCGATCCGCCTCTTGCGCGTCAAAGCCGCGGAACTGTACGCCGACGGAAACTTTGTTGTTTAGATACTCAAATTATTTCCGTTTTGGTTTCTATGGATTCAATGATTGCTTCGGGGCCGGTTCTTAAATTGTAGGTCTCAAAACCACTGGATTAGCAGCGGATGCGGAACCCCCGTTTCCTTGAGAAATCGATGCTTCCGGAAGGTCACAAGCGATTACTCAGAAAGCTGGTCCCGCCTGGGCACGGCCACGCCGAGACCAATCCTGGTGCATGTCGGCCGCTAATTGCCTTCTCCGCCCTGCTGTTCTTCTCGCGGAAACGCCGGTCGTGTCGCGGGAGGGGACGTGGCGGGGAGCAGTGGTTCTTCTCCCCGCCACGTTGGCACCGGAACCGGTCCTGCGCCCGACTGTCGGGTTATCTGTTGCGATGGATTACAGGGCCGGTGCCCGGTGCGGCTTGGTGGAGGACCCGCGATTCTTGGTTTTTGGAGCTTCGACGGGTCCTTGATGTGTGCATAGCATTGGCGGCTCGTCGACGAATCCATGCCAGCTAAAGGCTGGTGGGCCTCGCGGGTGTGATCAGGTTTGGATCCCGCCTGGCTGGGCGTACCCTCAGTGTGCCAGCACGGGTTCGCTGAGCTGGAGCTTTTCCGCCTCGGTCTGCACGAAGCCTGCCTGGAGCTCGGCACGGAGTTTGTCGGTGTCGAGTGCGTGCTGCCACTTGGCGATGGCGACGCAGGAGACGATGTTGGCGACCGTGCTGGTGAGGGCGCGGGCTTCGCTCATGAAGCGGTCGATGCCGACGATGAGTGCCACGCCGGCAACGGGCAGCGTGGGCATGACCGTCAGAGTGGCGACGAGGGCGACGAAGCCGCTGCCTGTCACGCCCGCGGCACCCTTGGAGGTCAGCAGCATCATTCCGAGCATGAGGAGGATCTGGTCCCAGCCCAGGTGGATGTCGCAGGCCTGGGCGATGAACATCGAGGAGAGCGTGAGATAGACCGCCGTGCCGGTGAGGTTGAAGGAGTAGCCTGTCGGGACGACGAGCCCGACGACTCCGCGGTCGCAGCCGAGGCGCTCGAGCTTGGAGAGCAGGCGGGGAAGGACGGGTTCGCTGGAGGACGTGGCGAGGACGATGAGGAACTCGTCACGGAAGTAGCGCAGGATCCGCCAGAGACTGAAACCGGTGAGCTTCGCCAGGATTCCGAGGACCAGGACCACGAAGACGATGCACGCGGCGTAGAAGGCGAGGATCAGCAGGCCGAGGTTGCCGATCGAATGGGCTCCGTACTTGCCGACCGTGAACGCCATGGCCCCGAACGCCCCGATGGGAGCGACCTTCATGAGGAAGCCGAACACGACGAACAGCAGCTTGTTGAAGCTGTTGACAACGTTGAGGGCCAGCTGGCCGGGTGCGCCGAGCCTGCTGAAGGCGAAGCCGCAAAGCAGTGCGATCACGAGCACGGGCAGGACCTCACCGTCGGCGAAGGCCCCGACGAAGCTGCTGGGGATGATGCTCATGACGAAGTCCACGGGGTTGCCGCTGGGCAGCTGGCTTGTGTACTTCGAGGCAACAGAGGTATCGAGGTGGGCTGGGTTGATGTGCATGCCCGCTCCCGGCTGGAAGAGCATGACCGCGCCCAGGCCGATGGCCAGGGCCACCGCCGTGAGCGCGTAGAACAAGCCCAGCGACCGCAGCAGGGTTGGGCCGACCTTCTTGGTGTCCGTCAGCGAGGTGATGCCGCTGACGATGGTGCAGAACACGATCGGCGCGATCATGAACTTCACGAGCTTCACGAAGCCGTCGCCGAGCGGCTTGAGGGAGGACCCGAGGTCCGGCCACAGCGCGCCCACGAGGATGCCGAGCCCGACGCCGATGAGTACCTGGACATACAAATGTCCGAGGATGGATTTGATCTTCATTGAACAACTTCCTGGGTGAGTGCCCCACCTAATGATGGCAGGGGCGGAATAAAGGGGCTAGGCCGTCAGGGCCACAGGCTGCGCGACGTCGATATCGGCGACGGCGAGATGGCGGGCCGCCCTGTGGAGGGCTACTTCGCTGACGTCCCCGTCGTCGTCCGTGACAACCTCGGTGGTGATGACACCGGCAGGTGTTCCGAGGCGCAGAAGCCTGCGCCCTTGGTGAGTTTCGAACGCCGGGGGCAGCACCTTCGCCACCACCGATCCCGGCAGGGCGGCTGCGAGGGAGACTGCAACGGCGGATGTCAGGCCGATGGCGGGGTGGGGTGCGAGCATCGAGAGCATGCGCACCCGCAGATCATGGGTATCGGCCGCGATCCTCGTTCCGTCGGCCGCAATGTAGTCACCGGGCGCTGCGACGACACCGACTTTCGGCACGGCATTCTGCGGAGGATCTTCAGGCTTCCTCAACCCCATCATCAGGCCTGCCGACGCCCGGGCTGCCACAAGCCTGGGCAGGTGCTCGGACAGGTTGCCGGTCATCACGGACAGATCGATGCCTGCCTCGTCCGCCGGAATCAGCACCGCAGGTGCCCCGGCGTCAATGAGAGTCGCCGTAAGAGTGGACCCAGCGGCCACGATCTGGTCTGCAGCGCTCCCCGTTGGAAGGACGGCTCCCGTGGTCCGCCCCCACGGGGCGTGGAACGAGAGGCTCACGGGAACACCCAGTGCCCTGCTGCCAGGAACACTGGCCAGGCCCGACGCCGGGATGCGGCCGCCGGGGGTCGCGACGGTGCCGCTCAGCACGGCTCCGGTGTTGAGGTTGCGCATCCTGACCCGGGTTGATCCCGACTGGGGAGTAACGATGCCCGACTGGACGGCGTACAGAGCGATCGCGGTGGCGCAGTTGCCGCAATTGGAACCAAGTTCCACCGTCGGGTTCCCGATCCCGACTTGGGCAAAGAGGTAGTCCAGGTCCGCCGGCCCGTCGGGAGTCGCCCGAACGACGGCCGCTTTCGACGTTGTCGAGGTGCCGCCGCCGACGCCGTCGAGCTGGCGGGGATCCGCTGCACCGAAAGCATCTGCCAGGAGGCTGCGGATCTGTTCGCGGCTCCCGGCGTGGAGGGCTACATCTTCGGCGTCGAAAAGCCAGCACTTGCTCGTGCCGCCCCGGTACCAGTGACCGCGGAGTTGCATGGTCCTCTTCCTTTACATGTCGTTCGTGTTGCACCTCACGGCGCCTGCTCCTTCTACGATCCACGCCACGAGAGTTGAGCACAATCACAGGATTCTCGACCACCGTTCACTTTTGCTAAACTCAATGCATGGCCGACCTTGACCTGCACCGACTCCACCTGCTCCGCGAGGTGAGCCGTTCCGGCTCCCTGACGTCCGCCGCGACGGCCTTGTCCTTCACGACCTCAGCCGTCTCCCAGCAGATCGCCAAACTTGAACACGAAGTGGGCGTCGCACTGATCGACCGCCATCCACGGGGCGTCGTGCTCACCGATGCCGGTCAGGCGCTCCTGCGCTACGCGGAAGAAATCGACCGGACAATCGAAGCCGCCCGGGCCGAGATGGGCGAGTTCGCGGGGCTGAGGCGGGGCCAACTGCACATGGGGACGTTCCCCACCGTCGGCGCCTCCCTCATGCCCGACGTCGTGCTAGCCTTCCGGGCCCGCCACCCTGACGTTGCGGTCACGGTGGTTAGTGCCCGTCGCGACGGCCTCCTCGAACGGCTGCGGCGCAGGGACATCGAACTAACGCTGCTCTGGGACTACCCGTGGGAGCGCATCGAGGACGAGGACCTGAACCTCGTCCCGCTCATGAAGGACCCCACCATGCTGCTCGTTCCAAGGGACCACCCCGTCGCCGCACTCCGCTCGGTTCGGATCGACGCGCTCAGCGACCAGCAATGGATCGTCCGCGACGAACACCCCGTGGCCGACGTCCTCCGGCGGGTCTGCCGCGACGCCGGCTTCGAACCGGCCATCGCCTTCGCAGCCAACGACTACCAGGAAACCCAAGGCATGGTCGCCGCCGGTATCGGCATCGCCCTGGCCCCGCGGCTCGCCCTGAGTGCACTCCGCCCCGACATCATCGCCGTTCCGCTCAACGGTTCCCCGACCCGGCGGATCCTCCTCGCCCACCTCGCGAACCGCAGGCTCAGCCCGGCCGGACATCAGGCCGCGTCGGTGTTCCTGTCAACGGCGAAACGTTTGCAAGCCCCCGCACTCGCAGCGGGCAACCCTAGTTCGTGAGTCCCGTGCATCCATAACGCGCAGGTTCTCGCTCCCTGAGCCACCAAACTGAAAGCGTGCATCTGGCAGTTGGCCGGGCTAAGCCGAGATGACCGCCGCCTGGCGCCGTTGGAAGCCGGCTTCACCCCCGGTTCGATCAATAGACACCGGTGCCGCCCTGGTATAGCGGCCAAGGACCGCAATGGGACGCCAGGGAATCGATCCGGATCAGCGGAGACCTGCGGGGAGCGCTATGGGACGTAGGAGAGGAAACCGAGGTAGATCGGTATGTCCGCGCCCGCGTGGAAAAGGGTAGAGGGAATGATGCTGCCCGAGCTGCGGGTGAGATAGCCGCCGATCAGGCCGAGTGGGAAGGCGAACAACACGATGAAGACGAGGCCGGAGGCCGTGTAGGTGACGCCTACGTGCCAGGACGCGAAGACTGCCGCCTGGATAGTCGTCGCCAGGTAGGGACCGAAGGCGATGTTCAGCCTGGACATCAGTAGTCCGCGGAACGTCAGCTCTTCCAGGAACCCGTTGGCGGCCGCCGCGACAAAGAGTGCAGGCGTCAGGCTGAGGTAACGGCCAAAATCGACGGCGCCGTGCACAGGCATGAAACGCGAGTGCGACAGCACTCCGAACGTGAGTACGTAGAAGACGATGAGAGCGGCCATTCCGATCACGTAAGCCCTTCCGAACCGCCCCCAGCGGACGTAGACCGAGGCCAGCGAGCTCCTTGAGATCCAGACCACAAGTAGGACAGCGACGACGGTGAGCATCAGTTCGTCGAGCTCGATGATCACCGTAGCGGGAACCGTCGATGCCAGCGGGTTCCCGGCGACCGGGGGGCTGTGGAGAACCTGGCTTGCAAGGAAGCCCGGAACGTAGCGGTCAGCCAGGATGAACAGGGACATGCCGAAGAATGCCAGGGGTATCTCCCAGTACCTGTGCACAGCGGCATTTCGCCTCGCCAGCAGGGCGATGGCCAGCAAAGCGCCGGTGACGGCCAGACCGCAGACGAGCCGGGTGGCCTCATCCGGGACGTATCCGACCGAGACCGGCAGGAAACCGGCCACGACGCACGCGACTGCGAAGATCGCCTTCTGGCCCGGCATCAGCGGCCCACCCGTCGAGTCAAGCGCGCGTGCCGCTGAGGGCGATGACTCCATGTCCCCTCCTTGCCTCTTCCATTTCCGGCCACCGGGCTGCGACGGTCATGGCCTACCACTTCCGGTTGGAAGGGCGGACTATGGTTTCGTCAACATTGAGCCCTTTGCCCGGGCCCAGATCACCGCGTTCTGGGCGGCGAACGTCACTGCCAGGGCCAGGAGCAGTTCGCCCACCACGAAACCCTGAGAGTGGTTGGCCGCGTAACCGAGGAACGCGAATGGCAACCGGATCACAATGAGTACCGCCCAGGTCACCAGGGTCATTGCCGTGCCCTTGACCATCACCCGGCCGGCATCGGGCCAACCCCGGAACGTCGTCCCCCGCCACAGACCGGCGCCCAATCCAATGACGAGGCCGACAACAAGGAGGACTACCCGGCCCCGGTCTGCAGCGAGCGACTGGCGGGCCAGCTGTTGGAGTCCGAAGAGGCCAAGGACCGCCGGCAGCAGCACGAGCGGGCGAACCCTGAGCGGTTGCGCCATCATCTGCCGATAGAGGACAAAAGCGATGAGAGCCAGGTAAACCACGACATTCACCGCGAGGCCGACAAACTGGTCCGGGGGCATCCGCTCTCACCTCCAGGAGCGTATTACTTACCGTAAGTAGTACGATACCTCCATGCAGGACCCTGTCAAGACCCCGCGAAAACGGCGACCGCGCGGCTCCCTGACCCGGGAGCAAGTGGTCGAAGCCGCGCTGACACTGGCCGACGAGGAAGGTCTCGAGGCGCTCACCATGCCGATGCTGGCCCGCCGCCTCAACTGCGGAGTGATGACCACCTACGGCTATGTGAACGGCAAGGAAGATCTGCTCGATGCCATCGCCCAACGGGGTCTGCGAGACCTCCACCTCCCCCACCCGCTCCCCGATGACGTCGGGGCGATCCTGCATGCCTGGGGACGGGCACTACGCCTGAACCTGATCGAGCACCCGAGCCTACCGATGATCTTCCTCTCCCGGGCGGTGATCGGGCCCGGCTTCCTCCACGGGCTCGAGGCCCTCCTCGGACCGCTGGCCAGGGCCGGGATGCCCCCGGCGCAAGGCGTCCACGCGGTTTACGCCGTCCTCACCTATGCCACAGGTTTTGTGGCCTGGGAAATACCGCGCACACACCGGCAGCAACAAGCGACGTACGCGGCGAGTTGGCGGCGGGAAGTTGCCAAACTGCCTCCAGCCGAGGTTCCATTTCTCGCCGGCATCCTCGATGAGCTCCCAGAGGTCGCCGGCAAGAAGCAGTTCGAGCTCGGGCTGGCCGCCCTGACCGCCGGCCTTGCAATCACCCCCGGCAAGTGACCCCGGCCGCGCCACCCGCCATCTTTGCCTCGGGCCGGTCGCGGCGGCTCAGGCCATTTCATCGAATTCCCTCGATCATGGGGGCTCTTTCGCACTCGTCTTCACCCAGACCGGGGCCGGGCGGCGTCCCGGGTAGCGTTCGCCGCCCTGAGTTCCGCCTCGAGGCGCCGGTTGTCGGCTTCGAGGACCAGGACCATCCGGACGCCGGCCAGGTTCAGCCCCAGCTCCAGCAGCTCACCAATCCGCCGCAATGTCACGAGATCGTTCTCGCTGTACTGACGGGTCCCGCCCAGGGTCCTGCCCGGTTCCAACAAGCCTTTGCGTTCATAGAGGCGCAGGTTCTGTTGCCCCGTTCCCACCAGCTCGGCGGCAACGGAAATCGCGTACACGCCCCTCCCCCGATCGTCGGTCTGTCCCATCGGGCACCTCCAAAATCCGTCGAAAATCAGGCTTGCCCCGACCCCTGCGCAGTGCTATAAGAAATATATACCAGCCACCATAGATCGGCTGGGTTGACAACAAAAAAGCTGCGATCTGCAAGGAGTGACACACCATGCTGATGCGAACGGACCCCTTCCGTGAATTCGACCGGCTCGCCGAACAGGTGCTCGGCACCACAACCCGGCCGGCGGCCATGCCGATGGACGCCTGGCGGGAAGGCGAGGACTTCGTGGTCGCCTTCGATCTGCCCGGAGTCAACGTGGACTCGGTGGACATCGACGTCGAACGCAACGTCCTGACAGTCAAGGCCGAGCGCCCGGACCCCGTCGGCGAGGACACGGAACTGATTGCCTCCGAACGCCCCCGCGGCGTCTTCAGCCGACAGCTCATTCTCGGCGACGCGCTGGACACCGACGGTGTCAAGGCGAACTACGACGCCGGCGTCCTGACCCTGCGCATTCCGGTGGCGGAGAAAGCAAAGCCGCGCCGCATCGAAATCGAAACCACCGGACAACAGCGCCAGGAGATCAACGCCTGAACCCCCGGCGCAGCCTCACGGACCGGGAGCATCACAGCGGCCCACCATGTGAAGTGGGCGGTCGGGTTCACGGACCACGCCACAGCGCGAGCAGCGCACGGATGGATGAGGCCCCGGGGATGACTCCCGCAACGATGGTCCCCGGCCGAACCGGCCGGGGACCATCCACCTCCCACGAGAACACCCCGCATCTAAGACACAGAACACGCCAACGATGAGGAACAACCGCCCCGACCTTTATGGCATCCTGCGTATCGCCCCCACCGCCACGGCCCGCGAGGTAACCCGCTCCTACCGCACCCTCATGCGCGGCCTGCACCCCGACACCCGGGCGGCCCGCGAACACCCCACCGGCCCCGGGCCGACGGAACCGGAGACGAAGACGCAGGAAGAGCTGCAGGAGCTCCGGGACATCATGGCCGCCTACGCCATACTCAGCAACCGGGAAAAGCGGGCGGCTTATGACCGGGAGCACCCGCGTCCAGCCGCGAACGCCAAGCCGCAGCGGCCCGACGCCGCCTCCGTGCGGATCCCAGGGCAGTTGCTTCCCGCCGCGTCGCTGCTGATCGGACCGGTCATCTGGGAGCCGCCCTCCGGACGGTACCCGGGAATGCCGGCCCGGGAACCGTCATATCCGCCAACCGGCTACACGCTGATCCGATGGATCCGACGTTGAGAGCCGGAAATCCACGCAATCCCAAGGAGCTTCCATGAGTGCCTGGCGACCCTACGACAACCAGTTGCTGCCCGCCTTCTACGAACGCTTCGAAAAGCGGTGGGGCAAAGGAACAGCGCCGTTCCTGGACCCGGAAACCCACGAACAACCCACGCCACGGGCCCAATGGATCAACCCGGACACCGGTGCCGCGGTCGCGGTCGTCCCCATCTGGACCGAGGATCCCCAGCACCGTTCCTTCGGGGTCTTCTACCTTCCCCCGTCCGGTGACATCTGGGTCCTGCGGCCCGGCTACACGAACTACCTCGAAACAGACCCCAAAAACCCCGGGCAAGTCACCCTCCGCAACGACGCATTCAGAAAAGCCGTCGCCCACGCCAAGGAATTCATCTACGGAATCCAACCCTAAACTCCCAGGAGCACAGAATGACCCCTTCACAGATCAGCCAGTTCCTTCGGGACTGCATTGTTAACGACGCGAGCGATTCAGGGATCAACGCCGACGCGTTCTATGGGCTTTACGTCAGCTGGTGTTCCTTGAACCGGAGAGTCCCCGTGCCCGACCAGGCTTTCCGCACCGCGCTCCGCCTCGCGGGCATTCGCCCGGAAAAGACCGGAAAGGGCTGGATGTTCCCGAGCCTGCGCATGACCGGACCAGCAGCAACCGACTACATCCTCAACAGCAGCGCCCAAACCCCGGCGGACCCAACGTAGAGCGGGCGGTCACCGTCCGGCCGGACGCCATGACGCGGCCGGGCCCTGTTTCCGGCTGGCGTCCGGCGCCCACACCGCTCCACGTCGTCAAAAAGATCTGTGCCCTGCTGCTTCCCGGCAAACGGCCCACGGATGATGGACCGGGGTCAAGGTAACGCGCCAATGCCTGGTCACCCTGCGCCGGGCACTGGCGCAGCGAAACAATCGCCGAACGCCACCCGGCCCCGCATCAGGGGCCGGGCGAAGCGGGTCAGCTCCACGACGTCGTAATCCTCCAAGGGCGCCTCGAACACGCCGAACTCGGACTCCAGCGGCAGCGCGCTCTTGACCTCGCCCGGCGGGGCGGTTATCAGGACGCCGGCGGGAAATCTACCATCGGGGTACGTGCCGGCGTCACCGATCGGGTGTCCCCGGTGTGTCGCAGGTCCTGGTGGTGATCCCAACTGATTCGGCTTCGCCGGGTCAGCGGGAGAAATACCAGTGGTATGTTGATGAACGCACTCCCCGCACACGGGCGCCGCAGGGGGCAAGGGGCATGCTGTTCGCCGCGGATCTGATCGGTACCAGCGACGAGATCGCCGAGCAGCTATACGCACACGCAGGATTCCAGGAAGGCGACGAGGTGGCGTTTGCGCTGCCCTTCAGCTTCGACCACGAGGATTACATCCAGATCCTCACCGACATCGCCAGCAAACTCGGTCCAGCCCTGGGATGGACTCTAGCGGAAGTCCGGCGCGACCCGCAGTAGGCGTCACGGCCTTCGATCGAGCACACGTTGGGCATTCCTGGGCGGCTGTGCGCTGCCGAGTCGCGGTGCTCCCAGTTGTCAGAGCGGTCCCACGAGCTCGCGGACTGGCCCACTCAAGCTCAACTGTGCGGTAGCCTTTCGTCCCATGGTCGATGCGAAGCGGTTCCGAGTACTCCTTGAGGAGGAACGTGACCGCAAGGTTGCGCTCTTGAAAGCCCTCCTTGGGGACATCACTTCGGTAAACGTCGCCAGGCAGGACGCGAACGTCGACGACGAACACGATCCGGAAGGGAGCACGATCGCTTTCGAACTTTCCCAGGCTTCCGCACTCATGGAGCAGAGCCGGGTGGGCCTGGAACAGATCGAGGCCGCTTTGCTGCGGATTGCCAACGGGAGTTACGGACTGTGCGCCGTGTGCGGCAAGCCCATCGCGGAGGGTCGCCTGGAGGCAAGGCCTTGGACACCGTATTGCATAGAGCACGCATCCGGTCAAAGCTAAGCCAAGGCGAATACCCCTCCCGCCACTCGTTGCCAACGAGGCACGACCCGGCGTGAGGCCCGGCTGAAGCATCCCGCTGTCGACGACGCCGGTAAAGCCTGGAAGGCAATCACAGCTGCGACCTCGCCGGCATCCCCGGCCGACCCAACGGCACCCCGGACGCTCAATGGATATGGGGTCCTTGTCGCTGTTGCCCGTCATCGGCGTCGAAATTTCACCCGGAGCAACGCTGTTGGTAGCGCGCGTGCGCAACGGACTGTGGAAGCACTAGCGCCGCCAGCGGACTATCGCTTCTGCCTCCTCGGATGGCCTGTTCCCTGTCCACAGCCGGGGACCAATTTCCCCGCGGCTCAAAGGAGAGGTAGCGAGGCTGCGGGTCCGTGGATACGAGCCACGGGTACCGGGGGTGGCTGCATCACCCTGGACACCAACCACATCGGCGTGACGGGATGAGAAAGCCGAGACAAACACGGCGAGTATTGGTCCGGCCTGATCCTGGACCCCGGACAGGACGGACCCGTGCACTTCCAAATCGAAATTCGACGGGTCCACCTTCCGAGCTGCCGCCTCGCTCGACGGGAAAGATGGACCCGGCTCGGTGCCTACTGGATATCAGCTTCATCAGCGACGACCCATGCCGGGCTCTTGCGTTTCACTGGAGCTCTCGCTGGGATTACCGCAAAAGGATCTGGCGGCGCGCTCCTGGAGCGCCGACTTTGAGAGCGTGACCAATCGTGGCCAATGCCCCGGACTCTCAGCTGTGGCTTCCGTCGCAGTGCAGGAACATGAAGAGCATTAGCGTCGTTGAAGGTCTCGATTCTTGGCCTGAATGAGCGCACACAAATGGACGGCGGTGCGTGGAACTGACAGCCCGAGATCGGGCGATGGCCGCTCAGGAATAGGCGACGGTGTGCCGACGTCGCCGAGGGCCTGCCAGACGCGTCTGCAACTCTTCAGCGGTAGGCGGGTTGGCGCCTGGACGGCTCACTGTGATTGCGGCGGCCATCGACGCGGTCTGCCCAATGGCTTCGAGCCCGGGCGGCGTAAACGCCTCGTCGCCCCGGGTCAGCAGTTCAAAGATGAGTGCGGCCATGTAGGCGTCGCCTGCCCCGATGGTGTCGGCAACCTTGGTCTTCACGGATGGGATGCTGAACCGGGCATCGGGTGTGGCCAGCAGGGCACCCTCTGCGCCCTTGGTGATGACGGCCAGGCGCGCGCCCTGTTCCAGTAAATGGGAGAGGACCTCGTCCGGGGAGAATGCGGGGTACAGCCAGTGTGCATCTTCGTCGCTGAGTTTCACGACGTCCGTGAGCGGGAGCAGGTCCTCGAAGACTGACTGCGCCTCGGAGTGACTGCCGAGGAGAGCCGGGCGGATGTTGGGGTCGTAGGTGACCAGGCATGATTGGTGGCATTGCTCGAGGAGGGTGCGGACTGTGGCGGCTCCTGGCGCGAGAAACGTGGCGATCGAGCCCGTGTGGAGAACTTTCGGGATCATGGCCGGCGCCACAGGTGCCAGCTGCCAGGCGATGTCGAACTCGTAGCTGGCGGAGCCATCGGCCGCCAAGGTGGCGGTGGCGGTTGCTGTCCGTTCAAGGGAAATGGATCCGGGAAGAAGCCGGACGCCTGCGCTGTGGAGGTGGTTGGTGATGGCGGTGCCGTGTTCGTCGTCGCCGATCGCTGTGAGCAGCCCGGTCGGGATGCCGAGCCGGCCAAGGCCGTAGGCGACATTTGCCGGGGACCCCCCTGGATAGCTGATGGATCCTTCGGGGCCGTTGACGACGTCGATCAGGGCTTCGCCGATAACGATGACGTCCATCTGGTCGTGGGCGGGGGCGGCCGGTTGGAGCTTGTGCATCGTGGTTCTTTCTTCGGATTGCCGTTGGTGGGAGCCCCGGGATGGATCCGTCCACGGACCTGTTGGCAGGTCCGCGGACGGAGAAGGGGCCCCGAGGGAGCGGGAAGCGCCGATCGGCCCTGTCAGGCCTTGGCTGCGCCGGTCATGATCGCGACGGCGTCGGTCATGCTGTGGGACTGCGGGGTGATGGTGGCCGCGCACTTGCCCAGGCGCTGGATGTGGATCCGGTCTGCCACATCGAACACGTGTGGCATGTTGTGGCTGATCAGGATGACCGGAAGGCCGCGGTCGCGCAGGTCGCGGACGAGCTGGAGGACCTGGTTTGATTCGCGGACGCCCAGGGCGGCGGTCGGTTCGTCAAGGACGACGACCTTGGAGCCGAAGGCAGCCGCGCGGGCAACGGCGACGGCCTGGCGCTGGCCGCCGGAGAGGTTCTCGACCGGCACTGTGACGTCTTGCAGGGTGGAGATGCCCAGGCGTGTCAGTTCTTCCTTGGCTTTCCTGCGCATGCCTTTGGTATCGAGCATCCGGAACACGCTTCCCAGTAGGCCGGGGAGGCGCTCTTCACGGCCGAGGAACAGGTTCGAGGCGACATCAAGTGCCGGGGAGACAGCCAGGTTCTGGTAGACGGTTTCGATGCCGTGGACCCGGGCGTCCTGCGGGCGTTTGAAGTGCACCTGCTGTCCGGAGACATAGAGTTCCCCGGTGTCGGGGATTTCGGCGCCAGTCAGGCATTTGATGAGCGTGGACTTGCCGGCGCCGTTGTCGCCGATGACGGCCAGGACTTCGCCCGGGTACAGGTCCAGGCTGACACCGTCGAGTCCAACGACGCGGCCGAAGGTCTTGACGAGGTTCCTGGCTTTGAGGATGGGTTCGCGGGTGGCGGTGTGGGAGGCTGAAAATTCTGTCATGGTCATGACTTGACCTTTCGGATCCACTGGTCGATAGACACGGCAACGATGATCAGGATGCCGACGGCGAGAGTCTGGTAGAGGACGTCCAGGCCTGCGAGTGAGAGGCCGTTGCGGAAGATGCCGACGATCAATGCGCCAAGCAGTGAACCCCAGATGGAGCCACGTCCGCCGAAGAGGCTGGTTCCACCGATCACGACGGCGGTGATGGAGTCCAGGTTCAGATCGACCCCGGCGTTCGGGCTGGCGGCATTGGTGCGGCCGATCTGGATCCAGGCGCCTACGGCAAGAACTGCGCCCGCGGCAAGGTAGACGCTCATGAGGACCCGGCTGACGGGAATACCGGCAAGACGGGCCGCTTCCTTGTCATCGCCGACCGCGTAGACGTGCCGTCCCCAGGCGGTCTTGCCCAGAATGAAGGCGACGACGACGTAGAGCAGGATCATCATCACGACTCCGGTGGAGATGCGGACGGGTCCGATCGGGAACGTGCTTCCCAGCCAGGTGAGCACCGGCGGCATCGCGGATCCGCGCACGGTGCTGCCGCCGGAGTAAAGGAGCGTCAGGGCGACGAAAATGTTCAGCGTTCCGAGGGTGACGATGAACGGCGGGAGCCGGAATCTGGTCACCAGGAAGCCGTTGAGAGCCCCGGCAGCCAGACCGACGGCGAGACCTGCAATGAGGGCGAGCGGCCCGGGGATGCCGTTGCTGACTGCAAGCTGGGCGATCACCATCGAGGACAGGATCATGACCGCCCCGACCGAGAGGTCAATGCCGGCTGTCAGGATGATCAGGGTCTGGGCGATCGCGAGGGTGCCCACCACCGCGACCTGCTGCGTGATGAGCGACAGGTTCTCCACCCGCAGGAAGCGCTCATTGAGGATCCCGAAGACTACCACCGCGATCAGCAGGACAATGGCGGGGCTGAGGGCCGGGTAGCGGTGGAGAATGTTGCGGATTCTGCTGAGAGGGGTCTGGCGGTCGAGGAATTCCTCGGCCAGGTCAGCATGCCCGGCGCTCGGCGGGCCGGCGGTCTGTTGCTGGGTCACTTGAATAGCTCCTGAACTTCAATGTTCTATGACTGTTGTCGTGCTGGGTGTGCTGCGGGGAGACGCCTTGGCACGGCTCCCCGCAGAGGGGAGGCTTTACTTGCCCCAGCAGATCTGGGAAGCAGCCGTGGTGTCGATGCTCTGCAGTCCCGAAACTGCCTTGTCCGTGACGAGTGCGGAGCCGGTGTTGAAGAAGTCCAGGCCCGCGGAGACCGTGGGCTTCTTGCCTGAGGTGGCCAGGTCCTGAATCGCCTGGACACCGAGCTGGGCCATCTTCACCGGGTACTGCTGCGCGGTGGCGCCGATGATGCCGGCCTTGACGTTGTTCACGCCGGTGCATCCGCCGTCGATGGAGACGACCAGCACGCCCTTTTCCTTGCCCGCGGCCTTCAACGCCTCGTAGGCGCCTGCCGCGGCCGGCTCATTGATCGTGTAGACGACGTTGACGTTCGGGTTCTTCGACAGCAGGGTTTCCATCGCGGTCCGGCCGCCGTCCTCGGCGCCCTGGGATGCCTGGTTGCCTACGATCTCGTAGTCTCCGCCCTTACCGCCGGTGTACTTGCCAGTCTTTGCCTCATCGCCGTTCTTGGTCTTGTCGGCGGTGTCGATACCCAGGCCGGTCAGGAACCCCTGGTCGCGGTTGTAGTCAACGGAGACGACCTTGTCGCTGAACAAGTCAACCAAGGCGATGGTGGCCTTCTTGCCGTCGAGCTGCGCTGCAGTCCACTGACCGATCTGCTTGCCCGCGGCGAAGTTGTCCGTCGCGAAGGTGATGTCCACGGCACTCGCCGGGTCCGGCGGGGTGTCCAGGGCGATCACATACAACCCCGCGTCACGGGCCTTCTTGATCGCATCGACGACGGCGGGACCGTTCGGGGTGATCAGGATGCCCTTGTCGCCCTTGGAGATGGCGTTTTCGATGGCCTGGATCTGGGTGTCCTCGTCGCCGTCGGACTTGCCCGCGGCAAGCTTCAGGTCGATGTTTCCGCCCTCTGCTGCCTTCTTCGCACCGTCTTCCATGGCGACGAAGTACGGGTTGGAGGTGGTCTTCACGATCAGCGAGACGCCGATCTTTCCTGCGGCGCCTCCGCTGGACGACGAGCTGGAGGAACTGCCTCCGCAGGCGGTCAAGCTAAGTGCGCCGAGGGTCAGGACTGCGCCGGCGGCAAGAAGGCGGGTCGCGGCCGACCTCGGGGCTTTGGAACTCAACATTGAAACTCCTGTGTTTGTGGCGCCCTTCCGGCGCTAGACAACGATGTCATGTATCATGTAACCAAGCTCACACTGTGGAGTCAAGTGTTAATCGATGATGAGGAGCAGTTCGTTGACAACGGTGTCTAATCGTTACCAATCCGATTCCGGGCGAAGGCCTCCGACGATGAAAAACGTCGCGGATCTCGCTGGAGTTGGCATCAAGACGGTCTCGAGAGTCGTGAACAACGAACCCGGGGTTTCGGAGGAAACACGCCAGCGGGTGCTCAGGGCTTCTGAACAGCTGCAGTATCACCTGGATATCACCGCGGGCAGCCTGAAACGGTCCGGACGCAAAACGCAGTCCATCGGGTTGTTGCTTCCCAGTGTGTCCAACCCCTTCAGCGGGGAGATCCACAGGGCACTGGAAGACGCACTGGCTGAACGGGGAATCGCCGTTTTCGCCTCAAGCCTGGACGACGATCCCGACCGGGAGAAAAAGCTGATTTCCGCTTTCCTGGGCCGTCGGGTGGACGGACTAGTGCTGACCCCGATCGCCAGAAGCCAGGCCTACGTCATCCCGGAACACTCACGGAACCTGCCCATGGTGTTCATCGACCGCGAGCCGGTAGGCATAGAAGCTGACGCGGTCGTCACGGACAACGAGGTGGGCGCCGCGAAGGCGGCCGCACACCTCATCCGCCACGGCCACACCAGACTGGCCTACCTCGGAGACCGCACCGACATCCAGACCGCAACGAAACGCCGCACGGGGTTCCTGGAGGAAATCGGCAGGGCCGGCATTGCAACCTCGACCATCCCGGTGCGCAACGGACTTCACGACGAGGAGACCGCCCTCCGGGCAGCGCTCGAGCTGCTCACCTCGGAGAACCCTCCCACGGCGATCTTCTCGAGCCAGAACCTGGTCACCTTCGGTGCCATGCGCGCGCTGAAGTCCCTCGGGTTGCACCACAGCGTTGCCCTGATCGGATTTGACGACTTCACCCTGGCCGACATGATGGAACCCGGGATCACCGTCATTGCCCAGCACCCTGAGCGCATCGGCAAGACCGCCGCGGAGCGGATCCTTGCCAGAATCGATGGTGACGACGGCGCCCCGAAAACCTACATCGTCCCGTCGGAACTGATCCCCAGGGGATCCGGCGAGATCCTGCCGCTGACCTAGCAGCCAAGACTTCGGAACAACCCGACACCAACCAAGCAAAGGACCCGACATGACCAAAACACTGTATGCGGAATTCACCGTCAGGCCAGGCAGCGAAGCCAGGGTGGCCGAAATGATGGCCGAGCTCACCGTCCACGTCCGCCGGGAGCCCGGGAACGTCATGTTCCTGCCCTACACCCGCGAAACCAACCCGCGGGAATACTTCGTGTTCGAGGTCTACCGTGACCAGGCAGCCTTCGAGGAACACATCAGAGCGGAATACGGCCGGAAATTCAACGCCGAACTCGCCGAGCACATCGAAGAAGACGGCTCCGTCCTGACCTGGCTTCATCCAATGGTTTAGGGCCTGGCCAAGGCCGAAAAGCGCGCAGAGGCAGGAACGAACAGAGCCTGGCTCCTCAGGATGACGGTCAGCTGGCTGCTCTCCTGGCCCGGCATAATTGCCCCGGTACGTGCATGATTCAGGGTCGGACAGCTACGGCGCCCACAACGGTGAAGTTGCGGGCGCCGCGGTCTGATCAATGCGATGGGGCGTCCGGTTATTGCCAGGCCGACTTCATCTGCTTGACGTCCAGAGAAGTGAGAACAGCATTTCCTCCGTTGGCGAAAGCTTCGATGCCTTGGCTGGACGGGTCCGGGAAGATCTGGTCTGTCAGGACGATTTTCCCGTCGTCCGCGAAGACTTCGACCGAGGACCAGTCAACCAGGATCCGGAGATTGACCGTTCCTCCGCTTGTCGTCAGCGGCGCGGTCTGGACTCCGGGGAAGCTGGGGTTGAATCCCACGGCGCCGGACTTGGTCCGGTCAATGTAGGCCTGTCCGGACTTGTTGTCATAGCCGATGAGTGTTTCCTGGCCGGACCCGGTGCGGACTTTCAGTCCATAGGAGCTTGCAGTACCGGCAGTGAAGGACGCCGAGATGTCGAGCGCCTTCCCTGTGGCCGGCAGGACGGTGCTTCCGGCAGGGACGGACATGTTCTCCTTGTGGACTGACGGCCCCGTAGTGAGCTGGTTGAGTTGGTTGACCGGTGTCTGCACCAGGCGGGGTGCGCCGTCGACGGTTTGGAGGGACAGCTCCCGCGGGACGGTCATGGCGCTGCGCCACGGTGAGGTGGGAATGGATCCTCCATAGTCCCAGTTGTTCATCCAGCCGATCATGATCCGCTTGCCGCCAGGGGCGTCATTGAAGGTGACACCGGCGTAGTTGTCCCTGCCGTAGTCGACCCAGTGAGCGCGTTGGACTGCGGATTGTGCCGCCGTGTCTGAGAGGGTGAAGTCGTCGGCCAGGATGTGTCCCCAGCCGCCGGTGTTGTGGTCGACGACCTGGATCTGCGCCTGCTTGCCCATCAGGTCGCTCAGGCCCCACGACGTCCAGTCCAGGTTCTCGCTGTTTGCGCCCGTGGCGGAGCGCACCACCTTGCCGTCGACGACGAGATTGACGGAGGTCTGCGTGTCCCAGGGCTTGGCCGGGGCGTTGGCGAAGACTATGTCGCCCACCATGAGATGGCCCCAGCCGGTGGATCCGTCGTTCTGGTCCACGACCTGGATCTGGGCCTGCTGGCCCTGGTACTTGCTCATGTCCCAGTTCGTCCACGTCAGGTCAGCGCTGTTGGGGCCCGTGGTGGTTGCGACGACCTTGCCGCCGACGATCAGGTTGACCGCGGTCGGGTTCGACTGGCCCCAGGGGTGGTTGCCGCCAGCGACCTGCAGGTCGATATACGGGCTGTTGACCGTGAACGTCGGGGAGGTGATGGTGCCCGTGCCGATCTCGCCTTGGGGCGCGTAGGTGTCCAGCACCTTCGGGCCGAGCTGGTTGGGCAGGCTCTCGGTCGAGGGCCCGGAGCTGGCGAAGGAACCGGTGGCGGTCCAGCCGGCCCCGTAGGTGGCCCCGGAGAAGTCGTTGAACACGGTCCCGGCCGGCAGGGTGCCGAACGGGACGGTGTCGGCGGCGTAAGGGTGGTTGCCGCCGCCGACGAGGAAGTTCAGGTGGGATTTGTTGACGGTGAAGGTCTGGGAACTGAGTGTTCCGGTGAGGCCGTCACCGCCGTTGAAGCTGTTGACGAAGCCGGTTCCTTCAAAGCCTGTAACGCTGGACTGGCCCGGCAGGCTTCCTGTGGCCGGGACAGTGCCGAAGGCTGTCCCGGTGGTTTGCCAGCCATCGTAAGTACCGTTATCGAAGTTTCCCAAAGATGTCCCGGCCGGGGGGACATAGGGTTTGTCATCCGAGGTGAACTTGGTGCCGTCGAAACTTCCCGTGAAATATTGGACGCCCGAACCTCCTGCGATCCCTCCCGGGTTGAGGTTGACCGTCAGTACCCACTTCTGTTTGCCGGGGTTGGCGGGATCCGGCAGGGGGAACAGGTCAGGACATTCCCAGGCGCCGCCTGTGGCGCCTGCAGGCCCGAAATCGCTCAGATGCTTCCAGGTTTTCAGGTCTGGAGAACTGTAAAAAGTCACCTTGTGCTGGTCGGACAACACGGCTGACATTAGCCACTCGTGTCCGGCCTCGTACCAGAAAACTTTCGGGTCCCTGAAATTGTTTGACCCGATGTCCAGCACCGGGTTCCCGGAATTGTATTTGGTGAACGTCCGGCCTTTGTCCGTGCTGTAGGCGAGTGCTTGGGACTGCCTCCCGGTAGCCTTGTCGGCGGCAGTATAGATTGCCACCATGGCGGGGTTGCCCGGCTGGCCAAAGCCCGTCGTGTTGTCTTTATCGATGACAGCACTGCCCGAGAAGATCATGTTTTTGTCGTCCTGCGGAATGGCGAGCGGGAGCTGCGTCCAGTGCACCAGGTCCGTGCTGACGGCGTGGCCCCAGGACATGTTGCCCCAGGTGTCCCCCGAGGGGTTGTACTGGAAGAACATGTGGTATTCGCCTTGGTAGTAGACCAGGCCGTTCGGGTCGTTCATCCAGTTCGTCGCCGGGCTGAAGTGGAACTGGGGTCGGTATGTCTCGGAGTAGGGCGCGGAAGTTCCGACCGCGCCGGAAGCCGTAGCGGCCGCCCCGGAGGTGTCCGCGGCCAGGGCCGGGGCGGACAGCGGAAGGGCGCTGCCAGCGGTCATAGCGGCGGCGAGGATCAGGGCGTTGAGGCGTTTTTTTGATTTTGGTCCGGGTGTCAGACCGGGACCGGAATGTGTGCGGCGCACGTATTCACCTTTCGTGTCGACAGTGACAGGCAGGTAATGCCGGTTGTCGCTCGGCTAGTTGTGTGGGGGCATTGATCGACTCAAATGCTGCACTTGCGTCAGATCCACCGAACGAAGACAACGTTGTCAAAAAGGGAACCTACGGCTTGTCCACCGGACAAGTCAACAGTCAAATCCTCCGACGCCCGGCCTGGCTCAAGTGATCGTGAACCAACTGCCCGCATGCCGGTGGAAGCCGTTGACAGCTACGAGGTAACGCGTGTAACCTCAATCACACCGCTGAAGGTAACTCGCGTTACTTGCCAACGATTGCGATACGACCTCAGACCGAACCCTTGGTACTGCGCGCAGGATCAACGAAGACACGGAGCATTCAATGGCGAAAACCACCACCCCCCAGAAAGCCGCGGCTGTGCGGCAGCGGGGTGTCACCATGAGTGATGTCGCCAAGCACGCCGGTGTCTCCCGGACGGCGGTCTCGTTCGTGCTGAACAACCGCGAAAACGCCAGCATTTCTGAGGAAACGCGCATCCGCATCAACGACGCCGTCCAGGCATTGGGTTACCGCCCGAATGCCGGAGCGCGCGCACTGGCTTCCCAACGCAGTGATTGGTACGGACTCGTCACCGAGATCGTGACGGCCCCGTTTGCGGTGGACATCATCAAGGGCGCCCAGGATCAAGCCTGGCTTGACCACCGGTTCCTGCTCATCGCGCCTTCCGACCAGGCCGATGCCGTAGGACCCAACCAAGGCCTGGAAGATGCAGCAACGGAAAAGCTGCTGGAACAACGAGTGGAAGGACTTTTGTACGCGGCAACATACCACCGCGGGGTACATGTTCCGGAAAGCGCCCACGAGGTTCCCACTGTCCTGATCAATTGTTTCGACGCGGACGGGAAGCTGCCCTCGATCGTCCCGGACGAGCGCGGGGGCGGCAGGGTTGCCGTCGATCGTTTGCTCCGGGCCGGCCACAGCAGGATCGGAGTCATCAACCTGGACCCGCACATTCCCGCGGCCGTCGGGCGTTTGGAGGGTGCCCGCGAAGCACTCGCCGGCGCCGGGCTCGAACTGGATCCGGAGCTGGTGGTGTCCGGGCATGCGACGGCGGATGGAGGCTACGAGGCGGCGTGCCAAATCCTGGATCGTTACCCCCAGCAGGACAGGCCGACCGCACTGTTCTGCCTCAATGACCGCATGGCGATGGGCGCTTATGACGCCATCAAGGAACGGGGACTGACCATCCCCGGGGACATCGCCGTGATCGGCTTCGACAACCAGGAACTGATCGCGGCCTACCTCAGGCCAAAACTGACCACGGTTGCGTTGCCCTTCGAAAAAATGGGCGCACTGGGAGTCCAGACGCTCGCAGCTCTCACAGCAGGACAGCCGATCACTGCCGACCAGCAATTGGTCGACTGTCCGCTGCTAGAACGCTCTTCGGTCTGACCGCGAAATCAAGTTTCGAAGAGCAAACCCTTACCCACCCCTTCACCTTGCTGATGAAGATAGGAAAGAGATACCCATCATGACACAACCCCGACTCTTGAGGTCTGCCCGCATTGCAGCGGCCGGACTGGCTGTGGGTGCAATGCTGCTGACCGGCTGCGCTGCCACTGTCAACAAGTCCGCCGGCACCGACGCCGGAGCCAACGCGAACGCCTTCCTGACCATCCCGCGTGAGGACATGAGCACCTTCGACCGTAACTTCAACCCCTTCGCCCCCACTGTGAACCCCATGGTCCAGCAGGCCATCTACGAACCCCTACTGGTCTTCAACCCGGCCAAAGGCAACACCGTCCCCTGGCTGGGCGCCTCCTGGGACGCTGCCAAGGACGGCAAGTCCGTCACCTTCACCCTGCGTGACGGCGTGAAGTGGTCCGACGGGCAGCCTTTCGTCGCCGATGACGTGGCCTACACCTTCCAGTTGCAGAAGAAGCTCAAGGGCGGCTTCGAGTACCTGGATTCCGTCACTCCGGCGGGCACCGACAAGGTGACATTCACCTTCAACAAGCCCTGGTCCCCCGCGCTCTATGAGATCGGGCAGCTCCCCATCCTCCCCAAGCACATCTGGTCATCCATCGCCGATCCGGCGAAGGACACCAACGCCAACCCCGTGGGAACCGGCCCCTACACCCAGGTGGACAGCTTCCAGTCCCAGTCCTTCGTGCTGAAGAAGAACCCGAACTACTGGCAGCCTGACAAGCAGAAGATCGCCGGCATCAAGATGCTGGCGATGTCCGGAAACGATGCCGCCAACCTGGCCAGCGTCAACGGCGATGTGGACTGGTCCACCCAGTTCATCCCGAACATCGAGAAGACCTTCATCTCAAAAGACAAGGACCACCGCCACTTCTGGTTCCCGCCGACGGGCGCCATGATCAACTGGCAGTTGAACACCAGCAAGGCGCCGTTCAATGACGCGACGGTGCGCAAGGCCCTGAGCATGGCGGTTGACCGTGACCAGGTCACCAAGATCGGCATGAGCGGGTACGCCACTCCGGCCGACTGCACAGGCCTCTCCGGCAACTACGCGAGCTGGAAGAACGCCGATGTGGCGAACAACAACTGCACTTGGACCAAGCTGAATGTCGACGAAGCGAACAAGATGCTCGACGGCGCCGGCTACCCCAAGGGCGCGGACGGCAAGCGCACCCTCAAGGACGGCAAGCCTTTCGAGTTCAAGATCTCCGTGGGCGCCAGCTCCTCCGACTGGCTCTCCGTGGCCAACGTGATCTCCCAGAACCTCCAGGCCATCGGCGTGACCGCCAAGGTGGACTCCCCTGACTGGGCCTCCGTCGTCTCCGGCTACGAGCAGGGAACGTTCGACACCGGCATCGTCTGGAGCGCGAACGACCCCAGCCCGTTCAAGTACTTCAGCTCCACCATGGGCACATCCACCGTCAAGCCGGTGGGCGCCAAGGCCACCGAGAACTACCACCGTTTCGGCGATCCAAAGGCCGATGATCTCCTGCAGCAGTTTGCTTCTGCTGGCGACGGAGCCGCACAGAAGCAGATCGCGAACCGGCTTCAGGCGGAATACAACGCGGTGGCCCCGACGGTTCCGCTGTTCTCCGGCCCCGAATGGGGCGACTACACGGACGTTCACTTCACGGGATGGCCCACTCAGGACAACCCCTACGCAACGCTCTCTGACCGCTCCCCCACCACGGTCCTGGTCCTGACCACCCTGGAACCGCGCAAGTAGCCGGCGCCACTTCTCGGCCGGTGGCTGCAGTTGCCATATTCCGGTTCCCACCGGCCGAGAACCTTTTCATCTTTCCCGCCCGGGACCTTTGTCGTCCCGGACCCCGCCTTTCCCGAACGGAGCAACCGTGCGCTTCATCCTGCGCCGCCTGGGTTTTTACCTGATCGCCTTCTGGGCCTCCATCACCCTGAACTTCCTGCTCCCGCGTTTCATGCCGGGAGACCCCGTCTCACGCATGTTCGCCCGTACCCAGGGCAAGATGCAGCCCGAACAGATCGAAGCCCTGCGCAAGATGCTCGGCGTGGATACGCGGCCGCTCTGGGAACAGTACGTCGACTACATGCACAACATCCTGACCGGCCAGATGGGTGTCTCCATCTCGCGTTTCCCCACCCCGGTCACCGAGGTCATCGCCAGCCAGATCGGCTGGACCCTTTTGCTGGGCGGAACCGCACTTGTGTTCGCCGCCATCATCGGCAATCTCCTCGGCATGCTGGCCGCCTGGCGACGCGGCGGCGCGATCGACTCCGCCCTGCCGCCGCTCCTGATCTTCATCGGATCCTTCCCGTACTTCTGGCTGGCCATGGGAGCCCTGTACCTGTTCGGTGTAGTCCTGGGCTGGTTCCCGATCCGCCACGCTTTCACGGATGGACTGGAGCCCGCGTTTACCTGGGAGTTCATCGGCGACGTCGGTGCTCACCTTGTGCTCCCGGCGCTGACGATCGTCCTGGTGTCCATCGGCGGCTGGATGCTCGGCATGCGGAACACCATGATCGCCACGAACGCCGAGGACTACATCACCATGGCCGAGGCCAAGGGTCTCCGGCCGGGCCGCATCATGCTCCGCTACGCGGCAAGGAACGCCATGCTCCCGTCGGTCACGAGCTTCGGCATGAGCCTGGGCTTCGTGGTGGGTGGTGCAATGCTCACCGAGGTGGTGTTCGCGTATCCCGGCGTCGGCTACCAACTCCTCAACGCCGTCCAAGGCCTCGACTACCCGCTTATGCAGGGCCTCTTCCTGACCATCACCGCCGCCGTGCTGCTGGCGAACTTCCTCGTGGACATCCTCTACGTCCGCCTCGACCCGCGTGTGCGCAGCAACTGAGGGATCCATCATGACAACCGCAATTCTCAAGCAACCCACTGAGCCCACAGCTGCCCGCAAGCCCAACCGCAGTTTCGTCCACGGACTTATCACCAACAAGAAGGCCCTGGTGGGCATGATCGTGATGCTCGTGTTCATCGCGCTTGCGTTGCTGGCCCCCGTGCTGTTCCCCGGAGACCCATCGCGGATCACCGCGATGGCCTCGCTGGAACCGTCTCCCGAGCACTGGCTCGGCACCACGGCCAAAGGCCAGGACGTGCTTGCCCTGACTGTCCATGGCTCCCGCAGTTCCCTGTTCGTCGGGTTGACTGTGGGCTTCGCATCCACCTTCATCGGCATTTTGGTGGGCCTGGCGTCGGCGTACTTCGGCAAGTTCATTGACGAAGCACTGTCCCTGGTGACCAACGTCTTCCTGCTCCTGCCCGGGCTCCCGCTCCTTGTCATCCTGGCAGCTTTCCTGCCGCCGGGTTTGGGCACGGTAATCCTTGTGCTCGTGGTCACCGGCTGGGCTGGGTCGGCACGTGTATTGCGCTCCCAGGCGTTGTCCATCCGTTCAAAGGACTTTGTGGCCGCGGCCGTGGTGTCCGGCGAACGGGCGGGCCGCATCATGTTCCGCGAGATCCTGCCGAACATGGCATCGATCGTCATGGGAACCCTCCTCGGCTGCGTGATTTACGGCATCGGCGCCCAGGCAGGCCTGGAGTTCCTTGGCCTGGGTGACGTGAGCACCGTTTCCTGGGGCAACAACCTCTTCTGGGCCGGCAACGAGGGAGCCCTACTGACCGGCAGCTGGTGGGTCTTTGTTCCCTCGGGTGTCTGCATCGCGGTGGTCGCGTTCGCACTTGCGCTCATCAACTACGCCGTGGACGAGGTCACTAATCCGCGGCTGCGGAAGATCAAAACCCCAAAGAATACCGAAAGGAGCGCCGCCAAGTGACAGTCTCCCAAGTTTCCTTCGGCTCCCACGAGCCCGTTCTCGACGTCAAGAACCTCACCGTCAAGTACATCGGCGACACCCGCTCCACCACCGCCGTCGACCGTGTTTCCTTCAGCATCGGCACCGGTGAGGTGTTCGGGCTGGCGGGCGAGTCCGGCTGCGGCAAGTCGACCATCGCCAACTCGATCATGCGGGTGCTCAAGGACCCCGCAAAAATCGCCGCCGGCAGCATCTCCTTCGGCGGCAAGGACGTCCTGGCCATGAGCCCGGAGGAACTGCGGCGTTTCCGCTGGCAGGACGTGGCGATGGTCTTCCAATCGGCCATGAACTCGCTGAATCCGGTGCTCACCATCGGCGAGCAGATCGTGGACATCTTCACCACACACGCCGGCTACTCCCGCAAGGAATCCCTCCGACGCGCGGGCCAGCTGCTGGAACTTGTCAGGATCGACTCCGCTCGACTCAAGTCCTACCCGCACCAGCTTTCGGGCGGCATGCGCCAGCGTGCGGTGATCGCGATGGCCGTGGCGCTCAAGCCGTCCCTCCTGATCCTCGACGAACCCACCACCGCCCTGGACGTGGTGGTGCAGCAGGAAATCATGGCCCAAATCAAGGAACTCCAACGCGAACTGGGATTCTCCGTCCTCTTCATCACCCACGACATGTCCCTCATGGTGGAGCTCTCGCACCGCATGGCCGTGATGTACGGAGGCCGGATCGTGGAGACCGCGAAAGCCCAGGACGTCTACGCCAACCCTCGCCACCCCTACACGCAGGCGCTGATGGGTGCGTTCCCGCCGCTGACCGGTCCGCGGGTTCCGCTGACCGGACTGCCCGACGGCGTGAAGTTCCGGAACATCCCCGACCTCACCGAAGCAGCACCCGGCCATTTCGTGGCTCCGTTTGGTGCCGACGCTTCAGCGGCTGATGACACCGCCATCATGGAAGGAGCCGCACGATGAGCCACGCTGTGCTGTCATCCCAGCGCCCCTCCGCCGACACAGAAGCTACGGCCCTCGAGGTCCGCGGACTAGGAAAGTCTTTCGCAATAGGTGGTTTGTTCTCCCGGGAGTCCGTCCGGGCCCTGCACGGCGTAGACCTGACCATTGGCCGCGGAGAAATCGTGGCCCTCGTGGGAGAGTCTGGGTCGGGTAAGAGCACCCTGGCCCGCTGCGTTGCCCGGCTGGAACGTCCGAGCTCCGGCGAGATCCTGCTTGACGGCGTCGACGTCCTCAAGCGTGACCGCTTCCAGGCATCGCACGCCTTCCGCTCCCAACTGCAGATGGTCTTCCAGGATCCCTTCGGCTCGCTGAATCCTGCCCACAGAGTGGAGCATTTCCTGCGGAGGTCGCTAGTGATCCACCGGAAGGGCGGCAGCTCCGAGACAGAGACACAGCAGCGACTCGAGGAGCTTATGACCACCGTGGGCCTGCAGGCCGACATGTTGAACTCCTACCCGCACGAGCTCTCCGGCGGCCAGCGCCAGCGAGTCGCGATCGCCCGGGCCCTTGCCGTGGAACCACAGGTCATCCTCGCTGACGAGCCCACCTCCATGCTGGATGTTTCGGTCCGGATCGGCGTGCTGAACCTGATGCGCAAACTCCGCGATGAGCAGGGAATCTCCATGCTCTACATCACACACGACCTCGCTTCGGCCCGATACCTCGCGGACCGGACGGCGGTCATGTTCGCCGGTGAGCTCGTTGAAGAGGGCGAGTCCTTGGACCTCCTGGCCAACCCGGCCCACCCGTATACGCAACTGCTGGTCTCAGCCGTCCCGGATCCGGCCCGGGCGGGCTCCTACGATCCCGTCCGCCGGGCCGAGCTGCGACAGGCTGTGATGGCTTCGACCAGCTGCGCTTTCGACGGCGACCCAAACCAGGCCTGCTCGGCCGAGGAACCCGTTCGCCACGGTGTGGGCAACCCCGAAAACCGCCACTGGGTGCGCTGCCACCTCTACCGCCCGCAGGCTGGAGCCGGCGGCCACGCCCTGGCAACTGAACCTACGGACAGCAAGGCCTCCGCATGACTGAATCGACGCACCCGCTCGGCACCGTCCCCCAGGACGAACTGATTGCACGCGCCGATGCGGACCCCCTTCGGCCGCGCTTCCATTTCGTGTCCCCGGCCGGTTGGCTGAACGACCCCAACGGCGTGAGCCAGTGGAACGGCACCTATCATCTCTTCTACCAGTACAACCCCGAAGGCGCCTTCCACCACCGCATCCAGTGGGGCCACGCCACCAGCACCGACCTCGTCCACTGGACGGACCAGCCTGTGGCGCTGGAACCTTCCGCAGGTCCGGACGCCGACGGCTGCTGGTCGGGGGTGTTGGTGAACGACGGAGGAACACCCACCTTGGTGTACTCGGGACGGCTGGGCGAGCAGGAGTTGCCCTGCGTTGCCGTCGGATCCGCAGACCTCCTGAGCTGGAGCAAGATTCCTCAGAACCCGGTCATCGCAGCCCCGCCGGCCGGAGTGGACATCACGGCGTATCGCGATCACTGCGTATGGCGCGAGGGTTACATCTGGCGGCAACTGGTGGGATCGGGCATCCGTGGGCGCGGCGGCACGGCGTTCCTGTACGAGTCGGAGGATCTGCGCGCCTGGGAATACGTCGGGCCCCTGTTCATCGGCGACGCCTCACAGGGCGATCCTGCCGATTCCGATTGGACCGGGACCATGTGGGAATGCGTGGACCTGTTCCGGGCACGCGAGGGATCGTTGGGTACGGTTCCGACTTCTGGCGACGCGCCCGACGTGCTGGTCTTTTCCGCATGGGACAACGGCGACACGCGCCACCCGCTGTACTGGACCGGCCGCTATTCGGAAAACTCCTTCGAGCCCACCGGGCTGCATCGGCTCGACTACGGTGGACGGTTCTTCTATGCGCCGCAGTCATTCCAGGATGAGTCCGGCCGACGCATCATGTTTGGTTGGCTTCAGGAGGGCCGCAGCGACGCCGCGATGATCGAGGCCGGGTGGTCGGGCGTCATGAGTTTGCCGCGCGTCACAACCGTGGCCGACGACGGAACCCTGGGGTTCGCGCCCGTGCCTGAAATCGAGAAGCTGCGCCGGGACCATGTGGGCCTGCCTGGACAGGAGCTGGTGGGTACCGGGGCACCTGTGGCTACCGGTGTCTCCGGCAGCCAATTGGACCTCGAGCTGGATGTGCAGCTCGAGCCTGGTGCTGTGCTGCGACTGGGCTTGCTGGGATCGGCTGACGGTGGCGTCACCGGTAAATCCAAGGAGGAAACAGTGATCGAGCTGTGCCGGACCACTGAAGGCGACGGCCAAGGCACACTCCGCCTCGACCGGACTCAGAGCAGCCTCGATCCAACCGTTGATGTCGACGACAAGTCCGGACCGCTTCCGATGCCCGACGGCCGGGTGCACCTGCGCGTCCTGGTGGACCGATCCGCCGTCGAAATTTTCGCCAACGGCAAGCCGCTCACCGCCCGCGTTTACCCGACCCTGGCCGGCGAGCACGTGAGCCTGACCGCCGAGGGTACCGTGAGGCTGCTCTCCTTCGATGCCTGGACCATGGCTGAGATCTTTGGAGGAGCTCGGAACCTCTTCCCCTAATTCAGGATCCGACGTCTCCCGCCTTTGGAGTCATGTCCCCATCGCTCTCTCACCTAAGACATCCAGCTCATGGCCGGGGCATCCCGCCGCGAAGCGGACGCACGAGCTATACACGAGCAACTGCTAACACCAGCATCCGTCCAGCCGGCGAACAGCGCCCCGCGCCGTTCGCCGGCTGGATGGCCGCACCCACCCTTCCTCAGGAAGACGAAATGAAATGAGACTTTGATTCATGACCGCGGTAACCGCGCCCACACGTGAGGCTTTCCGGCCGGCGATGCATTACGCCAGCAAGGACACCTGGCTCAATGACCCCAACGGCCTCATCTACTACGAGGGCAATTACCACCTCTACTACCAGAACAACTCCTTTGGGAATGTCTGGGGAAACATGTCCTGGGGGCACGCCACCTCCACGAACCTCATCACGTGGACAGAGCAACCCGTCGCTATTGCCTGCGATGAATACGAGGACATCTTCTCCGGCAGCGTCGTTTACGACCAGCACAACACCAGCGGCTTCGGCGACGGAACTGTTGCACCCCTGGTCGCCATCTACACAAGTGCCTACAAGGAGAACTCACAGCACGCCGGGATCCAGGCCCAGTCACTCGCGTGGAGCACGGACGGCGGCTACACCTGGTCCAAGTACCACGGAAACCCGGTCCTGAACCGCAATTCCGCGAACTTCCGCGAACTTCCGCGACCCGAAGGTGTTCCGCTACAACGGCCCGGCCGGCGCCTATTGGGTAATGGTCGCTGTCGAGGCACTGGATTTCACGGTCGTGATGTACCGCTCCGATGACCTCAGGAGCTGGGACTACCTCAGCAGTTTCGGGCCGGCCAACGCTACTGGCGGAGTCTGGGAATGTCCTGACCTGTTTCCTCTGCCACTTGACGGGAACGAGGACCTGATCCGATGGGTCCTGACCGTTAACCTCAATCCGGGCGGCCCAAACGGAGGATCTGCGGGACAGTACTTCGTGGGCGAATTCGACGGCGTGACGTTCAGGTCCGAAACCACCGTCACTGAAGGCGACCAGGATCCGGCGCGCCTGACCGAGTATCACTGGCTCGACTGGGGCCGGGACTACTACGCTGCCGTTTCCTTCAGCAACGTTCCGGACGGTCGCCGGCTCATGATGGCCTGGATGAACAACTGGCAGTACGGCAACGACATTCCAACCTCCCCGTGGCGAAGCCCCATGTCGCTTGTACGCGAGGTCTCGCTGGTCACCTCTGAAGGGACACCGCACCTCACCCAGCAGGCAGTGATTGACCCCGCAGCGCTTACCCGCACAGTTGCCTACACAGAGCTCGACGTCGATGGCATCCGTTCCGTGGCAGGCGGGGGCGCCGTGCAACTCATCGAGATAACCTTTGTGCCCGGTCCGCAGATGAATTTGGCCTCGTGATCCGCGGCAACGGCAACGAAGGTACAAGGATCGGCATCCGTCCGGGTGACGGCAGACTGCTCGTGGATCGAACGGTCTCGGGCAACACCGCGTTCCACGGCGCCTTTTCATCGTTCGACACTGCGCCCCTGCGTGCCATGGATGGAGCGTATAGCCTACGCATTTTCGTTGATCACTGCTCTGTGGAGATCTTCGCCCAAGACGGAGAAGTCACCCTCACCGAGCTGATCTTCCCAGACCCCTCCGGCACCGGCGTGTCGCTGTACACCACCGGAGGAACCGCAAAGGTCGCTTCGCTCAGGCTCACCACCCTCGCCTGACCATCGCTACCCAACCGCCGGATGGTTTCAAACCCACCCAATCAACGCAACGGGTGGACGACGGCGACGCAGCTTGCGGGCCAGGGGACGCGCCTGAAATCGAGAGTCCCCTGGCGCGCGTGGGTTTGAGCGCCTTGCCCCTGCCATGCAGTCACTACCGCCGCGGCGCCGAACTGCTGTTCCCGGTCCTCACCGAGAGGAGGAAAAGAACTCCATCGCGATCGCCAGCAATGAGTCTTCCTCGAGTGACATGTGGACCCCAACCTGTCCTTGGAAAGTGATTTGGCCCGGGAGGCGGCGCCTGACTTTCAGGTTTCGTGTTGCGACCGATTGCACGCCTCCCGGCCCAAGAGTGTGGGGCTATACACACCGCGGGATCTGCGGGAGCCCGCGCGGCTTTCCTGGTCCGCCTACTTGGAGATGGTGGTTGGTAGCCAGGCGGGTCTGGTTCTCTCAAAGTGATTAGCGTTTATTGTTTGAGCGTCTAGGTCGATGCTCAGTGGAACCTCAGGGTGGGACTCCACCGTTGCCAGAGCTGCTCAATCTATTGCGGGTCCACTTGAACCGCCAAAAGACCCGACTTCGCTGCGTTGCCTCGGAAGATGTCGGCGAGGCGTGGTGAGATGACCGCTCGGAACCCGTAGTCCATGAGCGCCCACACGGCGTGTTCCCGGGAGGAACCAGTTCCGAAGTCGGGGCCCGCGATCAGGATGTTTGCCTCAAAGCGCAGCTTGGCCACGCTGGTGCACAGTTTCTTCAATTCCTTCCCCCCGGACCTGACGAATCCTGCACCGGCACCACTTACCCAAATCCGTGAAAGTATTCGGGGCGTCGGCCATGTGGGAAATAACCCACCCGGCCCGGCTTCCAACCCGCGAAAAAGACTGAGAAGTCCGGAAAATATTCTGAGTACGGTCCGAACCGGCACCGACCTAGCCGAGTCCGACGGCAAGAGTGCGCACATAGTGCACACGCGATATTCCGGCTTTGGACCCGCTTCCCGGCCACGATCGAGTTACTCAAACATACGGGTACGGGTTGCCGCCTCAGGCGATCTGGATCCGTTCGTCGCCGAGTTTAACCTCCGCACGAAGCCGGCAACCGACCGCTTCAACATACTTCCGCAGCGTGTCAACCTGAGCGCTGTCAATGTCGCCGTGCTCGATCCGGGACACCCTGTTCTGGCCGACGTGCAGACGCAGCCAACTCGACCTGCGTCAGGTCGGATGCCTCACGGAGCTCCCGAAGCCGGTACGCCCGGACCTCATCGAGCAGGTGCTTCTTATGGGCGCCGACAGCAACAATGTCAACAGGCCGCCTCGTCAAGAGTTCCTCTACTGATTCCGCCACCACGATGCCTCCTTTCTGCATCCCGTACCGGAGTCGGGCCCGAGCCGCGAGCTCAGGCCTCCTCAAGGCGCTTCAACAACCCCGCATCGTGTCGCAGCACAAAGTCCAAGCCGGCACTGACATCAGGACCGCGGCCGTGACGATGGGGGTCCGACTCGGGCCCGTGACGGACACCGTCCGGTGTGGGGGCGTGCGCCTCGTCCGCCGACTGACCCGCCCGACGGATGCTGTCTTCTGGAAGAGGCCGGTTCATGTCCATGCCCGATAGTACCAACGCATCAAGCACCAGAGTTCGTTGACGGACACGTTCGACAGTCCACTGCTGACACCATTCGGTGACATAATGAAATGATGAAGGAGGACGTTTGACGAACATGACCAGCATCGACACACCCGCGGCGGCCGGTGCGATCATCCGCGCCCGGCGCCAGGAACGAGGGCTTTCACAACAGTCGCTCGCGGAGGCGAGTGGCGTTTCACGGAAGTTCCTTGTTGACCTCGAGGCCGGCCACGAACGCGCCGAACTCGGCAAAACCATGGCCGTCCTCCACACACTCGGGCTCTCGCTAACCGCCTCCGACCCTATGCCCCGCGGCAGCGACTACGACCCGGCACGGCGGGACTACGCCGAAACGTTCGCCCAGCTGATCGGCTCGCGCGACTTCGAGTTCGCCATCAAGATGCTCGCCGACTACGCCACAGCCTCTCTCAAAGCCGGACGGCCGCTGCTCCAGCGCAGCCCCCGGCTCAAGGATCCGCACTGGTCCGCGGCCCTGGCCGGGATCACCAACTACACCGCACACCGGCTCGGGCAACCCGCACCGTCCTGGACCAAACGCGTCAAAGCCCTCAACAAGGCGTGGATGCCGGCCGAGTCCTACCGGACCGTCAGGGAACCAATGAAGAACCTCACCATGTCCGAAACACCGGCCGAACTCGCCGCCCTGAACGTCTTCATCCGCGAACGCAGCCTGGCCACCGCATGAGCGGCGGAGAACTCACCGCTGATCAAATCCGCGCACTCCTCCACGAACTCGGCCGGCGCCTGCAGGCCCGCGGCATCCACGGCGACATCAAACTCGTCGGAGGTGCCGCGCTCATCCTGCAGGGAATCGGCAACCGCCCCACCGCCGACATCGACGCCAGCTACGCCGACCCCGCCACGGTCAACGCCGTGGTCACCGAGATGGCCGAAGACTACGATCTTGCGCCTGATTGGCTGAACTCCAACGCAGCAGCATTCGTCCCGGACAACGCCACCTGGGTAACCCTGGAACAACTCGACGGACTCACCATCCAGGCCGCGGACACCGAAACACTCCTGGCCATGAAAATCGCCGCCGAACGCGACAAAGACACCCTCGACATCGCCCGGCTCCTTCGCCGGCTCAACATCACCAACGCCGACGACGCCGTCGACCTCGCCTATAGGAAATACGGCGACCACTCCATCCCCCTCGCCGCAGGCCGGGCCAACTACCTCATCGTCGTCGACGACGCCCTCGACGCAGCCGCAGCCCTCAAACACGACGAATAATTTCCCAGACCAGCCCTCCAGAAAGTGCCTCAACCCGGCCCGCGTTTGGATAACCATCACAGACATCGAGAGGAGCAGTCGCCCGAGCCCGCTTAGCGGGCGGAAACCCTTTCTGCCAAGAAGACACCCGTGACGCAAGCCGTAAAGAGGGGCTGTACTGAGACCATCTCGGCCAGCATGATCTTCCCGCCTCCCGGATTATGTGCTTGTTGACCAGCACACAACATGTCTGCGAATACAGGCTGGCGAGTTCCGATCCCGGACAACCGTCGCCCATCCGCAAGTTCCACGAGTTGTTGCATCCTGCATTCACGAATCATGACCGGCCGGTTTCGTCCGGAGACGCTTATCGGGCACCCCTGTGGAGGGAGCTCCATCTCCGGCAGGCGTTCAATGCCTGCGACGTAGCACCGCTCACCTCAGCCGACACGAAGGGTAACCTCCTGCCATTGTCAGAAGAACCCGCAGGTTCCGGCGCATATTCTGAGATCAGCCGTATCCGCTCCTGAAGGAAGCCATGCCCGACACCTCACGTCCCTTACGCAAACTTGGATTCCTCACTATCGGCCTGTTCGATCCAGCGGATCCCGCCTCGGGCCACGAATCCACTTTGCAGATCATCGAACTTGGCGAAGGCCTCGGATTCGACAGCGCGTGGCTGCGGCACCGTCATCTGCAGTTCGGAATCTCCTCCCCCATCGCGATGATGGCCGCCGCCAGCCAGCGCACCTCACGGATCGAGCTTGGAACCGCTGTAACCCCGCTGGGCTGGGAAAACCCCTTGCGCCTTGCCGAAGACCTGGCCACCGTGGATCTGCTCGCCGGGGGACGCATCAATCCGGGGCTGAGCGTGGGTGAACCGATGCACTACGACACACTGAAGCACGAGCTGTACCCGGATTCCTCCGAGTTAGAGGATTTCAGCTACGGGCGTCTGAACCGATTTGCCCGGCTGATCGCGGGGGAAAAGGTTCGGGACTTTTCCGGCAGGCAGGGTGTAGTCGAGGAATTCTCCAACCGCGTCGAGCCGCACTCTGCCGGGCTCCGGGATCGCCTTTGGTATGGGGCGGCCAGCAGGAAATCGGCCGTCTGGGCCGGGGCAAACGGCTTCAATCTGCTCTCCAGCAGCGTCATCTTTCCGGAAGCGGATCAGGAACCGGACTTTGCCCGAATCCAGCAGTCGCAGATTCGCGCCTTCCGTGAAGCCGCTGAAACGTCAGCCCAGGCGCACGGACAGGCCCGTGTGTCGCAGGGCCTGGTGGTCATCCCAACTGATTCGGCATCGCCGGGTCAGCGGGAGAAATACCAGCGGTATGTTGACGAACGAACTCCCCGCACACGGGCGCCGCAGGGGGCAAGGGGCATGCTGTTCGCCGCGGATCTGATCGGTACCAGCGACGAGATCGCCGAGCAGCTATACGCACACGCAGGATTCCAGGAAGTCGACGAGGTGGCGTTTGCGCTGCCCTTCAGCTTCGACCACGAGGATTACATCCAGATCCTCACCGACATCGCCAGCAAACTCGGTCCAGCCCTGGGATGGACTCCCGCTGAAGTCCGGCGCGACCCGCAGTAGGCGTCACGGCCTTCGATCGACCACACGTTGGGCAATCCTGGGCGGCTGTGCGCTGCCGAGTCGCGGTGCTCCCAGTCGTCAGAGCAGTCCCACGAGCTCGCGGCCTGACTCCCGCTCATACTGTTCTCGGGGTTGTGGATTCCTTGGCTGACAAGCGACAGTTCCAGAAAGGATGCAAGCGAAAATGACCGCCGTTGCAGTCCCTCCGCGCAAGAAATCGCCATCTCCCACTGCCCAAGGACGAAGACGACGCACAGGGGCGCACCGCAGGGTGGATATGAAACCACCCCTGCCCGACACCTGATCCCAAACACCGGCACCCCGCGCCGGATTTTATGCACTACGGACCCGAGGCAAGGCCTTGGACTCCGTATTGCATAGAGCACGCATCCGGTCAAAGAGGGCTGAAGGCCGTTAGCAGGCAGCCGTCGCCTGGACCAGTTCACCGCTTCCGCAGCCTCGACAGATGACATCTCCTCGGCCATCATCTGCCGGCACTGCCGCACCTTCGTCCCGCCCAGACCAAGCTTTTGATCCATTGATTGCGAAGACGAAGCAGGGCAGGCCAGGCCGGATCAACGCATGGTGCCTGCCCGGGCTCGCTCAGGAGGTACCGGCCCGGCGCTTTGCATCACCGAGCACGGCCAGGCTTCGTCCGTGTGGTGATGCGGCCTGCTAGCCTCACTCCATGCGCAGAACATCGGCACGAGGCTCAGGCACTGCCAGAGGAGAGCGCGTACTGATCCTGTCCGCAGGGGTTGGATCAGGGCACAACAGCGCGGCGGCGGCGGTACACCAGGCATGTGCCGCGCGCACTGACATCGCCGAGGTGCAGGTGCTGGACGTGCTGCAGGTAAGTAGCGTGCTCTACCGCGCGCTGCTGGGGAAGGGATACTTCGTCCTGGTCGAGGGCTTGCCCTGGCTGGTCGAGTGGGGTTACGACATCAGCAACCCGCCCTTCCGGCGCCGCGGCCCAATCGACCCCTGGACACGAGTGAACGCCAGTCCGGTCATCAGTGCGATCAAGAGGTTCCGACCGACCGCGATCGTGTGCACGCACTTCCTGCCCGCCCAGCTGTTGGCGTCGTTACTCCTCCGGGGCGTGGTTGACGCAAAAACCGCTGTCGTGACGACGGACTATGACTTCCAGGGCCTGTGGCTCTCGGGCGCGTTCCACATGATCTTTGTGGCCAGGGAGGAAGGCAGGGTGGAGCTGACGGCGCTCGGCCTTCCTCCCGACCGAGTCGCGGCCGCGGGCATCCCGATCACCAAGCCGGTCGGTCCCGCGCCCGTGCGCGATCGCAACAAGCCACCGATGCTGCTGATCTCGGCGGGTGCGACCGGCGGGGACTATGCGTTCTCCGTGGTGCGTCAGACGATGCATATGCGCTCGGAATTCACGGCCACGGTCGTGTGCGGAAACAACGACGTGCTGCGGCAGCGCATCGAGAAGCTGGTGGCGACCGCCGGTGACCGCTACCGCGTGCTCGGCTTCACCACGGAGATGCCGCAGCTGCTGGGCCGCGCGGACCTGTTTGTCGGCAAGCCGGGCGGGCTCTCAGCGTCGGAGTGCATGGCTGCGGGGCTGCCCATGGTGCTTGTAAACCCCATCCCGGGGCAGGAGGTTCGCAACGGCGACTACCTGATGGAGCAAGGGGCGGCCGTCCGCTGCAACAGCCCCGCAACGATCGGCTGGAAGATCGACGAGGTGCTGCGCGAACCCGGCCGGCTGCAGCGGATGCAGGCCGCCGCGCGGAGAACCGGCCGCCCCGACGCCGCGGCGGACGTCCTGAGCGGCCTGCTGGGCGGGCCGTCACGTCCGCTGGTCGTGACCCGCGCTGCGCAAAGGACAGTTCTCGCCGCTAGCGAGCAGCGTTTCGTTGCCACCGATCTCACAGGGCCCTCGTCGCTGGTCCGCCTGGTTGACCGGGCGACGGACAGCACCGTAGCACTGCTGCAAGCCGAGGAACTTTCCGACCTGCAGAAACGGTACGCGACTCCGGACAGTGGGCTGGTGCTGCGGCGCGGCCAAGCGCCTCTTTTGCTCGGCTGGGAGGAACGGCGATTGCTTCGCGCCCTGCTGCGGGGCGACAACGCGCTGCCCGTCCGCGCCGTGGGGCCATCGGCGCCCTTTCGCCTCCCTCCCGGGTGACCGGTGGGACGCGCCCCATATCGACCTCAGATCGGCTGGCGGTCCGAGACGCCTTCCTGGTCAATCAGTGGCTCCGGGCGCCACAACGGTCCCGCGTCCGCCCAGCCGACCGGGCTATGTTGGCCGGCGACCAGGCCCCAGTCCCCCGCCCGCGGCGACCAGCGCCGCGTGGACGGATCGCGCTGCAGGACCGGCCCCGCATCCAGGACAACCCGCACCGTCCTCTCCGCGCCGGGCTGCAGCGTCACCTTTTGGAAGCCCAGGAGCTGAGCGACCGGTCTGCGGATGGACACATCGGCAGCGTAGACCTGAACGACGGTCGAGCCCTCACGGTCGCCCGTATTGGTTACAAGCACATCCGCATAGCCGCCTGTGTCGTCGAACCTGTGGTCTAGAAGCCGATGCTCGATCCTCGTGTAGCCCAGGCCGAATCCGAACGGGAAAGCGGGCGCTCGTCCCTCGCCGTCGAGCCGACGTTGACCCCACTTGTCGTCATAGACGACGGACTTCGCCGCGGGGTCGAACGATGGCAGATGCGCGGCGTCCGTGGGCAGCACAAACGGCAGCCGCCCGCCGGGTTCCTCACTGCCGGTCAGCACGCTCGCAAGGGCGCGGCCGCCTTCCATACCGCCATACCAGGCAAGAAGGAGCGCCGGCACCCGGCCTCGCCACGACTCCGTGAGGATCGCACTGCCGCTGATCAGCACGACGACGGTCCGGGGGTTTGCGGCCACGACCGCCTGGATGAGGCGCTCATCGCCGGGGCGCAGCTCAAGGGAGCTGCGGTCGCCGCCCCGGACGAAGCGCGACGCGAGGTGCGCGAGGCCGATGAGCACCCGACGGAGAGGGCCTGAGGCAAAGGCCCGACCGAGGACGCCCACGTCCACGCCGCCAGTAACGACGGACTCACCTTCATCGTGCTGGTCCAGGCCGACGACGACGATCGCCGTCTCCGCGGCGGCTGCCAACGCGGCCGCGGCGCGCTCGTTCCGACCGGAGCTGGTCGTGATCCGCACCCCGGGAAGCGCCTCACGCAGCCCCTGCAACGGCGAGACCGTAGAGGGAGGCCGAACGCGTGACGAGCCATGATCGCCGAGGTTCGCTCGTGCCGCGAGTCGTCCGATCACCGCAAGATGTCCGGTGGTGGGAGCCAAGGGCAGTAGCGGCGCCGCGCCCACGGTTTCGTTCTTCAGCAGCACGATCGACTCCGCGGCGACCCGGTGGGCGAGAGCCCGGTGCGCCGGGGAGGCGATGACGGCGCGGGTAGGGGCCTCCATCTCCCGGGCCGCGGCATGCTGCACGCACGTGCGCAGGATCCGGCGTGCAGACTGCAGCACTGTCGCCCGGGCCAGGTCACCGTTGCGCAGGGCGGCCGGCAGTTCACGGGCGCGCAGCAGTCGCAGCGGCATCTCTACGTCCATTCCTGCCTGGAGGCTGACGACCGCGTGATGGGTGCCGAACACCCAATCGCTCGTCACGAACCCGGAGAAGCCCCACTCCTGTCTCAACACATCCGTGAGCAGGGCGCGATTGACGTCCATGTACTCGCCTCGCACCCGGTTGTAGGAACTCATTACCGAGTCCGCGCCGGCTTCCACGACTGCCTTGAAGTGGGGCAAGTACACCTCGTGCAGGGCGTGTTCGTCGACCGACACGTCGACCTCGAAGCGCTCGTTCTCCATCGAGTTGAGCGCGAAGTGCTTTACGCACGCCATCGCGTTCACGCGCACGCCCCGGGTGATGGCAGCTCCCATCCGGGCGGTCAGCACCGGATCCTCCCCGTAGCACTCCTGAGCCCGGCCCCACGCGGGGTGGCGAAGCAGGTTTACGCACACGGACGCGGAGTAGTTTGCTCCCCGAGCCCTGGTCTCTAGACCGATCGCAAGCCCGACCCGTTCCTCCAGCGACGGATCCCAGGTCGCGGCCCGCGCAATTGTCACCGGGAAGGCGGTGGAGGCGCCGATCACGACGCCGCGGCCACCGTCGCTGAAACGGATGCCCGGTATGCCCAACCGCGAGACCGCCCCGGCCACGAACGGCACCCTATTGAGCAGTATCGGGATGAGCGGGAGCAGCAGCCCGGGAGAGTCGCCGTCGAGCAGGCCGAGGATCTCCCCATCCGTCATCAGATCGATCAGTAGCTCCGCTGCCTCATCCGCGTCCAGCTCGCCCGCCCGGACTGCCCTGACCGCCTCGCCGTAGGCGCTGCTCTCCGCCGACATCGTGTCCGTCAAAGCCAGCCCTTGTGTTCGCGCTGCCCGTCGTCCCGCAGCAATCTTCATACACTAAAGCCCGCAGTAATCTTCATGCCTAAAGTCTGCACCCCGTGAGTCCGCGTTTGCGAAGCCGCCGGGAATCCCCTCGCTGGAGTCGCTTCCGACTCGCGCGGGGTTCCTCATCGCACCCCCATTAGCGGCGGCCAGTCGGTCAGCCTTTCCGACACTCCCCCTGTTACCTGTCTTTCAGCGTTCGCCGGGCGTACGCTGAACACGTCCCCGGTACCGGACCGGCCCGGGTCCTTTGCCTCCGGATTCAACCAGTAAGGGATCACCATGGAGATAAACCTCAGGGACCACTGGGACAGCCTCAGCCCCGAAACCCGGCAATGGCTCACCGAGAACCCCGGGTGCGTGGTTCTACCGCGCACGATCACGGAGACGATCCATCAGGAAACCGGAATCACCGCGGACTCGGACCAGCACGACCAGGCGCCGCTCTCCCCCGAAGACCTCGACTTCCTCCGGGCCCGGGCCGAAGCAACGCCCGCCCCGCCGGAGCACCGGTTCTTCGACACAATACAGCCCGGAGAAGGCTGAAGCTGAGCGTCAAAGGACAAAGGGATCCCCCATGAATGCAGAACCACCGCCGGCACCGGAGCCTTCCCATCCGCCCGCACCGGGCGCGGCCCCGCCGGCAGGACGCCGGCCGATGGTCACACGCGCCGGAATGGCCTGGACCGCCACCATCGCCGCCCTCGTGCTCCTGATCCTGCTCATCGCGTTCATCGTGCAGAACCAGGACGCCGCCAGGGTCAGGTTCTTCGGCCTGGACGGGACGATCTCCCTGGGCATTGCCCTGCTCATCGCCGCGGTCGGAGGCGGGGCCCTGGTTGCCGTAGCCGGTGCAGTGCGCATCATCCAACTCAGATCACGCAGCCGCCGCACACCGACGACGCCAGGGCCCTGACTAACACCCCGGCCCTACCTCATCCAGGGAGCCTACATTCGGGAACCCCTTGCAGCCTGGCAGGTGTGCTCCAGAGGGGGCAAAGGTCGTGCTCAAGGCGCCGGCATCGTCGTCCATGCTCGGCCCAATCGGCCCAAACGGCCTGCGGCGCCACCTTCGGGCGCAGCTTTGGAACGTTCACATTCGGGGCTTGGCCGGGAATTGGCAGGGGTGACGGACGGAACAAGGCACCCCGCCGACTGCCCATCGGGAATTCCGAACATCAACCTGGGACATCTTCCATCGGACCTCTCGTCGAAGCAGATGTTTCTCGATAAGGATGGCGCTGCACTGCAAATCGGTGTCGCCGGTGGCCAGTCGCACGACAATGTCGAAGACATCGTCGTGCTGAAGCCGTGCCGGTAACCGTTGATCCGCAGCAGCAAGACCCTCAGAATCCACGCGATGCATTTGGTGCCGTCGATGATTAGGGGAAACCCGGTCAGGGACTCGAGCAGCGCCGCCTTCAGGGCCAGCTGGGAATAAGCTTCGGCGCCCATGACCGCCGTGGCGGGACGCACCAAGGCCAAGGCGAGCAGGTTGATGTCGCGCATCTGGAACCCATACTTCCTGTTTACCGTGCCGGACCTACTAAGACGGTGCATGAATGGCATCAGCACATCCGCGCCATCGATTCAAGGTAAGAGCGAGAACGATTTCATCCTGTTCGGTCGTGCCGCCCGATATCCCAAGCCCAACAAATTGCCCCCGGGCAGTTCAATCGGTCCGCCCTTCCCCGAACGACACAAGGTGGCCTCCCGAGCACGCTGTGAGGGTGTACAAGGCTTGTCCCGGTCGCATTCTCAGGGGAATATTATCTGAGCATACTCAGTTATGAGTGTAATCACTACCCCGTAGCCGCATCGGCAGGTCTTAGCGTCCACGGCGGCCGAACATCGGCTGGATGACGGTGATTGCTCTGAAACATCGAACGCAAAAGGACTAACCAATGACCCTTTCTTCACTGTGGCAACCGGGATCTACACCGCCGAGCATGTCGAGGGCTGGCGAAGCGTCACCGAAGCAGTTCACGCCCGGGGCGGGGCGGTGTTCATCCAGCTCATGCATGCGGGCCGCATGTCCCACCCGGACAACACTCCTCACCACCGTCAGCCCATGGCGCCCTCGGCGATCTCCGCAGATCAGAATATTTTCACGCCGACCGGACCCCAGAAGACGCCGTCACCGCGAGAGCTGAGCGCGGAGGATATCCAGGCCACCGTGGCTGACTTCCGCCTCGCGGCAGCTTCGGCCATCGCGGCCGGCGCCGACGGAGTTGAAATCCACGGCGCTAACGGGTATATGGCCGACGGCGGTGCTCGCGGTCCGCTACGGACGCAACCGTGAGCAGATAGCCGACGACGTCGCGGCCGGCCTTGCGGACGTTGCCCCACTGGGCCGTTTCGCACTGGCCAATCCCGACATCGTTGAGCGTCTGCGCTCAAACGCCCCCCTGAACGAGGTGGATCCCAGCACTCTCTACGGCGGCGGGGCAGACGGATACACCGACTACCCGGCCCTCGCCCACGCCTAATCCCGCACCATCCACGCCGACCGGCGCGGACGGAAAATCAACACAAGAAAGTTCGTGAAATGCACTCACTTAATGGAGCAGTCGTCCTCGTCACCGGCGCAAACGGCGGCATCGGAACCCACTTCGTCCACGGCGCCCTCGCACGCGGCGCCAGCAAGGTTTACGCCACCGCCCGCACCCCGCGCACCTGGGAGGACGAGCGCATCGTCCCCCTTACCCTCGACGTCACAGACCCGGACTCAATACGGGCCGCAGTCGAGGCTGCGGGCGATGTCACAGTGCTGATCAACAACGCCGGGGCCGGCGTTGCAACCCCGGGCATCCTTACCCACACCGACGCGGAAATCCGGACCAACGTCGAGACGAACTTCCTTGGCCCGCTATTCCTCGCCCGCGCCTTCGCACCGATCCTGTCAGCGAAGGCCGAATCCGCAATCATCGACATCCACTCCGCCATGAGCTGGTACGCCGTCGGCGGCATCTACAGTGCCACCAAGGCCGCCCTCTGGTCGGCCACCAACTCACTGCGCCTGGAGCTCGCCCCCGAAGGGGTACACGTGGTGGGCGTCCACGTCGGCTACGTAGACACGGCAATGGCTGCGCATGCCACCGACCCGAAAATGGACCCGGCCGATCTGGTCACCACGGTATTGGATGCCCTCGAAGCCGGCGAGTACGAGGTCCTCGCCGACGAGACGTCCATCCAGCTCAAGGCCGGACTCAGCGCCCCCATCGAGGCGCTCTACCCCCAACTTGCGCCCAGCAAGTCCTAGAAACAGCAGCAGCGCCGTGGTGACGAATCCAACTCATCACCACGGCGCTTTCCATTACCGCTTGACAATTAACTGAGTGCAGTCATAATTGATTGTAGTCACTTTAACCGGACGTCGCCCCACGGCGAAGGTACTGTCGCCACCGGCGCCGACTACAAGAACATCCACCCAGAAGGAGCATCGCGGCATGCGGGCATTCGTGATCAACAAGTACAAGGAACCGCTGCGCGAAGCCGAGGTTGCTGAACCCGCCGTCGGCGAACGGGACGTGCTCGTGCAGGTGCAGGCTGCCGGCCTGAACCAGCTGGACGAGAAGATCCGCCTGGGTGAGTTCAAACAGATCCTTCCCTACAAGCTCCAGCTGATCCTCGGCAACGACCTCGCCGGCACCGTCCTCCAGGTCGGGACAAAGGTGCGCGGGTTCAAGCCCGGCGATGAGGTCTACGCCCGCCCCAACCAGGACCGTATCGGCACATTTGCCGAACGTATTGCCGTCGCGGAGGAAGACCTTGCACTCAAGCCCGTCTCGGCCACCATGGAGGAGGCCGGATCACTGCCGCTGGTAGCCCTTACGGCGTGGCAGGCCCTCGTCGAGCAGGGCCAGGTGCAGCCAGGTCAGAAAGTCCTCATTCATGCCGGCGCCGGCGGAGTCGGTTCCATCGCTATCCAGCTCGCCAAACATCTCGGCGCGACCGTCGCAACCACCGCCAGCAGCTCCAACGCCGGGTTCCTGCGGGACCTCGGCGCCGACATCGTCATCGACTACCGCACCCAGGACTTCGAGCAGCTCCTGAGCGGATACGATCTGGTGCTGGACAGCCTCGGAGGCGAGAACCTGCAGAAATCACTGCGCATCCTCAAGCCCGGTGGGAAGGCGATTGGGATCGCCGGCCCGCCCGATCCGGCCTTCGCCCGTAAAGCAGGCCTGAACCCCATACTGCGCCTGGCGATCACCGGGCTCAGCAGCAAGATCCGGAGGCAAGCCAGGAAGCTCGGCGTCAGCTATGAGTTTCTCTTCATGCGTGCCAGCGGCGACCAACTACGTCAGATCAGCGCCCTGGTTGACGCCGGCGTGCTGCGCCCGATCGTAGGGAAGGTCTTCACCTTCGGCCAGGCTCCAGAGGCACTGCAATCCCTGGCCGCAGGGGCCTTCCGGGGCAAAGCAGTGCTCACCCTCACCAAGTGACCCGGAAGCCCCCAGCCACTCTTCACGCAGAGAATCCAGGAGAACAACCGTCATGGACAACACCGACGCCCCCAACGACCCAGTCATCACCTCGTACGCGAAGGCACCTGCCCGAACTGTCACCGCCGGAGGCGTCAGCTACGCCTACCGCGAGCTGGGGCCCAAGGGCGGCATCCCCGTCGTGTTCTTCGTGCACCTGGCAGCCACCCTTGATAACTGGGACCCCCGTATCATCGACCCCATTGCCAAGAACCGCCACGTCATCACCTTCGACCAGCCCGGCGTCGGCGCCTCCACCGGACGGGTTCCGGACAACATCGAGGCAATGGCCGACGACGCCTACACCTTCATCAAGGCCCTTGGGTTCGACAAGATAGACGTCTTCTCCTTCTCACTGGGCGGCATGATCGCCCAGGACCTTGCCCTCAAACATCCCGACCGTGTCCGCAAACTCGTCCTGACCGGAACCGGTCCGCGCGGGGGCAAAGACATCGACAAGGTCGTCGGCACCACCTACCGGGACATCCTCCGGGCAACCCTGACCCGGTCCGACCCCAAGGAATTCCTGTTCTTCAACCGCAACGCCACCGGCAAACCCGCTGCGAAAGCCTTCATCAAACGCCTGCAGGAGCGAACCATCGACCGCGACAAGCCGATCAGCCCCCGCGCATTCCGAATGCAGCTGAAGGCAATCCAGGCGTTCGGCCGCTCCGCCCCGTCGGACCTGTCCACCCTCACGCACCCCACTCTTATCGCCAATGGCGACAACGACCGCATGGTGCCCTCCGTCCTCTCCGAAGAACTGCACCGGCGCATCAAGGGATCCGAACTGATCATCTACCCCGACTCCGGCCACGGCGGCATCTTCCAGCACCACACTCGGTTCGCACCCGCCGTCGTCGAATTCCTCGCCCCCTGACCACCACCGCCCGCGACCAGAAGTCCTCAATGGGCACCTCACCACCAACCACCGGACCACACCTGGAAAAGCACTTCACTTCTTCAGCCATCAGCTGAAGCCGGGGGCCTATGCCATCCATGCCTATGACGTTGAAGCAGCACTGACGCATGTCAAGCGTGGCGGGATCCTCCCCCACTACGAAGAGCAGGGGCGCCGACCGGAGGGCCGGTTTACGCAGCGCCGGTATACTCATTATTGAGTCGAGTCAGTTTATCTCCGGAGGAACCCATGCCTGTCACGTCCCAGCCGCTCGGACGGCGCGAGCGGAACAAGCAAGAGAAGCTGGACCGCATTACCGCCGCAGCCAGTGAGCTGTTCGCCGAATACGGGGTCGAGGACGTCACCACCCAGCAGATCGCCGACAAGGCCGACATCGGCACCGGAACCCTATTCCTCTACGCCAAAACCAAGGGAGAACTCCTCCTCCTCGTTCAGAACGCCCACTACGCAGAAGCGCTCCAGCGGGGCCGGGCGGATGCTGAAACCACCCCGGATGCCCTGGGTGCGGTGATGGCCATCGTGCGGCCGATCGTGGAGTGCAACCGAACCCAGATCGACAACGGACGCTTCTACCTGCGGGAAATGGTCTTCGGCGACCCCACGGAGCCACAGCACAGCGCTGCTCTATCCATCGTTGCGCAAACCGAGGAAGCCATTGCCGCCATACTCGACAGGGAAAAGCCGGCCGGCGCGGGTGACGCCGCGACGGCGGCGCGCATTGTCTCGGCGATCATGTTTGTCAGCATGGCCGCAAGCGTAAACGCCGGATTGGAAACTGAAGCACTGGAGCGGGACATCAGGACACAAATCAGCCTGCTCATACCCCGCTGACGCGGCCGGCAAACTCGATCAGGACGGCAGCCACTCGTTACGTTTGCGGTCGGCGAGGCAAACCTCTGGCCTCTGGCCATAGCACCTTGGCACACGAATCGCCCTAAATCAGCAGCACTGGTCGGCGAAGCCCCTGCAGGAATATCGGCACCTTTGGGCGATGTCCACCTGCTCGGTGGTTAAGTTTCCGGCGGCAATGGCCGCCTGGACTTGCAAGGCCAGTGTGTCCGTGTACCAGCCTCGACTGGATGACGTTCAGTAGTCGCTGGTTCGTGCTTCAACGTGATCGTCGCTGAGTCCGGTGACCTGATTGATCCACGCTCCGAAGTCACGGCTCGGCGCGTAGCCTGTCTCGGTCCAGCCGAGTTTGCTTGGCTTTACGGGGGGTGCTGAGATGTCCAGGCCAAAGCGCTGGACTACGGTCCGGGCCCCGGGAAAAGGCGGTCTGCGGTGCCGATTGGGTCAAGTTTCCACTCGGCCAGGTCTGCGGCCGGGACTGCGTCCGGATGAAGGGCATCCAACACCAGCCCGCCGTCGTTTGCTGCCACATAGTCCGTCGACAACACGATTGCGTCGAGCACGTCATTGCGATCTACGCGCTCGTAGAGCAGGCCGCGACCATAGTCACGGGCCCAGTCCGTCCAGGGCACCAGCGAAGCAGGGCGGACCGCAACATATGATATGCCGTGACGCCTCCGGTGATAGTCCAAAAGCTGCTCGCCGATGACTTTCGTGAATCCGTAGACGTCGCTCGAGTCATGCCAAGCCTGCGAGGAAAGCCAGACCACTTTCCCCACGCCGGCGGCGACGGCCGCCTGCAGGGTGCGGAATGTGCCATTTACATTGAGGTCCCAGAATTCCGTTTCAGTGTGATCGGCGACGTGGATGCCGTGCAGGGCCGGCAGGTGCACGAGAATGTCGGCGTCGACCATCGCGGCCTGGAGGCCCTCTCCGGTCCGGACGTCCGCCGCGTCGAAGCGTGCTTCCGTAGCCAGGCCGTCGACGGGTTTAAGGTCGGACAGGGTCAACTGGTATCCAGCGGCTAGGAGTCGTGGGGCGAGGCCACGGCCGATGTTCCCGCCGGCACCGGTCATGACGACGCGCGTACCCCTTGGCGCGGTGGCGGCATGGTTTCCGTAATTCATTACGCTCCTTTCCGGAAGTCGGGACATGCTGGAGGGTTTCTCCAGCATGCCCTGATCCGGGTCTTCGGTAGGTTCGTTGCCCCGAGCACGCCTGGCTTGCCTCACGGGCGGCTAGATCGGGCCAGCACCGGCGTGTCTGGCGAGACCTCGGCCGGATGATCGACGAGGTGACATTTCTGCCTTGACGGCGGCGGCCGGCAGGGCAGATCAATGCGTGGGAGCGCGCCGCGAGGACGGAGACCCGGCTTCGGGACACGCTCCTGGCGCGTTGGTCTGTCAGGGGGTCGGCCGGATAGCAGTGTCTGAACTGTAGGAGGTGATCTGGGAGGCTGTCCCGCTGTCGAGCACTTTCGAGTGGGTAGTTGAGGCGTCGAGAACGACGTGCTGGGAAGCGACGTCGCTGACCACGTGGTTGAGCGCGACGACGTTGGCGTCCCCTCCGGCGATCAGGATCTGCGTCGGTTGGGCGCCGGCGGGGGCGATGTTGGCGGGCGGGACGTTGTAGGCGAAGAGGTTGTCCGAGATGAGGTTGTTGTCTCCCGCGATGTGGACTACGCCGTAGAGGTCGTCGAGGCCGTTGCCGCGGCCGATGAACGGCGGGTACCCCTCGTTGGTCCGGCGGATGTGGTTGGCCGTGATGAGGTTTTCCTTGCAGCCGTTCAGCAGGCGGAGCATGCCCGGGTAGAAGCCTTGGAGCCTGTTCGAAGTGACCGAGCACCGGTTGCAGCCCGTGAATTCGATGAGGCTGCGGCCTCGGGGGAAGAGGTTGTTGCCCGTGACGAGGAGGCCTTCGTGGTTCTCGGCCAGGAGCGTGACCCCGTCGGGACCGGCGCCCATGTGATTGCCGCTGACAATTGTCGCCTGCCCGGCCCCGGTGAGCTCGACGCAGTTGCCACATTCGGCGATCATGTTGTCGTTGACGCGGAGTGCGTCCGCGCCGCGCACGATCAGGGCGTGTTCGAGGTAGACGAATCCCATGCCGGTGATGTGGAAGGAGTCGTTATCGGAGGCGACTTCGATTCCGGTCTTGCCGTTGTGGTAGCTGTTCTTGCCGGGGGTGAAACCGACTCCGTCGAGGCAGAAGTCCCGGAACACGATTCCTGAAAGACGCGGATCCCCCGCCCGCTTGACGAGGAATGCCTGGGGCGCGCTCGGAGAGGTCAGGACGCGGATGTGGCTGGCTCCGGGCTGGAGGTTCTGCCATCCGGTCGGGTTCGAGTTGTCGAGGATGCTTCGGGAGAAGAAGCCATGCCCGAAGCCGGCGATGGTCAGGTAGCTCACATCGACGACGACCTGGGTGTGCAGGTCGTAGTCGCCCGGAGGGATGATGATCGCGGCTCCGGGACGCGCGTCCGGGGACGTCTGCCGCTGCTTGATGTCGGCGATGATGTCGTTGATGACCGCCCCGATGTCGGATTGCGCGGTGACCTCCGGGTGGGCCTTGATCCTCCAGGTGGTGACGTCGTACGTGTTGGGCGAATTGAGGGGTGCGCCTTGCTGGCCGTCGGCCGCATTAGCATTCTGTGTTGTTCCGAAAGTCAATGCGGCCGCAAGCGTTCCGGCTGCTCCGGCACCGATCAGCCGGCGGCGGCTTGGATTCGCATTTTCTAGATTCTTTCCAGTTACCACGGGTTTCTCCTCTGTATGAGATAAGACTGCTGCTCAGAATCGGGCGTTGCCGGGCCGGCCGCCGAAGGCTTGACTGTCCTTGTCATCCGCCTCGGCGGCATCACGCTCTTGTTCCCGGGAAACGGCTAATGTCCCACGTGGACTAATGTCACAACTCATGTGCCAAACCGTTTGGGCTAACCAGAGATGACACTAGGAGCCCGGCATGACGGCTGTCAACGCCAAAATTCGGACGGAAGTTTTTGGCACATCCGACGGCGTCTACCAATGATTTGTGACCCTTGACACCCGCCGCGCCCTGCGCGTAATCTGTTGCCAAGTCGTTTTGGCAAAACGGTTTTTCATCTTATCCCGTCTTCGTATTCCGTTCCCGAGAAAGGGAGTCGACAGCGATGTCCTCTCGAAAAACAATCTCCAGGCTTGCCGCCCTCGGCAGCCTTTCAGCCGCGGTAATCCTGGCCGCAACCGCATGCGGCGCAGGGGGCCCGGCGACGTCCGGGGGCGCCGCCGGAAGTTCCATCAACGTCCTCGTGGAGGCAGGCGGCCATGCAGAACTGCAGCCCATCGCCGACCAGTGCAAGAAGGACACCGGGGTCAACGTCAACTTCGTCGAACTCCCCTACGATGGCCTCTTCAACCGTCTCTCCAGCGAATTCTCCTCCGGCACTGTCTCCTTCGATGTTGCGGCTCTTGACTCCGTGTGGCTGCCCAGTTTCAAGGACGCCCTGCAGCCCATCGATGAGCTCTTCACTGACGAGGCAAAGAAGGACATCTTCCCTTCACTGGTCAAGGAAGCCAACGTCGATGGCCATTTCATTGGAATGCCGGCGTGGACCAACGCCGAGATAGTCCTCTACCGCAAGGACCTCTTTGAGGACGCCAAGAACAAGGCCGACTTCAAGGCCAAGTACGGCTACGATCTCGCCGCGCCGAAGACCTGGCAGCAGTACCAGGACATCTCCGCCTTCTTCACCAAGGACGGCATGTATGGCACGGACGTCAAGGGCGGCGTTGAAACCGAGTACCTCACCCACGTGCTGCAGGCCGGATCGCCCATGGTCCTGGACAGCAACAACAACGTCGTGATTGACAACGCGGCCCACAAACAAGCGCTGGATTTCTACACCAGCCTCGTCAAGGACGCCCCGGCCGGCGCGGCCCAGGTCGACTGGGCCGCCGCCCAGAACCTCTTCAACCAGGGCAAGACAGCCATGACCCAGTTCTGGGCCCACGCGTACCGGCAGATCCCCAAGGACTCTCCCGTCTACGGCAAGGTCGGAACAGCCCCGATGATCGGCGGGTCCGCCGGTGTTGCCGGTGTTCCGGGCCCCTGGTACCTCTCGGTACCCAAGGCCACCAAGAACACGGACGCCGCGAAGAAGTTCGTCAAGTGCGCCTTCGACCACAATGACCTGGCCATCCAGTCAAGCCTTGGCCTGGCAGCACGGGTCTCCGCCTTCCAGAAGTACCAGGACCAGCCCGGCTACGAGAGCTTCAAACCGCTGATCGAAACACTCAACGCTCCCGCGACGGCAACCCGTCCGGCAACAGCAAAGTGGCAGCAGATCGTCGACACCGTACTGGTTCCGATGCTCCAGAAGGCCGTCGCCGGCGGAGACAGCACGACCTTGCTCGCGGACGCCAAGTCCAAGATCCAGGCCCTCCTTAAATAAGACTCCGCGGCCGGCAGCAGCCCATGGCGTTGCCGGCCGCGGCCCCAACCAGCGGAAGAGAATCCCGTGCGCATCCCTGATCGCCGCTTCGCCCTCTACCTGATGACCCCGGCGGCGTTGTTCCTCGCAGTCTTTGTTGCCTACCCGTTGTTCCGGTTGGTCACGGACAGCTTCTTCAAAATCTCCCCGATCGTCGGGGGCCCCCGTGACTTCGTGGGCCTGGACAACTACGTCCGGGCCTTCACCTCAGAGGCCTTCATCGGTGCAGGATGGCGGACCCTCGCCTACACCCTGATGGTGGTGACCCTCGAGTTCACCCTGGGTCTGGGCATGGCCCTCCTGTTCACGACCCTGGGCCGGAAATCCCAGGTCTGGCGGACCATGTTCCTGTATCCGCTCATGATTGCCCCGATCGTGGCCGGCCTGCTGTGGAAGTTCCTCATGATCGACAACTTCGGCTTGCTCGGCACCCTGCTCAGCCAGGCCGGCATCCTGCAGAACCCAAACCAGATCGGCTGGCTGTCGAACCCGGACATCGTCCTGTTCTCCGTCGCCGTCCCGGACATCTGGCTCACGACATCGTTCATGTGCCTGGTGCTGTTCGCGGGCCTGCAGAACATCCCGGGAGACCTCATCGAGGCGGCCAGGCTCGACGGCGCCCGCGCACCGTCGCTGCTGTTCCGGATCATCCTTCCGCTGCTCCGGCCTGTCATCGCCGTGGCGCTGGTGGTCCGCGGCATCGACGCAGCCCGGGCCTTTGACACCATCCTCATCCAGACCAACGGCGGACCACAATCCGCCTCCGAAACCATGAGCCTGCTCATCTACCGCACGATGATCCGCTTCGGCGACCCAGGCCTCGCAAGCGCCATGGGCACCATCTACCTGCTGGCGATGCTCGCCATCGCCTTCGTAGCCGTAACCACCATCTGGCGGCCAGGAAAGGACACCTGATGAGCTCGGCCCAGACCCCCGACGACGGCGCCATGCTGGCCGCCGCCGTTCCCGAACGGCCACGCCACGCCGGCACCGCATACCGCAATGCGCCGGCACCGCACCAAACGGAGAGCATTATGCCAAGCCGAACAGCGACTGCGCCTCAGACCACCACGGAACCGGCGTCGGCCAGCGGAGGCCGCAAGCGCCGCGGCGTCAATCGCGAAGGACTCGAAGCCGGCAAGCGCAGCACCAGGACCATCCTGTGGATCCTCCTCGCCGCGGCGCTCGTCCTCTACGGCTTCCCGTTCCTGTACCTGCTGTTCACGTCCTTCAAGACGCCGATCGACACCATTGCCGTGCCGCCGACGATCCTCCCCAAGGAATGGACGCTCGATAACTACGTCAACGCCCTGGGCCGCAATGGAGTGCCGGCGTCGTTCATCAACAGCATCCAGACCGCCGTCATCAGCACCCTGCTCTCGCTCATCCTGGCCGTCCCGGCGGCCTACGGCATCACACGCTACAAAACAGCCAGTGGCAGGGTGTTCATCATGGCTGCGCTCGTCACCCGCATGGTCCCCCCGGTCGCCATCGGCATCCCGCTGGCGTCCATGATGGCCTCGGTCGGCCTGGCCGACACCCCGATCGCACTGTCCATCGCGCACACAACCATCTCGCTGCCGCTCTCCATCTGGCTCATGTCCAGCTTCTTCGAGGCCGTCCCACAGGACCTGGAAGAAGCAGCTACCGTGGATGGCTGCAGCCGGCTCGGAGCCCTGTGGCGGGTGGTCATCCCGGTGGTCTCCGGAGGCATCGCCGTGACAGCGATCTTCGCCTTCCTCGCCTCCTGGAACGAGTTCCTGTTCGCGCTACTCATGACCGCCGTCCGGTCCCAGACCACACCCGTGGTCATCGCAAACTTCCAGACCCAGTTCGGACTGGACTGGGGATCCATGACAGCCCTCGCCGCCGTCTACTCGATCCCCGTCATCCTCCTCACCCTTCTCCTGCAGCGCAAGATCGTCGCAGGCATGACCCTCGGCGCCGTCAAGGGCTGAGAAGCCACAGCAGAAAGGGAAGAACCAATGTCAAGCAACAACCACTACGACGTGACGACGTGGCCCGTCGGCAATCCGTCCGAGGACGTCGGTGAAGTAATCAACAGCATCATCGCCGATATCAAGGACCGGCAGACCGCCACCGATGCGAACAATGGAGGAAAGCCAGGCGCGGTGATCTACATTCCGCCCGGAGACTACCGCCTGCGTACGCAGGTGCTGATCGACGTCAGCTTCCTCAGGATCCACGGCTCCGGACACGGCTTTACGTCATCGAGCATCCGGTTCAACGTCCCCGAAGACGAATGGCCCGACCTGCATGAGCTATGGCCCGGGGGGAGCCGCATTCTCGTCGACCTTCCCTCCGGCGGAGACGGAGAGGAATCCAAGGGAGCCGCCTTCTACGTTGAACGAAGCGGAAGCCCACGGATCAGCTCGGTCGAGTTCTCCAACTTCTGCATCGACGGGTTGCACTTCGCCCCGGACGGCTCGGGAATGCACCCCGAGAACACCTACGTCAACGGCAAGACCGGCATCTACGTCGCAAACGCCAATGACTCATTCCGCGTAAACGGCATGGGGTTCGTCTACCTAGAGAACGCCCTCACCATCTACAACGCGGACGCGCTTTCCGTTCACGACAACTTCATCGCCGAATGCGGCAGCTGCATCGAGCTGCGCGGGTGGGGACAGGCATCGAAGATCACCGACAACCTGGTCGGAGCAGGGCCCAAAGGTCACTCGATCTACGCCGAGAACCATGGCGGGCTCCTGATAACCGCGAACAACGTCTTCCCCCGCGGTGCGAGCAGTGTCCATCTGGACGGGGTCACGCGTTCAAGCGTCACCAACAACCGTTTGCATTCGTTCTACCCTGGCATGGTGGTTCTCGCAGCGAACAGTTCGGAAAACCTCGTGGCCACGAATCACTTCCTGCGTGACCACGAGCCCTGGACACCCTTCCTGGGAGTCGACAACGGATTGGACGACCTCAACGGGCTTCTCTGTGTCAGCGGCAGCAACAACTCTGTCATCGGGAACCACTTCTCCGAGATCATCGACTCACAGAGCATCCGGCCCGCAGGTGCGACGCCCGTCATCATCCGGCTGATGGCGGGGGTTGGCAACTTCGTTTCCAACAACCACGTGGTGGCGATGGACGTTCACGCCACGTCCAGCGGATCGGCTTTCGAAGCTCAGGTGGACGCGCTGTTGACGACCCAGGCTTCGGACGCCCTTGCCGTGACGGCCGTCATGGTCGATCCCGCATCAGCCCGGAATACGATCCTTGATTCCGGAAGTGACGCCCAAGTTATCGCGGACAGGACTGTTAACGCCTTCAGGGCCACACCCGCGGTCGGTTTCCAGGCGGCACACGAACCACTTGTGGTTCAGTAGCCCGCTCAGGCCTGGCGAGTCCCTCGGGGATCGCCATCGGGCCTCTGGGACGAATAGAACGTACCCAGCAAGTACCCGGACATAGAATCAGCATCAACATAAGGACGTGGGAGAGCAATGAACAAGTCAGTTGGAATCAAGGACGTGGCAGCCGCAGCCGGCGTCTCGGTCACAACGGTCTCCCACGTCCTCAATGACGTTGCCTACGCCCGGGTGGGGGCGGAGACGAGGGAACGGGTCCACGAAGCGGCGCGGAGTCTCGGATACGGCCCGAACCGGCTGGCGCAGGCCCTGCGCACCCAACGTTCGGGCATGATCGGGTTCATCAGCGAGGAAATCGCCACCACCCCGCACGCCGGCCGGATCATTTTGGGGGCCGAGGAGACGGCACGTGCTCGCGGATACCGCATCATGATCATCAACTCCACCAGCACCAGCTCCCAGGATTCCAGGGAAAGTGATGTGGCGGATCTGCTGGACCGGCAGGTAGACGGCATCCTCTACGCCACCATGTATCACCGCAAACTGGCCGTCCCCAAGAACCTCATCGGACTCCCCGCTGTCCTGGTGGACTCCGAAGACATCAGCCACACCGTTTCCTCCGTCATCCCCGACGAAATCGCCGGTGCGAGGTCGGCCGTACAAACCCTGATCGACGCCGGACACACCCGCATCGGCATGCTCAACAACACCGACGACGTCCCGGCCACCCACTCCCGGCTCAAGGCCTTCAAAGACACACTCGCAGATGCCGGGCTGCCCTATCACGAAGAACTGGTCCAGTCCGAGCCTTCGGAGGTGCCCGGCGGCCACCAGGCGGCCCTGCGCCTGCTGAAAACCCCAAACCGGCCCACGGCCGTGTTCTGCTACAACGACCGCATGGCCATGGGCGCGTACCGGGCCGCCGGGGAACTTGGCCTCAGGATTCCGGACGACATTTCCATCGTCGGTTTCGACAACCAACAATTGATTGCCGAAAACATCTACCCCGCACTGACAACCGTCGCCCTTCCGCACTACGAAATGGGCGCCTGGGCCACCGAAAACCTGATCGACGCCATCGAGGGGAAAACCGACCTGCAGCTGTTCGCCGCTCACCCGACCCTTCTCCCCTGTCCCCTGGTCCTTCGCGATTCCGTCGCCTCCCCAAGACATCAGGACGCTTCGAGCAGAGCAGCACCGGATTCACCTACACGCCCCAACACCTGACCTCGAGCGCGTCCAGAAACAGACGCGCCCAAACCTCCAAGGACCTTGAATGCACAGCACCCCAGTTCCCCCATGCCCTGAAACGGATGTCGTCGTCGTCGGCGAGGCCATAATCGACATCATTGACACCGCTGCAGGGGCCGTCGAGTTCCCCGGTGGATCAGGGATGAACGTCGCGTTCGGACTCGGCCGGCTAGGCGTCAGCACCGCATTTCTCACCGCACTGGGCAGGGATGAACGCAGCAGGAGCATCCAACAACACCTGGACACCGCAGGAGTACGCCTGTTCCCGGGAGCCGAACACCTCAACCGCACGTCCACAGCCAGGGCGCTTCTGGACAGCAGCGGTTCCGCAGAGTACGAATTCGACTTCGAATGGAACCTCCCCCACATCAGCCCCACTTTCCTCCCGAAGGTGCTGCATACGGGGTCGCTGGCCTCCTTCACGGAGCCCGGAGCAACCCAAGTCCGGTCCTTGCTCGATCAGTTCTCCCGCCGCTGCTTGATCACGTACGACCCCAACATCCGCCCGACACTGCTCCACAGCCACACTGAAGCGCTCAGGACTTTCGAACACACAGTTGCCCTGGCTACCGTTGTGAAGCTCAGTTCGGACGATGCCCGGTGGCTTTACCCGCGCACGTCTCCTGACGACGTCGCGCGACGGCTGCTTGATCTCGGGACGGAACTTGCAATCATCACCGATGGCGCATCCGGATCCTATCTGCGCTCGAATGCTGCCGAGATCGAAGTGCCGGCACCACCAGTGCTCGTCAAAGATACTGTCGGCGCAGGCGACTCCTACATGTCATCGCTTATCGCCGGCCTCATCGAGGACCCCGAGGACGATTTCGGCTACGGCAAACTCACCCGGCTGGGAACCGCCGCCTCGCTCGCTGCGGCCATAACGGTCGGACGGCACGGAGCGAACCCGCCAACGCGGGCGGAACTGATCCGATCCCTGGAAATGGCCCAGACGTCCCGAAAGAACTCCGATGACTGAAACCACAGCGCACCTTGCCGGGGGCCGCGCCGAAGAAACCGCCCCCACCATGCGGCCAATACTTCACTACACAGCCAAGAACACGTGGCTGAACGACCCCAACGGACTCGTGTGGCACCAGGGCGTCTACCACCTCTTCTACCAAAACAACCCCTTCGACAACGTCTGGGGCAACATGTCCTGGGGACACGCCACCTCAACCGACCTTCTGCACTGGACCGAACACCCGGTTGCCATCGCCTGCAACGAGGAAGAAGACGTCTTTTCCGGCAGCATCGTGGTGGACCACGGCAATACGTCGGGATTCGGCACAGCAGAAGATCCGGCCTTGGTGGCCATCTACACGAGCGCCTTCAAGGAAGGCTCGGTGCACCAAGGGACACAAGCCCAGTCTCTCGCGTTCTCAACGGACGCCGGCATGACCTGGAGCAAATACGCAGGCAACCCCGTGCTTGGCCGCGGCTCGGCCCATTTCCGGGACCCCAAGGTGTTCCGCTACGAGGGACCGGCCGGTTCCCGCTGGATCATGGTGGCGGTGGAGGCCCAGCACCAGCAGGTTGTGCTTTACCGCTCGGCCGACCTCAAGGACTGGGAATACCTGAGCACCTTCGGCCCAGCCAACGCCAGCGACGGCGAATGGGAATGCCCCGACCTCTTCCCGCTCCCCGTCGACGGAGACCCGGACAACGTCAAATGGGTCCTGGTGGTCAATATCAACCCGGGCGCCGTGGCCGGCGGCTCCGGAGGGCAATACTTCGTCGGCGACTTCGACGGCGTGCAGTTCACCGCCGACCCTGATTCGCTCGTTCCAACCGATGCCGACGGGAACGTAGATCTCAGACACTGTCTGTGGCTCGACTGGGGACGTGACTACTACGCCGCCGTCTCCTTCAGCAACGCCCCGGAGAACCGCCGCATCATGATCGGCTGGATGAACAACTGGGACTACGCCAACTCCTTGCCCACGTCACCGTGGCGCTCCAGTATGTCGCTTGCCCGCGAGATCGAGCTCGCGACGGTGGACGGTTTCCCGCGCCTGGTGCAGCGCCCCGTGCTGCCATTGGACTCCGGGGAGCCTGCCCGCACCATCCAGAACATGGAACTTCACAACTCCCTGCTGCAACTGCCCGACGCGACGCCCGGATCAGCCCAGCTGATCGAGGCCGAGATCCTGCCCGGCACGGCACGGCACATTGCGTTCAGGCTTCTCGGCGCACCGGACGGGAGCGCCGCAACGGTCCTTAGCTTCGATGCCCTGACGAGCCGGCTCACACTGGACCGCCGCAACTCCGGAAACACCGCCTTCCACGATAAGTTCTCGTCGGCTGAGTCCGCACCAGTGAAGCTCGACGGCGGCGCGCTTCGGCTAAAAGTAATCATCGACCAGTGCTCGGTGGAGGTCTTCGCCCAAGACGGCAGGGTTGTGCTGAGCGATCTGGTGTTCCCCCGGTCCGGGAACCTGGGCACCGACGTGTACGTCGAAGGCGGCACAGCCACGGTGCGGAAACTGGGCGTCACGTCCTTGTCCTAATGGCGGCACCGTGCTGCAGTGCCCACCGGGTCCTGCGGGAAAGAGTGCCCCAAAGGCCATAAGAGGCCGAACGCTGCGAAGGAAGCCGTCAACAATTCAGCCGTACGCTGTCACTCCATTCGAGCGCGAATCGTCGGGATCCCCAGACCGGCAGGTCCCCACTGGACGGATTCTTGCACGACGTCCCGTTTTTCTCGATGAAATTGGAGGGTGAGATCAAGGCCTTCGAGCTCGCCTCACCAGCCGCTTGTTTCGGCGCTCACAAGCCGTGAATTCCGGCTGCGTGGCGTGGTGTGTTCGGCGGCGATCGGGCGGGCACCCCGCGTCCGATCGCTGGCCGGCTAGCAGGCCTCCTCCGGGTGGCGGACAGAGAGCTCTCCTGACTTGACAGGCCTTCCGCAAGCTTCGCAGCGCACCTCAGCCACAAACATTTCGCCGCACGCATCATGCACAAACTCGACTACCGGAACGTCCGCGTCCCGGTATGCGTCACCCCAGCGCTTCAGAACCAAGATGATCTGGCCCAAATCCCTTCCTTTTTGGGTGAGTTCATACCCGGAGCCCCCGCTGCTTTCCGACAACCGCTGTTGGACAATCCCGGACTCCGTGAGCTTTTTCAAACGCGATGCAAGGATGTCCCTTGGGGCTCCCACGGCACGCAATATTTCGGTGTACCGCGACGCGCCGAACGCCAGCGCGCGAACGATGTGGAGCGACCACCGGTCATCGATCGCGCCAAGAGCAACGGCGAGTGAGTCTTTCGATGGTTTGTTTTTCAAACCGCCTCCTGTACGATTGCCTCGGTTTGATATTCAAACCATTCTAGTCGAGGAAGCCCTGAAGATGTCATTTCCCCATCCAGCCCGGGCCGGGAATGCCGCTCCCGGAACTCAGCACAGCGCGTGGATAGCCCTGGTTCTTACCGGGCTCATCATTGGTACGGCCTTCATCGCCATCTACGTCGGCATTCAGCGCAGCCCCGCACCGTTGCACTTGCCGCTGGCTGTAGTGGGCGAACCGCTCGCCACGGCAACTCAAAAGGGACTGGGCGACGCCGTCACGGTGACCGAGGTCACCTCGCTCAGCGAAGGCACCCAGATGGTTCAAAATGGCGCCGCGGTTGCGGCGGTGGCCCTGACCGCGCCAACCACGTTGCAGTTCGACTACGCCGGCGCAAAGGGCCTCAGCGAGAGCGGAGCGGCCCGCGCTCTGGTCCATGGCGTAGCGGACCATGCCGGGCTTACCCTGCAGGAGAAAGACCTCGTGCCGCTGGCGCAGTACGACAGCCGAGGGCTATCTGCCTTCTACGTCGTATTCGGCGTCACACTCTCGTCATTTGTTCTGGCGCAAGGTCTCACCGGGGCCGCTGACAAGATCAGGCTGCGCCACCGCCTGTATGCCATGGGCGGATTCGCCGTACTGATCGGCGTCGTCGGGGCAACAATCGCCGGCCCCATCCTCGGAGCCCTGACGGCCCCGTGGCCGCTGCTCGCGGCAACTCTCGCGCTGCTCTCCGCGTCGGTCGCGTTCACGACCAAGGCGCTCGGCGCCTGGCTGGGACCTGCGGGGATCGCCCTAGCAGTCATCACGCTAACCATCGTCGGCAACGCCGTCAGCGGAGCGACCATCGGCTACGACATCCTGCCCTCGTGGGGGCAAGCGGTCTCAGCGATTCTTCCCCCCGGCGCAGCGGTCCGAGCCGTCAATGACTACGGCTACTTCAACGGAACGGCCGCATGGTCATCGCTTGGCGTCCTCGCGCTTTGGGCGGCAGCGGGCTTCGGCCTGGTGTTGCTCTGCTCGGTGGCCCGCGTAAACCGCACCAAGTCTGCCGAGTCACAGCCGAACCCGGAAATCCCAGAAGCGGATCTAACGCATCCGTAGGCGGTGAGCGGGCCTTTGCGCCCTCACGAGCCTCGCCGGTGTACACGCACGTACCCGTTCGGCCGCCGTCGGGTTCTGGACTAAGGGCTGAGATGCCCCAAGGCCTCCCCTGGGAAGTCGCGCGGTGGTTGTTCCATGGGCTCGAGCGAGGCGATTACGGGCTCACCAAAAATTAGGAGGAAACCTCATGTCAACCAACAACCCAGCGGAACGGTCGGAAACCTTCACCTGGATTGATCCGGCAATCGCGCTCGAACAGCTGCCACGGCTGTCGGGTCTGGACTACTTTTCCGGCCTCCGCGACGGCAGGATTGCGCCGCCGCCGATCGCTTCCCTCATGAATTTCGATCTCGTCGATGCGAAATACGGACACGTCGAGTTCCAGTGCTGGCCGGGAGAAGCGCACTACAACCCCCTCGGAATGGTGCACGGCGGCCTGGCCTGCACGCTCCTCGACACGGTGCTCGGCTGCGCAGCACACAGTACCTTGGAAGCAGGGATCGGCTACACCTCTATCGATCTGGCGGTCAAGTACCTGCGACCAATCACGCTCAACAAGGGTGAACTTCGTGCGGAGGGGTCAGTCGTAAAATCCGGCCCGCGGGTGATATTCACCGAAGGCCGCCTCAGCACCGCCAGCGGAGAACTCCTCGCAACCGCCACGAGCACGCTGCTTATCTTCCCCCACCAACCGGGCGCTCTGACAACATGACTGATACCGGCACCGCCGTTGCCCTGTGACGCCTGCCGCTCAGGATCGCGCGTTACCACCGGGCCCCCCTTTCGGTTGCGTACGCGAGTGGACTTGGGCCTCCTTCGCCGAAAGTAGCCAAGCGGACGGTAACCCCGAGTTGTCGGATATTGTTTTGCACGTCTAGTGGTAGTTGATCGTCAGTTACGACAGTGTCGAGCATTTGCAAAGGTGCAATGTTGAAAAGGGAGACGGTGCCGAACGTGGTGCTGTCCGCGAGTAGGAACCTCGAGGACGACGCTTTGAGGGCTGCCCTTTTTACCTCGATTTCGTCCATGGAAGGTGCCATGAGGCCCCTGGAAATGTTCCACGTCCGGCTGCTGAGGAAGGACAAATCAATGTTGACGAATTTGAGCATTTCGGTCGCGAGGGGCCCCTGACCGGAAGCGCTCGCTGGGTCCACTACTCCGCCAGTGTGGATGGTTTCTATGTTCGGGTAGGCGAACAAGCTTGTGACGATGTAGAAGTCGTTGGTTACTACGGTAAGGTGCCGGCGGGCGGCGAGGAAGGGCACGAGTGATCGACACGCGGTGCCGGCGTCGAAGAAGACAACCATGTCATCCTTTATTGATTGGGCTGCGAGCTTGGCAATCGCCTTTTCGCGCGGGGCTCCGGGTTGGGCCCGAAGTTTGGGTTCCCCTGCAGGTTCCTGGCCGTGCTGCTTTGTGAGCCGAACACCACCGCGGACTGAGCTCACTTGGCCAGTGGACTCTAGGGCAGTGATGTCACGACGGACCGTCATGTGAGAGACATTCATATAGGCCGTGAGGCCGCGGACACTCAGAATGCCCTCCTGCCGCAGGAGGCGGAGGATTTCTTGGTGCCTCTGCTCGGGAATCATGGATCGGGCTGCTGGACTCACGAGGTTCCCTTCAAAGGTTTGGACCGGCACCATGAGCGGGCGCCTAGAGGTTTGATGCGTGACGGCGGCTTTTCGTCTGAACCGTCAAGTAGCCCCTGTTTTCTTGCGTATGGTCTACGGCCCGATATCCTCACCTGGCGTCCGAGGATTCCGGGCATGTTCTTCTGGGTCCCGATGGCTCAAGACTTGTCGCTTCCCTGCCAGTCGGGCGCCTGAACGAGCTCCACCCGATATCCGTCTGGATCGAGGAGGTAGACCAGCCACCCGCCTGCAATGGGGCCTGAGGCCGGGGCAACGGGTTCGGATACCGCCTCGTAACCAAGAGCTGTCATCTTGGCGTAAACCTGCCGTACGTCGATGTCTGTGAAGGCAAGGTGTGCTGTGCCCGGCTGCGCCTCCGATGGGTCGACTGCGGGCAGTAGAGGCTCGGCATGGGCAAGTTCCAGCCGGAAGGCTCCGTCACTGGTAGCGAGAAGCATGGCTTTGACCTTTACGTTGGGACGGCCGTAAAGTTCGCCGATGTATGGTCCCGACGTCCACGCATCCAAGCGGGTCAGTCCAAGGCCATCCACGTAGAATCGCGCGCTGCGCTCCATATCCGTTACGTGCAGGGCAGTGTGATGATGTCGCATTAAGTGTCTCCTTGGTGGGTCAAGGACTTCCTACTCGTCTCCGATTGTTGAATTGCTTTGCAGGAGATGAGACCAGCCTTGAAGCGTTGATATTGGATGGGTTGGGGGCATGGGCATAGCAGCGCTGGGCGACGGCATGTGAGAAGCCCCGTGCCGGTTGGTTTCAGGTTCCGATTCCCAGGTGTGCTCCGCCTGCCACGTCGAGGGACACTCCTGTGATGTAGCGGTTGTCGGGATCGGCAAGGAAGAGGATGGCGCGGGCGACTTCGTCGGGTTCGGCGAACCGGCGCATCGGCAATTGCGCTGCCCGCTTCGCCCGGTTGGCAGCCGCGTCCGGTCCGGAATCTTTGGCAAATTGCGCCCACATGGGTGTGTTCACCGGGCCCGGTGCGATGGCATTGACGGAGATCCCCTGAGGTCCCAGCAATTCTGCAAATGACCACATGATGTGCAGTACGGCTAGCTTGCTCGCGTTGTACGGCAGGTAGTTGAGGCGTGCTTCCTTGGCCGCAACGGAGGACAGGACCACGATGGCGCCGGCGGTGCCGGACTCGAGCATCGATTTGGCTGTTTCCCGCACCATCGTGAAGGTCGCGGAGGCGTTGATCCTCAGAATGGAGTCGAACTCTTCGGTTGTTGTCTCCATAATGCCGGGGGTGGGGCCGAGCACTCCCGCTGCGTGGATCAGGACATCAATGCGGCCGTGTTTGGATGCGATGTCCTGGATTGCGGCTGCGCATTGCTGTTCCGAGGTGATGTCGAGGGGGTAGAACGCCTCCAAGGGCTGGTCCTCTTTGGGGGAACGGTCAGCGCCAACGACGATGGCGCCTGCAGCTTTGAGTGCGCTGACAGCGGCGTCGCCGATTCCGCCGCTGGATCCGGTTACCAGAACCACCTGGTCTTTGAGGCTCATTTGATATCGCTTCCATGAATGTGGGTGCACCGCGGTCCCCCCGCGGCTGGAGAGTGAGGTGATCGTTTCATGTTCATTTCCTTAGTTGAGATTGCTCGGTTCGGCCGGTCGCCATGCGGTCAGGTTTGATGATGCTACGGGGCGAGCTCGTCCTTAGCTCGGGAGGCTACCGCTGCCAGGAGGGCATCGGCGAATTCGGTGGCGCGGAGTGCCTGGGCGAATGTGACTGCAGGGGTTTCACCCGAGCAGAACCTCAGAGCCGACTCGGCCTGGCGAAGGAAGAGGTCCGAGGGATCGAAGGTCTTCTCGTACTGGCTGCCGTCCCGTTCCCACGCGTGGAGGGAATCGTTGGACCACAGCATCCGGCCGGTGCTTGCCAGGACATCGATGGTGAGGCTCCAGTCCCCTTGGTTGAGACCTTGAGACTCCTGCCAGGGAGACCAGTAGCTCTGAAGATTAAACACCGTGCCCTCAGGAAATTCGAGGGTGGCGACGACGTGTTCTGGTACCGGCGAGCCGTACAGGCTGCTGCTGGCGCTGGTGGCCAGTACTTTCGGGTCGCCGTCGAACCACGATGACACTAACTCGATGGCGTGGATGCCGTTGATGACGGCGACGCCGCCCTCTTTCGGGTCGGCGCGCCACGAGTCGACCTTCTGTTTATGGGCCACGGAGCGGACGGACACGGCGATCACGTCGTGGTCCCTGACCCATTGTGAGACAACCGGTGCGGCGGGGTGCTGGTGGAGCGTGTACCCGACCATGAGGCGTTCGTTGGCGCCGGATGAAGCGGCCAGGACGGCGGCGCCCTCTGCGTCTGCGGCGACCGGTTTTTCAGTCAGGACACGCAATCCCCTGTTGAGCAGGTCTGCGCAGACCTCCGGTTGCATCGTGGTTGGGAGGGCAACGACGACTAGGTCCAGGTGCTCGGGGCGGAGTGCCTCTGTGCTGGGCAGCAGCACTGCGCCCAGCTCCTGGGCGAGTGGGTAGGCGCGGTCGTCCTTGTCTACGAGAGCCGTGACGTGGGCACCGGCTGCGGCGAATGCTCGTGCGTGTCGTGATCCGGCCCAGCCGGCTGCTCCGACGACGGCGACCCGGGGAGCCTGTTCCGTTACGGTCATGATTTGACGCCTCCCGAGGTCAGGCCGGCGATGAACCAGCGTTGGAAGGCGGCGAAGATGGCCAGGACGGGTACGAAGGCGACGATGACGAAGGCGCCGAAGGCGGCCCAGAAGTTGCCGTAGCCGGTGGAGATGTAGCGGACGATGCCGTTTTGCACGGTCTTCATGTCCTCGGTTGTTGCCAGGACGGTCCCGACGAGGAAGTCGTTCCAGACGAACACGAAGATGAAGATCGCAACGGCGGCTATGCCAGGACGGATCAGGGGCAGCACGATCCGCAGGAGGATTTGGCGTCGGTTGCAGCCATCGATCGCCGCTGCTTCCTCGATCTCAACGGGGATGTTTTCGATGAAGTTGCGCAGGAACAGGATCGTTTGTCCGCAGATGATGCCCGTGTAGACCACGATCAGCAGGGGGTAGGTGTTGATGAGCGCGGTTTTTACAAACATGGAGTAGAGCGCAATGAAAACGACGACGCCTGGGACCATGGACAGCACGAGGATTGAGGTCATGAGGCTTTCCATGCGACGGCCCCGGTAGCGGGTCGCGACGTACGCTGCGGGGACGCAGACGGCCAGGGCAAGGATGATCGAACCGATGGCGTAGATCAGCGAGTTCAGGAAAAAGCGCATGTTGGTGGAAGTGAACAGTCCGCCGTAGCTGTCGAACGAGAACGGGTTCGGTATCCACACAGGTGGGAAAGCGACCGTGTTCGCATCGGTTTTCAGGGACGTCGATAAGATCCACAGGACGGGAGGCAGCACCAGGGCGGCGGTGACTGCGACGACTGCCCAGATGGGTAGCCGCCGCAGAATATGCCCGGGTCGGCGGCGTGCCGGAATGGTGGCAGTCACAGGGTTTCCTTCCGTCGGAAGCGGATCGCTACCAGGGTCAAGGCGATGTTGATAGCGAAGAGCAAAATAGCTGCGGCAGAGGCGCCGGAGAGATCGAAGTCCTGGAACGTCTTGTTGAATACCCGCATGGAAAGCGTTTCCGTTCCGCCCAGCGGGCCGCCGCGGGTGGTGACCAGGATGATGGTCACCATCTGCACATACAGCATCAGGAGGACGACGACGACGGAAACGATGGTGTTCCGAAGAAAGGGAAGTGTGATGTTCACGAATCCCTGCCAAACGTTTCCGCCATCCACCCGCAGGCTCTCGTAAAGTTCGGTTGGCACAGTCTGAAGCGCCCCGAGGAACAGGACCATCGCCTGGGGATAGGACCACCACGCAGTGATAAGCGTTAGCGCCAGCAGTGCAGAACCCGGCGTGGAGAACGCATCGGCGGGGCCGAAGCCAAGGGCTTTTGTGATGGATGTCCCGGGGCCGTAGGTGGGGTTGAGGAACCACAGCCAGAGGGTGCCAACTGTGGCTTGTGACATCAGCCACGGAAGCAGGAACAGACTCCGCACCGTCCGCTTGAAGCGGATGATTTTATTCAGGACCACCGCTGAGACAAAGCCCAGTGGCAATGCAATAGCCAGTGCGCCGAGTGAGAAGACAAGGGTGGTGCCGATCTGTTTGGGAAGGTCCTTGTCGGTGAAAAGTTTGGTGAACGACTTTAGTCCCGAGAAGTCCTTGATTTGGTAGTACGTGGTTTCGTGGAACGCCGTCCAGGCTGTGAAGAGCAGGGGCCCGACGAAGACGAAAAGGAAAACTGCAACGACCGGGATGACGTAGAGCCAGACCGCGCGGTCCTTCCGCGCAGGCCGTACACGGGGATCGGTACTCCGTGCTGCGCGTCGTTCTTGTGTCACTGACATGGGATTCGCTTTCCTGGGACCAGGTTTACGTGATTAGTCCTGTCCGGGCGGGGGCTCATTTGTTGGCCGCGTCCTGGGCAGACTTCATGAAATCGTCGGCCGACGAGTTGTTCAGGTACAGCTGCTGTCCGGCGTTGGCGAGGCCACCGGCAATCGCGATCCAGTTGTCCGGGTAGATGTGTGGCTCGCTGTGATCTTTGACGAAGTTACTGACGTCCAGCACGGTCTTGGCCGCAGGAGTGGTGAAGTAAGGGTCCTGGAACGTCGACGAGCGGGCGGGTACATCACCCCCGGTCGCCATGAGCGCCCCGGCCTTCGGGCTGGTCATGTATTGGATGAACTTCCAGGCCGCCTTGGCATGCTTGCTTCCGGCACCGATGCCAAGGGTCCAGCCGAACGTCGATCCCGTATCCGAGCCGTTTGAAGTTTTGGGCAGGGTGGCCGACTTGATGTCCGGGTTGGCCTTCTGCAGGGTCAAGAGGCGTTCCGTTCCGAGGGCAGACATGGCAACGGTGCCGTTTTGGAGGCCGTCAGCAACCGTCGAGTACTGGTCCCCCACAACGCTCGGTGGCATGCCTCCGGCCTTTTTGAGCTTCACGAGGAAATCCGCGAATTCTTTACCTTTTTCAGTGTTAAAGCTGGCTTTGCCGTCCTGATTGGAGATGGGCTGCCCCACCTCGCTCATGAAGCAATCGAAGAAGGTCGAGATGATCGCCGAGTTGTCGACCCCGGAGAACCCCGTCCCGAACCCGGTAAATCCCGCCTTCGCTGCCTTCCCAGCAACCTCGGCGACCTGGTCCCAGGTGGTGGGTACGGCAGCTCCGATCTGCTTGAGGATCTTGTCGTTGTAATAGAGCGTGCATGTGCGGTAGTCGTATGGGACGGCTACTTGCTTTCCGTCCTTGTCCGCCAGCTTGTCCACCGGGCGCAACCAGTCAGTGATCTGCTTGGCCTCCTCAGGAAGCGGCTGATAAACCTGCGCGGCAGCAATTTGGGGGACAACCGGGGCGAACATCTTCACGACATCCGGCGTCTGTCCCGCTGCTGCTGCCTGCGGAAGCCTGCTGATCATGTCTCCGAAGGACACGGTCGACAGCTGGACTGTGATGTTGGGATTTTCCTTGTGGAAGTTCTCGAGGTTTTGCTTCAGCGCCGCAGCCCTCGGGTTGTTCTGGCTGGGGTCCATGAAGTCCCAGTACGTCAACGTGACGGGACCGTCGTCGTTGTTTTTGCCGGAGTCGCCCGAACTGCCGGAGCAGCCGGTGAGCAGTGCCGCGGCAAGGGCAACAGCGGTCAAAGTACTTGCAGCTTTGATCATTTCGTCTCTCCTTTGAGATCGGTTGCATTTTCATCAGCGCGACTGAGATCGGTTGCTGAGATCGGTTGCACTAAACATAGGGTCGGGATCAGGGTCTGTCAAGGATTATTTAGCTCAGGTTTTGGAGTCCTTGGTTCCGGTCGCTGGCGAGGGGTCTATCGGTTTTGAGTTGCCGGCATCAGGGATCGCCGAAGTCCTTGTTGCTTTCAACGACGAGCTGTTTCAGCCGGGAAGGCATCCTCAAGCTCGCGCGGTCTGTTGATCATCAGGGCTCCCACGGTAAGCACGAGGAGCCAGGCTCCGAGCATGCCGAACGAGGGTAGCCAGTGGTCCCCTGGCTGATGCAGGAGACCAAAAAGGAATGGGCCGAGGCTTGCGAGGGTGTAGCCGACTCCCTGGGCGAACCCGGACAGTACCCCCGACCCGGTTTGTGTTCGTGCTCGCTTATTGATCATGGTAAACACGAAGGAGTATGCGCCCTGACCAAGCCCGGCGATGGCTACCCACACCGCGGCAGAAGTTATCGGAGCAAAGATGATGCCTCCATAGCCGACCGAGAACGTGACGACGAACAGGATTGCGATAGGTAGCGGGCGAGGCATCCTTGCCACAGCAAAAGGCACAACAAGGCCGACCGGCAGGCCGAGGATGGAATAGAGCGCCAACATGAACCCGGCGGTTCCCGGACTCATCCCTCTGTCTATAACAACCGGAAGCCATGTAAGGGCAGCAAACGTGTTGCTCGAGCAACCCGCGAAGATTAGTGCCGTACCCCAGCCAATCGATGATCTCCAGGGCTTGATCACGCTGGTGCGGGGCGGCGGTACTTCGCTGGTTGGCGGTTTCCTGACGCGGGCAGCCGTACGCCTGCCCGCAAGGACCGTCAGCCAGGGTACCGTTGCGGCGGCGCTGATTACCGCCCAGATACCGATGGAGAACCGCCAGCCATACATACCCGCCAAGGGTATGGCGGCTTGGGCGGCCACGGCGGTGCTGACGGCGAGGAGTGTCACGTGGAGGGCAGGGAGGATCCCGATTTTATCGGGGAAATACTTCATCAACAGCGGCGGAATCACCACATTTACCACCCCGATCCCCAGCATGGCGACACAGGTGAACACCAAAAAGGCGAGGGTAGTCGACCCCAGTGCGCGTCCGATCTGGCCGAGTGTTGTCAGCAGGATTGACACCAGCAGCAGGTGTTCGGGCTGGGTACGGCGGATCAGAGGGACAGCCAGGAAGCCCATCGCTGCGAAGCCGGCGGTCGGCAGCATACCAAGGATCCCGGTCGTCACGGCGTCGAGGGGTAGGTCACCGCTTATTGGACCAAGGAGTGGGGATACCGCCGAAACCGCCTGTCTGGCGCTGAACGCGACCAGCAGGATACCAACGAGAGGGGTGAGCCGGCCGCGCAGCGGTTGTCGTCCCGCTCCCCCGATTTTCGGGTTGCTCTGGTGGAGGCGGTTTGGAGCTATTTTGTGCCTCCCTATGCTCAGCGGCTTGTGGAGGCCGTGGTTTCAACAGTTCTCGGTGCAAGACCTAACCCGAGGGATGGGCGAGCTTGGTTGTTCAGCTTCCGTTCACTGCGTGGCTGGCCCATTCCCGGCCGGCTTGTTCCTCTGTCGGGAGCCCCGATGCGGCGAGGATCCGGTCGAGCAGGCGTTGGGTGTGGACAGCTTCACGGCCTGAGGTCAGCGGCTGCGCCCGGTCGGCGACCCGGTCGAGGAAATGGTGAACGGCGGCGGAAAATCCGAGAGTGTCCGTCGCAGTAGCCCAGCCATACGCCTCTGCGCTGAGTTCCCGGGATGTGGTGACGCCCTTGACTGTGGTCGAGACCGTTTCGGGCGCCCTGACCTCTACTGTCTTTCCGTCACCATAGGCATCCAACTTCTCGTTCCACGCTCCTGCTGTGCGGGCGGCCATCAGGACGCCCGTGTTCCCGGTGCTGAAGCGGATGGTTGCTGCGACGCCGTCTTCTTCCCAGGGGTCGTCACCAGCGGCGTGGGCGGCGACGTGCTCGGGTTCGCCGCCGCAGTACCAGCGGAGGAGATCGACCATATGGATGGCATTTTCGAATGTTGCACGGTATTCGGAGCCGGGGCGGTTTTTCTGGGCGACGCAGAAGGTGGCGCCTTTGGTACCGAAAACTTCCCGGCCGGCAGTGTAGACGGGAGCGTAGCGGCGGTTGAAGTCGACCATCAGTATGCGGCCGCGCTCGTCGGCGAGGTCTGCCAGACGTTCCGCCTCATCGGTTGCCGGAGCCAAGGGTTTTTCGCAGAACACGTCGACATCATGGCTCAGGCATAGCTGGACGGCGTGGGCGTGCTCGGAACGTGGCGTCAGCACGAAGACTGCATCCAGCTCCTGCGAATCCACCATGTCCTCCACGGTCTTGTAGGCGGCGCCGAATCCCCAGCGCCTGACCAGGCTGCTTGGGTCATCCCGGCGGGACACCAAGGCGGCCAATTCGACGTCGGCACGTTGCACGAGGGTGGGCAATTGGGCAATGGTGGCGATATTGCCCGCGCCGACAACTCCGACGCGTAGACGGTTGGTGTTCATCAGGCGTTCCTTACTTCAGTCAGGTCAGAGAGCATGGCGCGAAGGACGGCGGCGGATTCCCGGAATCCGTCCTCGGGCGCGGGGAGGTCTTGAGGATGCCAGCGGTACTCGAGCTCGATGCTCAGCACGTCGTCGTAGCCGTGCTGCAGCAACGCGGCGAGGATGTCGGACCATGGAACGACGCCGCCTCCGACCACGCGCGACCTGACAGCCCGTTCGGAAGCGTTGACCCGGGCCGTTTCCGTGGCGCGGAAGGCTGCGTTGGGATCCGTGAAGACCAGGTCCTTCACATGCACGTGACCGACCAGATCTCCTTGAACAGCAAAGGCCTGTTCGAACGTTTCGTCGTGCGTGAAGGTCAGGTTCGCCTGGTCATAGAGAACGCGGACCGCCGGATGGTCAATTTCCCGGACCAGGGCAGCGGTGGCCGCCGCGGTCTGGGTCATGGTGCCGAAGTGGTTTTCCACGCAGAGGCGAACGCCCGCCTGGCCAGCTTCGGGCGCCAGGGTCTCCAATGCTTCACGCAGTTTTGCCCAACGCGCCGTGTGGTCGTTGTCCCCAGGGTGCCAGGAACCGGCATAGACACGGACCCGGTCAGCGCCGAGCAGGTGTGCGGTTTCTATGGCGCCGCGAAATTCATCAACTGCTGTGCGCCATTCCGCGTCGTCCAGTGAGTTGATGGCGGTCGTGTAAGGCGTCAGACCTACGATGGGTATCCCTGCGGTATCGGCCGCCTTCATTGCCTCCACCGCAGCACGCCGGTCACCTAATGGCAACCCTGATTTGTAGTCATCCTGGTAGATGACTTCGGCTGCATCGAGCCCTGCGGCTCGGAAGAGATCAAGTGCTTGGGGAACCGTGTGGTCCGGGGTGCCTAGTGTGTGACCCGCTAGCCGCATTTGTTTATGTCCTTTCTGGAAGTGTTTGGAGGTGTTGCCCAGTCCGTGGGACCGACCAGCGGGGGCGGGGCTGCGACGCGGGATCGGTCCACGATTTCCATCAGCAATCCCCATGGGGTGATGAAGTAGGTCCAGCGGTTGCCGGCTACTCGGGGGCTGTCGCCGGCAACTTCCTTGCGTTCACCGAGCACCCGTACGCCAGGTGTTTCCTGCAGCACGGAGATGGCGTCGTCGACGTCGTCCACGACGAAGCACAGGTGGTGCCCACCGGCATCGCAATGTCTCGGTGGGGTCTCTCGCCGCTCAGCGCTGCTCCACTCGAAAAGTTCGATGTTGAGGTTCGGTGGCAGGCGGAGCATGGCAAGTGTCAGCTTGGCATCTGCAGGGACGTCGAAGTTTGTGGGCATGAATTCTTCGTCTGGCCCGCGTTCGGAGCGGTAGAGTTCCTCGGCTCCGAGAACTTCGACGAAGAACCGGATGCCTTCCTCAAGGTCCGGCACCGTCAGGCCGACGTGGTCTGTGTGCTGAAGGCCCGGCAGGCGCCGGAGCGTTGACTCCTGCGCCCTGGTCATTTGCGTGGTCCAGAGGTGGAGCGGCGGACCAGAAGCTCAGGTTCGAGGACGATGTGGTCCACGGAGCCATCCGCGTTCTGCTTCTCAGCCAGTTCAATGGCGATGTGTCCCATGTCGGCAATCGGCTGGCGAACCGTCGTCAAAGGAGGGTTAAACCGGGCGCCGAGAGCGAGACCGTCGAACCCGATAACCGACACGTCTTCCGGTACCCGTACTCCACGTTGGCCGAGCGCCGAAATGACCGCAAAGGCCACCATGTCATTGGCGGCGATGATTGCCGTTGGAGGATTGTCCATCTCCAGGTAATGTTCTGCCCCGCGCGTGCCCGCATCAAGATCCGACCCGCTGTCCAGCACGACAGGTGCGTTGCCGCTCTCGGCGGACAGCTCCAAATAGGCGTCCATCCGGTCCTGGGCGGTGTGCGTCCCGGCAATGCCGGATACGTAGCCAATCGAGGTGTGCCCTAACGCGTGCAGGTGGTCCAGTGCGAGCCTGATTCCCTGGCGACTGTCGACGGTGACTGTGGGAACGGAGTCGTCACCTTCCACGCGGTCGATCACCACGACTTTATGGCCGAAGTCGAAGCGTTTCATGGCCTCGGTATCGACCTTTGTCGATGGAGCCACAATTCCGAAGGGGGCGTACATGGCCTGCATGGCGGTGAAGTATCCATCGGTCTTGGCAGGGTCACCATTGGTGACGCAGAGCAGCAGCTGGTAGCCGCGCTCGTCCGCCGCCTGCGTCATCGTCTTGGCAAGTTCAGCGAAGAACGGGTTGGTGATGTCAGGGACGATCAGCGGGATGAACGTGCTGGTTTTCCGGCGAAGCGCCTGGGCGAGTGGACTCATCGTGTAGCCGAGTCCCTCGGCGACCCGAAGGATGTGCTCGCGTGTTTCGCTCTTCACCGCCTCGGGGCGTGAGAAAGCCCGGGAGACCGTTGACCTATGGACACCAGCAGCTTTTGCAACGACGTCGATACTCAAGTCAGACATGTTCTCTTCCTCCGTGCTGGTTGTCATAGGCCTGCCAAATGGGGCGCATGACGTCTTCGAGCTGGGCCAACGTAGTCAGGCCCAGGAATCCATCATCCAGCGTCCGGGCGACGCTCCGCACGAACGGAGCATAAAGTGGGTCGCTGTCCACATTGATCTTGTCGACCTCCGTGGTGCCGTCCAGTGCCGTGAACGTAGCTGTGCCGTCCGAATCAACGGATGCGAATCCTGCCTCACCGACCGAGGTAAAGCTGCAGTAGCGCTTAAGCGGCGACTCAGGGAATGCGTAGCCAACCTCAACGATGGCTTCGCGTCCCTCTGGCGTCGTGATGATCAGGCTGGCATGATCCTCAACACCCTCGTGGTGAAGAACCGATGAGAGCCGGGAGTCCACACCGGCCACGGTCTCACCCGTGCCCCTAAGGAACAGATCGACAAAATGTGGGCCCAGATTGGCCAGGCAACCCCCGCCAGCCTTGACAGGATCGAGCATCCAGGGATTGGCATTGTCGAGATACCGGGCTGGCGGGCCGGCAATGAACGAGGTTCGCTGGTAGGTGGGCCGGCCTGCCTTGGCAAGCCATTGCTCTGTGGGTCCACCGCGCTGGACCAGGGGGACGGTGGCAGGCACGCCGGCTGCCTCGGCGGCTTGACGCACGGCGGAAAGCTCGTCAAGGGAAGTGCCCAACGGCTTCTCCACAACGAACGGAATACCGCGCTCGATCAACGCAAGACACTTTTCGGCCATACCGTCATGGGGACCGAAGACATATGCGAGGCCGACGTCGGGGAGATCAACCAGCTTCCGCCAGTCGGCTTCAACCGGCGCCCCCCATCCTTCCGCCAGGTCCTGCACCTGGACGCGGGATACGTCGTCGTCACCGACTCCGATCACCTCGTGCTCTTCGGCAATGGCCGGCGCGCAAAGCGGAACATGCCAATGGGAAGCACCCAGAATGATTGTGCGTACGTGAGTCAACCGCAATACCCCCTTGTATGAGATCGGTTGCTGAGATCGGTTGCAATAACACTATGGATAGTGGGAAAGTTTGTCAACGACACTTCAACATTGCCCGGGCAATAGGAAACATCAACACGCCGGGGCGCAAGAAAGGCAAGCATGTACAAGAAACTTCGCACCCTGCAGACCATCGACGAATCCGGCGCCGTCCTGATCGTCCGCCTCCAGAACGCTGAAGTGGCAGAACGCGTGGCAGAAGCCGCCATCACCGGAGGCTTCCGAGCTCTTGAAATCACCCTCTCGATCCCAGGGGCGGTCGATGTGATCCGCAGGCTCGCCGCCAAGCACGGGCCCAACGGAGTAGCCATCGGCGCCGGAACGGTACTGGACGAGCACTCGGCCTACGAGTGCATCCGCGCCGGCGCTGACTTCCTGGTCAGCCCTCAACTGAACCCGGCAATGATCCGGACAGCGAACCGGTACCAGATACCCACCGTTAGCGGCGCCTACACGCCAACTGAGCTGGTCAACTCCGCCGAGGCGGGTGCCGACATCCTCAAGCTTTTCCCCACGGAAGCCGGAGGCATCCCCTACGTCAAATCCGTCCTCGCCCCACTCGCCCATCTGCCGATCATGCCGGCAGGCGGCGTGACCCTTGAGAACGTAGGCGAATGGTTTGCCGCCGGCGTCGCAGGTGTCGGCGTCGGCAGCTACGTGACTAAAGCATGGCTGCCGGATGGCGACTTCAACCGCGTCACCAAAGCCGCCAAGGAGTTCCTGTCAGCGGTGGCAGAGGCCCGCCGATGACCGCCCCCAGCGTCTTCATCGTCATTGGCCCGGCCGGCTCAGGTAAAACGACAGTTGCCCAGAAAACGGCAAGAGAGAACGATGCCGCTTACCTGGACAAGGACAGGGTATGCGGACGATTTGTCGAGTTCGCCCTGAAAGCAACAGGACACGACCCCACCGACCGGGAATCCAACGACTACTACCGCGACAACCTGCTGCCCCTCGAATACGACACTCTCATGGACGTGACTGGAGCGAACCTGCGCCTCGGCCGGTCGGTAGTGATCGATGCCCCATTCGGCGCCTACTTTCAGGTACCCGACTTCCTGACCCGCGCAGCAGAGAAATTTCACTGGCCACCTTCCCAGACCACAGTCGTGCGGGTAAGGGTTCCCCAGAATCTTCTGCGGGAACGGCTTACCCGCCGCGGCCTGGAACGAGACCAATGGAAACTCTCGCACTGGGACGAATACTGGTGCACCTACGGAAGCCTCGAATGCGCGTGGTCCGGGGTGGAGTACCTGGACTTCAACAACGAAACACCGCTCCCGGCAGATGCGTGACTGCCGGACCTGGCCATCTTTCACTTTGACCCGAGGTCCAAGAGCAGCCCTTCTCAGGTCTGATGCACTACTTTCTGTTCGGGAGGCCTGCTTCCAGAGCATAGATAGCGTCGCCGCCTGCTAGACGCCAGCGCGGCCCAGATTCGGAACGACCACTTCAACAAGACGTTGACAACCGACTTTCATCACTCGTAAGGTTATTGCAACCGATCTCAGCAACCGATCTCATTGGTCGTGCTGACGAGTTAGAGAGCCGCAGTAAAAGCAAATTTCGGGCAAGCATTAAGCGCCCTCACCCCATTACCCCTCCGCAGCAAATGTGAAAATATGGAGAGTTCAATGAAGACCTCAAAAGAAGCCGTCGGCAGGCCGGACCCTTCGGAGTATCCCGACGTGTCCAAGCGTCCTCGCCGCAACGTGAATATGGTGGCAGGAACGATTGGCCACTTCGTGGAGTGGTACGACTGGTACATTTACGGCCTGCTCGCGGCTGTGTTCTCGGGACAGATTTTTCCAGGCGATTCCCCGTTCGCATCCCTAGTCGCAGCACTGCTCACCTACGCAGTAGGTTTTGTTGTGCGCCCGCTCAGCGGAGTCATCGTCTCCCCACTGGCCGACCGTTTCGGCCGGCGGCGCATCCTGACGCTGTCCATCTCCGGAATGGCGGTCGGCGCCCTGATCATCGGCCTCACACCCTCGTTTGCGACCATCGGCTATGCCGCACCGATTCTTTTCCTGGTGGCACGCATCCTCCAGGGAATCTCGGCCGGCAGTGAGGCGCAGAGCGCCATCGCCTTCATGGTCGAACACGCCCCCGCGAACCGCAGGGGCCTGTTCGGTTCATTTTCCAATACGGCGAGCGGCCTGGCGACTCTCGCAGCTACCGGCGCCGCAGCAATGGTGACATCAGCCTTTGCCCCAGCGGACCTGGCCGCCTGGGGTTGGCGCGTCCCGTTCATCGCGGGCGGCATCCTCGGCGTCGTTGGCCTGATCTTGAGGGCACGGGCAGAAGAGACCCCCGAGTTTGAGGCAACGGCCCTTGTCGATCAAAAGTCCGCAGCGGCGCGCCTGATGGACCTGCTTCGCGAACATCCCAAGGCGCTGCTGCAGGCGGCTGCACTCTCTGCCCCGGCCGTGGCCTACTACACTTGGGCCACCTTCCTTCCCACCTACGCCAAACTGACCACCGGCCGGGACCTGGCATCCACGCTGACCGGGAATGTTATCGGGTTGGCCTTGCTCGTTGTCATCGTGCCGATCTGCGGTGCGCTGTCCGATCGGCTCGGCCGGCGCAAAATCTTCCCCATCGTCGGTGCCATCGGCATGATCGTTCTCTTCTACCCTCTCCTGCTCCTGCTCAACCAGCCCGGCTTTGGTGTCTACGTTCTGGTATCAGCCTCGGGATGGGTAGTTCTCGGTATCTGGCAGGCCGTCTACCCGACCATTCAGGCCGAGCTGTTTCCGGCGTCGGTACGTGTATCCGGGATCGGATTTGCACACCAGATCGTCATCGCCGTCTTCGGCGGCACAGCGCCACTGATCGCCGCTGCGTTCGTTGGCGCCGGACAGCCCATGCTTGTCGCGGTCTACATGATTGTCGTCGTCGCCCTGTGCCTCGTCGTTTACTTCACCCTGCCCGAGACCGGCAGCCGTACCGGCCGTGCCACTGTGGCGCTTGCTGACGCTGAGGTACTTGAAGGCGAGCACCTGCTGGTGGCTCCTTCGCATGCCACCGACGAGGCTAGGCGTTCCTAGTAGGCACGCTGGTACCAAGCCGCCGTAGCGGCTCGACCAGGCAAAAGGGGGGGCATGTCCCCCGGGTCTCGTCGAGCCGCCTGGCTCGCGCTTCCGATCGCTCGGCAGGGACCAAAATTCGTAGCGCGTCTATAAATAGGCGAAGAACAGAAGAGAGGATGCCTTCACTTGAACCAAATGATCGTTAACACATTTTCCTATCTATGGTCATCTACGGCGATTGATGCCATAGCTGAATTGGTCGACAGTGGGTACAGAACTTTTGAAGTTCCGATCAGCTCGCCACATTGCTGGCCGGATGAAATAACCGCCCCTGAGCGTTCGGCAACTCGCGCGAGGCTCGTTGAGTACGGCGCGACAATCAGGTCACTGAACGCCGGTGGATATGACATCAACTTGGCCAGCCCGGGCGCCAACATGCGTCGCAAAAGCATCGAGCACATCAAATCGGTGATTGACCTGGCTGCGGCCTGGGATGTCCCCGAAGTCGTGATATCCCCCGGCACAAGACGCCCCATGATTTCACCTTCACTCGAAAAGACCTACGGGTGGATGTACGAGAGTCTGGAGAATCTGATTCCACTGGCCAAGCAGGCCGGCACACGACTGCTCTTTGAAAACACTCCCTACTGCTTCACGCCTACCATCCAGGATCTGGCAGGCGTTGTAAGCACTATCAACGACGAAGCAGTGAAGATTGTGTACGACGTCGCCAACGCTGCCTACATAGGAGAAGACCCCGTAAACGGCTTGCTCTCCTACCACGAAGCAATTGGACTTGTGCATATTTCTGATACGGGCACCGGAACCTGGGGCCATGATCCAATCGGCACCGGAGTGATCGACTGGAATGGATTGGGCACAGCCGTATGGGAAACCTGCGGGCTCAATAACGTCGTCCTTGAAATCATTCGCGAAGAGAACCCCGTGCAGGAATTCAATAAGGCAATGCAGGATCTTAAGAATCAAGGCTGGGATCTGGGGTCTTAGCCCCTGGGTCGAGGTTGCGACGGGCTAGTCGACGTGTGTCTAAAGATAGTGAAATCAGTTTCCACTGCCACTTTTATGGGGTAGACGGATGGCTCTACAGCCCGTGGGCCCTCTTCAGTTAAGAATGACTTCATATGAAACCCAGGTAAAAGGAAATGTGTGCAATGAGAGCTTTGGTAAGTGGCGGAAGCACCGGCATAGGCGCGTCTACCTGCGTGAGAATCGCGGAGGCCGCTCTGGCCCGGGGTGTGCACCCGATGATTGCCGTATGTGGACACGAATCGAACAGCAGCCAAGAGCAGGTTGTTCGTTCAATCCAGTCCATGGGTGGTACCGCCATCGCACTGGCAGGTGATCTCGGGGATCCCGACGTGCCAAGTCAACTGGTAGAGGCTGCGGTAGCGGAGTTCGGTGGCCTGGATGCGTTGGTAGCAAACGCCGGAATCGCCAGCCCTGCTGCCATCTGTGACTTGTCCCTTGAGGACTGGGACAGCATGTTCTCCGTCAATCTCCGCGGCCCGTGGCTTCTTGCCAAAGCAAGTTACCCGCACTTGAAGGACAGCAACGGCGCCGCCTGTTTCACCTCCTCCATGTCCGGCCAACAACCCCATGCTGGATCAGGTGCTTACAGCCCCAGCAAGGCTGCGTTGACGATGTTGGCGCAGACACTCGCGTTGGAATGGGCCCCTGACGGAATCCGCGTCAATGTGGTCTCCCCGGGCATGACTCACACCCGGATGACCGAAAAAATGTATGAAGATCCCCAAATCAAGAAGGCAAGGGAAGATATTATCCCGCTGGGAAGAATAGGCGATCCCATGGACATTGCGAACGTGATCGAATTTCTTGTGAGCCCGCTATCTGGTTATGTCACCGGCCAAGACATTTGTGTCGACGGTGGCTTCTCCAAATCTATCCTCAGCCATATTCCTGGACGACCCAGTTCCAAATCCTGAAGCCGAACTGTGCCGGCACCCCCGAAAGTGGCCCAGGGCGTGTCTCCTAAAGCGGCTAGCCAGATGCTGACTGCTCGGAGAACCGCTCCTCCGCGATACGTGAGTGCGAGTTTGTCGTAGCGAGTGGCCAAGCCCTGCCATTGCTTGAAGGTATTACTGCCTGGGTCGAAGAAGTTATGGTGGCCGGGCAGGTGCGACGACAGGGGGTAGGGCAGGCCTTGATGACTGAGGCCGAGTTGTGGGGGCGGGAGCAAGGCGCTGCCTATGTCTCTCTAGCGAGCCGGCGTGCGCTGGCTTATGAGGACGCCGCGACCTTCTTCAAGAAGCCCCTTTGATTCCGGCATCATCGAATAGTCGGCACAACTCGGTCATCGATAGACCCTGACACTCGTGTGGCCGAGGCGTGAGTACTTCACCGAAGTTCCTCGTATCTTCCGGTCAGGACCGGGTCCCGGCAGTTAGCGCCGAGACCGCATTGAGCTGTTCTTGGGTGAGCTCGACATCTGCTGCGGCGGCGTTGGCGCGGAGCTCGTCGGCGGTCTCGGCTCCAACGATCACCGATGCCACGGCCGGGCGCGACAACAGCCAGGCCAGCGAGACCTGCTGCATCCCCAGTCCCCACCCGCGGGCCAGTTGGTCGAGTTGGCGGGCGATGGCGATCTCGGCGTCGGGGTATCCGGGCCCGCCGTAGCGCTTGCCTCCGGCGATCGGCCGGTCCAGGACCGACAGGTCGGCAAGGAGACCGCCGTGCAGCGGCGCATAGGGAATGATCGACAGACCGAACCTCACGCACGCGGCGGCGAGCTCCTTTTCGGCGCTGCGGTCCAGGAGGCTGTACATCACCTGCGCAGCCACGGGGGCGGAGACCAGCCGGCGGTCATCGGCGATCCACAGGGCCTCGGTCATCAGCCAGGCCGGGTGGTTGGACAAAGCGACATACCGCAGCTTCCCCTGCCGGATCAGATCGTCGTAGACGGCAAGGGTCTGCTCCAGGGGCGTGTTCGGATCAGGGAAATGCGCGTAATAGAGGTCGATGCGGTCAGTGCGCAGCCGGCGCAGGCTTTGCTCGACCTGCTGGATGATGTACCGGCGCGAGAGACCGGCATCCGGATCGAACCTCCGCTCCCCCGACTTCGTCGCCAGCACCACCTCATCCCGCCGGCCGGCCAGGGAGCGGCCGAGGATCTCCTCGGCGGACGCCCGCTCTGCCGCCGGCGGAGCGCCGGGCCGGTCGAACGTCGAGGTCGAGCCGTAGACATCAGCGGTGTCAAAGAAGTTGATGCCCAGATCCAGAGCCGCTCCCACGACGCTATCGGCTTCGTGTGCGCTCGGTGCCACACCGAAAGTCGCCGTGCCCACGCAGATGCGGGACACGCGCACGCCGGTCGGTCCGAGAACGGAGTACTTCATCTAAAGGATTCCCATCTGCGAGTCTCGGGACTGGGCTGGCGCGTGCGGCGTTCCGTCAGGAGGTCCCGTGCGCTACGAGCCGTGTCGAACTTAAACCATAACCGACTGGTTATATTTCGGCAATGGTCGTGAGAAAGTAGTGACATGCCAGAAGCCGCAGAGACCAGAACACGGGGCCCCTACCGCACAGGCGTCCGCCGACGCGAGCAGCTCATCGGCATCGCGATGGACGTCTTCGGCGAACACGGCTTCGCCGGCGGATCCCTCCGCACGATTGCCGAGCAGGCCGGCGTCAACCACGCAACCCTGATCCAGCATTTCGGCAGCAAGGAAGGCCTGCTCACGGCCGTGCTGGAGGAATGGGACCGACGGACCGTGGAGAACGGCCTCATCGATGTCAGTGGATTGGACTACTTCCGGCGGTTGCCAGAGGTCATGGCCGCCCACCGGGACAACCGCGGCCTGCTCGAACTGTTCACCACTATCGCGGCCGAAGCCTCCAGTCCGGCCCACCCGGGCCACGCGTTCATCACCCAGCGCTACACCTCGAACCTGGCAACCCTCGCCGGGCATTTGCAGGAAGCGGTCGAAGCTGGCGACATTGTTCACCTCTCCCCCGCGCAGATTGAGATTGAAGTGCGGTTATTCACTGCCGTGATGGACGGCATGGGCCTGCAATGGCTCCTCGACCCCGAAACCGACATACACGCCAGCGTCACAACCTATGTCGAACGCGCCGTTGCCGCCTGGGGAGGCCGGTAGCGCCCCTCTGTCCGATTCGGAGGGCACAACCAGAGGATCGAAGATTGAGAGGAAGACACTCCCGGCAATCCGCGCCGTCCTTTTTCCGAACGGTCCCTCGCGGCCAGTCCGAGGACTCGGTGCACCGGTCCCGTTGCAGGGGTGGGCCCTCGTTGCGCGGAGCGAACGCTGCGATTTAGCCCTTGCGGCCCATCGCCTCGTATAAGGCCTCCTACGTCGGTTGTTCAAACATGCCGGAGCGGGTTGCCGGGTCAGGCGATCTGGATCCGTTCGTCGCCGAGTTCAACCTCGACACGAAGCCGCCCACCGAGAGCTTCGACGTATTTCCGCAGCATATCGACCTGGGCCCGGTCAATGTCACCGTGCTCGATGCGGGACACCCTGTTCTGGCTCACGCGCAGACGCGCAGCCACCTCGACCTGCGTCAGGTCCGATGCCTCACGGAGCTCCCGAAGCCAGAAGGCCCGGACTTCATCGAACAGGTGCTTCTTGTGCCCTTCCACGGCAACGCGGTCAACAGGTCGCTTGGCCAAAATCTCTTCGACTGTCTTTGCCATTACGATCCTCCTTTCGGAATCCTCAGATGATCGGACCCATCGGCCCAGCCGCTGTCCGGATATCAGACCGACACCCAAACTTGACGGAGGTCCGGTACCAGACAGTCAAAATGGAAGGGTCCGCAACCACGACACCGCGACCCACGCGTTACCGATGATCTTCTCCTCGAATCTCGCCGCACAACAGATCTTGGGCGCAAAAATTGAAGGACTACAACTTTTGAAGTGCCAATGCGATGGCAATTTCGATGGTCTCAACCTAATCGAAGAAACATCTTGTAGCTTCTTCAGAATTCACGTAACGTGGGTCACATGGAACAGGCCACCAAGACACGAGGGCGTTACGCCAAGACCGCGGAGCGGCGCGCGGCCGTCGCCCGGGCCGCGCTGGAGATCATCCGCAGGAAGGGGCACAAGGCCCTCACCACCGCGGAGGTCGCGTCGGCGGCGGGCATGAGCGAGACCGCGCTGATGTACCACTTCCCGACCCGCGACCACGTCCTGGTCGCGGCCATGGAGCTCGCCGACGAGGAGATCGGCTCGCGCATGACGGCCGAGTCCGTGGCGGCCGAGCTGGTCTCCGGTGACTGGGATCCCGCGGGAACGGCGCGCCTGGTGCTCACGGAGGGGAACACCGTCCGCCTCCTCCTCGCGCTAGGGGCAGATGCCCCGGACCCGGAGCACCCGGCGCACCAGTACATGAAGAAGCACAACGAGAGCGCCATCCTCGCCTTCGCTGCGGCCGTGAAGCGGCGCCAGGCCGAAGGGCGCGCACGTCCTGGGCTCGACGCGATGGGTACGGGACGGCAGATGATGGCGCTCTGGAGCGGCCTGCGGGCGCAGTGGCTTGTGGACCCCTCGTTCGATTTCGCCAACGAAGTCGCAGCGACCTTCCGCGCCCTCACGGGCGAAGCAGCCATGGACACGAAGAAGAAAATCGAAGATCTCATCGCGACGATCTGAACAACGCACCGCACCACCTGTTCCCCGTGTCGCGGAAATGGACCCGCGATCAACTGCAACGACGCAAAGGAATCACTATGACCGCTGAAGACCGGTTCGCCGGAAAGACCATCATCGTCACCGGGGCCGGCTCCGGCATCGGACGGGCCACCGCCGTCCGGCTCGCCGAAGAGGGTGCCCGGCTCATCGTTTCCGATGTGGTCTCCGGTCGGCTCGAAGACCTCAAGACATCAGTCGCCGGAGCGGACGTCAGGACCGTAGTCGGCGACGTCTCCGACAGCCGAACGGTCGACGCGATCGCCGATGCCTGCGAAGGCCGTCTCGACGGGCTGGCGAACATCGCGGGGATCATGGATGGCTTCCTTCCTGTCGGCGAGCTTGACGACGAGACGTGGGAGCGCGTGATGCGCGTCAACGTCACGGCCCCGATGCGCCTGACGCGGGCCGCCCTGCCGCTCCTCATCGAGTCAGGAAGCGGTTCGATTGTGAACGTCGCCTCTGAAGCCGCCCTCCGCGGTTCCGCCGCAGGTGCCGCTTACACGGCATCGAAGCATGCGGTCATCGGACTGACCAAGAGCACGGCGTTCATGTACGGCCCCCAGGGCGTGCGGGCCAATGCCGTGGCGCCGGGTGCGGTTGCCACGAACATCGAAGCGGCGGTCCGCAGCGAATTCGCAGCCGGCCGGATCTTCCCTGTGATGCAGGCCATCGGCTCCCCCGTCGCGGAGGCGGAGAGGCTCGCCGCAGCAATCACCTGGCTGTTGAGCGAGGACTCACTCAACATCAATGGAGCCATCCTGCCCAGCGACGGCGGTTGGTCAGCCGCCTAGCCGGGCAATCAGCCCGGACTTAGTTTGAAACGATCCAAAGTGCGTCCGCCCGCGGCTGCACCCTATCCACAGCTTCCGAAACCACGAATCCAGAACCACGAATCCACGGCCGCGCCGCGGAGAAAGAGATGACAATGAACAACTTCCCGCCCGGCTTCCTTTGGGGCGCCTCGACCGCACCTCACCAGATCGAGGGCAATAACATCAACAGCGACTGGTGGCTCCAGGAGCAGACCGTCCCCGGCATGGAGCCCAGCGGCGACGCCATCGACAGTTACCACCGGTACGCCGAGGACATGGAGCTGCTCGCCGATGCGGGCCTGACCGCGTACCGTTTCGGCATCGAATGGGCCCGGATCGAGCCGCTCCCTGGCCGTTTCTCCCGCGCCGAGCTCGCCCACTACCGCCGGATGATCGACACCGCCCTCGGACTCGGGCTCACCCCGGTCGTGACCCTGAACCATTTCACCACCCCGCAGTGGTTCGCCGACGAGGGAGGATGGCTCGGCGAGAGGGCGATCGAACGGTTCGCCTCCTATGTCACCGAGGCCACCACGATCCTGGACGGCGTCCCCTGGGTCGTGACGATGAACGAACCGAACATGCTCGCCATGATGGCGACCATGCGCCGGATGATGACGGCCGCCCCCGACGCCCAGCAGGATTGGCAGAGTCCTACGGTGGATCAGGATCCCCGGCCCCAGCTTTCCCCGCCGGATACGCAGATCGGCGCCCGCCTGGTCGAGGCGCACCGGGCCGCCCGCGACATCGTCCGCGCCCGCACGGACGCCAAGGTCGGTTGGACGATCGCGAACCGGGCGTTCGTCGCACGCCCCGGAGCCGAAGAGAAGAAACGGGAACTTGAATACGTCTGGGAGGACCTCTACCTCCACGGATCAGCCGGCGATGACTTCGTGGGCGTCCAGTCGTACTCCAGCCAATGGGTCAACGAAGACGGCATCGAACCGCACCCGGCCAGCCCGGAAAACACCCTGGTCGGTACCGCGTACCGTCCGGACGCGATCGGCATCGCGATCCGCCACACCGCCGAAGTCACCGGCGGGATCCCGATACTCATCACCGAGAACGGCATCGCCACGGCCGATGATGAACGCCGCATCGCCTACACCGGCGAAGCGCTCCAGCACGTGTCCGAGGCCATCGCGGACGGCATCGATGTCCGCGGATACCTGCACTGGACGCTTCTGGACAACTACGAGTGGGGCCACTGGGAGCCCACCTTCGGACTCGTGAGCGTCGACCGGCAGACGTTCGTCCGCACCCCCAAGCCGAGCCTCGCCTGGCTCGGATCCGTCGCCCGGGCCGGCGCGCTCAGCGCCCTCGCCCACTGACCCTCAAGGAGTTCTTCGATGCTGAAGCCCCTGGCAACCGCCACCCGTGAACTCGTCAACCTCGACGGCCTGTGGCTGTTCGGCCTCGACGGCACGCTCGGCCCGGAGCCGTGGAAGTCACGGCTCGAAACCCGATTGGAAGCGGCCGTCCCCGCCAGCTACAACGACCTGTTCGCCGAGCAGAAGATCCGCGACCATGTCGGCCTGGTCTGGTACCAACGCACGGTCCGCGTCCCCCGCGGCTGGTCGGACCAGCGCATTGTGCTCCGTTTCGACGCCGCAACCCACGCCGCTGCCGTCTACGTCGATGACACCCTGGTTGCGGAGCACGTCGGCGGATACACGCCCTTCGAAGCGGACCTGACCGGGCTCATTGCCCCCGGGACGGAATTCCGCCTCACCGTCGCCGTCGACAACCGGCTCACCAACATCACCATCCCGCCCGGGAAGCTGACCGTCGGCGCCGACGGGCAGGAAAGGCAGACGTACTTCCACGACTTCTACAACTACGCCGGCCTTGCCCGCTCCGTCTGGCTCTACAGCACCCCCCGGTCGCACCTCACCGATATAACGGTGACCACGGACGTCGTCGACGGCGGCACCGGGCTGGTGAGCTACCGACTGGCTACCAGCGAACCGGCCCCCGCGAGTATGCGGCTCATCGACGAGACAGGGAACACGGTCGCCACAGGCGAAGGACACTCCGGCACGCTCCGGGTCGAGGACGCCGTGCTGTGGAGGCCGGGAGCAGCATACCTCTACCGCCTGGAGGTCGAGATCCATGACGGGTGGCACGTCGTCGACGCCTACGAACTCCCCGTCGGGATCCGCACGGTCGCCGTCCAGGGCGAACAGTTCCTCATCAACGGCGAGCCGTTCTACTTCACCGGCTTCGGCAAGCACGAGGACACCGCCATCCGCGGCAAGGGACACGACAACGCCTACCTCGTCCACGACTTCCGCCTCCTTGACTGGACCGGCGCAAACTCTTTCCGCACCTCCCACTACCCCTACGCCGAGGAAGTCATCGAGTTCGCGGACCGGCACGGGATCGTGGTCATCGACGAGACCGCCGCCGTCGGACTCAACCTCGCCGTGGAGGCCGGACTGACGGGACAGCCGCCCCGGCCCACGTTCTCCCCGGAGACAATCAACGACCAGACCCAGGCCGCGCACGCCCAGCATCTACGTGAGCTCATCGACCGGGACAAGAACCACCCCAGCGTCGTCATGTGGTGCGTCGCCAACGAACCCTCCTCCAACGAGGACGGGGCAAGGGAATACTTCGAACCGCTCATCAAGCTCACCCGGGAGCTCGACCCGACGCGGCCGGTGACCACGACGGCGGTCATCTTCGCCACGAGCGAGAACGACCGCCTCGCGGACCTCGTCGACGTCATCTCCCTCAACCGCTACTACGGCTGGTATGTCGCCACCGGCGATCTCGAGACCGCCGAGAAGCTCCTCGAGGCCGATCTGCGCGGCTGGGCCGCGAAGCACGGCAAGCCCATCATGATGAGCGAATACGGCGCCGACACCATCGCCGGCCTCCACTCCGTCCTGGACACCCCGTGGACCGAGGAATTCCAAGCAGGCTTCCTCGCCATGAACCACCGCGTCTTTGACCGGATCCCCTCATTCGTCGGAGAACACGTCTGGAACTTCGCCGACTTCGGCACCGGCCCCGCGATCCACCGTGTGGACGGGAACAAGAAGGGCATCTTCACCCGGGACCGCAGGCCCAAGACCGCCGCGTTCGCACTCCGCGAGCGATGGACGGGACTCCACGGCCGCAAGCCAGGGACAATCACCGCACAAAACGGGCAGCACCAAACCGCGGCACCTGATTTCACCCAGGAACCGGCGCTGTACATGCCCGCAGGCGCCCAGCGCTCATAGCAGCCACAAGCTCACCGTGGGGGCGGCATCGCCGCCGCCCCCACCCCACCAGTCACCAATCCCTGCCGCAGCAAAAAAATACGTCGCGCACATCGTACCCAGACAAAGGAGTCATCATGGTCAAGCCCAGCTACGGGGACCTACCACCCAAAGAAGCGGAATCCGCGGTCCTCACGGACGCAGGTTCCAGGCAAGGACCCCCCGCCGGTATCCCCGACATCGAGGCGCCGGCGCTGAAGAAGGCCAGTGCCAGCTACCTGACGCTGATATCGTTGGCGAATTTCGGCGTCGCGATGGCGTTCATCGTCCCGATGTCCTACTCACTTGCCGTCCGCATCTCCCAGCTCGCCCCAGGCCACGAAGAGCTGCTCGGCTACGTCACCGGAACGGCACAGTTCATCTCCATCGCCGCCAGTCCCCTCGTCGGCGTCTGGAGCGACCGTTTTCGCTCCCGCCTCGGCCGCCGCACCCCTTTCATGATCGGCGGAGCCCTCCTCGGCATCCTCGGACTCCTCGGCATCTCCCTGGCACCCAGCGTGCTCCTCATCGGCCTCGGCTGGGTCTTCGGACTCTTCGGCTGGGCGGCCGCGGGCCAGGCCATCTTGAACCTGCAGGCCGACCGGATTCCCGAGGAACAGCGAGGCAAGATTTCGGCATTCAGCGGGCTGTCGGCCCAAATCGCCCCCGTCCTCGGAATCGGCATCGCCTACGCCGTCTCCTCCAGCACCCTGCTCGTCTTCCTTGTCCCCGGCCTCGTGGGTCTTGCACTGGTGGCTCTCTTCTCGCTCGTCAAACGCGAAGGCAGCTCCGTGGGCCTCGTCCACAACAGCACCGTCACCGTCAAGGCCCTCCTGACCAGCTACACCTTCAGCCCCCGCAAGCACCCGGACTTCGGCTGGAACTGGCTGGGCCGCTTCATCTTCTTCATGGGCCTTTACTTCAACACCACCTTCGGCAGCTTCTTCTACGCCCAGCGCCTGGGCCTTCCCATCAAGGAAGTTGCCGGAACCGTCGCCCTGATCGGCATGCTCGGCATCGTCGCCGCCACCGCAGGCGCCCTCACCGGCGGGTTCCTCTCCGACAAGCTCCGTCGACGCAGGCTGTTCGCTTTTCTCGGCGGCCTGCTCTTCCTCGCCGGCGGCATCACCGAAGCCTACGCCCATTCCTTCGTCACCCTGCTCGTCGGCGCACTCATCATGCAGTGCGCGATCGCCCTCTTCAGCGCGGTGGACCAAGCCATCATCTTCGCCGTACTACCGGACCGGGCACAGGCCGGACGCTACCTCGCCGTCGTCGGATTCGCACAACGGATCCCCAGCGCAATAGCACCCCTCCTGGCGCCCTTCATCATCGTCCTGGGGGCGGCCGGGGCCGAGAAGAACTACACCGCCCTCTACCTCACCGGCGCCGCGCTGGCTCTCTTGGGAAGCCTCATCATCTTCCTGAAGATCAAATCCGTGCGCTGAGCAACGACCTGCCACCCCAAAATGCCAACCGACAAGAGAGCTGAAACACCCATGGGCAACACGCTCATCACCCCGCCGGACCTGGCGCCGGCCCCCGCCGGAACAGCGCTCGTCAAATGGACGGCCGCCTGGATCTCGCCGGCCGAGTCCGAAGAAGCCGCCGGCCAGGACGAGCGCGGGGCCTACATCCTCCGCAGGTCATTCGACCTTCCCGCCCGCCCCGCCGCAGCCACGCTCTACGCAACCGCCCTTGGCGTCTACGAGGTGTTCCTCAACGGCATCCGGGTGGGAGACATCGAACTGGCACCCGGTTCCACCAGCTACGACGAAACCCTGTACGCCCAGAAATATGACGTCGCGGACCTCCTCATCCCCGGCGGCAACCGGATCGACGTCGTCCTCTCCGACGGCTGGTTCCGCGGCAGGAACAGCGGCGCCCAGCGCCGGAACGTCTGGGGCAACACCACCGCCGCCCTCGCCCAACTCGAAATCGACCTCGGATCCGGTGCGGGAATGACCCTGGGGACCGACCGGGACTGGATCACCCTGCCCAGCCCCATCGTGCGGGCGGACCTCATGACGGGTCAGACCACTGACTTCCGCATCGATCCGGACCGCGCCGAACCCGGCCCGGTCCGGGTCGGCGTCGTCACGCCACCTACCCCTTCCCGGTCACCGGCCCCGCCCGTGCGCCGCGTCGAGGAACGCAGGCCGGCGGCCCTGACCCGGCTTCGGGACGGGGTCTCGATCCTCGACGCCGGCCAAAACCTCTCCGGATGGGTCAGGCTCACCAGCTTGGGGCCCGAAGGAACGGAGACGGTGCTCGAGTTCGGCGAGCACCTCGACGCCGGCGGCGACCTGACGACCACCCACCTGGACATGAAAACACCACAAGGCGGGCTGCTCGAATTCCGCCAGACCGACCGCGTCATCGCCGGAAACAGTCCCGGCGTCTTCGAACCTCGGCACACAGTCCACGGCTTCCGCTATGTCCGAGTGTCGCACCCTGGACGCGAGCTCTCCAGCGATGACTTCACGGTCGTCGTCGTCCACTCGGACCTAGAACGCCGCGGGTGGTTCACGTGCAGCGACCCGGACCTGGAACGACTCCACGAAGCCGCACTTTGGAGCTTCCGCGGCAACATCGTGGACGTCCCCACCGACTGCCCCACCCGCGAACGCTCAGGATGGACCGGCGACTACCAGGTCTTCGCTCCTACTGCCGCCATGCTTTATGACGTCCACGGCTTCTCCCGCAAATGGCTCCAGTCCGTGCGCGATGACCAGTGCGAGGACGGGCTCCCCGCAGCCTTCTCCCCCGACTCGGCACGGATCAGGCACCATCCCGGCAACCCCTCGCGCGTCATGGGCGGATCCGCCGGCTGGGGCGATGCCACAGTGCTCGTCCCCTGGGCCATCTACGAAGCGTATGGGGATACGGAGCTTCTGGTGGAGAGTTGGGACTCAATGCGCCGCTGGGTCGACTACGCGCTCCACCTCGCCAAGACGGCCCGCCACCCGTCCCGGATCGCCCGCTCGGAGACACCGCTCCCCCACGAGCAATACATCTGGGATGCCCCCTTCCACTACGGAGAATGGCTCGAGCCCAAACGCCGCCGGGCAGACGGGTCCCTCATCGACCCCATGGCCGAAAATCCCTACGCCTACATGAGCGCGGACCGTGGCGAGGTCGGCACCGCCTTCCTGTACCGCACCACCAAGACACTCAGCCGGATCGCCGGAATTCTTGGCCGGGATGAAGCAGCAGACGACTATGGCAGCATCGCGGACGCGGTGAGGGAGGCGTGGCAGAACGAGTTCCTCACCGACGCCGGGCACACCCGGGAGGACACCCAGGCAGGCTACGTCCGGGCCCTGGCCTTCGGCCTCATCCCCGAACCCCTCAGGGAAGCGGCCACCGAACGCCTGGTCCAGCTCATCCACGACGCCGACGACAGACTCGGCACCGGATTCCTCTCCAGCGGCCTGCTGCTCCCCGTCCTCGCAGCGAACGGGCACGCCGACCTCGCCTACCGACTTCTGCTCCGGCGCGGGACACCCTCCTGGCTCGGCATGCTCGAACGCGGCGCCACCACCGTCTGGGAAGACTGGGAAGGCGTCGACGAGCATGGTGTCGCGCACGAATCGCTCAACCACTACAGCAAGGGAGCCGTCATCCGCTTCCTCCACGAATACCTTGTAGGCCTCAGGCAAGCCCCCGGCTCAGCCGGGTGGGAACGCTTCGACATCGAACCCCACCCCGGCGGAGGCATCACCTCGGCCAGCTTCCGCTTCATCTCCCCCCAAGGCCGCATCCAGGTCGCGTGGGAGATCGCAAACGAGGAGTTCCGCATCGATTTCACCGTACCCGAGAGAACCTCAGCGCAGCTCACCCTGCCAGACGGCAGAAGCACGCCCTACCCTCCCGGAACACACTTCGCATTCTGCCCCGCTCCGATTCTCCAAAGGAGCCATTCCTGAAGACGAGGGCAGGGAGATGATCAAGAGATTTCTCGAACGGTGCGTACCGATTCCGTGCACTAAGCCTGTCTCCCTACTGCTTCAATGCTCTTATCTCGAGGCTCGGATTTATCACCTCCCGGCGGAGTTTGGACAACAGGCACTATCGCAATGGAGCTGTTCAAGGGGAGGCCGGTCAAAATGGGGGGTCATCAAGCGGCATCACACGGTTCCGAAGTTAGAGCCCGCCCGCGCATTGAGGCTCACGAAGCCCCGTTCGCTGGTCGAGGCGTCAAAGCTTGATCGGATACGCGTCGCCCTGTGCACCTGCAGCAGGGCCTCGTTCACCACTGGCACCAAGGCCCGGGCGAAAGGTGTCAGCTCAAAGACCCGGCCTCTGCGGACCAACAACTCATCGTCGAAGCGCGGCGCAGCCTGGCCATTGCAGCGTTACCGGCGCCAACCTCATGGTGGACGGCGGCTGGTCCGCTGTCCTGCCCGGTTGACGCCTGCACAGGCGGCCGATCATGCGTTCGCCATAGTCCCTCCGCAGGCTCGCCCCGAGCCCGGGGGACCGCATCCTCTCGATCGGGATGGGGTCCCTGGTGCCGATACGGCTGCGCGGGTAGCCCGGAGGTTTCATCACCTAACGTGCCTTTGACGGAGTGGCCGGGGCTAAGGGGCAAGCAAGACGCCACCTACGCGGGGGATCTGCCGTCCTGAAGCAATTAGAACTCCTCTTTGGTACGTGGAATCCAGCCAGGCATTATGTTCGGGGAGGGCCTCGACAATGTCGTCGAAATCGGTGACATAGCTAACGATGACTATAAAAATGTTCAAACCTCCTTTATCGGACTCTTATTGGCAAAAGCGCATCTCGTCAGCCGGCAGCAGGGTCTATGCCCCGTCCCACCCGCATCCTAGGAATTGGCTGGTTCGAAGCGGTGTAGTTTTTCCACAGACTGGTGCTCCTCGCCCGCTTCCATGAGCAGCTGATGAAAGCCACTTCGAAGGCGCTGAATGC
>NZ_JAYKZI010000013.1:0-94392 GCF_036662515.1 Arthrobacter sp. S2(2024) | reverse complement strand
CTTCAAGCGCATCCGCCCCGCGTTCCGCTACGACCGCTCCCTGGACGTCATCACCCAGGGCCGGGCCCACGGCATGGTCACCAAATCCAACCTGATCCTGGGCATGGGCGAAACCCGCGAAGAGATCTCCGAAGCCCTGACCGACCTGCACGCCGCGGGCTGCGACCTGATCACCATCACCCAGTACCTGCGCCCCTCCGAACGCCACCTGCCCGTGGACCGCTGGGTCAAACCCCAGGAATTCGTCGAGCTCGCCACCGAAGCCGAGGAAATCGGCTTCCTCGGCGTCATGTCCGGCCCCCTGGTCCGCTCCTCCTACCGCGCCGGACGCCTCTGGGCCACCGCGATGCGCAAAAAAGGCCGCGAAATCCCCGCCCATCTGGCCCACATCGCCGAAGGCATCCAGGACTCCGGCACCACCCGCCAGGAAGCCCGCACCCTCCTCGCACACCACGCATAGCACGTCGGCTAAAGCACGGTCAAAGGACCGGACCCCGGACAAATCCGGCGTCCGGTCCTTTGGCATAAATCACGTAGAATTAAGGCACTATGGCGAAATCCCCTGATTCCAGCAACTCGACAACATCGGCTGCCGACGCTCCCAAGCGTGGCTTGTTTTCCCGCAAGCCCAAGGAAGCCAAGGCCAAGAAGCCGAGCCAGCTGAAGCAGATCGGCGAGGTCTTCAAGATGACCCGCCGCAATGACCCTATCGTCGTGTGGCTCATGCTGTTGGCGTTCCTTGGCGTCGTTGCTGTCAGCCTCGTCGTCGGGTTCTTCCTGAACAACTGGGTCACCGGCCTGATCATCGGCATCCCCTTGGGCCTGCTGGCAGCTGTCTTCATCCTCTCGCGGCGCGCGGAACGTGCCGCCTTCGCGCAGATCGAGAACCAGCCCGGAGCTTCCGGTGCGGCTTTGGGAACCCTGCGCCGCGGCTGGATCACGGAAGACCAGCCGGTCGCCGTCAACCCGCGTACGCAGGACGCCGTCTTCCGCGCCATCGGCCGGCCCGGCGTCGTGCTGGTCAGCGAGGGACCGTCGCATCGCGTCAAGCCGCTGGTTGACGCCGAGCGCAAGAAGCTCGCCCGTATCCTGCCGAACGTCACCATTCACGTGATCGAAAGCGGTCGTGGCGAAGGCCAAGTGCCCATCAGCCAGATCGCAAAGACCATGAACAAATACAAGAACGAACTCACCAAGGTTGAGGTCGGCGCTGTCAGCAAGCGAATCTCTTCGCTGGGCAACCGCCTGCCGATCCCGAAGGGCATCGACCCATACAAGGCACGCCCTGACCGCAAGGCCGCACGCGGACGCTAACCACGACAAAAGCCGCCCGTTCCTGGAATCTCCAGGAACGGGCGGCTTTTTTGCCTGCGCAAAAAGTTACATCCGAATGAGGATCGTGTTCATGGCCCTGTCGTGGAGGCCACGCTGGTCAGGATCGAAAACAACCGCGGGAATCACCAGGCACAAGAGGATCGTCCTGACCAAAGCGGCCAAGGATCCTGCCTGCGCTCCTCCGAGCCGTACCACGTGGATGCCCGCAACCCGGTGTCCGATGCTGTAGCCCAGTGTGCCGATGAGAAGGACCTGTTCCACCGCAAAGACAGCGAGTGTCGCCCATTGGTTGCCGCCGAAGGCAAAGTTGCTGATCACCAGGGCGATGACCCAGTCGATGCAGATTGCCAGGATGCGACGGCCGGCCCGGGCCATGGAGCCTGGACCGGATTCAGGGAGGCCGAGACGCGCTCCCGGGTACTTGGAAATTCCGGACGTGTCCGGCCCTGTGAGCCATGAACCAATATCTTTACGATCAACCACACTTCAAGCTTACGGCTTCACCATCGCACGCCCGACGGCGGGAGGTGGCGCCGGCGGGCTGTTGGCTGTCTTCACAAGGAAACAGACACACAGGCGAAAGACATAGACTGGCACTGCAGTAGACCAGTAGCGTTTACACGGCAGGCAGTTCTGTAACCTGCTCGAAACAATACTGACACTCCGGGGAAATCCCATTTCCCTATGGTTGGAGAAGTTGCTAGCCGCCGCATCAGGGATACTTTTTTGTTTCCCTGCTTTCGGTTTGCGCTGGACCAGACGGCCCGAGGGGCCTGTTACCTGTTATGCGTTAGGAGCATAGATGTTCAAGACTGCGGACGAAGTCCTCAAGTTCATCAAAGACGAAGATGTTAAGTTCGTCGATATCCGCTTCACCGATCTTCCGGGCGTCCAGCAGCACTTCAATGTGCCGGCCAAGAGCGTTGACGCTGACTTCTTTGTCAACGGCCAGCTCTTTGACGGATCTTCCATCCGCGGTTTCCAGGGCATCGCCGAGTCCGACATGCAGCTCATCCCGGACGTCACCACCGCCTTCATCGATGCCTTCCGCATCGAGAAGACCCTGGCATTGAACTTCTCCATCGTGAACCCGCGCACCGGCGACCCGTACCACCGCGACCCGCGCGGCGTTGCCGAAAAGGCAGAAGCCTACTTGGCCTCCACCGGCATTGCGGACACGGCATTCTTTGCTCCCGAAGCCGAGTTCTACGTCTTCGACAACGTCCAGTTCGAATCCTCCCCGCAGGGTTCCTTCTACAAGGTCGACTCGATTGAAGCACCTTGGAACACGAGCCGCGAAGAAGAAGGCGGAAACCTCGGTTACAAGACCCCCTTCAAGGGCGGCTACTTCCCGGTTTCCCCGGTTGACCACCAGGCTGACCTCCGCGACGCCATGTGCATTGCGTTGGACGAAGCAGGCCTCGAAGTCGAGCGCTCGCACCACGAAGTCGGCGCTGCCGGCCAGGCCGAGATCAACTACAAGTTCACCACGCTGGTCCACGCAGCCGATGACCTGCAGAAGTTCAAGTACGTCATCAAGAACACCGCGTGGGAGTACGGCAAGTCCGTAACCTTCATGCCGAAGCCGATTTTCGGTGACAACGGCTCTGGTATGCACTGCCACCAGTCGCTCTGGAGCAACGGCGACCCGCTGTTCTACGACGAGAAGGGCTACGCCGGCCTGTCCGACACTGCACGCTGGTACATCGGCGGCCTGCTGAAGCACTCCTCTGCCGTGCTCGCCTTCACTAACCCGACGGTCAACTCCTACCGCCGCCTGGTCAAGGGCTTCGAAGCTCCGGTCAACATGGTCTACTCGCAGGGCAACCGCTCCGCCGGCATCCGCATCCCGATCACGGGCTCCAACCCGAAGGCCAAGCGCATCGAGTTCCGCGCTCCGGACGCCGCGTCCAACCCGTACTTGGCGTTCTCCGCCCAGCTCATGGCCGGCATCGACGGTATCCGCAACCGCATCGAGCCCCCGGCTCCGATCGACAAGGACCTGTACGAACTGCCTGCAGAGGAAGCCAAGGACATCCCCAAGGCTCCGGGCTCCCTTGAGGAAGCACTCGAGGCCCTGCGCGAGGACAACGAGTTCCTGCAGGCCGGCGGTGTCTTCACCCAGGACCTGATCGACACTTGGATTGAGTACAAGTACGAGAACGAGATCCGTCCGCTGTCGCTGCGCCCGAACCCGTACGAGTTCGAGCTCTACTACGGCGTCTAGCTAGATCTCGCGGCTAAATCGGGCATAGTCCGCAGACAGTCCGCAAGAATCCGCATACAGAAAAGCCGGCCTCAGGTTTCATCACCTGGGGCCGGCTTTTTCGTGCGCCCGAATCCGCCTAAGCATCCTTCTCGATACGCGACCGGAGCCGCTCCCCCAGCACCCGCGCTACTGCCGCCTTGGCCGACTCTTCCTTGTCCGGCCACATATGCCCGTAGGTGTCCAGCGTCGTCTTCGCTGAGGAGTGCCGGAGGCTCTTCTGGACCACTTTGACGTCGAGGCCTTGGGCAATGAGCAGGGACGCAAAATAATGCCTGAGGTCATGGAACCGGAACCCCTCCGGCAGGTCTTTGACCGTGGCCCGGGCTTCCCGGAAATAGTGCTCCACACGGTGCGGCGATATGCCGCGACCCCACTCGTTGGTGACCAGTGTTTCACTCCCCCACTTTGTGTGATTCACCGACAGCTCGAGGCATAGATTCTGGGGGATCGGGATGGGGGTCTTGGATTCCTCAGTCTTGAGCTCCACGCCGGGATACTGGATGGCCGGTGAGATGATCCCACGCATGAAATCAACATCGGAAACCCGTAGCGCCACAGCCTCGGCAATGCGGAGGCCCGCGAACGCGGCCAGTAGCACCGCGGGCTGTAGGCCGTCCGGCATGGCGTCATGCAGAGCCCAGATCTGCTCCGTCGTAGCGACATAGGGCCTCTGCTTCCCCGCTTTCGGAGCCGTCCGGCGGCTCAGCGGCGACTTGGGCAACAGCCCGTCATGCACGGCATCCCTGAACAACTGCCCCATACGTGAGTGCATGGCATAGACCGTGGAATCAGCCAGACCTTCATCACTTAGCCGCGCCGTCCAGGCCTTCACCTCAGAAGGTCGGACACTCTTGAGCACCCGGCTTCCAAAAGCCTCGTTGATCCGCTTCAGGTGCGTCCTTGCTTGGCGGACCGTCGATGGCCGATTGTTCTCGTAGCCCTTGAGCCAGATCGCCGACCATTCCTGCACCGTCGTAAGTGCCGTCTTCGGATCTACATAGGTACCCGCCACAACCGAGGCTGTGACCTCATCAAGCCACTTCTGGGCGTCTATCTTCCGGGTGAAGTGTCTGGCGTGCTCCTTGCCGGCTTCATCGCGGTAGCGCGCACGCCAAGACCCATTCTCACGCTTCTTTATGCTCGCCACGTGCCCCACCCTGCCTGTCGGTTTGCCAATGTCGTAGAAGCTCATCGAACCAAGGGCCTCGGCCTAGGATCTCCCCAGTGACAGGATCCTTTTCAATATTCATCTCGCCACCCGCACCCTTTTCGCCAATCCGCACCTCCTCAACCACGCCCGTCGGGGAAAGGCTCAACCAGGAGCGAGTCTGGGCTTGCTGGGCGTCCGAAAGAGTGGCGTTTTCCGCCGCCGCCGCAAGAACGAACTGGTATTGCTCATATTCCATGGCTGCGTTCTCGAGACGTTCGCGTGCATCTGCAATTTTGCTCAGTGCAACACGAAACAAGGCCTCGCTCGGCGTGGAAATCATGTCAAGGACGTCCACGCCGAGAATTTGGGCGATGTCGATCGATTCCGTAAGTCTCATCGGTCGCTCGCCCTTCTCGACCGACCAAACCGTAGCTTGAGACCACTTATACCCCAAAGACCTCATAGCGTCGGCAACATCCTGCTGGGACCGCTCGCCCCTAAATCGTGCAAGGTTTTGCCCTATGGCCTCATCCCTATCGCTCATGCCAACACCATACTAGAAAACCTTGTTGACAACTACTAGAAACATTGGTTACTGTGTTTTCTAGTGACAGTCAACTAGAAAACACTATCAAGAAGGAGTGGCGAATGAATGAAATCAACGCCATGAAGCTACTCACGTTGGAAGAGGTGGCAACGATGTTGCGGAAGTCGCCGGCCCAACTGCGGTGGATGCGACACAACGGCTCGGGGCCGCGATGCGCGAAGCTCGGCGGGCGAGTCATCTACAGAGAGCAGGATGTCGTTGATTGGGTAAATGCTGCGTTCGATGCAGCGCCAGGCGCATAGGCGCCGCCCGAGAAGATCGACGCAAACTCACCCTGAGCGATCCTTTGGTTGCAAACAATCGAAGTACGCCGCATGAAAAATGCGGCCCGGTTGAACTCGCCAAAGTCACCAACCGAACCGCTTGAAAACCACCAACAGGAGGATTTTTCATGCCCGATTCTATTACATCCGGGTCGAACAGTTACGTGACCGCTCGCCGACTCCGGTTCGCTCCCGGCCCAACGGCGACCAGTCCGCGGCACGCCTCGATTCCGGCCAACACTGCCGTCAAAGCCATCCCCAACGAATGGGGCTCCGCCACCCTTATCTTCAGCCTGGACCACGACGATGACTACCAACTTGAAGACGCGTTGGATGTCGTCGACTTCATCCCGGCCTAGTTGCAAGCCACCCACGTGTCGCCCGCGTGAACCAGCGCCGGCACTTTCATCGCAACAAACAGTCAAACCCAGCTAGGAGAACATTCGTCATGACCACCACAACAATCACCGCTTCACCTGCACATTTTGGCTGCTCCAACAGCCGGCCCACCCCCACTGCCCCTCATGGGTTCAGACCCGCCACGGCCGCGGACTTCACCAACCGCAGGGACGGATGGGTCGGCCCCATGATCTACGGTCCGGAACTTGTCAATGGGCGCCCCGAGGCGGCAGCAGTCCTGACCTGGGCACCAGATGACGGCCTCACCTACGTCCTCGATGAAGACATCTATCCCGACGCGGATCCGACCGCCGCAGAGGACGCCTTCGGACGGCTTGAGGCGCTTCTCGATTATGTCGCCTTGGAATCAGAGGCCACTTCGCCATCGGATCTAGCACGCGCCTTCCGGGCAAGCGAGGACAACTTCTACAACTTCGACGCTCCATGGGGCGACACCCAAGACCTCGTGCTGAACGATCGCGGGGAACCCACCTTGAACGCTTCAAAGGTGATCGGCGGAGGCGTCCCCATCGGCCTCCATCTGACCATCTCGCTCGAAGACTTCGAGGGCTTCGGCCTGGACGTGTATGCAGAAGGCGAAAATCTCGAGCTCACGGGAACGCGGGAAGAAATCGCGGCTGCGGCGGACCTCCTCGCCGAGATGGGCGCCAAGCTCAAGGCGTTCCTGGATGAGCGGCCGGCGTGACCATGTCCAGCGCTAGCAATGACCCCCTCCATCGTGCGGTGAACGCGATCATCGACGCTGACATGTCTCTAGAAGAAACCGTCGCCGCCTTCTGGAGCCTCATACCCAAGGAATTTCACGTGACGCATCTTGAGCGATGCAAAGAGGACCGTTCGTCCCGTCCAGCAGCGATCTCGTGATGCACGTGGACAAGATCGAGTTTTGGACGAATGGGAGAGGCCCACGAAAAGGGAGCGGCGCCACCCCCGAGTGGAAGCCCGTCACCATTCCGTGAAGCGCCCTTCCGAGAGCTTCCAACCTCCGTCGGCCGTTCTGTTCCAAGAAGAGAGCCGAGGCGGGATCGCCAACAACATGAAGAAGATCTGTTTGCGCATCAGATCGAAACGAAAGGGCAGCTATTGAACTACTCGGGTCAAGGCTTCGAGATCATCGTCAGATGCACCGGTAACCGCAAAGCGAAGAAAAAGCACAGGTACGACTTTGGCCGGGTCGTCTTCACTACTGCCCCTTTCAACGACAACCCCAGCGGCGACGTGATTAGGGAGTCCTGGCCGACGGAAGGTGGGTGGGTTGGGATTCTGGGAATAGAACTGCCTCGACACAGGGACGGATCATTCCGCAGGGCCAAAGTTCCGAGCATTCAGATATTCGAATCCCATCAGGACGATCAACCCGGAGCGACCAAGATTCTGGTGCGATGCCCCGTTTGCGGGACGAACAGACCCGTGAGCCTGCAAACTCTGGACCGCATCATAGCCCAAAAATTTGCCGACGGTGAACATGTTTTTGACGTTTCTAAGTAGGTTTAGTAGCGTAATCACTATCTGGACTTCGGTTCGGGTCGCGGGTGAGCTCCTTCGTCAGAGAGCTACGTGCATTCCAAAGAATGCATTGATCCTCATGGTTGCGTGGCGCAACCTTTCCCTGGTCGGGATGAGGTTCAATCGCCGTGGCCCGAAAGGCCCCCCGCCTTGTCAACCAAGAACCGCAAGATTTCCGAGCGAATGTCCCGCGCACGCGGAACCGTCGCCGCCATGTCAATTCACCACCCGTCAGACTCTCCCCAGGTCATCGAGGCCAAGCGGGAACTGCGGGCAATCAAGCTCCAAGAGTACGTCGCCAAAGCCGTCTCTGAATTTCCGCCCCTCACCGAGGCGCATCTCGAGGAAGCCGTCCGCCTACTGCGCGGTGATATCTCTTGATCGCGGCAACCCAAACATTGGTAATCGACGTCACGGCGTACCCGTGGCTCAACAGCTATGACGCCGGCGAGCTCGCCCGATATGCGGACGAAACCCTCATTGAGGCGCGGCCCGGGGATGTCGTTCAACTCCACGTCGGGCGATTGGAACCTGCACCGGTCCTCGAATCATTCGCTTGGGTGCGTGGTGATCTCATCTACAACGTAGTCGGCCCTTCCGCCCGGGTGAGCCGAGCTTGGATTCAAATGCTCCACGCTGCCGAACTCGCGAACGCGCCTTGGGCTGATGCCTGATGGCGCGAATTCGAACCATCAAACCCGAATTCTGGACTGACGGAAACATCGTCAAACTGTCGCCTTTGGCAAGGTTGTTCTTCATTGGAATGTGGAACTTCACCCTTTGCGATCACGGGCACGTTGCCGATGACGTCTTCCGATTGAAACTCCAAATCCTCCCGGCAGACGACGTAAACCCCGAATTGCTCCTAACCGAGATCATGGCCGCCGGGCGAGTCCAACGGATTTCTAACACCTCAGGCAGATCATTCCTCCACATCAAGCGATTTGAAGATCACCAAAAGATTGACCCTCGGTGGAAAACGCGCTGCCCCGCATGCGCTCAGGTTGACTCACTTGTTCCCGCCGAAACTCCGGTGAGTTTGAGCGAGCCGCGGGGAGACTCAACAGAACTCACCCTAGGAAGGGATGGGATGGGAAGGGACGGGAAAAAGACTTCATCAAAGCCTCCGGCTTCGAAGGAGTTCGATTCGTTCTGGGCTTCGTACCCGAGAAAGATCGGCAAGGATCTTGCACGGAAGGCTTACGAGAAGGCCCTCAAGCGGACGGACGCCCGCACGATCATGGACGGCCTTGAAACCCTGCGCAAAGAGGTGGCTGGCAAAGATCAGCAGTTCATTCCGCATCCAAGCTCGTGGCTCAATGCCGGCCGCTGGCAGGACGAAGCGCCTCAGGGCGCCCTGCTCGCCGTCGTGCCCCAGCAGTATGGGTGGGCGAACTAGTGAACCCGGAACAGTTCGTAATTGGCGCATGCATGCTGTCCCGCGATGCCGTCCGCTTTGCGACAGAAATTGTCCACCCCGAAGACTTCCAGAGCCACCTCCTGGGGGAGGCGTTCTCGGTCATGCGGGAAATGCATGCCAACACGGAACCCATCGAACCGGGCTCGGTCTTCCTTAAACTCAAAGCCCGGGGAATACCCAACCTCAACATCACCGACTTCTTCGCTTGGCAGCAAGGAACGTCCTCCGCGCACACCGTCGAGTTCTACGCGAAACAGGTGCGCGAGGAATCGGTGAAGCGTGCTCTCCGCTCTACAGGCCAACGGCTGATCCAGCAGGCAACGAGTGACGGGTTGCCGCCAGCCAAGGCCCTCAGCGATGCCATGGAGGACCTCAAGGCCATCCGGGAAAACACCCCCGGGCAGGGCATCGGCTCCAAGAAGCTCGCCGAGATCCTTGCCGTGAAGGAAGACCACGACTGGGTTGTTCCGCGGTTGTTCGAGCGCGGGGACCGGATGGTGATCACTGGATACGAGGGTTTCGGGAAGTCCACATGGATCCGGCAGATGGCCATCCAGTTGGCGGCAGGCATCAACCCGATCACATTGGATCACATCGATCCGCTCCGGGTGCAGGTCGTCGACGTCGAGAACACCGAGGGTCAGTGGCGCAAGGAGGTCCGGGGCATGGCCGCAAGGGCTCGCCAGTACGGCACGAACGATCCCGGGAATATTGACGTCGCCTGCCACGGTCGGATCGACATCACAAAAGACGCCGCGCTCGGCGCAATCCACCGTCTCGTTGACCAAAACCGACCGGAGATCACGTTTATCGGCCCGATATACAAGATGGTCCCAAACGGCATAAACAACGACGATGACGCGGCGCCGCTCATCACAGCCCTTGACTCCCTGCGGGACCGCGGCTTGGTGCTGGTCATGGAGGGCCATTCGCCGAAGGGCAACGGGCAAATGGCCCGAGACCTCTCACCGCGTGGTTCCGCTGCACTCATGGGTTGGCCGGAATTCGGATTCGGTCTGGCTCCCGAGGGTGACGGTTCGACCGCAGCAACGATCCAGCGCTGGCGCGGTGACCGAAATCAGGGCACCGATTGGCCCAAGCGACTCGAAAAGGGCGGGCCGTTCCCGTGGACTGCCGACAACATCCACCCAAACACCAGACGCAGGTACTACGGGGCCGGCGACGGACAGACGGACGGGGCGGTCTGGTGAGCACTCAGAACAAGGTTCGGACACCCAAGGTCCGACGAGACCTCATGAGAGAGGCACAAACGGGGGACCCAAGACAGTCGCCAGTTGAGGTGCTGAACGCCACTCAGGCGCCACGGGAAGGCGGCGATGTACGGACTGTCATTCATGCACGGGCAGACCGGGAAAAGGTGCGCCATGACTCTGCCACGCCCCCTGGCAGATGCGAGCTGTGTGTACCAAATATCCGCATCGTCGAGGACAGCTATTTCCTCACCATTACCGAAGCCGCGCATGAAGCCCGCTGCCCGAATTACCCCTCCGAACACACTCAACTTTTGAAGGAATCCACCACATGGTGAATGCAGTCATGGGCCTAGGCAGCGATATGCCCCAACGCCTCAACCAAATCGAACGCAACATCCGGGACCTCTCGACTCAGCCCGTCCTGCGGCACGCTTCCACCGGGCAGGATGGCGGAAAGGGTCTGTCGACCGATGTTGATGGCTTACACCTCTTCACGCCTAGCGGCACGGAAGTAATCCACCTCGATACAAACACTGGGACATTCTTCGCGATTGGACAGGTCGGGCAGGTCTCGATCAGCGGCGGTGCGGACATTGGTTCCACCGTCCCGCTGATCGAGTTCGCCACGAGCGACAATGGCGGAGTTCAGTCGTACCCTGGCATGCTTTTCCAGTCGTACAACGAGCTGATCATGCAAGGCCCGCAGACCATAACAAACGGATCCTCCAATGCCATCCTGTCGGCCAAGGACAGTGGGGCATGGGCGAAGACCTACGACACCACCGGCTCGGGTGCCGCGTACCTGAATATTTCCAATACCGGTACGTTCTACCTCGGCAACTGGGCTGGAACTGCGGGTGTCTATACGACAGCGAAGAACGGCCCGGTGCTGATCGTTGGGGGCCTAACCGTGAGCGGTACGAAGAACTTTGTCCAAGATCACCCGACGAAACCGGGATACATCTTGAAGCACGCCTCTGTGGAGGGCCCGGTCAACGGCGTTGAATATTTTGGCACTATTACTCTCGGCGGCAACGGTGAGGCTGTCGTGGCGTTGCCTGACTACTTCGAAGCCCTCACCTACGCGGAAAACCGGAACGTGCAAGTGACGGCCATTGGCCGGGCTTCGGTTCCAGTCTCGGCTGACCGCATCAGCGCGGGTAGCTTCACGGTCTATGGGGCTGCGGGACAGGAAGTGGACTGGATGGTCAAGGCAGTGCGCTGCTCCACTAACCCGAACGAGCCGATCGACTTCGAGGTTGTCTCCTTGAAGGACACCACGCCGCCCACGCCGCCCACGGATTCGACGGCGGACACAAGGAAGGCGCCGTCCGCGGCGGCGCCTTCCACGAGTTCTAACGGCCCGGCGCCGGTGGGGGTCCAGGCTTGACCAGGTTCGCGCTGGTTGTACCGGCAGCAAGGCTCGGCGGAGGCGTGACAACGATGACCGGCCCTGTTCCGCCAGCCTTGGGCGCGGGTGCGACGGGCTGTTCGAGAACCGGCGCGACGGGCTCTACCGGCGCGGGAGCCTGGACTGGAGCTGGAGGAACCGGAGCGGCCGGGCCTGCTGCTATGGGGGCATCTGCTGGCGTTGCTGGGGCAACCGGGACTGTCACGGTTGCTGGCGCGGTGGTTGCCGCAGCCGGATCCGGCGAAGGCGCCACAGTGACCGAGGCTGTCGGCGCCGCGGTAGCTGTGGGTGTAGCGGTCGCGGTCACTGTCGGGCCGGGCGTGGTGTCCGCGTTCGCACTAGCGACCATGCCGAAGGTCAGTCCGCCGGCCAACAGGACAGCAGCGCCGCCGCCAAGTGCGGCCAAGGTCGTTTTCGTCTCCATGCCCACAGATTAATCGCCGAAGCCCCAAATTAAAACCCTTTTCATCCAACGAATTTACAAAGCAGCGCGTGGCGCCGACCGAACGGCCGGACGCCAACCAACCAATGAAGGAACACCTCACGCAATGAGCAACCAAGATATCAATCCGAATGAACTGATGCCCGCCGACGAGCAAGCCGCCATCGGGAGGGCTGCAATACTCGGACACTTCGAAATGATATGGGCGGAACTGCAGTCCACGATCAATCAGTTGAAGGAAAACCCGGAACTCGTCACACGGGAACACGTCATTCTCTACAAAGACGCCATTCGCCACTTGATGGAATGGCTTCGGGCCAACGGCATCGAAGTCTATGCCCAGGTTTCTGAGGCGAAGGGCATTGATGTTCTGCCGGGTGATCGCCTGTGAACGGCCGCGAAATCACTCGGGCGCAGCGAGGAAACGGGGCCGACGCCAGTGGTCTATGACACCTATCGTCCGAACCTCGGCGCCCTCGTGTCAGGAATTACCGCGCAGTGGATCGTCGCCCGCCTGCCGAAGTCCGCCATGGAGGACACATGCCGGCACTTTCGCGATCGGGGCCGACCTGACGTTGCCCGCACCATCCACGAAGGGTGGCGGGACATCGAAGCAGCCGCCCAAGCCCATGCGAGAACTGTGCGCGAAGCCGAGATTTCCGTCACCGGAAGGACGGAAGGGCCGGAAACGGAAATGCCGCCAGTCTTGAAGAAGAAGGAGATCACTCCGGAGGCCGCGGCCACCATTCTCGGGACTACCTCGAGCAGGGTAAGGCAGCATCTCCGGGCCGGTCGCCTCCGTGGCAACAACACAAGTGGCCGATGGTTCATTGAACCCGAGGCTTTGAATGAATTCCGACTTGAGAGAAGCGCATGAACCATAAGGACCAGAGAGGCGCACGATGAGTGAAGAGCCTGACGTCACCGAGCTCATTGAGCTAGTCCAAACCAGACTAGGGACGACACGAGCAGCGGCGGAAGACTACGTCCACGGGACGATTCTTGGTGAGCCTCGGACAGGCGAGACGACCGCAGCTCACCACATCCAAGAAGCGTTGACCAGCTTCCGCGCAATGCCCGCCCTCGTCGTGACTCCAGCTCCGGTCCGCCCGAGCCTGGGAAGGCTGCACCAGATCATGGCCGACGTGGAATGGCTCACGACATCCGTTGAGAGGCGCGACGTCTTGCCCACCCCCGACGAGATCCGGGCACTGTTCAGCTACGCCGCAAGGATGAAAGTTGTAGCCAAGGGCGCCGGCCTCGAATTCGAGGAGGACCGGTGAGCTTCACCTTCCCGTCGATGGTCACTTGGGACCCCAACGGTAAACAGAACGTCAAGAATGTGTCGTTCCAGGTGTACGCGGTCACGGACACGGGTTTCACGACGCCGCTGGCGATCACGGACACGTTCAACAACCCCTTGCCGGGCAACATTCTGAACTCGGGCACGCAAGGTGTGTTCCCACAGTTCCAGCAAGCCACCAACTCCACCGTTGTGATCGCGGACGCCACCAAAGTGTACGCATGGACCATCAACTGCGTCCAACAAGACAGTGCCACAGCAAGCTTCATCACCACCGGTGGCACAGCTACGAAGGCGGCGCTGGATGGCGCTTATGCCGCCACGTCTACAACAGTTCCGAAATGGGTCACGGCCACCGCCTACACGGCAGGGCAACTGGTCATCTCACCCAATGGGGACGTTGTATCCGCCATCGCCAGCCACACTTCGGGCGGCACCTTCAGCGCCGCCAACTGGAACCTCAGCCCGACTTATGCCTCATTCCTCGACCCCGCATCCATAGGGCCGATGGGCATCCGCAAGAAGACTTCATCCACCTACGGAACGGGTTACGTTTTTGGCACGGCAAGTTCTTTCGGGTTTTCCGGGACGGGAACACCAGCCGACATTGCCGGCGCGTTTGGGATCTACCAGGAGTATGGGCGCAGCGCCCCCGGAGCTAACGTGCTACATACGACGCAGGGCGGCTACGCGATCACCAACTACTGGGGGCCGACGACTGACGACGTAGCGGAGGGCTTCTCCAGCGCGTGCCTTCTGAAGGACGGCGGCGTTCCGTTCACACAGAATGCGTCTACGACCGCGTTGGAGGGCATCTCTCAGGTCGAGAACAATGTCACGGTCACTGGAAAGACCGTCGCCGTGTCAGGCCGAGCAGGCTTCAAAGGAACATCCTCGACGGCATACGGCTACTCGTTCTATGCCCAGACAGAGAAGGATGCTTCGGCGTCCGTGGCAACTTATGTCGGCTTCGCTCAGGACGCCACCGGAGGGGCGACGAACAACTTCGGCGTCAAAGTCGTTGACCGGATCGAAACTCAGACCAGCCTCGGAATCAATCCCGCCAGCGGCAATGGTTTGTTCAACGTGAACATGGCTGGGGTGTCCGTCAGTTCGGGAAACACGCCGTTTGCCCGGGTCTTGCCTCCCTCAACATCCGACTTCGTCAGTCTCCGCGTGGGTGCCGCGGCCGGCCAGACGAAGAACATCCAAGAGTGGTGGCCATCAGGGGCATCAGCGGCACAGGCATACGTCGACACAACGGGAGCAGTTAGAAGCCGGCAGGGCTTCTTCGCGCACGACTCGGGCGGCACCACCATTGTCGGGCTCACTTCATCGGGACCGAAGTGGTATGCATCTGGGCTTCAGCAATCCACCGTGGGGGCCGCCGGGTCAGCGGCCGCCTTACCAGCAGCACCCAACAAATACCTCAAGGTCGTTGATGCCAGCGGGACAACACTGGTCATTCCGGCCTACAACGCATAGGAGAAACAATGAACCCCTCAGCAATCCTTGCCCTGCTTAGCGATCTTTACGCGCAGGTCGCCGCCGCTCAAGAGGAAGCGGCGGCACAGTTGGCACGGGCAAATAATGCAGAAGCCCAGCTTCGGCAAATAGAAAATCAGCCGCAACCCAAACCGAAGACCCGCCGGCCGGCTGTGACTCGCTCGGGCGGGTCAAAGGAGGTAGGTCGAAGTAGTGCCTCGATGCCCTAGGGAGCGAGAGCAGCGAGGACGCGGCGGGCAATCTCGGCATGGCCGGCGTCGTTCGGATGGTTACCATCCGCCGCCAGGGGGTATACGGCAGAACCCTTCGGAGCTACGGTTGCGGGATTTTCCCGAAGATCGCCAATCTTGACGAACTTGCCGCCCCTGGCTTCGCAGGCCTGTTGGATCTGCGTATCGAAACCTTGGGTCGTTCCGAACTGCCATGTCCCCACGCAGACTAGGACCGGTTTGGCTGCCGTGAGCCTCGTAAGCAGGGACTCCAGGTTCGCCCGGAACGCGCCAAGGTCAGTCTTATTGACGTCGTTGGTGCCGAGCTCAAGCACGACAAGATCTGGCGCGGCAGGGATGTTGGCTAGTGCCGCTACTTGCGCGAGGTTCGCGCCGGCCTTGAAGTCCGCAGTAGCGTCCACTTTCCCGCCAGCCTCAAGGCCTGCAGCCACGAGGGGTCGGAATGACTTCGGCTGCTCCGTCGCATTCCACCCGTCCGTCAGAGAGTCACCTATGAAATAGGTGGAGAGCACCCCATCGGCCCGCCCCTTGGCCAGGGGATCAACGGGGGCTGGTGAGGGTGGCAACGTGACGCCTGCCTCATAGGCCTTCTGAACCTTCTCGGACACGGGTGGCGGCGAAGATGCACAGCCCGCCAAGGCCAGCGCCGAAATTACGATCACAGCAGGAAGTACGCGGCGAAGGTTCAAGGAAATGCCCCCAATAGTCATGCCCTGATTGTAAAGGCTCCATACGGCCGAGGGTGTCGGATGACTGAATCCCCGCTTCACCCTCCCAGACCCTCACTATTTTGACCTAGACAGACTTCGGTATAGGAAGGAACCATGACGAAAGCTGGAACTACAAGACACTTGGAGCTCCGCATGAAAGGGGCCGACGCAGGCCTCGTCGTCGGGCAGCTCAAGGCGATGCTGGCAGCGCTGCCTCCGGACGATTCCAGTGCCAACGATCTGCATCTTCGAAACTTGATGGAGGCGTTCATTGCGGGCTTTGAGATCGGACCGCATGCCGCTTAGAGAGGAAGTCGCATCGGCGCGTCGAGTCGCAAGTTGGCGTAAACTGTTTCAGATTAGAGCCGCCCTGATCTTGCCGACATCCCTGTTTTGTCGGCAGCATGTGATTGAGTAGATACATCAGACTGGTTATCTCGAACGCTAGGAGTCAGAATGCCCGCGATCCTATCCGAGCGACCAACCCAGCTCACTTCGTTCCCGAAGTCGTTTGCGGATTTGCCCGCTCACCATCGCTTTGCACTCGCGCTCATTGCGGCGCACAATGACGTTCGCCACGAACCGACCCCGCGCCGGGTATTGCTGAGCTACGTTTCTTCCACCGTTGGCGAAAATTCGAATCCTTTCGTACGCAGGGAGCTTCCGGAACGTCTAATGGCTGTTCTTGCAGACCTGAGTGATCAGTCATTGATGGACACTTTGCCGGATGGACTAAAGCTGTCATCTTCCGCTGAGGCGGCACGGGAGAGTTGGAACGGGCCTTTTAGGGAATTGGTTTCCAGCCTCACCGCAACAATAAGCGCCCGTTGATCTCTGAGCTTTCCGCTATCCTTCAGGGATGACAGAGAGCACCGGGTATTCGCTAGAAGACTTTGAACAGCAGGGCCTGAAGCAAGCGCATAATACTGAAGCCATCGACCCCCGCGCGCCTTTCAAACATGATCGCGACCGCATCCTCTATTCAAGCGCGTTTTCTGCACTAGCCGGCAAAACGCAGGTCGTTCCCGCCGATGAGCTAGGCGGCTACCATACTAGGCTGACCCACAGCCTTAAAGTTGCCCAGGTCGGCCGGCGAATGGCTGAGATGCTTGTCCTGGAAAATGGCGGCAATGGGCCAGATCCTGATTTAGTGGAGTCCGCCTGTCTGGCTCACGATATCGGGCACCCGCCATTTGGTCACGCGGGCGAGACGGCGCTCCGGGAGACTTACGGGGAATTGATGAACGAGTATCGAGAACCTGGAGACGCTGAGGCTGGCGCTGATGGATTCGAAGGCAATGCTCAGAACTTTCGCATCCTCACCTATTTGTCGGATCGCAGCCATGGCGGTCACCGAGGCCTTCACCTAACCCGTGCGACGTTGGACGCGACAACGAAGTATCCGTGGCGGCGAGCTCTCGAGAAGTCGGACGGCGACATTGATAAAACCCGAAAGTTCGGAATCTATGCCGAAGACGAGGACACTTCCACGTGGTTATATGGCCCTTCGTTGCCATCTGGGCGACCCGTGGAAGAACAGATCATGGACTGGGCGGATGACGTAACTTACGCGTGTCACGATCTCGAGGATTTCTTTCGGGCTGGTTTCATTCCGCTTGCGTCGATCGTAGCTTTCCCCACGGTCTCGGGGAAGCTGGATTTGACCCAAGAATCCGAGGAGCTTTCATACTTCCTAAACTACGTCGAGGGTAAGTGGACCGTCTTTGATCGTCAGGATGCCGTCGATCAGCTCCGAATCTTTAGCAACTACTTCCGGTTCTTTGGTCCGTTTCGAGGAAGCCATAGGGATCGGCAGGCTCTAGCCGCCACTACTCGAGGGCTGATTCGCCACATGCTGACGGGTATAGCACTGGAACCGACAGAAGCCTACGACGGTCACCTGACTCGATATGGGGCGAAGTTCCGAGTTCCGGAGGACCGCCAACGCATGTGCGCTCTGCTCAAGGAGCTGATTTGGTGCTATGTGATCGATCGGCCTGAACTGACAGGGCAGCAGCGTGGACAAAAACACATGGTTTCCGAGCTCCTTCGTTGGCACTCGGCGGATCCAGAGCACCTTCTCCCTGCAGATAGGCTGGAGGACTTTCAGGATCATTCAAACCGAGTTCGCGCTGCATGCGATCACGTGTCGTCACTGACCGAGAAGCAGGCGACGACGCTGTTCAGGCGCATGAGCGGTACCGATATCGGATCCATCACGGACGTGGCATACTGAGGAGATTTCCATCCGTAGGCATGGTTTGAAACAGAATGTGCCTAAGATTTTCCTTCTTACATAAAGGGAACCCTTTGTGTAAGCTCGGGTCATGAACGCCACGGATTCAGCCCTTAGGGTCGTCGGTTACATTCGCGTCTCCACGTCCAAGCAGGACATCGGCCCCGAGGTGCAGATTGCGGCGCTGGAGGCCGAAGCCAAGCGGAATGGATGGGCGCTCACGATCTACCGTGAAGACGCCGCCTCCGCACAGAGTCTCAAGAACCGGCCCGTGCTAGCCAGGGCGCTCGCAGATTTGAAGGGCGGATCTTTCGACGCGCTCGCAGTTTCGAAGCTCGACCGCCTCAGCCGTAGCGTCGCAGACTTCGCTGGGATGTTGGAAACGGCGAACCGTCAGCGATGGGCCCTGATCTGTCTTGATCTCGGGATCGATACATCGACCATCACCGGCGCGGCAATGGCGCAGGTCACCTGTACTTTCGCGGAGATGGAGCGCAAGAAGATCGCGGAGCGCACCCGCGATGGCATGGCGAAGATCAAGACGACGACGGGCAAGCACATGGGGCGCCCCAGCTCGCTGCCTGCGGCTACCGTCCGTCAGATCGTCTCAGAGCGCGAAAACGGCGCCTCACTGGCAGGGATTGCCAGAAGTCTCAACGAGGGCGCCGTGCCGACTGCTGCGGGCGGGAAATGGTACGCCTCGACGGTGCGTCAAGTGCTTGGGAGTGCAAACGCGGGGAACATGAGCAAATGAGTGCGTGCGCAGGCCGCGGCACCTATCCTGCGCGGGCATGGACGAACCAAATTCGGAGTACGCGAGATCCAGGCTTTAGTCGCCTGCTGGAGTCAGGCGTGGAGAGGGCTGGGATCAATCCAGGTCAGTACCACGACTAACAGGCCAATGAGTCCGAAGATAGCCATCCCCCAAGTCCAGGTCTCATAGCCCTTCCAGGTAGGAACGGGGAGACGACCGGCCGCCAGCCGTACGTTGATTTTGTTTCTCCGCTCCACGAAGGGGCTGCCATGAACGCGCAAATGTTCGGGGTGGCCTTCCTCGTAGACTTCAAGCCAGTGTGCATCCGACAGCTCGGCTTGGCGGTGTCGTGCCATTAGCGACACACAAAGCACCGCCACGACGACAGACAGGGTGGCAGCAAGGGTTCTGGACCATTTTGAGGTGTCGGCCCCAAGGGCGATGGTGAACAGGAAAGCCTGAGCCGTCAGAGACAGGAGTGGAACTTGCCACAGCAGGTTGTCCCACTGCAAACGCCGAGCAACAACAGCCTGATAGACGGAGCGATGAGGATCATCCATGAATCAGAGTATGCATGGCGGAGCGCTCTGATGATCCCCGCGACACGGCTCATTGAGATGGGAAGGGCTTGACCGGAGACGCGCATGCGGGGCCATCCAGCAGGTCCGTTGGCGATACCCGATCAGCCGGTCATCTCGAGTCGCGCCCGGGCCCTCTCTCCGACGAATGCATTTCTAAGGACCCAGCCATTCCTATGGCCTGAGCCAGTCGATCCACTAAGCCACACAACAGCAGGATCAGAGACTGGAGATGGTCCTCGTCGATCTGAATCCACTTGGTCCAGTCAGGACTGCCAAATGCTGGCCCGGATACCCGCTGATTTTTCGGAAGATTCCTCCAGCCCCGGCCCGGCTCGGGCCAGCGGCTATGTACGACAGCATTGCGCTGGTGTAGCGCGACTTCAACATCATTCAGAAGTGTCACGACATGGTCTGCGAAGGCAGCCGGTTCGTCGGGAAAGTCAACGCGTCGGGATTTCAGGAGTTTGATACACAAGTCAATGCTCGCCTTGGCGCTCTTGCCAGCATGAGCCTCCTGCGACTCTCCGCTCAGCGACATGACAAGGAACTCAAGCTTCAGTTCGACAACTGCGGCAACCATGACGACCCTGCCAACGAGAGCCGGGAACTCGCCGAGGTCGTAGCCGAACATGTTGTCGGGAATGCCATAGGGGTCCGTCATACTGCCCGTCTACCGCCTTGTGATGAGTCCAAAGCCGCTATGGCTTCTAGTTTTAACTCCTTGGTCAGGACTGAAGATCGATCGTCGCGACGTCATGGAAGTCGAAGTCATTCATGGATTCGAACGGGGTTAATCTATCTCTCTGGGCGTCGCACATCTGCAGCGTTACCCGTGTGGCCGTATCCCTGATGGGCTCCATGGTGAATGCCTGCGAAGACATGAAACCGTCACTTCCACCGTTCGCTCCTTGGAATGCGCAGACATCGCCGTTCTGGTCAACGAGGCGCCCTAACAGACTGACCTGGCTCGGTGAGGTGGCAGGCAACAGAACGTGCGCCCTGGTCATTGTGTTCCAAATTTCCAAACTGGTGAAATATCCACGAAAGCGCAGGCCTCCGAGTTTGACGACGAATTCAGGATTGTTGGCAACGACGACTTTCTGAAGAAGGTGCATTTCCGGGATCCGTAAGATTTCACCCATGCCCTGACTCAATCACACCCTCCACTGGCTGACAAGGAAGCTGTGGCCGACCGCTGCGGGGCGGAAAGTGTCATGCCTCCCGCAAGCATCCGCCCATTGGCTCGTCAGAAAACCCGACTCTAGCGCAACTGTCCAACGACGCCTAGAGTCTGCTTCAGACTGGCAATCTGCCAGGTATTGGCACTGTCGTCTCCGTGAGGCCTCCAGCAGTCCAATTACAACTCGATGAAATGGGGAGCAAACGAGCATGATTACGACCAAGTTGGGTTTTGGGGATGGCACAATGATCGACAATGGCGACGGAACCGCATCCTATAAAAAGCCTATCGAATTCACACAGGCTTTCCGAGTCCGAATTTCCGACGTCACCGGATTCTCCGTGACCAGAGGAAATAAGGCACTTGAGCGTACCCTCAAGATTCTCGGTAACGGTACCGAGCTTGCGTCGGTCAGTGTGAATCATGGGACCTCCGAAAAGATCGAGGCATGGTTCCGCGCACATCCAAGTTTCCGCGACAATCAGCACTCGGATGAAGCTGTTGACGCTACGCCTGCCCCGAACCTGGACGGGCGGCTTATCGCTGACGAACTGACAAAACTGGCAACTCTTCGGGACTCTGGGGTGCTAACTGATGAGGAGTTCTCGAAACAAAAGGCCAGACTCCTGAGCTAGCTCTTCCGCGTGACTCACTCGAAGCCGTGGTTGCGTGGCTGGGCGGGCGCGGCGCCGTCGAGGGCAGGTGTCTGAATTCGCGAAGTATCCTTCAAGGCGCATTAGGGGGCCATTAGTCCGGCAAACCTCGAGGTGAAGCGATCAAGCTTTGGCTGATAAAAGCCTTCGAGTCCACTGGCCTTGCTGTATCCGGACAGTGCCACCTGGGTCGCCACAGCAGCTTTGGCCGCGACGTTGTCTTTGGTTTCGGGAATCCGAAGAAGTCGGAACCCGGGACCTCCAGGATCGTGGGCGGGAATCAAGCTGTAGTAGGCACTCGCGCTCTGAAGCGTTGCGTGTGAGGTTTGGGTGTCGTAAAGCCATGCCTGAAAAAGGTTGCCAAGATCATCCGTGTATCGCTGAGCAAGGTTTCCCGTCTTGGCGAGTGCGTCGAGATGCTTGTGCTGATCGTTCGCATCATCGATCAGATCCTGAATGACTTTGAGCGTAGGGGCATCGATGGCCCAACCGATCGACTGAGCCTTGATCATCTTTCCCAAGCTCTCCTTCTGGGCTCGCTTGAGGACTTCGATGACTTTTCCACGCTCAATTTGGAGCCACCACAGGAACATCGAGTGCTCGATTGCGCTACGCAAAAGCGGTGATGTCTCTTCACTCAGACCGGCGTCTGAGAGCCGTACGGCCGCCTCTGCTGAGCGGATAGCGCGGGATGCCCATCCCCACGCAACAGGCTTGACGCACCACTCATTGAAATCATCTCTGCCGCCTTCCCCGAACGAAGAAGAGCCAGGAGCAGGGCCGTCTAGCCAAACCGCCTTCAAGTCGAAAAATAGCCGACGAAAGGCCTTTGCTCTTGCGGTATCCACGACTCCCCCTAATTCGCCCATGTTCCTTGGTGCACTAGAGACAATGATCCCCCCGCGACGCCGCAACGCATGGTTGCCTCGCTGTGGGGACACCCGGACGGGGTTGCAGGCACAATAGTCCTATGTGCGGGCGCTACGTTGTTTCGAAATCGACGGCTGACCTTATGGCCGCCTTCGACGTGCACGAGTCCTACGTCGATGAACTGCAGCCCTCTTACAACGTCGCCCCGACGGACACGGTGCCATTGATCCTGGATCGGAGTCCCGGTGAGGGTACGCCAGTGACGAGGAAACTTGTCACGGCGCGCTGGGGCCTCGTGCCGTCGAGGGCGAAAGACCCCAAAGGCGGGGCGAGGCTAATCAACGCCAGGATGGAAACCGTCACCGAGAAGCCATCGTTTCGGAAGGCCGCCTCGGCAAGGCGTGGTTTCCTTGTTGGTGACGGCTACTACGAGTGGGAGAAGATCCCTGGCGGCGGGAAGATCCCGACCTATCTGCATGATGCCGACGACCGGATCCTTGCCTTCGCGGCATTGTTCGAGAACTGGCCCGATCCTGCCCTCCCGGACGAGCATCCGGACAAGTGGTTGCGGACCGCCACAATCATCACAACCGCGGCTTCCGACGCGCTCGGCCATATCCATGACCGCACCCCGCTGATCGTGCCACCTGACATGTTCTCGGACTGGCTTGACCCTGAAACAACCTCCGAAGCCGACGTCCGCGCCCTGTTGGACTGCATGCCTGAACCCCATCTCGTGCCGCGTATCGTCAGTGACAAGGTCAACTATGTGCGGAACAACGGTCCCGAACTCATCCAGCCGGCCGCCTGAGTCCGCGGTCGGTTATGCTGCCCGGACGATGGGCAGCTCGGCCCATTCGGTTGTGTACCGTGGGCTGAGCATGTCCCGCTTCATGGTCCAGTCTGGGCCTCCCTTGATGCCGGCGTGCCCGAGCCCGATTGAGCCCCTGCCGTATTTCTTGCTGACGTCCTCGAGCAGCGTCCCGATGCCTCGTTCCTCGTGGGAGTTCTCGAACAGTTCCAGCGGCTTCTGGTTTCCGCTGGGCCGAAGGTCTGTCACCATGATCCCTGCCCTGGCGTACTTGACGCCCTCAATGAGCCGCGGGAGCAGAGCATGAGCAGCTTTGGTCAGGATCACCGGGTCGGCCGTGGGCATCGGCAACGGGACATTCACTGACGGGAACGACTTGTCATTGGGGTTGTAGTACGACGTCCCCGCAAAAGCGGTCAGCAGTTTGGCTTGCTGATCGTGCTTGGCCAGACGGGCACTGGCCATCTGCGCATAGACGCTCAAGACCTGGCGCAGGTCCGCGGCCGTCGTGATCGGCTTGGAAAACGACCGGCTGAAAATGAGCTGGTCCCGACCGATCCGCTCTTCCTCCATAGGGATGCACGGCGTGCCCCGCAGTTCGAGGACGGTTCGCATCATCACGACGGAGAACTTGTCCCGGATGGCGACCAGGTCGGCGCGGGACAGGTCGAGGATCGAGTTAATCCCCATGGCATAAAGCCGCTTGGTGAGCCTGGCGGCCACACCCCAGATCTCGATCACGGACAGCCGGGACATGAGCGCCTCCCGTTCCGCTGGTGGCACGGACTCCCAGCGGCACACGCCACCGAACACCGGATTATGTTTGGCCCATTTGTTGGCCAGCTTGGCGAGCGTCTTGGTCGGGGCGATGCCGACGCAGACCGGCACGCCAACGTTCCGCTGGCAGGCGTCCTTCATCGTCCGGCCCAGGGCCAGTAGATCCTCTCCGGATCCCTTGACGCCGAGGAAGCACTCATCGATCGAGTAGATCTCCTGCCATGCCGAATACCGTGCCAGCAACTCCATCACCCGGGCGCTGATCGATCCGTAGAGCTCGTAATTGCTCGACTTAGCGATCAGCCCCCATTCCTTGGCCCGAGGCGCGAGTTTGAACCATGGCTCACCCAGCGCAATCCCGAGCTTCTTGGCCTCGTTCGACCTCGTGACCGCGCAGCCGTCGTTGTTGGACAAAACGATAATCGGCTTCCCTTCGAGGGAGGGATCGAAGATCCGTTCAGCCGAGGCGTAGAAGCAGTTGACGTCGATGTGTGCGATCTCCTGCATTCGGCGCATCACTGCTGGTTTAGACATGGTGGAGGCACCATGTGACGACTCCCCAGATCCGAAGATCGGAGAGTTCAGGGACGCGGATGGGCGGATAGTCCGGGTTGTCCGACTGCAGGATGATGCCGGCCCGGGTGATCCGGAGGCGTTTGATGGTGAGTTCGTCGTCGAGGATCGCGACCACCACTGAGCCGTCCTTGGGAGCGAGCGCCCTGTTGACGATGAGCTCGTCACCGTCACTGATGCCCGCCGGTTCCATCGAGTTCCCGGCAACCCGCACGATGTAGGTGCTGGTCTTGTCCTTGATCAGGTGCTCGTTCAGGTCGAGCTCCGAGGAAAAGTAGTCCTGGCTCGGAGATGGGTAGCCCGCGGGGACGGCCACCGGGGCCACGGGGATGTGCCCGGGCTCGGCCCCCGCTTTTATCATGCGGGGGTCTAGGGCAAGAGACATGACACACCTTTATTCGAATATATGTTCTATTCAAATGGTAGCCCTCCGCTCGGACATTGACCCCACCATGCCACATCGATGCAGGATCCGGGGTTCGGATGTAGCCTCCAGATTCCCCCGCTTCAAGAGAGCTGGCGGGAGCCGCACCTGGTGACGGACCCGATCTTGTGGCGCGCCCGAATAGGCGGGCCTCAAACAACAGCCGTGCACCGCTCGTTGGTCAGCCGCGTGCACTCATCCCAATTAAGGCAACGGGCTCCCGATGGTTTGCTCACGCTGGGCCATATACGTCGATGGATATCCGTCGGCATCGCCTACTTGTTCGGAAAAGATCGAGATACTGCGTCGATAACGGCCGACTGGGGCGTCGCTGAGCGCCATTCGGCAACTTTAATTTTCCATCAAGATTGTTCTTCAACACTTCCGGAGATGCTTTCCCCGTGCCAAGCTCTGAACTGCGTCGTTCGCTGGGGACCACGCAGATCATGGGGGCAATATGTTTACTAAAACACGATTCAAACGCGTGTTGGCGGCCGGCGCAATAACAGTCGCCTTGGCCGCGGGAAGTGCGGTCTTCGCCGCACCGGCGGACGCTGCCACAGGAAGACTCGGAAAAAGCTACTCGCTCAACGTGCGGTCTTCGCCACAGGTATCAGCATCAGTTGTGGGCACGATCCCGAAGGGCGGTTCCGTTAACCTCCTCTGCTACGTGCGCGGAGCGAATGTTCAAGGACCGTGGGGGGCAAGCAACATCTGGGACAGGGTCGACCTTGGCGGCGGCCGGATCGGCTATGCCGCAGATGCATTTGTCATCACCGGATCAGCCAATCCCATCGTCCCTCCTTGCGACCAGCCCGCACCCGCGCCCGCGCCCTCGGGCGGTAGCCGTGAGGCAAAGGCTGTCGCCTACGCGCACTCCATGATCGGCAACAAGAGTCTTGGGGGCCTGTGCGAGGTATTCGCAGCAAGAGCTTTCGGTAACAGTTTCACGTTCCCTAACGCCATCTCCAACTACAGATGGCAGGCAACTCGGGGCCGGATCCACACTGACAAGAACGCACCGGCCGGCGCGCTCGTGTACTACTCCTCTCCGCGATGGGACGCAGGAAACGGGCACGTGGCTGTTTCCATCGGAAACGGCCAGGTCATCACTACCTTGGAACCTGGGCAGCCCATTAGCGTCAAAAACATCACCTGGCCTCCGGGGTACCTCGGATGGGCCTATGCCCCGTAGAACCGAGAGCTAGAAGGCGGTCCGGAATCTATTTCGGGCCGCCTTCACGTCAGCGGAAGCTCGTCCTGCCGTCCAAGCCAGAAGGCCAGCAGTTCGACATCCCCGCCTAAGTCCACGCGTTAGAACAACCTGAAGGGTCACCCACGCCGCGCGGGCGACCCTTCACTGTTCACCGGCGCCCAAAGGCCATAACAAAGGCTAGCGTCGCCGCGCTTACCAGCACCGCCGCCACCCAGATCCACTGCTGTCCGTCCAAGTTCGCCCCCGATCTCAGCTCTCGGCTCAGTCTTTGATCGTCCGGCCAATGTTTCTCGCCCGGACACTTGTGCGCAAGACTATCCCGGGCGCCTAAGGGGGTGTACAAGCTCGCCAACGTCCACAAGTTCCCATTTCCTCTCGCTCCGAAAACCCAACGCCGACCCTGTGGGGGCTACCTTTCCGCGAGGCCAACGTCATTGCCGGACGTGAGCCCCGATTGTCTGCCCTCGGTGGCAGACTCGGGCTGTGGAGGAAAAGAAGTTCTGGGGTCCGCCCCAATCGCGCAAGGTAACTCCCGTCGTGCCGCCTGTGGATCCGGCTGCCGTTGAAGCCGCGACAAGGCCCAAGGAGCCGCTGCCCGTGTTCGTGATGCTGGATTACGACAACGGTGAAAGTCATGAGGTGCCGGCCTTTGCTTACGGGTGGACGAAGGCGCACGTGCTGGTGTCAGTGCCCTGGCCGATGGATTATTACGAGGGCCGCAAAGAGGTCTGGGTGGAAGCATCCAGGGTGCGACGGCGGAAGATCGACCCGAGAGTGCTTTAGATACGAAACAGCCCCTCACCGGGGATGGTGAGTTTGAACGGGTGTAGTCGTGGCTGCGGTTGCGGCCCGCTCGAGAGCTTACCCCAACGCTATTTGGCCGACCGGTTTCATGTATTAGCGTTTCTCAACTGCAGCAAGAAGCCTTATGCAGAATCCAACAATTACGAGGGCCAGCCCCAAGCCAATGACAAGGAACGTGGCGAGCGTTGGACCACCCTGTGTTGTATTCCCGTACGCGTCGACGTGCGTGGTGGCTGCGGCCATGAAGCCGAGGGCGATACCGATGGTGGCAATTAGACATCCAGCCAAGATCCAGCTGTTGCCACGGCGCTTCCGTGGTGCCTCGGGCGCCGACTGCGGGGCTTCTGGCGGGGCGAATGGTCGAACGTCGTTGCTCCATGCGGCACCGTCCCAGTAGCGCGTCTGGGGCGCATTGGACGGGTCCGGATACCAGCCTGCGGGATTGCTCATGAAATACCCCCCATATTCCCTGCATGAGCCCTCAGCGGCTCAGGATGATCGTAAACGCATGAAGCTCCGACTCACTGTTAGGGCGCGGTAGAGGAGTAACGCGGCGGCTCGCCTCTTCTGCGGTGCAGGCGGGTCATCGGCTGTGGTGGTGTTGCTTCGGATTTGGTGAGGATGGTTTCGAGGTGCGCTTCAGTGAATCGCATGGTGCGTGGCCCGAATTGCAGATAGGGCCACTTGCCGGCGCGGGCATTGGCGCGGACGGTTGCGGGCCGGAGCTGGAGGATTTCGGCTAGTTCGGTAACGGTATACGTGCGGCGGGAGCCTTCAGTTGCTGAGATCGTCATGGTGATCTTTCCGTGGTCGATTAGGACGTCTACGGACGAAGATAGCCGCAAACGGCGCCAAAGACCAATCTCAAGAATTGACATCGTTTCAGAAATGTTGATAATGGTGTCCTCGCTACCATTTTTCCGTAGTGGCAGTGCGACGAAAGTCCGCAAGAAGTCCGCAAACAGTTAGTTCCAGGCCATCGCAATCAATCCGCGGAACCTTCGGGTCTTGCTGTTCTCAACGATCCTTGGGCGTCATCTCTAGGCGCGGGGGAAGTTCCGGTTCGAACCCAACGTTTACCCAACGAAAACCGCGGCATCCAACGAAATCGAACTGGCCCCGCTTTGCCGTTGGAGCTTCGATATCCCTCGGAATCTAGCGGGTAATGGCAGCTATCGGAATCTGGCGAAATCGACGGCCCTCTAATCCGTGGGTCGAGAGATCACGCCTCTATCCCAGTGCCCACCCAACGGAGACTGGCAGTAGGCGCGCCGGCTTGATGAGTTCCTGCTTCTGCCTTGCTGTTTGGAATGCCACGGGGTCAGAGGCTACAGGCCAACGGGCCGAGTCGAACGCGCAAGCCCGGCAGCTAGAGTGATATGGATCCGACCCGGTAGGCTTGCGATGCCGGAATGCGGCGCTGATCGAACGGGGACGCAGTTGAGGAATGCTCTGGACCACAGGCCTTTGCCTTGGGTGGCCGCCGTGGGAATCGAGGAAGGGTCGGAGCTACGGGCGACATTGGACCGCCAAGGCGGGACAGTCAAATACGTGAACTCCATAGCCCAGGTTAGACAACAGGACTATAACTTCGTTGTATGCCAGGGAAACGTTGGTGGCGTAATTCACGACCACGTAAAGGTTCTGCAATTCCTGCCCCCCCTCGAGCGGCGGGGGAATGGACCACGACGGTTGCTCGAGGACTACGGACGCAATACCGTCGTTCTCGATCTCGGCGACGGGGCGCGAGCTGAGCGGTTTGCAGTAGGCCTCGGGGCTACTTCTCGTGGACTGGAAAGTCTCGTCAAGGAAAGCATCATCAGGAATGTCCCGGTTGGCGACTTCTACAACACTTTGTCGGAGAGAGGGCGTCACGGAAGCGCAAACGCCTCCACCCTAGTCGAGGAGGTAGCGGGCCGCCCGCTGGGGTTAGTCCGGTCGACAGGGAGAGACGGCGAGGCTGAATGGTGGGTGCTCCCTGCCGTCACGACCCATCGGGCCACGTGGCTGGCTGCTGCCTTCGCCTTGTGGAAGTCGAAGTGGCCGGATGAATTTCCGCCCGCTGGGTACGGAGCACTTGAACGATGGATGACCCATGCCGAGCTTGAGGCCGCAGCAGCTATTTCCGCGCACGAAGTTGAGACAGCCGCATATCTGGCCAAGCGAACAGCCGAGTTGGATGTACTTCGGCTGGCCGCCTCCGAGGCGTCGAACGCCGCCGAATCCGGGGAAAGGACTCTTCTTCAAGCGCAAGGCGATGAGCTGGTTGGCGCAGTCATGAGCTGCCTCAAAGACCTTGGTTTCGAGGTCTTTGACTCAGATGCGGAAGCCGAGGCAAACAAAGCGGCGAAACGTGAAGATCTCCGGATCAAGTCGGAACGCGATGCAGATTGGCTGTCGCTGGTCGAGGTCAAAGGCTATGCTTCGCGAAATGCCAAGACCAGCGACATAAACCAGCTAGCGCGGGCAGCGGGTTTCTTTGAAAGTCGCACGGGTGACGTTCCTCAAGCGCAGTGGTACGTGATCAACGCACAGTTTTCCCTAGCCCCGGACGAACGGCCCATACCGTTGGCGAGCAGTCCCGAAGATGTCGAGGAGTTCGCCAAGGACGGCGGACTCGTCGTAGACACCCGCGAATTGTTCAAGCTTCTTCGATTGGTACAGAGTGGAGCGATTAGCCAGCAGGACGCGCAGGCCGATCTGGTTCACTCCACCGGCACGTATGAGTGTTCGTTCGGTCCGGATGTGGCAGAACTGCCCTGAACGGATGGACGGATGTCTTGCAAAGCGCCGAGCGTCTCCGGTTCTGTGAGCGACCGGTCGTGACCGCTGTCCCTGAACTACCAGATGTTGTTAACGTCCACCAGCCAACTTCAGAATCACAGTCAGTCCGCAGAAAGTCCGCAAGAAGTCCGCAAGTGGCCATTTTCCGCCCATCAAGGCCAACGCCAAAACCCCGGAATCTAGCGGATCTCAACACCGCTCAACCAGCGCCAATCAGCATTGTTTAGTTCGAGCTCTACTACGGCGTCTAGTAACACCGCACGAGGCAAATGAAGGGCCGCAGTTCATTTTTGTGAACTGCGGCCCTTTCCCTTTAACGCCGTCGGACTCGTGCCCACAAAAAAGAACGGCTGTGCCCGCAAAGACACAGCCGTTCTTTTGGTAAAGACCCCGGATCGCAGGGGCCGGACCCCCAATTTTTCCTACACCCGCCGGCGCCCGCTAATCAACCGGAAGAGGAAGACGATGATCGCCAAGACGATCAATATCGGGGCGATCCAGAGAAGGAATCCCAGGGCCTTTACGGTGCCGCCAATGATAAAGAAAAGGATCGCGATGACCGCGACGATTCCGAGGATGACATTCATGATGTAGCTCCAGTTTCAGTCGTAAACATTCTGATGATTGCCTTTATCGCTGTGCAAACCTCAGCAACCTTACTATAAGCATGCTTATTATTCTAATCCTTCCCGGGACGCCCGCTCACATAAAGGGACACGTCCACCTTGAGGTCATGTCTGCAGGAGCGTCCGGCCAAACACCCACATAGGTGAGCGAGCGTCCCGCCAAGCACCCACATAAGTGAGCGAGCGTCTGTGTCCGCGGCGCGCCGCAGAGCCAAAACCATGGGGCAATCCGGCGTGCCTACCGGAACCGGCATTCACGCCCGGTTCTGCCATTCCAACGCCCCTGTCGCGGGCGTGGACGCCGTGGTACGTTCAGCGTGATCAGGATGCTTGAGAGAGTCCTCATCCCTTCCGGCTCCTGACGCAACTACTCAAAGCGGAGGCATACGATGACAACCTTGATGATCTTCCACGAGGTCGATGACGTTGAGCACTGGCTTAGCTCACCGAAACGGGAAGAACTCTTCGGACCCCTGGGCTTCACAGTTCGAACGTTCGTGGACCCGGAAAAAACCAACCGGGTTGGTTTGATCGTCGACGTCCCGGACATGGAGACGTTCCAGCGAACGCTGGAGTCCGAAGCTGCCGCCGAGGCGATGAAATTCGACGGCGTGCGCCCGGAAACAATCGTGACGCTGGTCGAGTCCTAAGTACCGCCTAGTCGCCGAAACCCCGGTACATGGTCCATTGCGGACCGGCGGAACCTCCCAAATACTTGCCGGTCTCGACAAAACCCGCGTTTGCGTAGGCAGCCTTGGCGGCAGGATTGTGTTCGTTGACGGAAAGCACGACGCCGGCCTGCCCGCCACCCAGCCTTGCTGTCAGCTTCTGCGCTTCCCGGGCAGCGGCCACAGCAGACAGGGAGCCCAGGCCTCTCCCCTGGCGCTTCTGGTCGATCAGGAACCCGCGCAAGAGCCAGGCGGAATCGTCGTCGTGCCATCCTGCCAGGGTTGCGGCACCAGCCTGCAAGGTAAATACTCCGATGGCGGCGCCTGCCGCTTCGATCACGTACGGCAGGCGGCTTTCGTCTTCCAACCCCATGAGCATCATCTTGAACGGGTCCCCGACGAAGTCTTCCTGCCCCGCGGCCAATTCCATGACGGCGACGTCGCCGAGCGTGATGGCGCGGGCATCGTCGTCGAGATCCTTCAGGGGAATGAGCCACACGGTTTCCAGCATCCTTCGAGCTTAGCCGCCTCCGTACTTCGCGGGACGGCTCAGCCTGGAGCTCACTGGCCGTAGAAGTCCTTTTCGAACACCGCCCGGGTCCGCCGGCTCAAGCGAAGATAGTCTTCTTCGAACACCGCAGCCTGCCCGGGAGGGTAACCGCACCACCTGGCAACGGCCTCCAGGTCCCTTCGGGAAGCAGGGAGGAGATCCGAGGCACGCCCGGTGCATATCACATTCGCCGAGCGGATGCGGCTCGCGAGCCGCCAGGCTTCGCGAAGCAACACGATGTCGCCCTTGTCGATCAGGCCCAACGACTCGATCGCGTCGAGGGCCTGCAGGGTTGACGTGGTCCGCAGTTGTGGATGCTTCCCTGCGTGTTGGAGCTGCAACAGCTGCACCAGCCACTCGACGTCGCTCAGTCCGCCCCGGCCGAGCTTGACGTGCCTGGCTGGATCGGCGCCTCTCGGGAGCCGTTCCGACTCAACCCGTGCCTTGACGCGCCGGATCTCGCGCACATCCGTCTCGGCGAGCGATTCGGGGTACCGGATCGGGTTGATGAGCCAAAGGAATTCCGCGGCCAATTCGTCGTTGCCGGCCATGGGTTGTGCCCGCAACAGCGCCTGGGCTTCCCAGATGAGGGACCATCGCCGGTAATACTCCGCGTATGACTCGAGGGAACGGACCATGGCCCCGTTCTTCCCCTCGGGACGAAGATCGGCGTCGACGGTGAGGACCCGCTCCGCCAGGATGGCCGGTTTGAGGGGTTGGGTCAACAAGGTGGAAATGTGTCCCACAATGGCAAGGGCTTGTTGCTGGGCTTCGGATTCACCCGCCCCGGGGAGGGCACGGTGGACGTACATGACGTCGGCGTCCGAGCCGTAGCCGATCTCGCGTCCGCCTTGCCTGCCCATGGCGACTACCAACACGTGCGTCGTGAGGGGCCCCTCGGAAGCCACGATGGACTCGGCGACGTGCAAGGCGCCCAGAACCGCAGCCCGGTCGGCATCGGCCAACGCCGTGCCCACTGCGTCCTGTTCCAGGAGGCCGGAACTGTCCGCGATGGCGATCCGGAGGATTTCCCGGCGCCTGATGAGCCGTATAAGCCGCATCGCGTTTTCCGGATCGGCGTGGCGCGACATCTTGGACTGGATTTCCTGCCACTGCGCCTCGAAGCTCAGCGGCATGAGTTCCTTGTCGGAACCAAGCCACGCAACGGATTCCGGGGAAACCTCGAGGAGATCCGCGATGAGCCGTGAGTTGGAGAGCACGTGGCAAAGCCGCTCGGCCGCCGCTTGCGAGTCCCGGAGCATCCCGAGATACCAATGGGTGGTTCCGAGTGCTTCGCTGACACGGCGGAAGGCGAGCAGTCCGGCGTCGGGGTCCACACCTTCGGCGAGCCAGCCGAGAAGGATGGGGAGCAACTGCCGCTGCAGTGCGGCGCGCCGGCTGACCCCGGCCGTGAGGGCCTCGATGTGGCGCATGGCGCCTTGCGGGTCGCGGTAACCGAGTGCCGCAAGCCGCCCTTGGGCAGCTTCCGGAGTGAGCCGGGCGTCTTCGGTGCTCAACTTCGCGGCCGTGTTGAGCAGCGGCCGGTAGAAGATGCGGTCATGCAGTTCACGAACGGACCGTTTGGTCTTCTGCCAGGTTTCAATCAGCGCGTCCGGATGCGGCCTGCCTGTGGAAAAGGGCCCCAGGACGGCCTTGGCGAGGAACCGCAAAGACTCCTGGCTTGTGGGCATGAGGTGGGTACGGCGCATCTGGAACAACTGGATGCGGTGCTCAAGTACCCGCAGATAGCGGTAGGCCGCGTCGAAGGCAGCGGCGTCCACCCGGCCGATGTAGCCGCCCGCGGACAACGCGGATATTGCCGACGTCGTATCCCGGCAACGGAGCGTTTCATCGGACTTTCCGTGGACAAGTTGCAGGAGCTGGACCGTGAACTCGACATCGCGCAGCCCGCCGGGACCGAGTTTGATCTGGCGCTGCTCTTCGGCCGGGGCGATGTTGTTCGTCACCCTGCGGCGCATCGCCTGCACCGATTCCACGAACCCTTCCCGGCCGGCGGAAGCCCACACGAGCGGCTGGACGGCCTGCTCGTAACGCGAGCCCAGCTCCCTGTCCCCCGCGATGGTCCGCGCCTTAAGGAGCGCCTGGAACTCCCAGCTTTCAGCCCATTTCGCGTAGTAGCTCAAGTGCGAGGGCAACGTCCTGACGAGGGGACCGGATTTCCCCTCGGGCCGCAGGTTCGCGTCGACCTCCCACAGACCCGGTTCGGTCCCCGTGGACGAAATGGCACGGGATATCCCGGCGGCCAAGGCCGTGCCGATGGTCGCGGCCTCGGCGTCCTCCAGGTCCGGTGCCTCGATCACGTAGATGACGTCGACGTCGGAGATGTAGTTGAGCTCCCGGGCACCGCACTTGCCCATGCCGATGACGGCCAGCCCGACGCCGGCAATATCGGCGGGATCGAAAGTCGCCGCGGCTTCGGCCCTGGCAACGGCGAGGGCCGCCTCTATCGCGGCACCGGCGAGGTCGGCCAGTTCGGCACCGACGGCGGGCATGAAGTCCTGCGGACTGGCGGCGCAGAGGTCCTTGATGGCCAGTTCGGTGAGCCCGCGACGGTAAGCCGTCCGGAGAGCCGTGTAGGCGCTGGCTCCGGTCATCGCGGCAACGGGCCGGGGAGAGTTGGGGTCTGCCTTGACCGATCGGAGCAGCTTCGTCCGGAGCTCACTGGCATCGGCGGACAAGGGCTCCGGGCTGACGCGGACATCGAAGACGTCCAGGTGTTCCGGATGCCTGATCAGGAACTCCCCCAAGGCTTCGGATGCCCCCAGCAAGCGGTAAAGCGGCTCGCTCCGATCCGGGTGCTCCCCGGCGAGCTGCCTGAGCGAGGGATGCTTCTCAATCAGACGGACCAGCGACTGCAACGCGGTGTCCGGGTTGGCGCTGAGGTGCAGACCGGCGAAGATCGTGTCTTGGTCGATGCCGTCGAGTTCACGCGCGGCAAGGAACCGCTCACCCTTTTCAAGGTCGCTGAAACCGGCCGAGATGAGCCGGCGGGCCAGGCTCACACTCACAGCCTAGAGAATGCCGAGATTGCGCTTGAGCTCGTAAGGCGTGACCTGGAGCCGGTAGTCCTGCCATTCCGCACGCTTGTTGCGCAGGAAGTGGTCAAAGACCTGTTCGCCGAGGATGTCCGCTACGAGTTCCGAATCCTCCATGGCGCGGATGGCGTCGTGGAGGCTGGCCGGAAGCGGAGTGTGACCCATCGCCTTGCGCTCGGCCGAAGTCAGCGACCAAACGTCGTCTTCCGCGGCGGCCGGAAGGTCGTAGCCTTCCTCGATACCCTTGAGCCCGGCACCGAGCAACACTGCGTAGGCGAGATACGGGTTGGTGGCAGAGTCAATGCCGCGGTATTCGATCCGTGCGGACTGGCCCTTGCCCGGTTTGTAGAGCGGCACGCGAACCAGGGCCGAACGGTTGTTGTGCCCCCAGCTCAGGTAGCTCGGCGCTTCGCCGCCGCCCCAGAGACGCTTGTACGAATTGACGAACTGGTTGGTGACGGCGGTGAATTCCGGCGCGTGGCGGAGGATACCGGCAATGAATTGGCGTGCGGTCTTGGACAACTGGAATTCGGCGCCGGCTTCGTAGAAGGCGTTGGTGTCACCCTCGAACAGCGAGAAGTGGGTGTGCATGCCTGAACCCGGGTGGTCGGTGAACGGCTTGGGCATGAAGGTGGCGTAGGTGCCCTGCTGCAGGGCCACTTCCTTGATGACCGTGCGGAAGGTCATGATGTTGTCCGCCGTCTGGAGGGCGTCCGCGTAGCGGAGATCGATCTCGTTCTGGCCGGGTCCGCCCTCGTGGTGGCTGAACTCCACGGAAATGCCCACGGATTCAAGCATGGTGACGGCCGTGCGACGGAAGTCCTGTGCCACGCCGCCGGGCACGTGGTCGAAGTAGCCGCCCTCGTCAACGGGAACAGGAACGCCGTTGGCATCGAGGTCCTGGGACTTGAGGAGGTAGAACTCGATCTCGGGATGCGTGTAGCACGTGAAGCCCATGTCCGCGGCTTTGGCGAGGGTGCGCTTGAGCACGTTCCGGGGGTCTGCGGCCGACGGCTCGCCGTCGGGGGTCAGGATGTCGCAGAACATCCTGGAGGTCTGCTCGGTTTCACCACGCCACGGGAGGATCTGGAACGTGGAGGGGTCTGGCTGGGCAAGCATGTCGGATTCGAACACCCTGGCGAGGCCCTCGATGGCCGAGCCGTCGAAACCCAGGCCTTCTTCGAAGGCGCCTTCCACTTCTGCCGGCGCAAGTGCCACCGATTTCAGGGAACCGACGACGTCGGTAAACCACAAGCGTACGAAGCGCACATCACGCTCTTCGATAGTTCGCAGAACGAACTCTTGCTGGCGGTCCATGGGGCCTCATTTCCGGGTCAACGTCCATGCCGCGGATTCGGGATTCGAAGCCGACGACAACTCAGCATTCACTCTACTAAGCATTGGCCCGGATTGGCTGCACCCCCGGTTCGCGTAACACAGCGTTTACAAATGTGAGGCTCCCCATGCGCCGGTGGCTAGGACGGCCGGTACCGCATACGCTCTATCCATGGCCCCAAGCAACAGTTCCGATTCCAGCATGCCCGCCGAAATTCCCGCGCCTTACGGAACGGGACCTGCCGCGGCAGGTTCCGGGGCTTCAGCGGATGCTTCAACGCCGAAGCCCGCCGCGAGGATCCGCACCCATCATCTGCAGCAGGCCAAGGCCAAGGGTGAGCGCTTTGCGATGTTGACCGCCTACGAGCAATACACGGCGGAAATTTTCGACCAGGCCGGCATCGAGGTCCTGCTGATCGGCGATTCGGCGTCCAACAACGTCTTCGGGAACGAAACCAGCCTCCCTGTGACCGTCGACGAGCTCCTCCCCTTGTGCCGCGCGGTGGCCCGGTCCGCCAAGCGTGCCTTGGTAGTGGCCGATCTTCCCTTTGGCAGCTACGAAGTGTCGCCGGAGCAGGCAGTGGCAACAGGCGTCCGCTTCCTGAAGGAAGGTTTGGCGCACGCCGTCAAGATCGAAGGCGGCGCGTTCTATGCGGGAACTGTGCGGGCCATGGTCCAGGCAGGCATTCCCGTCATGGCGCACATCGGCTTCACGCCCCAGAGCGAACACTCGCTGGGCGGCTACCGCGTCCAGGGCCGGGGCGACGACGCCGCGCGCCTCGTCGAAGACGCCATTGCCCTCGCAAACGCCGGAGCGTTCTGTGTGCTCATGGAGATGGTTCCCGCGGAAACCGCTGCCGCCGTCGACGCAGCCATTGACGTACCGACCATCGGAATCGGCGCAGGCAACGCGACCACTGGACAGGTTCTGGTGTGGCAGGACATGGCCGGACTGCGCGGCGGCAAGATGGCCAAGTTCGTCAAGCAATACGCGGATCTTCGCACCACCCTGGGCGCCGCGGCGAAGGCCTACGCCGACGACGTCAGGTCCGGCCAGTTCCCCGGCCCGGAACACTCCTTCTAGGAGGAAGCAGCTTCAGTCCTCCTCGTCCTTGTCCCAGGCTTCGTTGCGGGCCTTGACCTTTTCGAGGGCGTGCTCCGCTTCTTCGCGGGTCTTGTAGGGACCGATCAGCTGGGACCAGTCGGACATCGCGTCCTCTTCGATTTGGTGTGTCTGAACGTTGTACCAGAACTCCGCCACGGTTTCTCCTTTTCGAATCCCGCCGCAAGCCCGGCGGGGCCGGTGCCTTCGCACGGGCCGATATTTAGCTTCTTAGTTACTTGCGTCTCGTGCGTCCCTTATATGATCAATCTATGCCTTCTCCCGCTCTGACCGCACCCATCGGCACGCTGACCCGTGGGACCGTCAGCCCACAGCTGCCTGTTCCGGCGTCCATCCCGCGCCCGGAGTATGTCGGCAAGCCGGGACCCGCGAAGTTCACCGGTTCAGAGGTCAAGTCTGCGGAAACCATCGAGAAGATCCGCATCGCCAGCAAAATCGCGGCCCAGGCGATCGTCGAGGTCGGCAAGCACATCGAGCCCGGCGTCACAACCGACCAGTTGGACCGGATCGGCCACGAATTCATACTGGACCACCAGGCCTACCCGTCGACGCTTGGCTACCGCGGCTTCCCCAAGTCCCTGTGCTCCTCGCTCAACGAGGTCATCTGCCACGGCATCCCGGACAGCACCGTCGTCCGGGACGGCGACATCCTGAACATCGACATCACCGCCTACATCAACGGCGTCCACGGCGACACGAACTACACCTTCCTGGTGGGCGAGGTCGACGACGAGTCCCGGCTCCTGGTGGAACGCACCCAGGAGTCGCTCAACCGGGCCATCAAGGCCGTAGCGCCCGGCCGCGAAATCAACGTGATCGGCCGTGCCATCCAGTCGTACGCGAAACGCTTCGGCTACGGCGTGGTCCGTGACTTCACGGGCCACGGCGTCGGCGAGGCGTTCCACACCGGCCTGATCATCCCCCACTACGACGCCGCGCCGGCCTACAACACCATCATCGAAGCCGGAATGGTCTTCACGATTGAACCCATGCTCACCCTTGGAACAATCGAGTGGGACATGTGGCCCGATGAATGGACCGTCGTCACCCGGGACCACAAGCGGACCGCACAATTTGAACACACCCTGTTGGTCACCGAGACCGGCGCCGAAATCCTGACTCTTCCCTAAGCTCTCCGGAAGGTCACCTGCAGCCGTTCGTGCTGCGACATGCCCACCCCTCCTGCCATGAACGGAAACGCATTGACCAAGAAGGATGAGAAGATCCACAAGAACGGCCCGCTGATCGGCATCGACGTCGGTGGCACCGGCATCAAGGGCGGCATCGTCGATCTCAAGAAAGGCAAGCTGCTCGGGGACCGCCTCCGCATACCGACGCCGCAACCCGCCACTCCCGAAGCTGTCGCCGAGGTGATCGCACAGATCGTCGAAGAGTTGTCGGCCCGTGAGGATGCTCCGGCCAAGGGTTCGCCCGTGGGAGTCACTTTCCCCGGAATCATCCAGCACGGCGTGGTCCGCTCTGCCGCCAACGTGGACAAGTCCTGGCTCGACACGGACATTGATTCGCTCCTCACCAAGCGCCTGGACCGTCCCGTCGAGGTCATCAACGACGCCGACGCGGCCGGTCTCGCTGAAGCCCGCTACGGCGCAGGCGAAGGCGTCGACGGCACGGTTCTGGTGATCACCCTCGGAACGGGCATCGGCTCGGCCTTCATCTTCAACGGGCACCTGGTGCCCAACGCAGAGCTCGGCCACCTCGAAGTGGACGGCCACGACGCCGAGACGAAGGCATCCGCCGTCGCGCGTGAACGCGACGGCTTGAGCTGGGAAGAGTACAGCGTGCTGCTGCAGCGCTATCTCTCCCACGTCGAGTTCCTGTTCTCCCCCGAGCTCTTCATCATCGGTGGCGGTATCTCGAAGCGTTCGGACGAGTACTTCCCGCACTTGGATCTGCGGACACGCATCGTCACGGCGGAACTGAAGAACGACGCCGGAATCGTGGGGGCCGCGCTGGACGTCGCCCTCCACCACAAGCTCGCCAAGTAGACGTGGTGCCGGTGGCGGCTGCGGCTTCCCCTCCGCTGCCGCCACCGGAGCTAGATGGGGCTCTTCTCGGAGCTCTTGCCCTTGGCGCCCTTCGCCGCATTATCCGCGGCTGCGGTTTCGGCCTCGTGGCGGAGCAGCGAAATGGCCGACTCGAAGTCCTCAAGCGATTCGAAGGCCTGGTAAACGCTGGCAAATCGCAAGTAGGCGACTTCGTCCAGCTTCTGGAGTGGTCCAAGGATGGCCAGGCCGACCTCGTGGGCATCGATCTCCGCCGCACCGGAAGAGCGGATGTTTTCTTCGACTTCCTGGGCCAGCATCGCAAGGTCGTCCTCGGTCACGGGACGGCCTTGGCAGGCCTTGCGAACGCCGTTGATGATCTTGATCCGGCTGAAGGGTTCCCCCACGCCTGAGCGTTTGATGACGGAAAGGCTGGTGGTCTCCACGGTGGTGAAACGGCGTCCGCACTCGGGGCACTGGCGCCGACGGCGGATGGCCGAGCCGTCGTCGGCCATTCGACTGTCCACAACACGTGAGTCGGGGTTTCGGCAGAACGGACAATACACGCTGGGCCTCCCCTGCTCGGTTCCCGGCCACCTGTCCCCGCGGCGGGATCGGCCGGGAACGCAAAAGGTGCCGGAAGTTTGACTTCCGGCACCAGTTTACGGCTATATAAGGCCTAATGACAAGACTGTAATTACTATATGTAGTGGTTGTGACCCATACATGTAGTGGTTTAGGCCCCCGCGAAACGAATCTTGACGGCGTCGCCGTGGCCGGGCAGGTCTTCGGCATCGGAGAGGCTCACGATGTGTTTGCTGACTTGCTCCAAGGCAGCCTTGTCGTAGTTGATCACCTGTACGGCCCTGAGGAATGTTGTCACGTTCAGTCCGGAAGAGAAGGCTGCGGTGCCGCTCGTGGGCAAAACGTGGTTGGATCCTGCACAGTAGTCTCCGAGGCTGACCGGGCTGTAGTCCCCCACGAAAATCGCGCCCGCGTTGCGGATCCTTGCGGCGACCGCTGCTGCGTCCGCCGTCATGATTTCCAGGTGCTCTGCCGCGTAGGCATCGCAGACCGCGATGCCCTGCTCGACATCGTCCACCAGCACCACGCCCGACTGGGGTCCCGACAATGCGGTGGTGACCCGCTCGCCATGCTTCGTGGTTCCTGCCTGCACCGTGAGTTCCCGCTGCACAGCGGAGGCGAGTTCCTCGGAGTCGGTGATCAGGACAGACGCCGCCTTGGGGTCGTGCTCTGCCTGGCTGATGAGGTCAGCGGCCACGAGCGCCGGACGGGCCGAAGCATCAGCCAAAATGGCGATCTCGGTGGTGCCGGCCTCGGAGTCGATCCCCACGACGCCTTTCACAAGACGCTTCGCGGTGGCCACGAAAATGTTTCCCGGACCGGTCACAACGTCCACCGGTTCGATGGCCTGATCATCGGCAGCCCCGGGGATGCCGTAGGCAAAGGAAACAATCGCCTGGGCGCCTCCAATGGCATAGACCTCGTCGATGCCGAGCAAAGCGGCAGCTGCCAGGATGGTGGGGTGGGGCAAGCCTCCGAAGTCCTTCTGGGGCGGGGAAGCCAAGGCGATCGAGGCAACCCCGGCGGCCAGCGCCGGAACAACGTTCATGATGACGGAGGACGGGTAGACGGCCAGGCCGCCGGGAACATACAAACCCACGCGGCCCACGGGTACCCAGTTCTGGCTGACGACGGCGCCGTCCCCCAGTTCAACGTCGACGTTCGCAGGCCGTTGGCCATCCGCAAAACGCCGGGCACGGCGGATGGATTCCTCCAGGGCTGCGCGCACTGAAGGATCCAGGTTTTCAAGGGCTTCGGCAAGGGCGGCAGCCGGCACTCGCGGATGGGACTGTTCCACGCCGTCGAACGCCAATGCGAACTCCCCAAGCGCTTCGAATCCGCGGGAACGGACGGCCGCAATGATGTCCAGGACTTTTTGCTCGGCGTCCGCCATGGTCTGATGTTTCGCCCGAGGCACCACGGCGCGCAGTTCCGCCAAGGTCAGGGACCGTCCGCGCAAGTCAATGCGGTGGAAGTCCAGGGACTGGGCGGCGGTTTCGGCAGGATTCTCCGGGAAATTGGTCACCAGATCATTTTACGGGGCAAGCGGCGGTCCCTCCGGCTGCTTTCCCATCAAGCTGAAAAGCGTCAGGAGGAATGTCACAAGGGCCGTCGCCCCTGGCCACAGCAAGAAGGCCGTCACCGACCGTAATGAGAAGCCGTCACTTCCACTCGAGGCGGAGCCCCACCATTGCGCGGCCAGCAGACCCACCTGCCAGGCCACCAAGGCCCCTACGGCACCACCGAGAACGGCCAGGAACGTGCGGAGGCCGTGCCCCGGCCTCCGGACCTTGCTGTCGAGCAGGACCGCGGTGAAGCAGCCGGAAAGCAGCAGAAGCCCGGCAAGGACCAAATCCCTCGGGAGCCGCCCCGCCGAAGCCGTCGGATCGGCGAGGGCAGGATTTCCCGAGATCACGTTGAGGCCGCCCGGAGCCAACAGCCACCAAGCGAGGCCCAGCCCAACGCCCGAGGCGGCGGGCACCGCGAGCCAAAGCCACCATGTGCGGTCCCGCGTGTCCGTTCCAGTGTCCGGGTCAGTATCCCCCGCGGGGCCGGAGACGAGAAGGTTCGATGTTGGCTTGGTCATGACACAAACATTAACAAACGTTTCTGGACGCCCAACAAGCAAGCGTGCCGGCGAGCAGCGGAATACGCTGAATCCACCAGCGTTAATACCAATAGCTCACGCAGGAGATCGGCAAAGTGGCTTCGGACAATCCAGCTTTTGAAGCAACATTCAAGCAAATGTTCCGCCGGCATGCTGCCGGCGTGGCCATCATCACTGCCGACCTCAACGGCAAGCCTTTCGGGTTCACTGCGACCTCCGTGGCTTCGCTGTCGGCCGAGCCGCCCCGCTTCACGTTCAACATGTCCCGCAGTTCCAGTTCCTGGCCGGCGGTGGCGAATTCGACGTATATCGGCTTGCACATGCTCGGCCTCGAGAACCAGGCCCTCGCGGACCGCTTCGCCCGCACCCAGGAAAGGTTTGAAGGCGATCATTGGGAGCCAGGGCCCTTCGATGTCCCCATCCTCAAGAACGTGGCCGGCTGGCTGATCGGCAAGATCCAGATGCGCCTGTCCTTCGAAAACAACGCGATCGTGGTGGTGGAGGTTGTCGACGGGCTGGTCGGCGAGGACGACACTCCCCTGCTGTACCACTCGGGCTCCTACGGCCAGCCGGTTCCGCTCGACTATGAAATTTAGTCAGGGCAGGAAAATCCGGTGAGGGCAGGAAATCCAGCGTCACCGGCCGGCTGGCTCAGGTAGCCGACCGGTCACGTGTCCAGGCAGGTCGGGCCAAGAAGTACCTTGAGGTCACCGAAAAGTGACGGGGTGGGATTCACGCGCAGGTGCACGGGCAAGCCCATGACCTCGACCTTGGAGTCGCCCTGCAAGTGGAGCCTGACCTCGGAGTTTCCCCGGTGGGTGGTCAAAACATCGCGAAGATCGGTGACGACGGCTTCGGTTGCCTTGTAGGTGGGCATCGTGATGACGAGAGGACCGTTGGTGCTCTCGCTCAGGTCCGGAACCGAGAGCTCCATGCAGTTCAAGGTGACCGCACCGTCGTCGCGCCGCTGCAAGCGGCCCTTGACCACCACGATCAGGTCCTCCGCGAGGACCGAAGCGATGGGCCCGTACACCTGGCCGAAGAACATGACCTCGATGGAAGCACCGAGGTCTTCGATCTCCGCCCGCGCGTAGGCGTTGCCGCTTGCTTTGGCGATCCTGCGGCTGAGTGAAGTGATCATGCCCGCAATGGTGACGATGGCGCCGTCGTGCGGTCCGTCTTCTCCGAGAATAGACGTGATCGATTGCTCTGCATGCTGGCTCAGCACGCCCTCAAGCCCCTGCAGGGGGTGGTCCGAAACATAGAGGCCGAGCATGTCCCGCTCGAAGGCGAGCTTGTCCTTCTTCTCCCATTCCGGCAGGTCCGGGATCTCCGTGCTCAGGGAGGCCTGCGGCTCCTGGTCCTCGAATCCGGCGAAGAGATCGAACTGGCCGATCGCCTCATTGCGCTTGAGCGTGATGACGGAGTCGATCGCTTCTTCGTGCACCATGGCCAAAGCACGCCGGTGATGGCCGAGGGAGTCGAACGCGCCGGCCTTGATGAGGGACTCGATGGTGCGCTTGTTGCAGACCACCGCCGGGACCTTCATGAGGAAGTCCTTGAAGGAGGTGTAGGCGCCCTCGCTCGCACGGGCCGCCACCATGGCTTCCACCACGTTGACGCCGACGTTGCGGATGGCCCCCATTCCGAAGCGGATGTCGGTTCCCACAGGAGTGAAGTTGAGGCTTGATTCGTTGACGTCCGGCGGTAGGACCGTGATGCCCATGCGCCGGCACTCGTTGAGGTAGATCGCCGATTTGTCCTTGTCGTCGCCCACGGACGTGAGCAGGGCAGCCATATATTCGGGGGCGTAGTGGGCCTTCAGGTACGCAGTCCAGTAGGAGATGACACCGTACGCTGCGGAGTGCGCTTTGTTGAAGGCGTAGTCGGAGAACGGGAGCAGGATGTCCCACAGGGTCTTGACGGCCTCCATGGAGTAGCCGTTGTCCTGCATGCCTTGGGAAAAGCCGGCGAACTGCTTGTCCAGTTCGGATTTCTTCTTCTTGCCCATGGCGCGGCGCAGGATATCGGCTTGACCCAGTGAGTAACCGGCCAGCTTCTGGGCCACGGCCATGACCTGCTCCTGGTACACGATCAGGCCGTAGGTTCCGCCGAGGATTTCCGAGAGCGGTTCCTCGAGCTCCGGATGGATCGGGATGACTTCCTGGATCTTGTTCTTGCGCAGGGCGTAGTCGGTGTGCGCGTTGGCACCCATGGGACCTGGCCGGTACAGCGCCAACACGGCGGAGATGTCTTCGAAGTTGTCAGGCTTCATGAGCTTGAGCAGCGACCGCATGGGTCCGCCGTCGAGCTGGAAGACCCCCAAAGTGTCGCCGCGCGCCAGCAACTCGTACGACGCCGGGTCGTCCAACGCCAGGTGCTCAAGATCGAGGTCGACGCCCCGGTTCATCTTGATGTTTTCCAGCGCGTCGGAAATGATCGTCAGGTTCCTCAAGCCGAGGAAGTCCATCTTGATCAGGCCAAGGCCTTCGGACGTCGGGTAATCGAACTGCGTGATGACCTGGCCGTCCTGGATGCGGCGCATGACAGGAATGACGTCGATGATGGGGTCCGAGGACATGATGACACCGGCGGCATGCACGCCCCACTGCCGCTTCAGCCCCTCAATGCCCAGCGCGGTCTCGAAGACCTTGGCAGCCTCCGGGTCGGTGCTGATCAGCTGGCGGAAGTCGCCGGCCTCGCCATAGCGCTTGGCCTCCGGGTTCTGGATGTCCGCCAGCGGGATGTCCTTGGCCATCACGGCCGGTGGCAGGGCCTTGGTGAGCTGTTCACCCATGCTGAACGGGTAGCCAAGCACGCGGGAGGAGTCCTTGAGCGCCTGCTTGGTCTTGATGGTTCCGTAGGTGACAATCATGGCAACGCGCTCGTCGCCGTACTTCCGGGTGACGTAGTCGATCACCTCGGAACGGCGACGATCATCGAAGTCGACGTCGAAGTCGGGCATGGATACGCGGTCCGGGTTGAGGAAGCGCTCGAAAATCAGGCCGTGTTCCAGCGGGTCGAGGTCGGTGATGCGCATGGCGTACGCCACCATGGAGCCCGCACCCGAACCACGGCCCGGGCCCACCCTGATTCCGTTGTTCTTTGCCCAGTTGATGAAGTCGGCCACCACGAGGAAGTAGCCCGGGAAGCCCATGGAGGTGATGACGTCAAGCTCATAGTCGGCTTGCTTGCGCACCTTGTCCGGGACGCCGTCCGGGTAGCGGTAATCGAGTCCCGTGGCCACTTCCTTGACGAGCCAGGACGTCTCGTCCTCGCCGGGAGGGCAGGGGAACCGCGGCATGTAGTTCGCGCCCGTGTTGAAGGACACTTCGCAGCGCTCGGCGATCAACAAGGTGTTGTCGCAGGCCTCGGGATGGTCGCGGAACAGCTCGCGCATCTCCTGCGGCGACTTCAAGTAGTAGCCGCTGCCGGAGAAAGCGAACCGGGAGCCGCCGTTGTCATAGGTGGGCTCAAGCAGAGTGGAGCCCGACTGGATCGCCAAAAGGGCCTCGTGGGCCTTCGCATCATGCTCGTGCGTGTAGTGGAGGTCATTGGTGGCCACGAGCGGAAGCTTCAGTTCCTTGGCCAGGCGCAGCAGATCGCCGGTGACCCGCCGCTCGATGTCCAGGCCATGGTCCATCAGTTCGCAGAAGTAGTTTTCCGCACCGAAGATGTCGCGGAACTCGGATGCCGCAGCCAGCGCCTCCCGGTATTGTCCCAGCCGGAGGCGGGTCTGGACTTCACCGGAAGGGCAACCGGTGGTGGCGATCAGGCCTTCGGAATAGGTGTTCAGCAACTCCCGGTCCAAGCGTGGCCATTTGCCGAACACCGAGTCGAGCGAAGCAATCGAGGATGCCCGGAACAGATTCCGCATGCCCGCGTTGTTGTAGCTCAACAACGTCATGTGGGTGTAGGAACCACCACCGGACACGTCGTCTTTCCGCTGGCTCTCGTCGCCCCAACGGACGCGCTCCTTGTCGCCGCGCGCCGTGCCCGGCGTGACATAGGCCTCGACGCCGATGATCGGCTTGATGCCTTTGTCCGTGGCTTTCTTCCAGAAATCGAAGGCACCGAACAAGTACCCGTGGTCCGTGGTGGCCAGTGCCGGCATGCCCAACCGCTCGGTCTCGTCAAACAACTCAGTGAGACGGGCCGCACCATCCAGCATGGAGTATTCGGTGTGGGTGTGCAGATGGACGAACGAGTCATTGCTGGAAGTCACCACGACAGTCTACCGGCAGGGACCCCGCGGTTGGAGTGGCGCGCTGGAAGCGTGGATCGCGCTACGCGTTGCCGCTTTCCAGAAGCTCGAGCGCGTATTGCAGGTCCGCCGGATACTGGCTGGTGACTTCCACCCACTCGCCGGTCCGGGGGTGGTTGAAGCCAAGCCGCCGCGCGTGCAGCCACTGCCGGGTCAGTCCCAGGTTGGCAGCCAAACGCGGGTCCGCCCCATAGGTCAGGTCGCCGGCGCAGGGGTGCCGGAGGGCCGAGAAGTGAACCCGGATCTGGTGTGTCCTGCCTGTCTCAAGATGAATTTCCACGAGGGTCGCCTTGCCATAGGCCTCGAGGACTTCGTAGTGCGTCACGGAGGGACGGCCATCCTCGATCACCGCGAATCGCCAATCATGCCCGGGGTGGCGCCCGATGGGCGCATCTATGGTGCCTTCCAGGGGATCCGGCAGGCCCTGGACCACTGCGTGGTACACCTTGTCCACCGTGCGTTCCTTGAAGGCCCGCTTGAGCACCGTGTAAGCGTGTTCGCTCTTGGCCACGACCATGACTCCCGACGTTCCGACGTCGAGACGGTGGACGATGCCGGCACGTTCAGGCGCGCCTGACGTCGAGATCCGGTATCCCGCACCGGCGAGGCCACCCACCACGGTAGGACCAACCCAACCCGGAGACGGGTGCGCCGCCACGCCGACCGGCTTGTCGATGACGACAAAATCGTCATCGTCCAACAGGATATTCAGGCCTTCCACGACTTCCTCCACGACTTCCAAGGGATCCCTGCGTTCGGGAACGGTGACTTCCAACACGGACCCGGCAATGAGTTTCGCCGATTTGCCCACAGTGTTCGCAGAGACTTTGACATTGCCCTCGGCGATCAACAAGGCGGCCGCGGAGCGGGAGATATCCATCATCTTCGCCAAGCCCGCGTCGGCCCTTGCCCCGCCCAATTCTTCGGGCACTACGAACTGCTCAGACATCGCCCGGAGCCTGTTCTTCCGGCGTGCCGGACTTTGCCGGCGCGGAATCGGCGGAATGATGGCGGGAGCCGTCGAGTCCGACCCCCCGTATGGTCAGCAGGCAGATGATCACGACGCCGGAAACCACCGCGGAGTCGGCGATGTTGAAGATTGCGAAGTTGGGCAACTGGATGAAGTCCACCACGTGGCCCATGGCGAAGGAAGGCTCGCGGAAGAGCCGGTCCGTGAGGTTCCCGAGCGCGCCGCCAAGCAGCAGGCCGAGCGCCAGAGACCACCAGACGGACCCCAGTCGACGCACTTGGAACAGAATCACCACCGAAACGGCGGCCATGACGATCGTGAAGACCCACGTGACGTTTTCCCCGATGGAGAACGCAGCGCCCGAGTTTCGGATGTAGTACCAATGCAGGAGCGGAGGAAGCACAGGGATCCGTTCGCCTTCGACCATGGTGCTGGTGACCCAGAGCTTGGTCAGTTGATCGAAGGCGTAGGCGAACACGACGAAGCCGGCAAAGACCCAAAGCAGTGCCGGACGCCACGTGTGGGCTTTGGTGCGGACCGGCTCCGTGGTGCCGTTCGTTTGTTCTGTGCCGTCAGTCTGTTCTTCGCTCATAGTACTTTCATTCGGTAACCGTGGCTTCTGGCGCCTTAACAGGCGAAAGCCGGTGGCCGAGGAATCCCCAGCCACCGGCTTTCAGAATACTTGCTAGACCTCTGCGGCGGCTTCGCCGACCTCAGGAGCGGCAACTGAGCCGCGGGCATCCAGGTCACGCAGCTGGCCTTCGATGTAGGCCTTCAGGCGGGAGCGGTAGTCGCGCTCGAAGCCGCGGAGCTGCTCCACCTTGCGTTCGAGAACGCTGCGCTGCTGCTCGAGGGCACCGAGGATCTTGCGGGACTTATCCTGCGCGTCGTTGACGAGGCTGGAGGCTTCGATCTGTGCCTCGGCAATGATCTTTTCCTTCTGCTGCTCGCCATCGGCCACGTGCTTGTCGTGCATCTGCTGGGCCATGGCCAGCAGGCCGGCTGCGGACTCGGCGGAAGGAGAGCCTGCGGAAGGTGCAGCCGGGGCCGGAGCGGCGGCAACGGCCGGCTCCTTCTTCTTCTCTGCCTCGGCGGCCTTCGCTTCGGCTTCCGCCTTGGCCTGTGCGTCCTTGTCGGCCTTCACCGGAGCGGGCACCTTCTCGACCACGGGTGCCGATGCTGCGCTGGCAGGGACCGGGTTTCCACCTTCGGCGAGCTTCTTGCGGAGCTCGTCGTTCTCCTGGTTCAAGCGCCTCAGCTCGACGACGATTTCGTCGAGAAAGTCGTCGACCTCGTCCTGGTCGTAGCCTTCGCGGAACTTGGTCGGCTGAAAGCGCTTGTTGACAACGTCTTCTGGCGTCAAAGCCATCTGGTCACCTCGTTGGTCTAGTTAGTCAGTAGGCCTTCCGGCCGTTCAAAACTACGGTACCTAAATATCATCTGATTCCCCCAATTCAACACCATCGTGTTGGGTCGGAGGTTTGCAGCCCACTAGCCGAAGAAAACAGATTGACGGCACATGGACTGCGGAAGAGCTACGCCAGCGAGTAGACGAATCCCATCGCGATGCTGACGACAATAAACACGATCAGAAATGCCAGGTCAAGGGACACCCCACCAAGCTGCAGCGGTGGAATGAGCCGGCGGATCCGTTTCAAGGGCGGATCAGTCACGGAATAGACCACGTGCGCGGCCACCAAGGCGCCACCGCGGGGGCGCCACTGGCGCGCAAACATCTGCACCAGATCGAAAACGAGCCTGATGATGAGGGTGACCAGGAACAGCAGCAATGCAATGTACAAAAGGCCGAAAACTATGCCCACGGGTTAGCTCAGATCTCCTAGTTCGCCATTTTTCCGGTCAGTCCCTCTATTGCAACACAGATGCCAGGCAGATCGCTCTGCCTGGCATCCGGGTTGACCGCGCTAGCTCTGGTTGAAGAACGTTGCTTGCGCTTCGCTGACCTTCTTGTCGTCGCCGAGAACTTCGACGTACGACGGCGACAGCAGGAAAACCTTGCTGGTGACGCGCTCAATGCTGCCGTGGAGTCCGAAGACCAAACCGGCGGAAAAATCGACGAGGCGCTTGGCATCTGCCTCGCCCATGTCCGTGACGTTCATGATCACCGGGATGCCATCCCGGAAACTCTCGCCGATGATCTTGGCGTCATTGTAGGAGCGGGGATGGACAGTGGTGATCTGCCTCAGACCGGAGGCGTCTTCGCGGCTGGACGCCGCACGCTTGATAGGTGTCACGGGTGCGCGGTATTCCTCTTCGGCGACAGGGGGGACTTCACGAACTACTTCACGTACAGGTGCTGGGGCGCGGCGCTCTTCACGATTGTGGTCGACCGACCGGTCCTCGTCCGTGTGCTGCACGTGCTGCTCAGACTCGTAGTGTTCATCGCCATCGGCGAGCCCAAGATAAACCATTGTCTTGCGCAGTGCGCCAGCCATGCTGGACTCCTATCGTGTCTGCAGTGGGCGGGCCGCCCATGACTTGACATCGCTGAAATCCCGGCCCGTCGCTTCCAATACTTTGACGCTACCCCACGCGCGGGCGCGAACCGAGAATATCCGAGCCAATTCGCAGGTGTGTCGCACCGAATTGAACGGCAGCTTCGAGGTCCTGGCTCATCCCGGCGGATACCCCCACGGCGTCCGGATGAAGTCCCCGAAGATCCCGTGAAATGTTGGCGAGTTTCTCGAACGCTTCCTCCGGGGGCGCACCGAGCGGCGCAACCGCCATCACGCCGGCCAGGCGCAGTCCGGCGGCGGTTGCGATGGATTCCGCGAGGCGCTCGACGTCGGACGGAGCGGCACCGCCGCGGTGGGCGCCGCCGTCGTCCTCAAGACTGACCTGGATGTAGCAGTCGAGGTCCGGCCTGCCGGACTCGGACTGTTGCCGCGCAACGGCCTTTGCAAGTGCCTCGGCGAGTTGCGGACGGTCGATCGATTGCACGGAGAACGCGTACTTCACGACGGACTTGGCCTTGTTGCTTTGCAGTTGACCAATGAAGTGCCAACGCACCGGGAGTCCGGCGAGCTCGGCGGACTTCGCGGCCGCCTCTTGGTCCCGGTTTTCGCCGACATCCGTCACGCCAAGTGCCGCCAGCCGCGCTACGTCCGCTGCGGGATGGAACTTGCTGACGACTATCAGTTGCGGCTCTTCGCTTCGCCCGGCGGCCGCGGTTGCCGCCGAAATCCTTTGGCGGACCGCGGAGAGCCGTTCGCGCAGCTCGGCCGTACGCCGATCGCCCGCGGCGCTTTCCGCCGTGGGGAAATCCTCACTCATGCGTCCACACTAAACCTGCAAACCGCCCTGTTTTCTGATTGCGCCGGTACGAGAAGAGCCGGGCGGTCTCGCGCGTGCACTCCCCCGAGTACTCGACCGTGATGTCGAGTGCCTGCAGCTGGGCACGCACACCGGCAGGCAGGTCCAGTGCGGGCGTGCCCCACGAGGTTGTGGACCAGGTTTCCGGAACCGCCGCAGCCACGTCCGTCCGCAGCTGTTCCGGAACTTCGTAGCATTCACCGCAGATGGAAGGGCCCACCCACGCGCTGATGGCCGCCGCGCCGCGGTTTCGCATTTCCACCACAGTGGCCGAAACGATATCGGCGGCAACCCCGGGCCGGCCGGCATGGACCACCGCAAGGACGGGATTGACGTCATCCGGCACTTCGCCCAAGAGCACAACGGGGACACAATCGGCCACCATGACCGCGAGGGGTTGCCCCCTTGACACCATGGCGTCCGCCGTTGGTCCGTCCCCGGGCACGGAGATGAATTCGACGGCTTTTCCGTGGACCTGGTTCATGTATTGGAAACGGCGTCCGCCGAGCCCCGCTGCTGCTTCCAGCCGGGCCCGGCGCACCATGACGTCGTCAGGATTGTCCGCTACGTGCAGTGCAAGGTTGCCGGCATCGTCATCGGAGAAGGCAACCGAAATTCCGGGCCGCACTTCTTTTCGCCACCAAAACACTACTGGCTAACTCTCCTGGGTGGGTTTGAACAGAGCTGCTACTTCAGGAAGTCCGGAACATCGAGGTCGTCGGTGCGGCTTCCCGAAAGGTCCGGTTCGACGACGGCCGGGAGGTCGACGTCGAAGCCCGAGTCGGCGGGCAAGGCGGACGGGCGCTGCTGGCCCCAGTTGCTCAAGCCGGAAGCTCCGACACCGGCGGAAACATGCTGCGGCGCAGAGTAGGCCGGAGCAGCTGTTGGTGCCGCGGGACGGTCCGGAGCGGCAGGGGCCTGGTGCTGACCCGGCTGCTGAGCTGCAGGCTGGTTCATCGAGGGTGAGGTGGCCTTGAGGTCGTCAAAACCGGCGGCGATAACCGTGACGCGCGCCTCGTCACCCAAGGCGTCGTCGATGACGGCACCGAAGATGATGTTGGCTTCGGGGTGGGCCACTTCCTGCACGAGCCTCGCGGCCTCGTTGATCTCGAACAGGCCGAGGTCCGAGCCGCCCTGGATGGAAAGCAGGACGCCGTGGGCGCCGTCGATCGATGCTTCCAGAAGCGGAGAAGCGATGGCGAGTTCGGCGGCCTTGACAGCGCGGTCCTCTCCTCGTGCCGAGCCGATACCCATCAGCGCGGAGCCTGCACCCTGCATGACCGACTTGACGTCGGCGAAGTCGAGGTTGATCAGGCCAGGGGTGGTGATGAGGTCCGTGATGCCCTGGACACCGGACAGAAGTACTTGGTCAGCGGAACGGAAAGCGTCCAGGACGGAGACGTTACGGTCGCTGATGGACAGGAGGCGGTCGTTGGGGATGACGATGAGGGTATCGACTTCGTCGCGCAGGGCGTCGATTCCGGCCTCGGCCGAGCCGGCGCGCCGGCGGCCTTCGAAGGTGAAGGGACGCGTGACGACACCGATGGTCAGTGCGCCGAGCGAGCGTGCGATCCGGGCCACGACGGGGGCGCCGCCGGTTCCGGTGCCGCCGCCTTCGCCTGCGGTGACGAAGACCATGTCGGCTCCGCGGATGACCTCTTCGATCTCGTCGGCGTGGTCCTCGGCTGCCTGGCGTCCGACGTCGGGGTTGGCGCCGGCTCCCAGACCGCGGGTGAGTTCACGTCCGACGTCGAGCTTGACGTCCGCGTCGCTCATGAGGAGAGCCTGGGCATCGGTGTTGATGGCGATGAACTCGACGCCGCGGAGGCCGACTTCGATCATTCGGTTAACTGCATTCACGCCACCGCCGCCGATGCCGACGACCTTGATGACGGCCAAGTAATTCTGCGGTGCTGCCACGTTTCGTGCCCCTTGCTTGTGTCCTATAGCGAAACAGATCGAGTCCAACTTGAATCCTTGGACCTTAACCCTCTAGTTGAAGGTTATAGTTATGTCAAGTAACTCTTAAGTGACGGTATGGGCTATGAATCCGACATTCAATGACCGCCTCCGCGTGTCGTGTGAAAGTCCGAAAAATAGCCCTCTACGTCAGAGAAGTTACTTCCTGAAATGGTCTATTTGGTGAACGGGTGCCTCGGTGCGCTGACATCGTAGACATTCACCGGAACTTTTGGATTGGCGGGAGCCTTGAGCAACGCCTCGAGGACGCGGGCCTTCAGCTCCTTCTCGTCCGCATTCCCCCACACCACGATCTTGCCGTCCGTGAGCTTGAGCTCGACGGCGTCCGGCGACGAGGCCGACGCGTTGGCCATCTTCGCCAGGACATCCGCCGGCAGCGTCGCAAGAACGGCCGTGATCGCCTTGAAGAGATTCTGGTTGGCTCCTTGCCCATCGATGAGCGGCAAGGCAACCGATGCGGGATCGGCCGTTGATCCGAGCTGGACGCCGTCGACGTCAACCAGTGAATAGTTGTCACCGCTCTTGACCAGGGCCACAGGTACCCGCTCCACGATGTGGACCAGGAGTTCCGACGGCGGCCGGGCTTCGGTACTGACTGAACGCACCTGGACGAGGGGCTTGAGCAGCGCGGCGATCTCGGCGTCGTTGATTTGCGGAAGGGGTTTTCCCTTCACCGGTTCGAGTGCCTTCTGGACGCTCCCCGCCTGGAGAAGCTTCGTACCGTCGACCGACACTGTGCGCACGGCGAACACCGGCGAGTAGATCGCCGCAACGATAATTCCGGCGACAAGGGCGACGATGATGGCCAAGGCCGTGAGCACGGTCCTCCGGCGCTTGCGTCCCTTGGGTTCCGGAAAGGCGAGCACGTTGCTGTCCTTCGCACGGGCGGCCTCCGAAGGGCCACCGACGGGATCGTCGAGGCTGCGTTCAGCACTGACGACTCCGGGCCGGGTGCCCGCCTGCGGCTTGAAAGTCGGCTTCCGGGTGTCAGCCACCCAACAGCTCCACGATCCGGGGCCCGTATGCCGTGACGTCACCGGCTCCGACGGTGAGGACGATGTCGCCCTCGCCGGCCGCGGAGAGAACCGCGTCCAGCGCTTCCTGCCCGCCGGCAACGAGCCTGCCGCTCTTGAGGCGCCCTGTGATCAGGGTGCTCGTGACCCCGGGAATGGGATCCTCGCGGGCAGGGTAGATATCCAGCACGAGGGCCGTATCCGCCTCGCCAAGCGCTTCAGCAAACTGCTCCGCGAATTCGCGCGTGCGGGAAAACAGATGTGGCTGGAAGAGCACATGCACCTTGTTGCCGCCTGCGACGGAGCGGGCAGCGGACAAGGCGGCCCGGACCTCCGTGGGGTGGTGGGCGTAGTCGTCGTAGACACGCACGCCCCTCCCCTGCCCCTTGAACTCGAATCGCCGCGAGGCTCCGGTGAAATGGCCGAGGGCGGCCGCGGCAACCCCGGGCGCCACGCCGAGCTCGACGGCGACGCCGAACGCGGCCGCCGCGTTCAAGGCGTTGTGCCTCCCGGGCACTTGGAGGTCGAGCCGGTATTCCTGTCCGCCCACGGAGACCCTGACGTCGCCGGGTCCCCCGTCGCGCAGCCGGATATCGGCGTCCTCCGCGGTCCCGTAGCTCAGTACCCGGGTATTGCCTGCGGCGCGGGTCCGTTCCGCGAGGGCCCGGGCGCCGTCGTCGTCCGCGCAGGCGAAAAGCACGCCGTTGGCGGGCAGGAGTGCCGCGAAACTGTCGAAGGAGGCGTAGACGGCCTCAGGCGTGCCGTAGTAGTCCAGGTGGTCGGCCTCGACGTTGGTGACGACGGCGATGAGGGGCCGGTAGTTGAGGAAGGAACCGTCCGATTCGTCGGCTTCGGCAACGAAGATATCCGAGGCGCCGTGCGCGGCGTTGACACCGAGGGCGGGTACGTTGGCGCCGATGGCGAACGACGGATCCAGGCCCGCTTCCTTGAGCAACACGGCAACCATTGACGTGGTGGTGGATTTGCCGTGCGTCCCGGCCACGGTCACCACGCGGTCGGCGCCCATGGTTGCTGCGAGGGCCTCGGAGCGGTGGAGCACCGGCAGGCCGGCCGCCCGGGCCGCTTCCAGCTCCGGATTGTCCGCCCTGATGGCCGAACCGGCGACGACGGTCTGGGCGTCACGAAGATTTCCTGCGGCGTAGCCCACAGCGATCCGCGCCCCGGCCGACTGGAGGTCCTGCATGACGGGCAGGTCCTTGGCGTCGGAACCGCTCACGGGAACGCCCCTGGCCACCATGATGCGTGCGACGGCGGACATGCCCACGCCGCCGATGCCGATGAAATGGACCCTGCCGAGGGAATTGATGTCTGCGAGGGGCTGGGTCATTCGGATACCGCTTCCAAGACGAGATCAGCCATCCGCTGATCAGCATTTCTGATGCCAAGTTCCTTTGCCTTGCTGGCCATGGCCTCAAGGCGGGCTTGATCCGTGAGCAAGGGAATCAACTCGGCTTTGAGCCATTCCGCGGTCAAGGCCCGGTCGTCGACCAGAAGCGCTGCCCCGGCCTTGACCAGTGCGGAGGCGTTCATTGCCTGCTCGCCGTTTCCGATGGGCAGTGGAACGAAGACTGCCGGGAGCCCGACGGCGGCCACCTCACTGACGGTTGCCGCGCCGGATCGGGCAAGGAGGACGTCTGCTGCCGCGTAGACGTTTTCCATGCCGTCGACGTACTCCACCTGGTGGTAGCCGTCGGCAGCCAGGGGGGCGCCGTCGTCGTTCGTCACTGCCTTGCCCCGGCCGGTGATGTGCAGTGTCTGGATACCGGCATCCGCCAAAGCGGCGACGGCACCGGCGATGGTGCGGTTGATGCTCTGGGCGCCCGAGGAACCGCCCGTCACGATGAGTGCTGGCTGTCCGGCGTCCAGGCCAAGCGACTGCCGGGCATCCGCGCGCCAGGCCGCCCGGTCCAAACCGGCGATGGCCTTGCGCATGGGCATCCCGACATGGCGGGCGTGCCGTAGCCGGGTTTCCGGGAAGGCCACGCCCACGTGCTTGGTGAACATGGCTCCTACCCGGTTGGCAAGCCCGGCGCGCGTGTTGGCCTCGTGGATGACGATGGGGATCCTGCGACGCCAGGCCGCGAGGTACATGGGAGTGCAGACATAGCCGCCGACGCCGAGGAGGACGTCGGCCTGTGCGTCGTCCAGGATGCGACCGGCTTGCTTGACGGCCGCCGCGAGCCTGCCGGGCAGTTTGAGCAGATCCGCGGAAGGCTTGCGGGGAAAGGGAACCCGGTCAATCGTGGCCAGCTCGTAGCCGGCGGCCGGCACGAGGCGCGTTTCCATGCCGTTGGGCGTGCCGACGGCAAGGATCTTCGCGTCCGGCCGCAGCGACTTGATGGCGTCGGCGATGGCAAGCAGGGGGCTGATGTGTCCGGCGGTCCCGCCGCCGGCGAGGACCACGGAGAGGGGCTTGGGCTGGGAATTCATGGAGTGCTATGTACGCTTTCGTGCAGTTTTCGCAAATCGCCAGCGCGGCTTGGAACGGCTGGCAGGAGCCATTTGGGCGCGGGCCAAAGACAACACTACGCCCACGCCACATAGCGACATCACCAACGCTGAACCGCCATAGGAAATGAAAGGCAGAGGAACGCCGATCACGGGGAGCAACCCTGCCACCATGGCCATGTTGATCGCGGCCTGTCCAAGCATCCACGCCATGATCGAGCCGCCGAGCACCCGGGCGAACAAGTCTTCCTGGTGGCTGACGACCCGGTAGATCGCAACCGCGAGCAAGGCAAAAAGCACCAGGACCACGATCGTCCCCACAAGCCCGAGTTCTTCCCCGATGACAGCGAAGATGAAGTCGTTGTGGGCTTCGGGAATCCACTGGTATTTTTGCCGGCTCTGGCCGAGTCCGACACCAAGCCAACCTCCCGAAGCAAGGGCGCTGAGCCCCTGTTCGCTCTGGAAGCCGATGTCGCTCGCCCCCGCGCAGCTCTGCCCCATCCATGAGGTGATCCGGCACATCCGGTTTCCACTCGTGAACGCCAGGATCAGGGCGGCAGCTGCGGCAACTCCGCCGGCCGCAGCGAAGAGCCTCAAGTTGACGCCGCCGAAAAACAATCCGGCAGCCATGATGAGCATGACCACCAGGGAGGTTCCGAGGTCATGTCCGAGGACAATCAAGGTGATGATGGCGCCGGAGACCGGAACGACCGGGATCAGCGCGTGCGTCCACTTGTCCAGAAGTTTTGCTTTGACGGAAAGAACCGTGGCCATCCAGAGCACCAGCGCGAACTTGGCGAACTCCGATGGCTGGAAGGTGAAGCCGCCGATCTCGATCCAGTTCTGGTTGCCCAGCACACGTTTGCCGATGACCAGAACCAGCACCAGCAAGGCGCCGGCAAGAATGATCGAGGGCCACGCGAATCGCTTGAGCCACAGGACATTGACCCTCGAAAGCACCAGCATCGCGACGATGCCGATAGCGGCGAACATGCCTTGCTTAGTGGCGATGGAGTATGGGGATTCGCCGGCCGCAATCGCTTCGACGCTCGACGCCGACAGGACCATGATGATCCCGATGGCCGTCAGCGCAAGCGAAGCACCAAGAATCAAGTAGTAGGTTGACCCACCGCTCGATTTACCGCTTCCCTCGAGAGTCGACCAAAACCCGGAAATCCCCGAGCGGATGCGGGACGGCAGCGAAGCCCGCCCAACGCCTCCCGCGCGTCCGGCGGGGTCTGCCTTGCCGGCCCGGGTCCGCCCGGGCCCGCTGCGCGTGGGCGTGCTGACCATTGTTACTCCTCGGTGGTCTGTGCCTGGCCTTCCACAAGCTCGCGCACTGCCCGGATGAAAGCATCGCCACGGTGAGCGTAGGAAGAGAACTGGTCCATGGAGGCAGCCGCCGGGGCCATCAGCACCGTATCGCCGGACTCGGCGATACTTGCTGCCGACTCGACAGCGTGGGCCATCACGGTGTCGCCGAAGATCGGAGACGGTTCCGCGGCGGTACCAGCTGAATCGGCGGACTGCACCATTTCAGTGTCGCCCTTGGGCTGCCCGATTACGGGCACATCCGCTGCGTGTCGCTTGAGGGAGGCTTCCAGGTCCGCGGTGTCGGAGCCGATCAGCACCACTGCCTTGAGCCTGTGCGCGTTGTTTTCGACCAACTCGTCATAGTTGACGCCCTTGGAGAGACCGCCGGCGATCCAGACGACCTTGTCGAACGCCGACAGGGCAGCGGAAGCTGCGTGCGGATTGGTCGCCTTGGAGTCGTTGACCCAGAGCACGCCGTTCTGCTTGGCCACAGGCTGGATGCGGTGGTCTCCGGGGAGGTAGTTCCTGAGCCCGTCCCGCACTGCGGCCGGTTCGACGCCGTAGGCGCGCACCAGCGCGGCGGCGGCCAGCGCGTTCGCAACCATGTGTCGCGGCGCGGCCGGGCCCAGGTCCGCCAGGGACGCGAGTTCCTCTGCTGAACTCTTGCGCTCTTCGATGAACGCGCGGTCCACGAGCAAGCCCTCGACGACGCCGAGCATGCTGACCGCCGGAGTCAGGGTGGTGAAACCGATCGCCCGGCAACCTTCGACCACGTCGGCGTTTTCCACCATGCGTTCGGTCTCGATCTGCTCGGCGTTGTAGATACACGCCTTCTGCGTGTTCTCGAAGATTTTTGCCTTGTCCGCGAGGTAGGACTCGTAGGAGCCGTGCCAGTCGACGTGGTCCTCGGCGACATTGAGGCAGACGCTCGCCACCGGGGAGAGCGACTCGATCCAGTGCAATTGGAAGCTGGAAAGCTCAACAGCGAAGGCGTCGTACTCCACTGGGTCACGGAGTGCGTCCAGGATGGGCGTGCCTACATTCCCCACGGCGATTGCCTTGAGCCCCGCTGCCTGCAGCATCGCCTCGGTCATGCCCACCGTGGTGGTCTTGCCGTTCGTACCCGTGATGGTGAGCCAGTCCGCCGTCTTGCGGCCCTGGCGTTCGCGCACCCGCCAAGCGAGTTCGACGTCGCCCCACACCGGTACGTGGGCCCTTTTGGCAGCTGCCAGGAGGGACTGGTCCGGGCGCCAGCCCGGCGACGTCACGACGAGCTCGGCCTTTTCACCGTCGACCCGGGGCAGCGTTTTGACTGCATCTTGGCCGAGGAGGACGTCGGCTGCGCCGACGATCTTCAAGGTGTCCGCCTGCGCGAGGGCCTTGGCGCTCGTCGCCGCGTCGACAACCACCACGCGTGCGCCCAGTTCGATCAAGGTATCGGCGGCCGCGAATCCGGACACACCGATGCCGGTCACGACGACACGGAGGCCCTTCCAGTCGGAATCCCAACTGACGAGGTCCTTGAGCCGGTCATTGGCAGAAGGCTTGGTTTGAGGACTTGCGCTCACAGCAGCACCACCCATTCAGCATAGAAAATCCCAAGGCCTGCGGCCACGAATAGTCCACAAAGAATCCAGAATCGGACAACCACCGTGATTTCGGCCCAACCCTTGAGTTCGAAATGATGCTGAAGTGGGGCCATCTTGAAGACCCGCTTACCCTTGGTGACCTTGAAGTAGCCCACCTGGATGATGACCGACAGCGTGATGAGGACGAAGAGCCCGCCGATGATGCCCAAAAGAAGTTCCGTGCGGGAGAGGATCGCAAAGCCGGCCACGGCACCGCCGATTGCCAGGGAACCGGTGTCGCCCATGAAGATCTTCGCCGGGGACGTGTTCCACCAGAGGAAGCCCACTAACGCGGCACTGCAAATAGCTGCCAGCAACGCCAGATCGAGCGGGTCGCGGACCGAATAGCAACCGCTGCCCGCCTCGCGGGGTGAACCGCATGCCTGGTTGTTCTGCCAGATTCCCATGAGTGTGTAGGCTCCGAAGACCATGATGGAGGCACCGGCCGCGAGGCCGTCCAATCCGTCCGTCAGGTTGACGCCGTTGGTTGCCGCAGTGACGATCAGGTTCGACCAGATGACGAACAGGATGGCTCCGAGGACGGTGCCCCCGAAGGCCAGGTTCAGCCAGGGAATGTCCCGCACAAGCGAAATATGCGTGGAGGCCGGCGTGATTCCCTGCGAGTCGGGGAAGTTCAGGACGAGCACTGCGAAGACAATGCCGACAAACGCTTGGAGAATCAGCTTCGCCTTGGCGTTGAGTCCGAGGCTGCGCTGCTTGGAAATCTTGATGAAATCGTCGAGGAAACCAACGAATCCCATACCGACCATCAGGAACAACAAGAGCAGACCCGAGGCGGACGGGCCCGGTGATCGCGGGTTCATCATCCACATGATCAGGTGGGTCAACCCGTAGCTGATGAGCACCGCGGCCACCACGACTGTCCCGCCCATCGTGGGGGTACCACGCTTGGTGTGGTGGGAGGTGGGTCCATCGTCGCGGATGAACTGGCCGTATCCCTTGGTGACGAGGAACCGGATGAAGAGTGGCGTGCCAACCAGGGCCACCAGGAGGGCGACGCCCGCGCCGATCAACAGTGCAATCACAGCAGCTCGTTCCCTTCATTGGCGGCAGTTGCAGCCGCGGTGTTCGCACTCGTACCGGTCTGTGGAGGTAATGCTATCCGATCCCCCAAATGCCTTAGGCCGACCCCGTTCGAGGACTTGAAAAGCACCAAGTCGCCCGGTTTGAGCTCAGCCTGCAGCAGTTCGTAGGCCTCGTCGGCCGTTTCGGTGAAGATGCACTCGTCGCCCCAGGAGCCTTCCTGGATCGCGGAAACATACAGCGCCCGGGCTTCCCGGCCAACCACCACGAGCCTGGAAATGTTCAAGCGGACCACTTGCGTACCCACAGCCGTGTGTTCGCGGATGGAATCTTCGCCGAGTTCCAACATCGCGCCAAGCACTGCCCACGTGCGGCGTCCCTGCCCGAGGTCGGCGAGGGTGCGCAATGCTGCGCGCATGGATTCCGGATTCGCGTTGTACGCGTCGTTGATGATGGTGACGCCGTCCGCGCGCTCAGTGCGTTCCATCCGCCACCGGCTGGCGGGCGACTGCTCGCTCAGCGACTCGGCGATCCCGGCCGCAGGGAGGCCAGCCGCGAACGCGGCGGCCGCAGCGGCAAGCAGGTTGGTGATGTGGTGCGCACCGATGAGCTTGCTGTGGACGGGATGGGGAGCCCCGCCGTCGGGCAGGAAGAGCTCGAATTCCGGGTGGCCGTTTTCGTCGATATCCGCGTTCCGGGCCTCGACTGCGGAGCCGGGAATGCCGGTAGCGGTGGTTCCGAGCACTGTGGCCTGGGTGCGGGAGACCATGGCGGCGACCCGCGCGTCGTCGAGGTTGATGACGGCGGTTCCGTCCCGCCCCAGCGCCTCTACGAGTTCGCCCTTGGCCTTCGCGATGTTCTCCACGCCACCAAACTCGCCGGCGTGGGCGGTGCCGACGCACAGAACGACGCCGATGTCCGGTTGGACCATCTCGGCGAGGTATTTGATGTGGCCAATCCCGGTTGCTCCCATTTCGATCACCAGGTAGCGGGTGCCCGCATCGGCTCCGAACACGGTGAGCGGCACGCCGACTTCACCGTTGTACGAACCCTGCGGAGCCACCGTGGCACCGGCCCGGGAAAGAATGCCCGCGAGCAGGTCCTTGGTGGTGGTCTTGCCCGCTGAGCCCGTGATGCCGATGACAGTGAAGGGCTCTCCCTGGGCCGCACGTTCGGCACGGATGCGGCGCACGGACTCCGCAGCCAGGGCACCCATGGCGATCACGGCGTCATCGACGACGACGGCGGGGTATGGCCGGCCGTCGTCGTCGGAAACGTCGCGCTCGGTCAGCGCCAGGACAGCCCCGCGTTCAAAGGCGGCGCCCACATAGGCGTGGCCGTCGGCGTTCTCTCCGGGCTTGGCCACGTACAACGATCCAGCGGCCGCCTCACGGGAGTCGGTAACGACGGACGCCGGGACAATGCCCGGGTCCGCTGCCAATCGGCCATGGGTAATATCGGCGATCTCCGCCGCAGTAAGTGCAATCATCTCGGTCTAGGACTCTATCCGCTCGTCCGTGGAAACCTTGAATCCCCTGGCTGTCAAGGCCGCCCGCAGTTCCACCCGGTCGTCGAGGGAGAGGTTGACGCCCTTCACTTCCTGCCACACCTCGTGGCCGCGGCCGGCGACCAGGATGGTGTCCTTCTCAGTGGCCAGTTCCACGGCTTGGCGGATGGCGACGTCCCGGGGGTACGCTTCCACGATCTCGCAGTCAAGGTCTTCCGACTCGCGGGCGGCACGGGCCCCAGCGATGACTTCCGAACGGATCGCAGCAGCGTCTTCATCATGGGGATCGTCGTCGCTGACAATCACGACGTCGGCGAGCCGGGCGGCTATGGCGCCCATGGTCGGCCGCTTGCCCTGGTCGCGCTGTCCTGTGGCGCCGAATACGACGATCACGCGGGATTCGGGGGCCTGCGGGCGCACGGCCTTGAGGGCCCTCGCCAGCGCGTCCGGGTTGTGCGCGAAATCGACGACGGCAGCCGGGGCATCCGAGATCAGCTGCATCCGGCCGGGTACGGAAACGGTGAAGGGATCGTGCCCGTCGAGAGCCGCCTGCAGTGCCGACGGCTCGATGCCGGAGTCAAGCACCATAATGGTGGCCAGCGCCGCGTTGGCGACGTTGAAGTCCCCTGGCAATCCTGTATGGACGCGCAGGACCGTTCCGTCGCGGTGGCGCAATTCGAAGTCCGTTCCAAGCCCGCGCGGCTTGGCCGACTCCACCGTCCAGTCGGCTCGGCCCCCGGGGGTGGCCGACAGCGTGGTTACGGGAATTCCCGCCTCATCGGCCAGCTGGCGCCCCCACGGATCGTCCACGGTCACTACGGCCCGCCGTGCGCGCGCGCTCGTGAACAGCTCCGCCTTGGTCCGGAAGTACTCGTCCATGCTTCCGTGGAGATCGAGGTGGTCCTGTGTCAGGTTGGTGAAGCCGGCAACGTCGAACGTCACCGAGTCGACCCTGTGGAACGACAGGGCATGGGAGGAGACCTCCATGGAAGCCGCTTCCAGCCCGCGTTCGCGCATGAGGGCGAGCAAGGCATGGACATCCGTTGATTCCGGCGTGGTCAGCAGGCTCGGGATGGCCTCACCCCCCGCAAGAATTTCAATCGTCCCGATCAATCCCGGGTTCATGCCCAAGGCGCGGAGCAGGGAGTTGATGAAATACGTCGTCGTCGTCTTGCCGTTCGTACCGGTTACACCGAAAAGCGTCGGCGAAACCCCATCCAGTGGTTGGCTTCGATAAACGAGGGCCGCGAGTGAACCGACGGCTGCGCGGGGATTGCCGACGATCAGAACGGGAACAGCAAGATCCTCAAGGGCCAATTGACGTGCGCCGTCCCCATCGGTCAAGACGGCCACGGCACCGGCTGCCACCGCTTGGCTGACAAAGTCGGCCCCGTGGCGCGTGGCACCGGGCAGCGCCAGGTACAAGTCTCCCGGCTCCACGGTGCGCGAGTTGAGGGACACACCCGTCACCGACGTGGCGGCGGAGTCCGGCGGCAGCGCGATTCCGAGGGACGAGGCGACAGCTTCCAGGGGAACAGGCGCCACGACGGCTGGACGGAAGCCGGGTTTGTCGGTAGCCGGCGGATTCCCTGTAGGGATCGATACGGCATCATTCTGCTCTGACAAGGTGGTCTCCGTTGGTACTCGTAAAACTGGCCGCACGGGAACCCTCTGGGCTCCCGCGAACGGCATGGTTGGATCGAAATGTGGCCGGACAGATGCCCAACAAGCTTACTTGGCGAAACTGAACTACTTGCCGTGCTGGCCCTATTTGGCGTACTGGGGGAACCGCGCCGGCGTGCCGGTGGACGGCGGGACGTTGTAGGTACGCAGGACCTGGCCCATGACCGAGCGGAAAATCGGTCCTTGGGTGATGCCGTAAATGCTGCCCTTGGGCCGCTGGAGGACAACCTCCACGATGAAGCGCGGATTGTCCATCGGCGCCATGCCCACGATCGACGCGGTGTAGCCATCGAAGCCAGGGAGGCCATCTTCACGCGGTGCCTGGGACGTACCTGTCTTGGCGCCCACCCGGTATCCGTCGATGGCGGCATCTTTCACTTCGCCCATGGTGACGTTGCTCTCCAGGATGTCCCGCACTTGCTGCGCGGTTTCCTTGGTAACGACTTGCTGGGAATCCTTGGCAGGCACTTTCTCCTCGGCTCCGTCGGCTCCGACGTAGCCGTCGATTAGCCGCGGTTGCAGCATCACGCCGTCGTTGGCAATGCTTTGGTACGCCCGGACGGTCTGCAGCGTTGACTGTGAAACGCCTTGGCCGAACAGCACGGTGTACTGCTGGCGGTCATCCCATTGATCGGGCTTGGCCAGGATGCCTGAGGTTTCGGCGGGAAGGCCAATGTCCGGAGCTTGCCCGATACCGAAGCGGGTGAGGTAGTCGTAACGCTGTTGCTTGCTCAGGCGGCTGCCGATCATCACGGTACCTGTGTTCATCGAATATCCAAGGATGCCGGCAAGGGTCCTCTGCTCGGTTCCATGGTCGAACGCATCGGTAAAAGTCTGACCGTCGATGGTCAAAGCCGGCGGAATGGTGACAGTGTCCAGCGGGCTGGACTTTCCTTCATTGATCGCGGCCGACGCCGTGATCATCTTTTCCACCGAGCCAGGCTCGTAGGCAGCCGTCACTGACCGCACGCCGCGGTCCGCGGCCGCCACTTTGCCCGGGTCGTTGGGATCCGGGGCATTCGTGTCCGCCATCGCAATGAGGTTCCCGGTCTTGATGTCCTCGACGACGATCGATCCCCACTCGGCATTGAGCTGGTTGACCTGGGTCTGGATGGCCTGCTGCGCAAAGTACTGGATGTCCGTGTTCAGCGTCAGCTTGACGTCTTTGCCGTTGACGGCCGGGGTCAGCAGATCGGTTGCCACGGGGATACGGAGGCCGTCGGCGCCGATCTCAAAGACGCGTTTGCCGTCTTTGCCGCGCAGGAGGTCGTCCTGGGTCTGCTCAAGTCCGGCTTGGCCCGTGGTGCCATCTTTGAGGAAGCCGATAATGCCACCCGCGACGCTGCCGTTTGGATAGACGCGCTTGCTGATGCCCTCGGAGACGATACCGGGGATATGCAGTTGGGAAATCCGGTCTTCGAGATCGGGCTTCACTTCCTTGGCCACGATGTTGTATTTCTTGTCGCCGGTCACTGCCTGCGTTACCTGGTTGACGTCCATGCCCAGGGCGCTGGAAAGTTCTGCTATCCCTTGGGTCCTCGAGATCGTGTCGATGGCTTGGGTTTGCGTGTTGTAGCGCGAAAACTCAGAGGTGTTGGTGTTGACGGTCTGGTCAACCACGATGTTGTAGCGGATCACGCTGCTGGCCAGCACGGTGCCGTTGGCGTCAAGGATCTTGCCGCGTTCGGCGGGCAGGACGGTGGTGGTCAGCCGGTTGTTGTAAGCAGCCTCGGCCATTCCGCCGACGTCGAGTCCCTGGACCAGGAACAGCTTGCCCCCAACCACCAGCAACAACGTCAGCATGATTCCGAGGCCGAGGCGCAGGCGCTTCTTCGCCGCCGGCGTTCTCTTGTTCTTCGATTTGCCGGTATTTTGCACCACGTCGATTCCTTGCTGCTTGCCTTGCTGTTTACCTGAAATCAGGTCGGCTGGACGCTACTGCCCGGGTACCTTCTGCTGTGGAGCGGGGACCGAACCACCGTGGAGATCCACAACCGGCGGCTTGGGTGCCGCAGGAGCCACGGGCGCCTGCGGTTTGGCCGGCGTGGAGTCGGCGGCCCCGTTGGGCTTGCGGCTGTCCAGTGAATCGTTCTTGGCGGGTGCCGAAGGTGTGACGCTCGACTGGCCTGCGACCGCAGGGGCAGCGATGACGGCACCGGGATTCTGTCCCTTGGTTGCCGGCGTGGCCTTTCCTGTGACTGTCAAGTTGTCCAGATCGATCTGTCCCGTGGCAGTGGAAGCTACCATTCCCAATTCTGCGGCCTTGGCGGCAAGATTCTGGGGAGCCTGGTAGTTCTGGACCTGCTGTGTCAGATCCTGGTTCTGCTTGTTCAGGGACGCGGCGTCATTCCTGAGCTTCACAAGGTCGTATTGTGCCGTGGAAACGGAGATGTTGAGCACCAGGACAGTCAACAGGGCTGCCGCCAGCACGCCGAAGCAAAAGACGACGAACGGAGTCCGCCGTCGTCCGGGAACACTCTGTACAAGCGAGAGCGGCGTCCGCGCCTTCCGGGTCGTGTCGCGTTCCGGTCCCCGGGCGGGCAGGGCACGCGCGGTGTTCCCCACCGTGGTCGGCAGGATCTTCGCGGCAGCGGTGCTCATGCTGTTCTCCTCGCTTTGATGCGTTCCACGGCCCGCAGGCGGGCAGATGCCGCACGCGGGTTTTCGGCGATTTCTTCAGGTGTGGGCACTTCCGTGCCCTTGGTCAGGGTCTTGAATTCCGGTTTATGTTCTTCCAGCTCCACGGGGAAGCCGAGCGGGGCCGATGACTTGGACCGGGATTGGAAGACCGATTTGACGATCTTGTCCTCGAGTGAGTGGTACGACATCACTACTACTCGTCCGCCCATTGCCGAGGCCGCGAGAGCGGCAGGCACTGCCCTCTCCAGGACGTCGAGTTCCTCGTTGACTTCAATCCGCAAGGCCTGGAAAGTCCGCTTTGCCGGATGCCCGCCGGACTTCGCAGCGGCCGCAGGAACAACTCCGCGGATCTGCTCGACGAGTTCACCGGTGGTGGCGAAGGGCTTGATCGCCCTCGCCGTGACGATGCGGTTTGCGATCCTGCCGGCGAACTTCTCTTCGCCCCACTTGCGGATAATCCGCACCAGGTCTTCTTCGGAATAGTTGTTGACGACGTCGGCAGCGGTCTGGCCGCGGCTCGTGTCCATCCGCATATCCAGCGGGGCGTCGTAGGAGTAGGCAAAGCCGCGCTCCCGCTCGTCCAATTGGAGGGAAGACACACCCAGATCCATGAGGATGCCGTGCACTTCCGGGATTCCGAGGTCTGCGATGACATCTTCGATTTCGTCGTAGACGGCATGTACCAGGTCGGTGCGGGCCGCGAAGGGTCGCAGGCGCTCACCGGCGAGGGCCAAGGCCTCTTCGTCCCGGTCTATCCCAACAAGATGCAGATCGGGGAACCGCTGGAGCATCGCTTCGGAGTGGCCACCCATTCCCAGCGTGGCGTCGATGACGACGGGCGTTTCGCCACGGTTGCGGGCGGCCTCAAAACCTGGTGCCAACAAATTGATGCACCGGTCCTTCAGGACCGGTACATGTCGCTCCGAGGTGGGTTTTGGCGCGTCGTGCTCCTCCATGCGGCCTCCTCAGAGCTGAATCGTTCGTCTGTCAGTCGGGCGGGTCGCTTCTTGAGCCGGATCCCCATCCGCGCCTATCGCAGCGTCCGCCTGGCTCCGGGGAAGGTGAGCCAGGAAAACTATGTGATGGGCGGCTGGAGATCCCGTCCAAGAAGCATTGCTGCTTCCTGTCCCGGTTTCTAAATGAATCCGGGAAGGTTGTCGTCGTCGGTCTCCGAGAAGGCGGCTTCCTTCTCGGCCAGGTACTCATCCCAAGCCTGGGCATCCCAGATCTCCGCACGGGTTCCGGCGCCAATGACCGCCAATTCCCGCTCAAGACCTGCGTAGCTCCGGAGCGCCGGCGGAATCGTCACGCGCCCCTGCTTGTCAGGTACCTCGTCAGAGGCTCCGGACAGGAAAACCCGGATGTAGTCACGTGACTGCTTGGAGGAGATGGGGGCCTCCCGCATGGACTCGTGAATACGTTCGAATTCCCGCTGGCTGAAGACGTAGATGCAACGCTCCTGGCCCCTTGTGAGCACCAAGCCGTCAGCAAGTTCCTCGCGGAACTTGGCGGGAAGGATGATCCGGCCCTTTTCGTCCAGACGGGGAGAATGCGTGCCAAGAAACACTGGCCCACCGCCCCCATCCGTAAAGGTGCCCGTACCTGCCCCACGCCGCCACTACCCTCTTACTCGCTCCACTTTACTCCACAAGCCCCCACAGTCAACGCAATCCGGCGTGTTTCTGCCCCACATTCGAATGCAGGAGCCTGAAAACGCGTGGATCTCAGGGGTGGTTGGTCGTGGAGGAGACTTTGCGGCGGCGCTGCAGGGAAACGCACGACGGCGGCATGGAAGTCGCGCCTATGGGCTCGCTCGCGGTGCGAGCGCGGCGTTAAATGCGAAAAGACCCGATATTCGGGTCTTTTCGCAATCAGGCCGGAGCCTGGTGGTGCAATGTGGAGGACTCGGCTTCCGAGTGGAGGCCAAGCCCCTTGGTGGAGCGCTCAGCTCTCCTCGCCGCGGCGGCGCTCGTCCCAGCGTTCTTCGAGGTTGCTCATGAACGAGTTCTTCGACTTGCCCGGCTTGGCGCTCTTCGACTTCCCGCCGGCTGCCCTTCTCAGGGTGGCAAAGTAGACGCCGGCGCCCATCACGATGAAGCCCAGCACGCCAAGGAAGATGTTCTGCAAGGACACACCTACCAACAACAAGAGAATTCCGGCGATAGTGCCTAGAACGCCAATAACGATGTGCCTGGTCGACCATGAACGAATGGGGTCAGAGCCCATTGAATTGGCAAACTTCGGATCGTCCTCATGCAGTTGCTTCTCGAGTTGCTCGAGGAGCTTCTGTTCGTGCTCCGATAGGGGCATCGCGACCTCCTTTAGTCGGCCAGCGTCTGGATACGCCGCGGCCGTTGCCTCTGTTCCCTTGAACGGACGAACCCAAAAAAGGGTTCCCGAAGACCGGGTCTTGTGAACACGGTCTCACGGAACAGACGCAACATGGCAATTTATCCAGACGGTCTAAATCTGTGTATCTCTAGGATAGTTTGTTGGCCGCTGTTCTGAAAGACACGCCGGAGGGCACTCGTGGGCCCTTCGAAGCCTAGGGAGAACCCGGCCTGTCGGGCTCCGCGTGCGGCTCCAAAAGCGTCGCCGGAAGGACAGTCTTGCTGCCGAATCGCTCGGTGACACGGTCAAGCGCCTGTTCAGCCGCCCGCCAGTTGTCGTCCCTGCGATCGAAGCTTAACTGCAGCGAGGCGTGTTCCGCCGCTTCGAGCTGCTCGGCCCGGACTCCTATAAGGCGCACACTCATGGGCCGCTCCCCCAAGGACTCCAGCAACTGGCTCGCCACCTGATAGATCAACTGGGCGCTATCGACCGGCGTATGCATTGTCTTGCTCCGGCTGATTGTCGAAAAATCGGCATAGCGCAACTTCAGCGCGATGGTCCGGGCCAGCATTCCGGCTGTCCGGAGCCGTGACGCGGTTCGGTGGGAGAGCCTCAGCAACTCGCGATGGAGGAGCGCGTCATCCGGGGTGTCGACAGCGAACGTTTCTTCGGAACCTATGCTCTTCTCGAGCCGGATAGGCGTGACCGGCCGGGGATCCAAGCCCATCGACAATCGGTGGACGTGCTCGCCCGAAGCTCCCAGGACCTTTTTCAAGGAAGCAAGCGGCGTGGCCGCAACGTCAGCGACGGTACGGATCCCCAGCCTGGCCAGAACGTCGGCGGTCTTGGCCCCGACTCCCCACAAGGCGTTCACGGGCAGGCTGTGCAAATAGGCTACGGTCTGCCCCTCCTCAATGAGCAGCAGTCCGTCGGGTTTGCAGCGCGTAGATGCGATTTTGGCAACGAACTTGTTGGTGGCTATTCCCACGGACGCAGTGATCCCTAGCTCGGAGGCAACGCGGCTCCGGATCAGATGGCCGATCTGGAGAGGCGGACCAAGCCGCCTGATTGCGCCACCGACATCCAGGAACGCCTCGTCGACGCTCAAGGGCTCCACGAGGTCCGTTATCGATTCGAATATTCCCATCAATTGCCGGGACACCTCGTAGTAGAGGCTATGGCGGGGTTCGATGATGACCGCGTTGGGGCACATCCGCATGGCGTTGGCCATGGGCATGGCAGACTTCACACCGAGCGCGCGCGCTTCGTAGGAGGCGGACAGCACAACGGAGCGATCCACCGGAAAACCGACAATGACGGGTTTCCCCTTGAGTTCAGGCCTGGTGCGCAATTCCACCGAGACAAAGAAGGCATCCATGTCCACGTGGAGGATGCTGGTGCGCCTCAGTTCCCGCAGGGCAGCGGGATCCGGGGCGAATTCCTGTCCGGGGCCCCGCCCGTTGTTCTCTGCTTGTGGTCTCACAAGGAAATCCTATGCCGCGGCACTGGTTACTGGTGGCCGCATCCGGCGCCCTAAACTGGAGGCAGCATCCGGCGTCGTCCCCAGGAGGAAATCCCTGTGAAGCTCTTTGGAAAGCCTCAACCCGTCAGTTTGGCCTTGTTGGCCACGGGCGTCGCGTTGACCATCTCGGCTTGCGGGTCGTCCCCGGCAGGCACGGCATCCCAAGGGGCGGCGCCAACATCGTCCGGGGCGGCCACTGCCTCGGCAAGTCCGGCACAGGCCACCGCGTCCACGGCTGCCTCAGGAGCTTCGGCGGCAGTCGGCTCCCTGGTCCCGGGATTCCCGCAGCAACTGATTCCCTTGATGCCCAAGGCGGCTGTGGAATCCAGCAGCTTCGACAAGAACTCCTCGCCGGCGTCGGTGGCCTTGGTCGGCACCATTGCGTCCCCGTCTGACGCAGTTGTGGCCTTTTATACCTCCGCGCTCACGGCGCAAGGCTTCAAGGAAGTCCCCGGCAGCACCGTGGGAAGTATCAAATCAAAGGATTTCCTGCGTGGCGACAATGAAACAGTGAATATCTCGGTGGTGGAAACCGCGGGCAAATCCACGTTCACCATCGGTGCCAACGTGGCCGCCGGGTCAATCAAGTGACCGCGGAGAGCCTGGGTTCGGAGCAGAGCCGTTTTGTGGCCGATGTCGCCGCCAAACTCAACGGTTTCCTTGGGGTGCAACAAGAAACGATGGCCACCATCTCCCCGGATGTCGCTCCCCTCATGGGTTCAATCACGAGCCTTGTGACCGGTGGCAAACGGCTCCGGGCGTTGATGTGCTACTGGGGGTGGCGGGGTGCCGGAGGTGAGTCCGCACATCCCGACATCATCACGGCCGGCTGCGCTTTGGAACTCTTCCAGGCCGCAGCCCTGATTCACGATGACATCATCGACCGCTCTGATACACGTCGCGGCGGTCCGAGTGTGCACAAGCGGTTCAGCCAGCTCCATGAGGGCGAGGGCTGGGCCCTGGACAGCGAACGATTCGGACACGCGGCCGCGATTCTCACCGGAGACCTCTGCTTGTCGTTCAGCGAGGAGGCGTTCACGGAGATCGGCAGCAGGGCCGCTTCCGGCACGGCTGCGCGGCGGATCTTCAACCTGATGCGCGCCGAGGTCATGGCCGGCCAATACCTGGACATCCTCGAGGAAGTCGCGGGTCCGGTGCGGGACCGCGCGGGTGCCGTCGATCGCGCCCAGTCCATCATCCGTTTCAAGTCGGCGAAGTACTCAACGGAACACCCCTTGGCCCTTGGGGGCGCCTTGGCCGGTGCCAGCGAAGAGCTCCTGCAAGGATATTCCGCTTTCGCGTTGCCCCTTGGTGAAGCATTCCAGCTCCGCGACGACGTTTTGGGAGTGTTCGGGGATCCCGGGACTACGGGGAAGCCCGCGGGAGACGACCTCCGCGAAGGCAAACGGACGGTCCTGGTGGGATTCGCCATCAATCAGGCCGCTGCGGATGATTCGAGCTACATCGATACGATGCTCGGAAGGCAGGACCTTGGAGAGGCCGAGGTCGCCGAAATCAGGCGGATCATTGTGGATTGCGGAGCGCTCGAAGCCACGGAGGCGATGATCGAGGAACTCAGCAACGAAGCTTTCGAGGCCTTGGAACGCCTCCCCCTGGCGGACCTCCCCCTCACCGCGCTCAGGCAGTTGGCCGAAGCCGCCGTCAGCCGGGCCGCGTGAACTCTTTCATAATTCCGCGTTAAGGGCAGTCTAAATACCTGCCTTAAATACATTGGTGCCGATCAGCTTGCTGATCGGCACCACTGTATTTAAGGCAGGCGTCCCTTACCAGGCAAGCGACTGAGCCCTGCGTCGGATTTCAGTTTTGCGCCCTTCGCGGAGCGCGTCGACAGGACGGCCACGCAGCGACTCGTCCGGAGTGAAAAGCCACACGATGAGCTCCTCATCCGTGTACCCGGCATCGCCAAGCACTGCGATGGTGCCCTTCAGGCTATCCACCACATGACCGTCCTGGATAAAGAGGGCAGGAATCGAACGGATGTTGCGTTCGCCCACTCTCACGGCCACCACTGCACGCTCATCCAGAAGACCGTGGACCTTGGTGATTGAAACGTTCAGCAGCTCTGCCACATCGGGCAGCGGCAGCCATTCGGAAACGAGGCTTTCTACATTACTCACGGATCAAGATTGCCACGCCCTCGCGCTTTGCGCCTAGCCGGAGGGGCGGTAGGGGCGGAATTTGTGCCCGGAATTGCCCAAGAATCGAATGCGCAGGGATTTCTTGTGCGGAATCGAAAAATGTGAGAGATTCACATTGATCACATTTGCATCACTACTAACTTTAGTAACACTGGCAACAGCGGCATCCCCAACAGCCGCTGCTGAGATGAGGATTGCTCCCATGACGACGCCCAGCTCGCACAAGAAGACAACGAGCATGCCCATAATTGCGGCCACCACAGCGGCGCTGCCCGCCGTCATGCTCTCTTCATTGGCACTCGCCCAGCCGGCAACAGCGCTTCCGGCGGTACAAAGCCAGAAGATTACCGCATCGCTGACCGCGGCCATGCGGGCCCAGGCAGCGGCAGTGTCCGCAAACGTCATCCCTGCCTCCGCGGTTGCCGCAACCATCCCGGCTGTCATGCAGCCCATGGCACCGGCGGCTCCGGCCACCTACACCATCGTCCGGGGCGATACCATCAGCGGCATCGCTGCCCGCTACGGGCTGAACACCAACACTGTCCTGCAGCTCAACGGCCTCTCGGGCAACACCATCATCTACCCGGGACAGCAGATCAAGCTGACCGGTTCGGTACCGGCTCCAAGTGCGCCGGCACCCGCACCCAGCCCGGCATCCGGCCCGGCGTCGTCGTCGACTGCCAGCTACACAGTGGTGCCCGGTGACACCCTGGGCGGCATTGCCGCCCGCCACGGCGTGGCACTGTCCGACGTCTTCACTTGGAACGGCCTCAACGGCCGGTCCATCATCTACCCGGGACAGAAGATCAAGGTCGGCCCCGGAACGAACGCACCAGCTCCCGCCACACCGGCTCCGGCCGCACTGGTCCCCGCTTCCGCTCCGGCGGCTCCGGCAGCGCCTGCACTTGCCAACACCGGCTCGTACACCATCAAGTCAGGTGACACTTTGGGCGGTATCGCGTCCCGCCTTGGGGTGTCCCTGTCGTCTCTTCTCTCGGCGAACAAGCTGTCCATGAGCACCATCATTTATCCCGGGCAGAAGCTAGCCATCCCGGGCGCTCCTGCGGCCTCGGCTCCGGCCCCTGCTCCGGTCAGCGCCCCCTTGGTTCCGAGCACATTCCTGGGCTACACCTACCCCGAGGCAGTGGTCAGTTCAGCCAACGCGAACAAGGCCCTGCTCAATGCGTCCCCGGTCCCCAGCACCGCCCAGATGAAGGGGATCGTCGCCGATACTGCGCGTCGGATGGGAGTGGACCCGTCCTTGGCCATGGCGTTCGCCTTCCAGGAATCCGGCTTCAACCAGCGTGCGGTCTCCCCCGCCAACGCCATCGGCACGATGCAAGTGATCCCCTCCTCGGGTGAATGGGCTTCCCAATTGGTGGGACGCAAGCTCAACATCCTCGACCCGTATGACAACGTGACCGCCGGCGTCGCCATCATCCGGGCGCTCGTCAACACGAGCAAGGACCTGAATACGGCCATCGCAGGCTACTACCAGGGCCAGTACTCGGTGAGCAAGCACGGCATGTACGACGACACCAAGGCCTACGTCGCCTCGATCCTGGCCCTCAAGAAGAACTTCAGCTAACTCGCGGCGCACAACACGGGCCCGGATCGCATGTCGATTCGGGCCCGTGTTTTTGCTCAACTAGGATCGTAGGGTGCAGGAACAAGTTTCGGACCAACTCCTCGGATCCCTCGTGGACGGGCGCTATCTGGTGCGATCGCGCCTCGCGAACGGCGGAATGTCAACCGTCTATCTCGCCACCGACGAACGGCTCGACCGCGACGTGGCGCTCAAAGTGCTGCATCCGCACCTGGCCAATGACCAAAACTTCCTCGACCGTTTGCAGCGCGAGGCCCGGGCCGCGGCGAGCCTTTCCCACCCGCACGTCGTAGGCGTCCTCGACCAAGGACAGGACGGCCACATTGCATACATCGTCATGGAGTACATCAAAGGCCATACTCTGCGCGATGTCCTCAACGAGAAGGCGGCGCTTCCGCCCCGGCTTGCCTTTGCACTGATCGACCCCGTCATCGAAGGGCTCGCGGCCGCCCACGCGGCAGGGCTGATCCACCGCGACGTGAAACCCGAGAACGTCCTGATCGCCGACGACGGCCGCATCAAGGTGGGCGACTTCGGCCTGGCCCGGGCCGTCACGGCGACAACCAGCACCGGCGCCCTGATCGGCACGGTCGCATATCTGGCTCCCGAGCTCGTCCTCGGCAAAGCCGCCGATGCCCGGAGCGACATCTACTCCACCGGCATCATGCTTTACGAAATGCTTACCGGCGGGCAACCTTATGCCGGCGACGTCCCCATCCAGGTTGCCTACCAGCACGTCAACGCGGCCGTCGCCCCGCCGTCGCTAGCAGTCCCCGGCCTTGCCGCGGACGTGGACGAACTCGTCCAGTGGTGCACCGCGAAGGATCCTGAAGAGCGTCCTGTGGACGGTTCGGCGCTCTTGTCTGAACTGCGGCACATCCGCACAACCTTGAGCGACGCGCAACTGGATATCAACCCGCCGGCCGCAAAGGCGGCAACGCCGGAAGGACAACAAGACGCGGCCGGGGCAACCGCGGTAGTCGCCCCTTTCCCTGCCGAACGTACGGAGCCCCTGGAACGGATAGGCCGCCCGACGGAGATCATCTCAAGCCAGCGCAATCCCACCACGGTGCTTCCGCCGTCGGGATTCTCTGCTGGCGCCCCGGCTTTCGACATCCAAGTGCCACAGGACCGCGAACCCCTGGATCCGGCGGAAGCCCCGCCCAGCAAACGCGACATCAAGCGCATGGAGCGCCAGGAAGAAAAGGACCGCGCCCGGGCGGCGGCTACGCCGTCGCGCTCTTTGCGGGAAGGCAACCCACGCCGCCGGGCTGTGATCTGGACAATTGTCGTGATTGTCCTGGCGATCCTGGCCACAGCGGCGGGCTGGTTCTTCGGCATGGGGCCCGGCTCGCCCGGAACCATACCGGACACCAAGAACAAGACCGTTGCCGAGGCACAACAGCTCCTAAGAACCGCGGGCTTCCAGTCCGAGCCAAAAGACGTGTTCGACGACGACGTCACTGCAGGGTTGGCGGTTGGAACGGAACCCGCGTCCGGCCAGGTAGTCAGGAAGTTCCAAGCGGTGTCGCTCTTCGTCTCGAAGGGTCCACAGTTGTTTCCGCTTGCCGCGATGACCGGACTGACACTCGACCAGGCAAAGAATGCCCTTGGCGTGGCGGGGATGACGCTCGGCAAAGTCACCGAGCAGTATGACGACAAAGTGCCTTTGGGCACCGTCATCTCCCAGTCCCCGGCCCAGGACACCGCAGTCCGCCACGGCACTCCGGTGGCACTGGTGGTTTCCAAGGGACCGCAGCCCCTCCCTGTACCGGATGTCCGGGGCATGACCCAGCAAGCCGCCGTCAAAGCGATCAGCGACGCCGGATTGACCGCCAAAATTGCGCCGGAACCCGTCAACGACAAGAAGGTCCCCGCGGGTGCCGTGGTCAGCGAGGCCCCTGCCAACGGCACCCTGATCCGCGGCGACTCCGTCACCCTGACCCTGTCCAAGGGTCCGAAGATGGTACACGTCCCGAACTTCATTGGCAAGCAGGCCGATGCCGCCCGCAAAGCCTTGGAGTCCCTCGGATTCGAGGTCAAGATCAACAACATCCTGGGCGGCTTTTTCGGCACTGTCCGGGACCAGAACCCCGTGGACAGCGATGCACCGGAGGGCTCCGTGGTCACCTTGACCGTCGTATAGGACCACCGCATACAGGAAAGGCGATCCGGAACCGTTCCGGATCGCCTTTCCTGTCTTGGGGCCGCTGTTTGACCACCGCTTGGTGGGGCCTAGCGCTTGGTGAGGGCTCCAGCCACGAGGAATGCCATCTCGAGGGACTGCATGTGGTTCAGGCGGGGATCGCACACTGACTCGTAGCGGTCCAGGAAGGCGTCCTGGTCAATGGGATCGGCGCCGCCAAGGCATTCGGCGACGTCGTCGCCCGTCATTTCCATGTGCAGGCCACCGGGTACCGTGCCCAGGGCGTGGTGGACTTCGAAGAACCCGCGGACTTCGTCCACGACGTCGTCGAAGTTGCGGGTCTTGTACCCGTTGGGCGAGGTGACAGTGTTCCCGTGCATGGGATCCGTGACCCAGAGAACCTGGGCGCCGGAGGCAGTGACCTTCTCGACGACGGCGGGCAGCTTCTCGCGGATGTTCTTGGAGCCCATCCGCGTGATGAAGGTGAGGCGGCCAGGCTCGCGGTTCGGGTCCAGCTTGTCAATGAGCCGCAACGCGTCGTCTCCGGAAGTCCCGGGACCGAGCTTGACGCCGATCGGATTGCGCACGCGGGACAGGAAGTCCACATGCGCATGGTCGAGCTCACGGGTGCGTTCACCGATCCAGAGGAAGTGTCCGGAGGTGTCGTAGGGAAGTCCCGTGCGGGAGTCGATGCGCGTCAGGGCACGCTCGTAGTCCAGCAGCAATGCCTCGTGGCTCGCGAAGAATTCCACGCGCTTGAGTGCTTCGAAATCGGCGCCGCAGGACGCCATGAACTTGATCGCACGGTCGATGTCACGCGCCAAGGACTCGTAGCGGGCGTGGGCGGGGTTTTCGGTGAAGCCCTTGTTCCACAGGTGCACCAGGCGAAGATCAGCGAAGCCGCCCTGCGTGAATGCGCGGATGAGGTTCAGTGTGGAAGCCGAGGTGTGGTAGGCCTTCAGCATGCGACTGGCGTCGTGGGCGCGGGACTCCGGGGTGAAATCGTAGCCGTTGACGATGTCGCCGCGGTACGCAGGCAAGGTCACGCCGTCGCGGGTTTCCTCGTTCGACGAGCGGGGCTTGGCGAACTGGCCGGCCATGCGGCCCATCTTGATGACGGGCATCGCCGCGCCATAGGTAAGGACAACGGCCATCTGCAGGATGGTGCGGACCCGGGCGCTGATCTTGTCAGCTGTGGCGTCCTCGAAAGTCTCGGCGCAGTCGCCGCCCTGAAGCAGGAATGCCTTGCCTTGGGCTGCCGCGGCCAGACGCTCGCGCAAAATGTCGACTTCGCCCGCGAAAACCAGCGGCGGAAGCACGGAGAGTTCCTTGACGGAGGCGTCGAAGACGCCCCGGTCGGTCCAGGTGGGTTGCTGCGAGATCGGCAGCTGGCGCCAATCGTCCAAGCCGGGATAGTTTGCCGCGCGGCTTTGCGCGGTGCTGGTCAGGGGGCTGCCCAGGGAACTGGTCAGGGGGCCGGTCACGGACGATGCGGGGTTCGCGGATAGCTCAGTCACTCTCCAAGACTAGTTGCCTTGCCCGCTGTTCGGGGCACGGCTTCCGTAACCCTTATTCGGCGTCCGTCACACTTTCCCGGTCACTGCGCTGCCGTCACCGTCAGGCCCTGAACCGTTGCCGGGCGGACGGCCGCTTTCTTGCCCGCCGTCGGCCGGATTCGCTTCGCTTCCGTTCGCGGGCTCCGGAAGCTGCCCGGCCAGCCGCTGCTTGACGACGGCGGCATATTCGTCCACGTATTCCTGCCCCGAGAGCCGCATGAGTTCGTACATGATTTGGTCGGTCACGGCGCGCTGAACGGAATGGTCTTCCTCTTGGCCGTAATACTGGCTGAAGTCCAATGGTTGCCCGAAAATGATCCCTATCCTGCGGATGTTGGGCAAACGCTTGCCGATGGGTTGCACCTTTTCCGTGCCGATCATCGCCACGGGAACAACGGGCACGCGGGTTTGGAGCGCAAGTTTGGCGACCCCCACTTTGCCCCGGTAGAGCCTCGCATCGGGGCTGCGGGTGCCTTCCGGGTAGATACCCAGCAGGCCACCGTCGGCCAGGACGTCCCTGCCGGCCTGCAAGGACAACTCGGACGCGGCCCCGCCCGATCGGTCCATTGGCAACTGGTTGGTGAGCCTGAAGAACATCGCCGTAAGCCTGCCTTTGAGCCCCGTACCCGTGAAGTACTCGGACTTGGCAAGGAAACTGACGCGCCGGGGCACCATCACCGGCATGAAGATCGAGTCCGAAAAGGACAAATGGTTGGAAGCGAGAATCGCTGCGCCGTCCTGCGGAACGTTGTCGAGGCCCTTGACCCAGGGGCGGAACAGCAATGTGAGAAGCGGACCCAAAAAGATCCGTTTCATGACCCAATAGAACACTTTGGTTCCTCTCCGGGGCGGCGTCTGCAAGGCGTCCGGACGGTCCCGGCCCGCATTCAGAAGCCACCCTACTCCAGTGAGAAATGTCCCGAACAGTGACACGATGGACTCATCACGGAAAGCAGTGCCGCCAACAGAGTAGCCTCGGAGTCATCATGAACACTCTCCCCGATCCCTCGCCATATGCCAGCGACTTCACCGGTAGTGGACCCAGCATCGGCGTCGTGATGAGCCACGGCTTCACGGGCAGCCCGCACAGCATGCGCCCTTGGGCCGAGTATCTGGCCGCCGAAGGCTACGCCGTCCGCCTCCCTCGGCTTCCGGGCCATGGGACCACGTGGCAGGATATGGCCACCCGGCACTGGCAGGAGTGGCACCATGCGGTGGATGCGGCGTACCTCGAGCTCCAGGCCGAGTGCGATTTCGTGTTCGCCGCCGGCTTGTCGATGGGTGGGACATTGGCTCTGCGGATCGCGGCTACGCGGCCGGTCGCCGGTACCGTCGTCGTCAATCCGGGGCTGGTGATCGATGATCCGCGCGCAGCCGTGGTCGGCATCCTCAAGCACGTCATGAAGTCCACCCCGGCCATTGCCAACGACATCCTCAAACCCGGCATGGACGAGGGTGCATACCCCAGGACGCCGGTCGCAGCCGCCCATGAATTGAAAAAGATGTACAAGGACACCATTAGCCTGCTCCCCCGGATTTCCGCGCCGGTGCGCGTGTTCCGTTCCTCCGTGGACCACGTGGTTTCGGAACGGAGCATCAAGCAGTTGAAGGAGCGGGTCACCGCTTCGATGGAGTTCAGCACCTTGGAGAACAGCTACCACGTGGCCACGCTGGACAACGACGCCCTGGAGATTTTCCGGGGCTCGGCCGAGTTCATCAGGAAAACCATGGCAGGGCTGACAAGCAGTTCCGCCCGGGCCACACCGTCCGGCACCGAGCTCCGGGATTCACCCCATGAATAGGCCAGGGCCCGATTCCCCCGACCAGAGTGCCAACAAGGACGACGACGCCGTCTGGCTCGATTTGGTAGCCAGGCTTGAGTCGATGCCTTCCTCCGCCCTGGACGAGGCGCCCACCGCCGAGGAGACTGGCAGCGATTCCGGAACGGATCCGGGTCCAGGTCCGGAGGAGGTTCCGGGCCGCTCCTCGTCCCGTTCCTTCCAAGACTTCGACCCGCTTGGATTGTCCAAAAGGGGCGCTGCGGAAGAACCCGCGGGCAGCGGGGAGCCCGGTCCGCGCGACTACGAGGTCGAGGACGGGAACGGCTTCGTCCCGGAGGACCCGCCGAGCCTCGCCGGTACCGAACCGCTGACCATGCTCGCGTGGATCGGAGCCGTGGGCGGCCCGCTTGCCCTGCTGTTCACCGCGATGTTCTGGCGCTCGGCGCCGCTCCTTGCCGTGATGGGCATCCTGGCGATCTTCCTGGCCTCCGTGGTGTACCTCATCATGAAGCTGCCGCAGGAAAAAGACGAGAACGACGACGGCGCCCGCGTCTAAGGGGACTGCCGCACCGCGCATCCCCTCGCGGCTGATCCCGTACTAGCCGTGTGCCCTGCCGCTGACCCGGGACAGGTCGGCAGCGCCGATCATCCCGGCCCGCGGTCCCAATGCGGCAAGCTTGATCGCAGCCGCGGGACGGAAACCGCGGCCGGTGAGGTTCCGGGCGAATGCTGTCCGTGCAGGGCCCACAAGAAGCTCCCCGGCATCGCACAGCCCACCGCCAATGACGAACGTCCCTGGGTCGAGCGCAGCCGCCAGGTTCGCCAGTCCGAGCCCCAGCCAATGCCCCACTTCTTCCAGGAGCTCCCTCGAAGCGGAGTCTCCGGCTTTTGCCCGCTCCGTCACGGTAACCCCCGTGATGTTCTCGGCGGAGCCTCCGGCAGCCTTGAGCAATTCGTAGGCAACCGGTGAATTCCGGAGGGCAAGCTCCCGGGCTTCCCTGCCGAGCGCGTTACCGGAGGCATATTGCTCCCAGCATCCGCGGTTGCCGCACTCGCAGCGATGCCCGCCGGGAACCACGATCTGGTGGCCGAACTCCCCCGCCACACCGAATCGCCCACGTTCCACTCGGCCGTCCATGACCATGGCGCCACCGATGCCGGTGCCGAGCGTGATGCAGACGAGGCGGCTCTCCCCAAGACCGGCCCCAAAGCGCCATTCAGCCCAGGCGGCAGCATCGGCGTCGTTGGTGACAAGTACCGGGCGCCTCAGCAGGCTCTGAAGGTTCTCGCGCAGCGGCTCGTTACGCCAGGCGAGATGCGGGCTGAACAGCACCGTGCCGCCGTCGAGATCCATCCAACCGGCGGCGCCGATCCCCACGGAGGCAATCCGGTGGCTTCTCCCCAATTCCTGGACAAGCTCGACGATCACCTGCTCTACTGCCCGGGCGTCATTGCCGGGCGTGGAGCGCCGCGCTTCCTCGATCACCCGGCCCGAAGGATCCACGACTCCCGCTGCCACCTTTGTGCCGCCGATGTCGATCCCGATCGCCAGTCCCCTGCGGCCGAGATGGGAACGGCGCGCGGCCCACGGCACGGACTCCCAGCGCAGGCCGCCGTGCGTGGAGCCGGGGCGCCGGCCGGTTGCGGCCGAACCGGACCAGGAAATCTTCCGAACTCTTGCCGGGACCTGTTCGTTGGATGAATTCAGTGGCATGTCGCCATCCTATTCCGAGCGCCGCATATGTACTGACATGTCGGCGGTACGGACGGAACGCCCATACGCCTGCATTGGCGGAATCCCACGCTTCACGTAAAGTTACTCATCAGTAACTTGAGTAAGGTGAATTGCGACACACCCATTACTTGGCCATATAGAGTTAGAGCAGCCCCGTAATGGTCTGTTGATATCGAAGGAGCTATCGTGCGTGAATTCAGTGTTCCGCCCCTGGTGAATGTTGCCCCCGAAACCAACATCACGGACCTCGTGGTTCGTCAGGCCGCCGTACCATCAAACCCGGCCTTGTTTGCCAAGCTCAACAGCGCCGGCCAATGGCAGGACATCCGGGCAACCGACTTCCTCAAGGATGTAACGGCCCTGGCCAAAGGCCTGATCGCCAAGGGCGTCGGTGTGGGCGACCGCGTGGGCATCATGTCCAGGACCCGTTATGAATGGTCCCTCGTGGACTTCGCCATCTGGTTTGCGGGCGGCATTTCCGTGCCGATCTATGAAACCTCGTCGCCGTCGCAAGTGGCCTGGAACCTCGGCGACTCCGGCGCTGTCGCCGCATTCGCCGAATCCGCGCACCACGAGGACGTCATCCGCCAGGCCGTCACGGCCGAAGGCCTCAGCTCTGTCGCCCATGTCTGGCAGCTCGAAGGCGGAGGACTTGACGCGCTCCGCAGTGCCGGCAGCGGCGTCAGCGACGAGGAACTCGAGGCGCGCCGCAGCAGCGCCGTGCTGGCCGATGTCGCCACGATCATCTACACCTCCGGCACCACGGGCCGCCCCAAGGGTTGCGAACTCACGCACGGCAACTTCGTGGAACTCTCGGAGAACGCGTTGGCCTCCCTCGGCGACGTCGTCAACGAGAACGCCAAGACCATCATGTTCCTCCCGCTCGCCCACGTCTTTGCCCGCTTCATCTCGGTCCTTGCCGTCGCCGCCGGTGCCCAGGTGGCGCACACGCCGGATATCAAGAACCTGCTGGCTGACCTGCAGAGCTTCCAGCCGTCCTTCATCCTGGCAGTTCCCCGCGTGTTCGAGAAGGTCTTCAACTCTGCCCTCACCAAGGCAGAGGACGGCGGCAAGGGCGCCATCTTCCACAAGGCAGTGGACACGGCGATCGCCTACTCCAAGGCGCAGCAGGAGGGATCCCTTGGCTTGGTGCTGAGGCTCAAGCACGCCGTCTTCGACCGTTTGGTGTACGGGAAGCTTCGCGCCGCAATGGGCGGCCACGTCAGCCATGCCGTCTCCGGTGGCGGCCCGCTCGGCGAACGGTTGGGCCATTTCTTCCACGGTATCGGCCTGCAGATCCTCGAGGGTTACGGCCTGACAGAGACCACTGCACCCATTTCAGTCAACACGCCGTCCTTGATCAAGATCGGCACCGTGGGGGCCCCGCTCCCCGGCAACGCGGTCAGGATTGCCGACGACGGCGAAATCCTCGCCAAGGGCGTCTGCGTCATGAAGGGCTACTTCAAGCGGGATGACCTCGCCGCGGAAACCTTCGTGGACGGGTGGTTCCGCACGGGTGACATCGGCGAACTGGACGAACAGGGTTTCCTGAAGATCACAGGCCGCAAGAAGGAAATCATCGTCACAGCGAGCGGCAAGAACGTCGTACCGGCCCTGCTGGAGGACCAGATCCGTGCTGACGCGCTGGTGTCCCAAGTCCTTGTCATCGGCGACAACCGGCCCTTTATCGGCGCGCTGGTCACCCTCGACGAGGAAGCGCTGCCGGGCTGGCTGGAGCGCCACGGCCTTCCCGCGTCAACTACGACGACGGCTGCCGCGGACAACGCCCTCGTCCGGGCAGCGGTCCAGGAACTGATCAGCCACGCGAACCAGTCCGTCTCGCATGCGGAAGCGATCAAGTCGTTCCGGATCGTTCCGTCCGACTTCACCGAGGCCTCAGGCCACCTCACGCCGTCGTTGAAGGTCAAGCGCGCCCAGGTCATGAAAGACTTCGACGCCGTGATCGAGGAAATGTACTCGGCGCCCAAGGCATCCTGACGGGCCGCACCCGACGCATCGGTCAAAGCAACAAAGGAAGGTCCCGGGCTTGACAGCCCGGGACCTTCCTTTGTTGCGTGCTCCGCGGAGGAGCGGGCTGCTACTCGACCACGATCAGCAGATCGCCGCCCTGGACCTGCTCGACGTTGTTGATGGCGAGGCGCGAGACCGTGCCGGCTACCGGCGTCGTGATGGATGCCTCCATCTTCATCGCCTCAATGGTGGCGACCGTGTCGCCGGCCTTGACGGCGTCGCCTGCTTTGACGGTCAGGGTCACGGCACCGGCGAACGGCGCTGCTACCTGGCCGGGCTGGGACGCATCCGCTTTCTCCGCGGCCTTCACGTTGCTGACAACGGACTTGTCGCGAACCACCACCGGGCGTGACTGGCCGTTGAGCTTGCACATGACGGTGCGCATGCCCTTTTCGTCGGGCTCCGAGACTGCTTCCAGGGAGGCGATCAGGCGCACGCCTTTTTCGAGCTCCATGACGTGTTCGGCACCGAGCTGGAGGCCGTACAGGTAGTCGCGGGTATCAAGTACCGACAAATTGCCGTAGGTGTCCACGCTCTTGAGGTAGTCCTTTGTGGGGCCCTCGAACAGCAGCCGGTTCAGGGTCCTCTGGCGGGACTTGGAATCGCCCTTGAGCGCAGCACTGTCTTCGGCGCTCAGTTCGACGTCGCGGACCTTGATGCTGCGGCCCTGGAGCGCCTTGGTGCGGAACGGCTCCGGCCATCCTCCGGGAGGATCTCCCAATTCGCCCGACAGGAAGCCGATGACGGAGTCCGGGATGTCGTAGTTCTGTGGGTTTTCGTTGAAGTCCGCAGGATCGGCGTGGATTCCCACGAGGTGCAGCGCGAGATCGCCGACGACCTTGGACGACGGCGTCACCTTGACCAAGCGGCCCAAAATGCGGTCCGCGGCGGTGTACATGTCCTCAATGGCCTCGAAACGCTCGCCAAGGCCCAGCGCGATGGCCTGCTGGCGCAGGTTGGACAGCTGGCCGCCCGGGATTTCGTGCTGGTACACCCGGCCGGTGGGACCGGGAAGCCCGGACTCGAACGGCGCGTAGACCCTGCGGACCGCTTCCCAGTAGGGCTCCAGGGAGCTGACACTGGCCAGGCTGAGCCCGGTGTCGCGCGGGGTATGTGCCAGGGCAGCCACAAGCGCCGACGCCGACGGCTGGCTCGTCGTACCGGCCAGGGAGGCTGATGCGACATCGACGGCGTCCACGCCGGCTTCCACGGCAGCCAACAAGGTGGCCAGTTGGCCGCCTGCGGTGTCGTGCGTGTGCAGGTGGACCGGAAGATCGAAGCGTTCACGCAAGGCGCTGACAAGCTTGGCTGCGGCCGCCGGGCGGAGCAGTCCGGCCATGTCCTTGATGGCGAGGATGTGCGCACCGGCGTCGACGATCTTCTGGGCGAGGTCCAGGTAGTAGTCGAGGGTGTACAGGTTCTCGTTCGGGTCGAGGAGATCGCCGGTGTAGCAGAGTGCAACCTCCGCTACTGCTGTGCCCGTGGCCCGCACCGCGCGGATGGCCGGAGCCATCTGGTTGACGTCGTTGAGGGCGTCGAAGATGCGGAAGATGTCGATGCCCGTTGCCGCGGCCTCGTTGACGAACGCCTCGGTGACTTCCTCGGGGTAGGGCGTGTACCCGACCGTGTTGCGGCCACGGAGCAGCATCTGAAGGCAGACATTCGGGAGGGCCTTGCGCAGGGCGGCCAACCGGTCCCAAGGATCCTCGCCGAGGAAGCGCAGGGCGACGTCGTAGGTGGCACCACCCCAGGCTTCGACCGAGAGCAGTTCGGGCAGAAGGGCGGAGACCGCGGGACCGGCCGCGACCAGGTCGCGGGTACGGACACGGGTTGCGAGGAGCGACTGGTGGGCATCGCGGAAGGTGGTGTCCGTGACGGCCACGGCCTGCTGCTCGCGCAGCGCCTTCGCAAAGCCTTCCGGGCCCAACTCCTGCAGCCTCTGGCGCGAGCCGGCCGGTGCAACGGTCCCGGCAATCGACGGGAGCTTGGCTGCGGGGTCCGAGTGGACCTTGAGTTCGCCGTTGGGCTTGTTGACCGTCACATCGGCCAGCCAGGTCAGGAGCTTGGTTCCGCGGTCAGCGGAGACGTGGGACTTCAGCAGTTCGGGGCGCTTGTCGATGAAGTCGGTCGCCACGTTGCCGGCAATGAAGTCCGGATCGGCCAGGACGGCCTGGAGGAAGGGGATGTTGGTGGACACGCCACGGATCCGGAACTCGGCCAGGCCGCGCCGGGCGCGGGCCACTGCGGCCGGGTAGTCGCGTCCGCGGCAGGTCAGCTTGACCAGCATGGAGTCGAAGTGGGGGCTGATTTCGGCACCCGAGTAGACCGTGCCGCCGTCGAGACGGACGCCGGCGCCGCCCGCGGAACGGTAGCCGGTGATCCTTCCGACGTCGGGCCGGAATCCGTTGGCGGGATCTTCCGTGGTGATGCGGCACTGCAGGGCTGCACCCTTGATGAATACCGTCTCCTGGCTCAAGCCGAGGTCTGCGAGGGTCTCCCCCGAGGCGATGCGCATCTGCGCCTGGACGAGGTCCACGTCAGTGATTTCCTCGGTGACCGTGTGCTCAACCTGGATGCGCGGGTTCATCTCGATGAAGACGTGCTGGCCGGCGCGTTCGCCCTCGGTGTCCACCAGGAACTCGACTGTTCCGGCGTTGACGTAGTTCAGGGCCTTCGCGAAAGCCACGGCATCCCGGTACAGGGCCTGGCGGATGGACTCGTCCAGGTTGGGGGCCGGAGCGATTTCCACGACTTTCTGGTGGCGGCGCTGCAGGGAGCAGTCGCGCTCGAAGAGGTGCATGACATTGCCCTCGGCATCGGCCAGGATCTGGACCTCGATGTGGCGGGGACGCAGAACTGCCTGCTCGAGGAACATCGTGGGATCGCCGAATGCAGCGTCCGCCTCGCGCATGGCCGACTGGAGTGCCTCCGGAAGGTCCTCACGGGTCTCCACCCGGCGCATGCCGCGGCCACCGCCACCGGCGACGGCCTTGGCAAAGATCGGGAATCCGATCTGGTCCGCCGCGGCGATGAGTTCGTCGACGTCGCGGGACGGTGCGCTGGACTTCAGGACCGGCACACCGGCTTTGCGGGCGGCCTCGAGTGCGGCTACCTTGTTGCCGGCAAGCTCAAGCACCTCCGCGGGCGGGCCCACAAACGTGATGCCGGCGTCTTGCGCCGCCCGGGCGAGGTCCGGGTTTTCGGACAGGAATCCGTAGCCCGGGTAGATTGCGTCTGCACCCGCTTCCTTGGCGACACGGACAATCTCGTCCACGTCAAGGTACGCACGGACCGGATGGCCTTCCTGGCCGATCAGATAAGCCTCATCAGCCTTCTGCCGGTGGATCGAATTGCGATCCTCATACGGGAAGACCGCTACGGTCTTGGCGCCGAGTTCGTAGCCAGCGCGGAAGGCCCTGATCGCGATTTCGCCGCGATTAGCCACCAGAATCTTGGAAAACATGCTTCTCCTGCATCATTGCGGGTGTAACGGTCGGTGGTCACAGTGTGTAAGACCTCCATACCCAAACACAAATCTTTGTGGTGACAGTCACACAGGAATTCGTCACGAGCAGTGTACCTTCGCGCACGATGCAGTTTCACGTGCTAATAAGCCAGCGAAGTAATAGTCCGCCAAAGCCGCTCCGGGCCGATAAGGCAGGAATCTGTTGCCACTCAACATATGATGTTGAAGGGCAGCGGCAGGGCCCCGGTTCCGGCAAGGCCGGAACACAAGCACCGCGACACGGCAACCGGCGTTAGGTTTTGGGTTTTCAAGTGCAAGTAGTCAGCATCAGCAGCCTCAAAGGCGGCGTGGGCAAGACATCCGTAACCACTGGGTTGGCCTCGGCCGCACTGGCCGCAGGGATCCCCACCCTTGTCGTGGACCTGGATCCCCACGCCGACGCCACTACGGCCCTCGGCGTCCAGGCCGGCGACCAGCTCGACATTGGCCGCATGCTGAAGAACCCCCGCAAGGCGAGACTCTTGGACAACGTGGTCAGCAGCGGCTGGGTTGACCACCCCCGCGGCAACGGCGGCGGGACGGCCCTCGACGTCGCCGTCGGATCCGCCTACACCGGAATCTACGACCGGCCGGATCTTGGGCGCCGCGATCTCCGCCGCCTGACTGCTGTCCTTGCCCCGGCCGAAAAGTACGAGCTGGTACTCGTCGACTGCCCGCCGTCCCTCAACGGCCTCACCCGCATGGCCTGGAGCGCGAGTGACCGCGTGGTCCTTGTTGCCGAACCAGGGCTCTTCTCGGTGGCCGGCACGGAACGCACCATGCGCGCCATCCAATTGTTCCGCCAGGAGTTCGCTCCCCAGCTGGCTCCTGCAGGGATCGTTGCCAACAGGGTCCGTCCCGCCTCGTCCGAGCACACGTTCCGGCTCGCCGAGATGGAATCGATGTTCGGCGAGCTGTTGCTGGCACCGCATATTCCGGAGCAGGCGAATTGGCAGCAAATCCAGGGGGCCGCCCACGCCGTGCACCACTGGCCTGGCGACTCGGCGAAGAACACCGCCAAGCTGTTCGACTCGCTCCTGGAGAACATGTTGTCCTCAAACAACGGCACGCGGGAACGCCGTAAGCGCTGAGCGGCTCTGCGAGCCAGAAGCCACCCCCTTCGAAAAAGGATGAAGCCGCCTTCCTGTCGGAAGGCGGCTTCATTGGTCTTCAGTGGCCGCTGGCGGCAATCCCGACGGCGGTTCAGCCGGTGCGGCGGGCGGAACGGCGCTTGCTGAGTTCGTCGTCCGGAAAGGGCTGTTCTACCGCGTGTTCGCTCGGGAGCGCAGCTAGGCTGCCTTCGACTTCGCGCCAGACGCGGCCCACTGCGATGCCGAATACGCCCTGGCCGCCTTGCACCAGGTCAATGACCTCGTCCGCTGAAGTGCATTCATAGACACTCGCGCCATCGCTCATGAGCGTGATTTGCGCCAGGTCTTCCACTCCGCGTTCGCGCAAGTGTTCGACGGCCGTGCGGATCTGTTGGAGGGACACGCCTGTGTCCAGGAGCCGCTTGACGACTTTGAGAACCAGGATGTCCCGGAAGCCATAGAGCCGCTGCGATCCGGAACCGGCGGCTCCCCGCACGGCGGGTTCAACAAGGCCTGTGCGTGCCCAGTAATCCAGCTGGCGGTAGGTAATCCCCGCCGCCTTGCACGCGGTGGGACCACGGTAGCCGGCATCTTCATCCAGGACCGGAAGGTCCTCGGTGAAAAGCAGACCCTGGGCACCGCTTGCGGGTACAGCAACGCCTGTCGAGGCCTGCTTTAGCTCGCCTGCTTCGCCTTTGGGACTCACGTGACCCTCCTTGTCAGAAGTTCCCTTGGGGATGGTGCATACGGGGGCAACACGAAAGGGGAAATGCACTCGTGTAATTTCAACGCGTCCGCACCTTTCAGTGTGACTTGCGCGCGACCTGTATGCAACGGGAACTTGATATCTTCGACGTTAGGCGTGCGGGAGCCTTAGGTCAAAGACGTCCGGGCATTTTCAGATCGTGTCGAAACTTTCACCCTCAACTTTAACCTTAGGCTACCTTCAGCCTTCGAAATCCTCGGGCTCTACGTCGTCCAGGAACTCCCGGAAGCGGCGCAATTCCCGTTCCTCGTCAACTTCGGGGCCCGGCTCGGTGTCTTCGCCTTCGTCGTGTTCGGTGATCCGGACGCCGGCTTCTTCCATGACGGCGTCGGCACACCAGATGCGGCATTTCGCCCGCAAGGCAAGCGCCAGCGCATCGGAAGCGCGGGAACTCACTACGGTGCCGTCGTCGAACTGGAGTTGGCCGTAGAAGATGTTGTCCTCGACCGCGACGATGTTCACGCTGATGATCGTGTGGCCGAGTGCTTCAACGACGTCGATCATCAGATCGTGGGTCATCGGCCGGGGCGGCACCACGCCTTGCTGGGCCAGGGCGATAGCGCTTGCTTCGGGCGTGCCGATCCAAATAGGGACATGGCGTTCCCCGTGCATCTCACGGAGGAGGACCAGAGGCTGGTTTGAAGGCAGTTCAATCCGCACTCCAACGATCTCGACCTCAATCATCATGCGTCCATACGGGAGATACGGTCCTGCACCAAGGCTCGATGCAGGCTGAGGCAGAGTTCGCTGATTTCCCGGGCGGCTTCAGCAGCCCTGGATTGCGATGCCGCGTCCTTGCGGGACGTCAGAGGAGCGACGACGCGCTCCACCAAGCCGAATTCGCGCTCGGCCGCGGCCTGGAACGGACGGAGGTGCCGCGGCTCAAGTCCGTGGCTTTCAAGTTGGACGCAGGCACGCGCCACTTGAAGGGCGTGTTCGTCGAATTTGCCGTTGACGTGGCTGATGAGCCCGTAACTGAGGAGGGACTGCAAGAGCGGGACGCTGGCCCCGGATTCCGTCCGCAACTGTTCCTCGCTCAGGGCGCGTGCGCGGCCCTGCAGCTCGGCCGCAAGTTCGTCCGAGACAATCCGTGGGGACACCGACACGCCCGGCGGGAGGTTTTCGGGACGCTCGCCACGGTCGATCGCGTCAAGGTAGTCCTTGATGACCTTCAGGGGCAGGTACTGGTCACGCTGGAGGGCCAGCACGAAGCGGAGGCGCTCGACGTCGCTTTCGGCGTATTGCCGGTACCCGGCAGGAGTGCGCTTCGGATTGATCAGTCCCTTTTCCTCAAGAAAACGGATCTTGGACGCCGTCATGGTGGGAAAATCGTCGCTGAGTTGGGCGAGGACCTCCCCGATGTTGAGGACCTGCGGTCCTCGCCGTTCCGGCTGGGGCAGTGCCACAGGCGTACCCGGAATCAGTCTTGGCCTGCTGCGCGGGCAGGGCTCAGGTAGTAGGTGAGGCGGAACTTCCCGATCTGGACCTCGCTGCCGTTCTTGAGCAGGACGTTGTCCACCCGGTCCTGGTTGACGTAGGTGCCATTGAGGCTTCCGGTGTCCACCACTTCGAAGCCCTCGGGGGTACGCACGAACTCCACGTGCTTGCGCGAAACCGTCACGTCATCCAGGAAGATGTCCGCATCCGGGTGGCGGCCAGCGGTGGTGGTGTCGGAGTCCAGAAGGAACCGCGCGCCGGCATTCGGGCCGGTGTGCGCAATCAGCAAGGCCGATCCAGGAGGCAATGCCTGGACCGCGGCGCGCTCCTCGGCGGCCAGCGGCGGACGGGCATCCGGCTCGTGGTGGCGCACGGGCGTGAGCTGGATTGAGGTGGTCTCCGAGGTTGGCTGTTCTACAGCACCGTGCTCGTCCCGGGCGTGGTTCCGCTTGCCGCCAACCATGGAAATCCTCCTCATCCGCCGGCAGTTGACAAAACTGCCGGTTACGCAACTGCCCGGTTCCCCCGGGCCAAACAGGTCGCTGGCCCGCCGCCGTCGCTCCCGGCGTTCCGGGGAGAACCGACTTGGCGGGCCAGATACCATTTAGCCTACCTGTTGTTCGTACTCTGATGCACTGAGAAGGGTCTCGATGGCGTCAGCTTCCGAAAGCTTTACCTCGAACAGCCAGCCGTCACCGTAGGGATCCGAGTTGATCAGGGCAGAGTCGGTGTCGAGAGCCTCGTTGCGGGAAATAATTTCGCCGCTGACCGGGGCATATATGTCGCTCACGCTCTTCGTGGATTCGACTTCACCCACGACGTCGTTGCCCTTCACGGTAGTGCCGGGCTCGGGCAGCTGGGCGTACACGACATCGCCGAGTGCATCCTGGGCGAAGTCCGTGATGCCGACGCGCACGACGCCGTCTGCATTCGGGGCACTGACCCATTCATGTTCGGCGGTGTAGGAAAGATCGGCAGGAATGTTGCTCATGAGTCGCCTTTCATCGGGACATTTCGGACCACGACGGCGGCCCGGTCATCCGGCCACCGCTGAAAGTATAAGCACATCCATGCCCCCTCCCCACAGGTGTCTGGAATGATTGGAAGCAGACTCGAGCCGCATAGTCCTGCAACGCCGTCGGAGGAGCGCGATCATGCCGGAACTGCCCGAAATCACCGCCTTGACCGACTTTCTGGACGAGCAACTGTCCGGGGCACGGCTCACGCAGTTCCATCTGCCATCGGCGTTCGCCCTGAAAATGGCGGATATTCCCCATGAATCGCTGATCGGGCGGACCGTCGAAGCGGTCGGCCGGCGGGGGAAATTCCTCGTTTTCGAGATGGTTGCCGTTTCCCAGGGCGCCAATGCGGAGCCCGCCTACTTGGTGGTCAGTTTTGCGAAGTCCGGCTGGCTATGGTTCGCCGACAACCAACCGGACACTGAAGCGACCGCGACAGCCGGCTACTTCGCCGCGCAATTGGGCTTTTCGAACAATGGCCACGATTACGACGTCACCCTTGCCGACACGGGCACCTGGAAGGGTTTGGCCCTCTTCATCGTTCGTCAGCCCGAGGAAGTCCATGGCATTGCCGAGCTCGGCCCGGATCCCCTCGATCCGGCCTTCGGATTGGAGCAGTTCAGCAGGCTTCTCACGAAGCGGCAGCAGGTCAAGGGGGTCCTGAAGAACCAGAAACTCATCGCGGGTATCGGGAATGCCTATAGCGACGAAATCCTCCACGCAGCGAAGTTGTCTCCGGTTGCCCACGCTTCGTCGCTGGAGCCGGAGGAGGTGGAGCGCCTCTTCACCACGATGAAGGACATACTCGCGGGAGCGGCCCGGGTATTCGCAGGCAAGCTGCCCGACGAACTGAAGCCCGCCAAGAAAGCCTCGATGCGCGTGCACGGCAGGACCGGAGAGCCGTGTCCGGTCTGCGGGGACACCGTACGGGAGGTGGCCTTCGTGGGGACTTCCCTGCAGTACTGTCCCACGTGCCAGACCAACGGCGAGATCCTGGCCAAACGCGGCAGCAGCGACGGCTCCTGAACCCCGGGGAAGCCCGCCACTGTCCTTGAAAAACAGGTGGCGGGCTTCCTTGCGGTTCGCCTAGGCGACCGGTGCCTCCTCAGGTTCGCGAACGACGTCGGGGGCTGCTTGCGGTGCGGAAGGGGACTGCGCCGCTCCCCCACGCCGGGCAGCCGCCGCGGCCGCGATCATGACGAGCAGTGCCGCTACGGTGATGGTGACTCCGCCCAGCCAGGCGCCGAGGGCGTTGCCCAGGTTGAAGGCGCCGATGTTCGCGCCGGAGGCGAGGGTGGGCGCGGTGGCGGCAAAGTGCATGACGCGCATCTGGAGACCCGGGACCGTAGCGAAGCCAAAGCCGCCCATGAGTGCCAGCGAGAACAGGGTGGCCGCGGGGATCGCGGCGGTGAGCGCGAAGAACACGAGCACCAGCGCCAGGCCCGCGAGGATGACCATGAGGGTTTTGTCGATGGATTTGTCGGCCGCTTTGCCGCCAGCGATATTGCCGACGAACAGCCCGGCCCCAAACAGGACGAGGAGCCACGGGACGGCGTGCGGATCGAATCCGGAGACCTCGGTCAGGGTGAAGGCGATGTAGGTGAAGGCGCCGAACATGCCGCCGAAGCCGAGAATCGTGACGACGATGGACAGCCACACCTGGCCGGACGTGAATGCACCAAGCTCGCTGCGGAGGCTGCTGGTCGCGGTCCCTTCCGTGGTGCGCGGGACCATGAGGGCGATGCCCATGAGCGCGACAACGCCGATGATGGTGATAGCCCAGAACGTGGACCGCCAGCCGAAGTTCTGGCCGAGGAACGTTCCGAAGGGCACGCCCAGCACATTGGCGGCGGTGAGGCCCGTGAACATGATGGCAATGGCCCCCGCCTTCTTGTGGGCCGGAACCAAACCGGCCGCCACCACTGAGCCGATACCGAAGAACGCGCCGTGGCAGAGGGCGGCGACAATGCGCCCTATCAGCATGGCCGGGTAGCTGTCCGCGATGGCGGAGAGGAAGTTGCCGGCGATGAACAGGACGAGGAGCCCGATGAGCACAGGCTTGCGGAGCAGGCGGGTGACGGCCGCTGTCACAAGGAGGGCGCCGACAACAACGCTGAGCGCATAGCCGGTGATGAACCAGCCGGCGGCCGCTTCACTGACTCCGAAGTCAGCGGCAATCTCGGGCAAGAGGCCCATGATGACAAACTCGGTCAAGCCAATGCCGAATCCGCCGAGGGCAAGGGCGATCAACCCTGCGGGCATGTTGTTGCTCCTTTGTGGGGATGGATTCCCGTGAGACTGGAAGTGCGCCGCCGAGAACCGTAGAATATTAGTTGCAGACGCTGCATACATAGTTGCACACGCCATGTAATTGCGCAAGCAACTACTTTGCGTGCGTCTGGATTCTTCATCAATCGGCAGGAGTTTCGGGAGACATGGGCATCAAGGACGACGCCGTTGAGGTGCGCGCGCAGGGGTGGCGGACTCTCGCCGCTCTGCACGGCAACATCGAGGCAGCACTGGAGAAAGCGCTGCAGTCCGCCGCGGATCTCTCGGTGGTCGAGTACACCGTGCTGGACGCTCTGAGCCGCCAGGATGGCTGGCACATGAGGATGCAGCAGCTCGCTAGGGCCACAGCACTGTCCAGCAGCGCGACGACGCGCTTGGTGAACCGGCTTGAAGACCGCGCACTGCTGACCAGGATCCTGTGCGCGGACGACCGGCGCGGCATCTACACGGAGCTTACCGAGGCCGGCCAGAAGCTGTTGCTGGCGGCTCGTCCGGTCCACGACGAAACCCTTGCGGAATCGCTGGCGGCCGCTGAATCGGTGCCGGAGCTCGAGCCGCTGGTGAAGGCGTTGGGGGCGCTGCAGGGGGTTTGAGGTTTGTTTCCCGTGCGGGGAGTCGCGAAACGACGAACCCCGCCGCTCCTCCAGTGGAACGGCGGGGTTTTGTTGTCTTTGGGACTGGGGTTGCCTTTGGGGGCGCGTCAGACCTTCTTGACCACGCTGGACTTGAGCTGCATGGGGCCGAAGCCGTCCACCTTGCAGTCGATGTCGTGATCCCCCACGCCGTTCACGAGGCGGATGTTGCGGACCTTGGTTCCGACCTTGATGGCCGTGGCGCTCCCCTTGATCTTGAGGTCCTTGATTACAGTGACCGTGTCCCCGTCCGCGAGCACATTGCCCACGGCGTCCTTAATCTCCGTGGACTCTGATGCCGCTTCATCAGACGCGACCGGCGACCATTCGTGGGCGCACTCGGGGCAAACCAGCAAGGCGCCCATCTCGTAGGTGTATTCGCTGGCGCATTCGGGGCAAGGGGGCAGGGTTTCACTCACCGTCCAATGATAGTTGGGGTCGGTCCAACACGTAGACGGCAGGGACAAACAGTGGAACCAAGACAGTAAGCGGTCTTCGAGCCGAGAGTACCTCCAACCCATTGGCCATAGTACGAGGACCGGTAATCCTTACTTGCAACGGATCTTGTTTCCATAAGCTGTGGTGGTCCAATCGGTTCCTTGCCAGGTACCAGGCCAGTCCATCACGAATTTAACGGCCGCGACACTCTTGATTCCGTGCTTCCAATAAGCCTTGTCAAAGCCGAAGCCTTGGTCACTGTCAGCGTCATACATACCTCGAGCGCAAACTGTGGTGAAACACAGATCTCAAAAAGGACCATTTAGAAAGCGCCCTCGGCGTCAAGCTACCCATGGAATTCCCCGCCAGGTTGTCCCCTGCTGCAAATTAAGTGCTCAAACACCTCAAAATGAGTGCCTTTTCACGAAAAATAGGCACAGGAGAGGGCCGGAGCCGTGAGGAGCAGCCGGCGCTTGAACGCGCTATCTCGATGGGAATGGCCGAACTCCTGCATCTGTCGCGGTCTGTGCCCATGGCCTTGGAAATGAGTACGCCTTCCTCGGAGTGCACCGGATTCTGCTGGATCATTCCGCACCTCGATGCATGCGCCATCCTGACCTTCTTTGGTTTGGGAAAGCGCTTGCGACACCGCGAGTCACGTCGTTTCAACGCCTTGGCCCGTCAAAGAAGGTCAGGACGGCATGTTCAGGTCGGGCGAGAATCTCGGGAACACCGTCGGATTCTGCTGGATCACTCTTTTCGCCGACGTTGCCGGACCCGTGATTTCGCGGGTCCGAAGTTTATCCATTCGAGTGATTGAGCAGAATCCGACATCCCAGCGCTGACGATCCCTTCAGATGAGCGGAGTCCCCGCACTCACTGCAACGGGTTATAGGACAAAACGTGTGTATGGATTGTGCCTGCTTCCCAGTGTTGGCGGGCGAATTTCGGGGTAGCTAAGCTTTGGAAGCTTAGGGTGGCTGGGGTGCTTGCATATCTCT
>NZ_JAYKZI010000012.1:10278-113525 GCF_036662515.1 Arthrobacter sp. S2(2024) | reverse complement strand
CATTCACCGGCCAGGCCCCGACACACCGTGTCGGGGCCTGACCCACTTAACACACCCCAACACACGACACACGAGCCAACCCCCGCTCACCTATGACCCGGTTTCCCCGGACCCCCGCCCACCTATGGCCCGGTTTCCCCGGACCCCCGCTCACATATGACCCGGTTTCCCCGGACCCCCGCTCAGACATGCGGGTTCCACGGCCCACGCCCGCCCACATGATGTGAGCCGGCATCCGACCGGAACCCGGCAGATGTGAGCGAGCGTCCGCCCGGAACCCGGCAGATGTGAGCGGGCGTCCCGCCAGGAGCCGCCACATGTGAGCCGGCGTCCCGCCAGAACCCGCCATACGTGAGCGAGCGTCCGCTCAAAACCCCCTATAAGTGAGCGAGCGTCGGGGGTTCGGGAGTTCGCCCGCGGCGGAATTGACCCCCAAAAGCGCCCGAAATAGGGTGAATTTGGTCAAAAAAGCGCGGAAACACGCGGAATTTGCTGGCCGAGTCCTCCCAAGCTGGTAAGTTTTCGAACAGTGGCTCGCACGCATGCCGTGTGTGGGCTCCAAAATCGTAAAGTCCAGGAGGACACAAATGGCTAAGAACCGTAGCGAACTGGTTTCCGAGGTAGCTGGCAAGGCTGGCACCAGCCAGGCTGCAGTCAACTCCGTGCTCGATGCCCTGTTCGAAGTTTTCGAGACTTCCGTCGCCGCTGGCGAGAAGATCACCATTCCGGGCTGGCTCGCCATCGAGCGCACCGACCGCGCAGCTCGCACGGGCCGCAACCCGCAGACCGGCGAGACCATCCAGATCGCCGCTGGCCACAGCGTCAAGCTGACCGCCGGCTCCAAGCTGAAGGCAGCTGTCGCCAAGAAGTAAGACACTTCGGCGAACGCCTAGGAAAGGCGGCAACCTGCGGGTTGCCGCCTTTCTGCTTTAACCCGCTCGATTCGCCGCGCCGCCGACGTTAGCGGACAATGGATAGGTGCCATCAGCCAAAACTCCCTCCACTGCCCCCTCGCCCGCTTCCAAGCCGGGAACGAAGGCAGGCGCTGCCGTGGAGGGGATCTCCCTACCGTGGCAGCTTGCGGGCTTCGCTGCGCTCTTCCTGGCTCTAGCGGGCGCATTGATCTTCTCCGGCGCCTCGGCCGCGCGCCAAGTCTCTGACCCGGGCGCCTTGGTGCGTTGGGGGCTGCCCGTCGCCAAAGCCATTCACAACGTCTCCTTGGCGACTGTGATCGGCGGGCTGATCTTCGCCGTCGTCATCCTTCCCAAGCACCTGTCCCGATCCAGGGGCGATGACGCCCCGGAACACCCGGCGTTCGCGCGTGCGTTGGCCGTAGCGGCAGCAGCAGGCGCTGCCTGGACGCTCTCCGCCGTCGCTGTCCTTGTGTTGACGTACTCGGATGTGGCCGGGCAGAGCCTCTCGGGGGACGCGCAGTTCACTGCATCCCTCGTCTACTTCATGACGGACATCCAGACGGGCCAGGCGTGGCTCGCCGTGACGATCATCGCTGCGATTGTCACGACGGCGCTGTTCGGCGTCCGCTCGCTGGCGGGACTAGCGCTGACGCTCGTCCTGGCCCTGGGCGGACTAATCCCGAGTGCGCTGATCGGGCACTCCGCGAGTTCCAACGACCACGAGGGCGCCATCAATTCGCTCGGCCTTCACTTGGTGGGCGTGTCCACCTGGGTGGGCGGCATCATCATGCTTGCGGTCCTCTCGAGCCTCCTGCGAGGTTCCAAGGCAACAGGCACCAAGGACATTACTGAGCAGACCCTGCGCCGGTTCTCCGCGTTGGCCGGCTTCGCCTTCGTGCTGGTCTTCGCTTCGGGCGTCGTGAACGCGAGCATTCGTGTGACCAGTTTTTCGGCCTTGGTTGGCACCCCCTATGGGCAGATCATCCTGGCGAAAGCGCTTGCCACCGTTGTCCTCGGCGGCATCGGTTTCATGCACCGCCAGTGGGTGATCCCGCAGCTGGGCCGCAAGTCGATGACCACGCGCCGCGTGCTGTGGCAGCTGGTGTTGGTTGAACTTCTGGTGATGGGCGCCACGTCGGGACTCGCCGTCGCGCTGGCCAGTTCGGCACCGCCGCTGCCCACCACCTACGCGCCCGACGCCTCGCCGGCCTTCATCCTGTCCGGTTACGAGCTGCCGCCCGAACTGACGCCCGCGCGATGGTTGACCGAGTGGCGCTTCGACTGGCTTTGGGTGGCTGTGGCCCTCTTCGGCGCGGCGAGCTACATCCTTGGCGTGGCCAAGGTCCGTCGCCGCGGTGACTCCTGGTCGTGGTTCCGTGCGGTGAACTGGATGATCGGCCTGCTCGTCCTGACCTACATCACGTCCGGGCCGCCGTCGGTATACGGCCGCATACTGTTCTCCGCCCACATGGTGGACCACATGGCGTTGACGATGGTGGCGCCGCTGTTCCTGGTCCTGGGTTCCCCGGTGACGTTGGCATTGCGGGCCCTGCCGTCGCGCGGCGAGGGATCACGCGGAGATGGCTCCCGTGGCCTTCGTGAATGGCTCCTGGTGTTCGTGCACTCGAAGTTCTCCCAAGTGGTGACCCACCCACTCTTCGCCGCGGCGAACTTTGCCGGTTCGATCGTCCTGTTCTACTTCTCGGACGCGTTCGGCTGGGCGATGCGTGAGCACGTGGGCCACGAACTGATGAACCTGCACTTCCTGCTCACCGGGTACATCTTCGTCCTCACCATGATCGGCACGGACCCGCTGCCGCGTCGTGCGCCCTACCCGATGCGGCTGCTTCTCTTGCTCGCCACGATGGGCTTCCACGCCTTCTTCGGCGTATCCATCATGGGAGGCACTGGACTGCTCGCCGCCGATTACTTCGGCAACCTCGGCCGGACCTGGGGACCATCGGCTTTGCTCGACCAGCAGACAGGCGGCGCCGTGGCCTGGGGAATCGGCGAAGTTCCCACCTTGCTGGTGGCGATCGGCGTCGCGGTCATGTGGTCGCGTTCGGATGAGCGGGAGACCAAACGCACCGACCGGGCGGCGGACAGGAATAACGACGCCGACCTGAATGCTTACAACGATATGTTTGCGCGGCTTGCAGACCGCGATGCGAAACTGATTGATCGGGACTCCAAGCAGCCCGAAGGCAAGACCAACCTGGAAGGACGCTGATGAGCGAAACCGTACGCACCCAATTGCGTGTCCGCGCCTCTGAACTGGTGGGCCGTGGCTGGCTCAACACCGGTGGGAAGGCCCTGGACCTGGAAGCGCTGCGCGGCAAGATCGTGCTGTTGGACTTCTGGACGTTCTGCTGCATCAACTGCCTCCATGTCCTGGATGAGCTGCGCCCCCTCGAGGAGAAGTACTCCGACGTCCTGGTGACGGTCGGCGTGCACTCTCCCAAGTTCGAGCACGAGGCCGATCCCGTGGCCCTCGCTTCCGCCGTCGAGCGTTACGAAATCCACCACCCCGTCCTGGACGACCCCGAGCTCGCTACGTGGAAGGCCTATACGGCCCGCGCCTGGCCGACGCTGGTGGTTGTGGACCCCGAGGGCTACATCGTGGCGCACCTTTCCGGTGAGGGCCACGCAGACGGCCTTGCGGTGCTCCTCGAGGAACTCGTGGCCGAGCACGAAGCCAAGGGGACCCTTCACCGCGGCGACGGCCCCTACGTGGCTCCCGTCCCGACGTCGGGCACCTTGCGCTTCCCCGGCAAGGCGACCCAGCTGGACAACGGCAACTACCTGGTGGTCGATTCCGGCCACCACCGTTTGGTGGAACTTCGTCCTGACCTTGAGACGGTTGAGCGTGTCATCGGCTCCGGAACCAAGGGTTACCTGGATGGTGCGGCGGAAATCGCGCAGTTCAACGAGCCGCAGGGCGTGGCGGTGCTCCCGTCGTCGCTGGCTTGGCAGCTTGGCTACGAAGCAGTGGTCGCGGACACCGTGAACCACCGCCTCCGCGGCGTCACGCTCAGCTCGGGCTACGTGCAGACTGTTGTCGGCAACGGCGTGCAGCGCCTGCTCGACGCCGGCCCTGCCCGTGTGACGGAAAGCGGTGCCGGCGTTTGGGCTGAACACCCCGACGGCGGTCCGGCTGACTTCGCGGCCGACGCACTCGACGTCGGGGTACTTGGTGTGGGGACCGGGGTGTCCCTGTCCTCGCCGTGGGACGTGGTGTGGAGCGAGAAGCTGCAGCGCGTTGTCATCGCGATGGCCGGCACGCACCAGATCTTCGCCTTTGAGCCTCTCAGCGGCGAGGTATCCATCCTGGCCGGCTCGGGCCTTGAAGGTTTGCTTGACGGCCCCGCCGAGGAAGCCTGGTTCGCCCAGCCTTCCGGCCTGGCCGTCGATGCGGATGACAACATCTGGGTGGCCGACTCCGAAACCTCGGCGCTGCGCCGGCTGGTCGTAGGCGAATCAGGTGTGACTGTTGAGTCGGCCGTGGGCAAGGGCCTGTTCGATTTCGGTTTCCGCGACGGCGAGGCCACGGAAGCCCGCCTGCAGCACCCCCTCGGCGTCACAGTGCTCCCCGATGGCTCCGTGGCCGTCGCAGACACCTACAACGGTGCCGTTCGGCGCTACGATCCCGCCACGAAGGCAGTGTCCACCCTGGCGAGGGGACTCGCCGAGCCGAGCGACGTCGTCGTGGTCTACCCGGAAGGCGGCGAACCGCTGCTGGTGGTGGTGGAATCAAACAAGCACCAACTGGTCCTTGTTCCCATCCCCAAGGAAGCCCAGCAGGTGGACGAGGGAGCATCCCAGACGCAGCGGCCCAAGAGCCCCGTGGCGCCGGGAAACCTGGAGCTCACCGTGCGCTTCACGGCCCCGACGGGACAGAAGCTCGACGACCGCTGGGGCGACCCCACGCAGTTGAAGATCTCGTCGACCCCGCCTGAGCTGCTGCTTTCCGGCGGTGGCACGTCGGTAGGGCTGCTGCGGACCGTCGAGCTGTCCGCGGACGTTCCGGAGGGAATCCTCCACATTACGGCCCGCGCGGCTGCGTGTGATGGCCCGGAAACCGAGGACGGCGAAATCCCGGATCACGCCGCGTGCCACCTCTACCAGCAAGACTGGGGCATCCCCGTGGTCCTGCAGGCCGACGGCGACTCCGAGTTGGTGCTTGACCTGCGCGGGATGGACTAGGCAGGGGCTGGCTGGACCGGGCGGGCCGCAGCCGAACCTAGAAGCTGACCAGCGGCGTGACCGTGATGGTGTCCGCGCCTATGTCCAACCGTGTGGTGAAGCTGAAGTCGTGAACGGCACTGAGGTCGCCGACCAGTCCGCTGAAGAGGTCGATTTCGCGGGCGGTTACCTTGGCCTTGCCGTTGAGGGGCGCCACGACCCACTGCCCGTTAAAGGGGTCGATGCTGACCTTGGGGTACTCCGTGATCTGCCACTTGATGGTCCCGTCCACCACCCGGCTGTTGGTCACGTGGTAGAACGGGCAATCGGGCTGAAGCTTTTGCTGCTTGGTGGCATCCGCGGCGCAGGTGTCCAGGAATTCCTTGACCTTGTCGCTCACCACCTTGATCATGGCGTCGGTGGGCTTGGTCAAAAGGTTGAGGGGCGCCTGCGGCAGGGCGCCTGTGGTCACTGACGTGCTGGTAGTCGGCGCCGAGAAGTATTTGCCGGCGAGGCTGGCTTCGTATTGGCCGGGGTAAAACACGGCAAAGCTGTTGCGGCCGTTGGGCAAGTTTACCGGGACGCCGTTCAGGGTGGCCTCGTTGGCGTTCACCACGGTGACCTCGATGGTCGGCAAGGATGACGGCACGAAGGACCACTTGCCGAAGAACAGCCACTCGGTGCCCGTCCGTTCCAGGAGGAAGTCCGAATGCAGCGCCTTGCCGTCGATCTGGTAGTCCATGGGGACCGTCACCCGGTTTCCGCCACGGGATTCGGCGTTGCCGAGTTTGATATCAGTGATCTTCGACGCCGCCGTCTGCAGGGCGGTACCGTCCAGCATGGCCGCATTGGCGTTGGGCACGGAGGCGTGCAGGAGTCCGAGGGCTTCCCCGCCGTGCCCCTGCTGGAGGGCCGACAGGTAATCGCGCACTTGCTGCTGGGGGCTGGCTATGGAGTTGCTCACCAGGTTGATGGAAACGATCGCAGCGGCCACAGCAAGCATCAGACCGAGCAGCCACCCGGCCGCGGTCTTGACCAACGCTTGACTCAACTGCACGCCCTTTACGTTACCCGCCGGTTCCGCAATACCCCGGCATCCTTCCCCTCCCGTGACATCTGGACACGCATTTGGGAAGAGTCCGACGGCGGGTGGCAGCTCCGTTTCAGCGGCGCCGGCGCGATGAGGTTCCGAACACTCCGCGGAGCAATTCCCGGCCGAGTTGCGTGCCGAAGGACCGTGCCATGCTTTTGATTCCGCCGCCGAGCGCACCACCCAGGACGCCCGCGAGATCGCCCATCATGCCGTCGCCGCCTTGCTGCGGAGCCGGTGTTTGGACCGGCGCGGGTGCGGGCGGCCACGCTTCGGAGCCTGGTAGCGGGCGGCTGCTGGGACGGCCAAGGATTTCTTCCTCTATCCTGCGGGCTTCGGCGTCCACGGATCGAGGATCAACGGAGGCTGGTACCGGTGGCCGACCTGGTGCGGCTTCTCCGGTGGAGGGCGCGGTCCCTTTGTCAGTGAGTTTCTCGTAGGCCGAAATGTTGTCCACGGCCGTGCCGTACTTCGGCAGCAGCGGGGAAGCGGCGATGGTGCTGCGGATCAGTTCGTCCGTGCTGGGTCCCATCACGGATTCCGGGGCACGCAGCTTGGTCAGCGCCACGGGCGTGGGCGCGCCCTTTTCGTTCATGACGGTGATGACCGCTTCGCCGATACCGGCGGAAGTGAGGGTTTCCTCAAGGTCGTAGTCGCTCACCGGGAACGTGGACACGGTGGCCTTGAGGGCTTTGGCGTCCTCCGGGGTGAATGCGCGCAGGGCATGCTGGACCCGGTTGGCAAGCTGACCGAGGACGGCGGCAGGGACATCCTTGGGTGTCTGGGTGACGAAGAAGATCCCGACCCCCTTGGACCGGATGAGCCGCACAGTGGTGGTGATGGCTTCGAGGAAGGCCTTGGATGCGTCGGAGAAGAGCAGATGGGCTTCGTCGAGGAAGAACACCAACTTGGGCTTGTCCAGGTCTCCTGCTTCGGGCAAGTCTTCGAAAAGGTCCGCAAGCAACCACATCAGGAACGTCGAGAACAGCATGGGTTTGGTCTGGAGCGTGGGAAGTTCAAGGCAACTGATCACGCCGCGGCCGTCCGGGGCTGTGCGGAGGAGTTCTGCGGTGTCGAACTCCGGCTCGCCAAAGAACTTCTCCATGCCTTGGGCCTCGAGGTTGACGAGTTCGCGCAGGATGACGCCGGCCGTGGCCTTGGAGAGTCCGCCGAGGTCTTCGAGTTCAGCCTTGCCCTCATCCGAGGTCAGGAACTGGATGACGGCCCGCAGGTCTTTAAGGTCGATCAGTTCCAGTTTTTTCTGGTCGGCGAAATGGAAGATCAGCTGCAGGCTGGATTCCTGCGTGTCGTTGAGTTCCATGATGCGCGAGAGCAGGATGGGGCCAAACGAGGTGATGGTTGCCCGGACGGGAACGCCGTTGCCATCCCCGCCCAATGAGAGGAACTCGACCGGAAAGGCCTTGCCTACCCACTCTTGGCCGAGGCTTGCGGTGCGGGCCGTGAGTTTCTCGCTGGCCGTCGCCGCGGTGGCGAGTCCTGAAAGGTCTCCCTTGATGTCCGCCAGGAAGACGGGGACGCCGGCCGTGGACAGCTGTTCGGCCATCATGTGCAGGGTGACGGTCTTGCCGGTGCCTGTGGCCCCGGCCACCAAGCCATGCCGGTTCATCATGGACAGCGGCAACCGGACTTGGGCCTCTTTGTGGACTTCGCCGTCGACGATGGCGGCACCCAGCTCGATCGTGGGCCCATCGAGGGTGTATCCCTGCTGGATCGTGGCAAGTTTTTCAGCTGTTGTTTTCTTGGCCATGCGCATAGCCTAGTGGTCCAGGGCCGCGGTGTGGCGGGAAAGTTTTGCCGTGCTCCGCAACGGTATAGTGCCCGGATGGATGACAAAGCGGTTCTGCTCAAATATCTGCGCGCCCGTCGCGGCGAGCTCATCGCCAAGCTCGACGGACTCGACGAGTACGACGTCCGCCGGCCCATGACCCCCACCGGCACCAACCTCTTGGGACTGGTCAAGCATGTGGCCAGTGTGGAGCTTGGGTATTTCGGGGAGGTCTTTGGCCGGCCGAGCGGCCGGGATCTACCGTGGTTTGCCGACGATGCCGAACCTGACGCGGACCTGTGGGTTCCGCAGGAAGAGAGCAGGGAAGAGATCATCGAACTGCACCGCTTCTCGGCCGGGCACAGCGATGCAACCATCGAATCGCTCCCACTCGACGCTCCGGGGGAAGTGCCGTGGTGGCCGGAAGAACGCCGACGCGTGACGCTCCATCAAATCCTGGTGCACATGTGCGTCGAGACAGCCCAGCACTTGGGGCATGCCGACATACTTCGTGAGCTGATCGACGGCTCGGCGGGGAAAGGTCCGGGGGACCTGAACCTGTCGCAGCGAACCACCGAAGAATGGGCCGATCACCGCGCCCGGATCGAAGCCGCGGCGCGCCAGGCTGTGGGGTAGGCTCACGCCTCGATGGGCGCCAAGTCCTTCGAGAACGCCAGGTGCTTGATCTCTTCCGGATCCGCGTCGACGTCGAACAGCGGGGTGTAGCCCGTGGCCAGGTACAGGTTCTTGGCTTCGGGCTGCCGCGGACCGGTGGTGAGGTAGATGCGGCGGTAGCCGCGGCGGGATGCCTCGGCTTCCAGTTCCGCGAGGACAACCCGGGCCAGTCCTCGACGGCGGTGCGCCGAATGCGTCCAGATCCGCTTGAGCTCCGCCGTGCGGGAGTCGTAGCGGCGGAAAGCCCCGCCAGCCACGGTTTCCCCGTTCTCCTGCAGAATGAGCAGCGCGCCGTGGGGTGCGGCAAACTCGCCAGCCGGGTACCTGTTGAGTTCCTCGGCCGCGCCTCCGCTGCCGAAGAGGTCGCCGTAGCGCGTGGTGTATTCGACGGCGAGTTCGTCCAGGAGGGGCTTGACGCGGGGATCGCGCATGGGCAATGTCAGGACGGAAAGGCCCGACGGCGGCAGGGTCGGCGTTGTTGTCATGGCTTACCTTTCGTGAATGTCCCCAACTAACTCGCAGTTGTTGTCGTTATGGAGCGTCAAAACGACAACAACTGCGAGTCAGTTGGGTGGGCTGGTCTGGTTGGGTGGACGGAGCTGGTTGGGTGAGGGGCGGAGAGTTCGGCCAGGAGGCGGCGGGCCAGGGCGTCGTTCTCGCGGAACGGCGCTGCGTTGGTGCCGGGCCGAGCGAACGCGCCAGCGCCCCAACCCGAGGTCCAGGGTCCGACGGCGAAAAGCCCCGCCTGCCGCACGCCGTCGGCAGCTAGGACTTCGTGCGAACCCGAGACCAACAGCTTACCGGTGGAGTGGGGACCGTCCGAGGTGAGGAGCGACTGTTCGGTGCCCCAACCGACGTCGTGCAGGTCCGCCAGCGCGGGGTTGGCCGATCGCGCCACCGACGGCGACGGCAAGCGGGCCTCGATGTACGCCGCCGCGTCCACCACCACGGGCGATTGGAAGGAACCGGCCACGAACCGCCCGCTGGCCTCGTCCGGGCGCACCCACATGCCCGGACCCAGGAACTGCAACAATCCGGCCCGGTGCAGGGCAAGGATTTCGCGCAGCCGGTGCGGCGGCGGGCCGGAATCCACGAAGCTGAAGAAGCCGTGCCACCAACCATGCACCGCTTGTTGGGAGCGCGAATTGAGCCGCTCCTGAGGGACCAGCCGGCCGAGTTCCATGTAGACCCGGAGCAGGGCCGTGAACAAGGCCAGGGTTTCCGAATGGTCGCGACTCGTGCGGAGCTTGAGGTCGCGTTCAATGTAGTTCGCCACTGATCTCTGCACCGCGGCATGGTCCGCGAAGGCGCAACCGCTGAACGGTTGGTCCAGGGCCTCGAGGTCGAGACGGAGGGCCGGGTCCGGGACCGCCGAGGCCACGAGGTTTTCGCGTTCGCGGCTGTACCAATCCAGGGCATCGAAGCGCGCCGAAAATTCGTCCCAGCCGCCGTGGACGCGTTCCGGATAGCCGGTGAAGAGCTCGCGGTAGTAGGCGTAGCCGGCGTCTTTGGCGATGAGGGGCCACAGCTGGGTACGGAAATCCAGCTCCTCGTGCGCGGCGAGCAGCAACTCCACGGCGTCCGCGGTGAAGTACCGGGGTGCGCCGACGGGTTCGCCGCGCAGGGTGGAGGAGATCTTGGAGTGGTACGGCACTCCGCGCCGGGAGCCTGCCCAGAGCCGCGGTTCGGCGCCGGACGGCACATAGTCCAGGCCGCCGTCGGGCCTGTCTTCGAAGCGGCCGCCACGGCCCTCGAACAAGAGCACCAACAGATCCACGAACGCCAGCCCCATGCCCGAAACCAGGACGTCCTGGCCGGGTGCGATCGCCGAATAGTCGACGTCGGTGGTGTACGACGGCGCCGCGTGGAACCCGCCGTGCCGGGCGGCGAACTCGGCCAACCGCGCCGATTCCGGCTCGGCGCGGGAGTCCGTGTGGCCCAGCGTGTACACCACGAGGTCAGCCTCCAGCACCCCGCCAGAAGCGAGCCGCACGCGGTACTTCGCACCGCCGTCGGGCCCTCCCGGACCCTCCGGAGAGTGGCGTTCGACGGCGGTTGCCGTGTCCCGGTGGACCGTCACCGAAACGTCCGGGCCGAGTGCCGCGACGGCCCGGCGGAAGAACCACTCGAGGTACTTGCTCTGGAGCTGCCGGCTAGGAAACGAGGCCGGTGTCAGCACCCGGAGCTGCTCGAGGAGGTGGGCTTCCAACTCCGGGACGTCGCGGATGGAACCGTCGAGCACGCCCGTTGCCCATGTGGCGAGGCCCGGACCGTCAACGGAGGGACCGTCGCAGGCCACGGAGTTGTCGGTGAACATCGTGACGTCCGCGGCCGTGGAGTTGAGCAGTAGTCCCGGGCTCTGGTCATAGCGCCAGATCCTCCCGGAACCGGGTTCGTACGGCTCGACGACGTGGATGGAGAGGGGCCCGTCGAAGAGGCCGGACCTGTTGGCCGCGAGCCGTTCGAGGATGCCGGCTGAGCGCGGGCCACCGCCAATGAACACGATCGTGGGGGCGAAGGGCGGCATGGCAACTCCTGTTGGCGGTGGCTGGTGGTACCCGAGCCTAGGGACCCGGCGGGCCCTCGGTCGAGGCCCGGGTAACGGCCGTTCACCACGCGTCACGGTGCGTCAACAAGCGCAAAGAACGGACTCATATGGCTCCGTATGAAGCCGCGCGAAGCGCGATGAATCCCCATGAAGAAGTGCAAAAACCTGCCTTGCAGCCGCTTCGGGAGCGCCCCTAGATTGGCAGCCATCCGATAGCCAACAACCCATACGAAGCGAGGTGGCGCATGAGTTCAGCAGCAACCACAGTGGCGCAGTCCGCACAGCAATCTGCACCGGAACCGGCGCCCGCCAGCGCCGTCACGGAAGGCCCGACGCCGGCCGCCGGGCCGGGTGCCGCCGCCCGGAGTGCAGCCGAGGGTGCTGCCGCCCCGGGTGCCCCAACCGACTACTCCGGCTACAAGCTGGTCCCGGCCCGGCATCCATGGCGCTGGGTAGGCACGGTTGTGGTGGCGCTTGGCGTCGTGGCGGTGGCCTGGTCCCTCGCGACGAATCCGCGCTGGGAGTGGGGCGTGGTGGCGCAATGGTTCACCGCGCAGTCCGTGGTGAACGGCCTCGTGGAGACACTCAAGCTGACGGCCATCTCCGGCGCGCTCGGCTTTGTCCTCGGTTTCATCCTGGCCCTCATGAGGCTGTCGGCCTCGCCCCTGCTGCTGTCGGTGTCCTGGACGTTTTCCTGGATCTTCCGTTCCACTCCCTTGTTGGTGCAGATGCTGCTTTGGTACAACCTTGGCTACCTCTACGAGAAAATCAGCTTGGGCATACCCTTCACGGATATCCGCTTCTTCGAGGTCCAGACCACCACGCTCATCAGCCAATTCGCTGCGGCAATCCTGGGCCTGACCCTCAACCAGGCGGCGTACTCGGCGGAGATCATCCGTGGCGGCATCCTCTCGGTGGATCAGGGCCAGCTCGAGGCAGCCGCGGCCCTAGGCATTCCGGCGTGGCGACGCTCCACCAGGATCGTCTTGCCGCAGGCCATGCGGGCCATCCTGCCTACCGCTTTCAACGAGATCATCGGCCTGGTCAAGGGCACCTCAATCGTCTACGTCCTGGCCTATTCCGAGCTCTTCTACACCGTGCAGGTCATCTACAACCGCACCCAGCAAGTCCTTCCGCTGCTCCTCGTGGCGACCCTCTGGTACGTCGCCATTACCTCGGTCCTGAGCGTCTTCCAGTACTACATCGAGCGGCATTATTCGAAGGGCGCCGTCCGCAACTTGCCGCTCACTCCGCTGCAGAAGGCAAGGAAGTTCTTTGCCACCCACGCACCCGTGAACCTTGACCGAGCGAAGGACGCCCGATGAGCACCGCTGCTTTTCCCGCTGAGAGCCCGACGACGGCGGCGCCAGCCGCCGCTGCAACCCGCGGCCACGTGGAAATCACCAACGTCCGCAAGTCCTTTGGGGGAACGGAAGTCCTCAAGGGTGTGTCCCTGACGGTGCCGCCAGGCGGCGTCGCCGTGATCGTGGGACCCTCCGGCTCGGGTAAGTCCACGCTTCTGCGGACTATTAACCACTTGGAAAAGGTGGACGGCGGGTACATCACCATCGACGGCCAATTGGTGGGTTACCAGGTCCGCGGAAACAAGCTGCACGAACTGCGCGAAAAGGACATCCTCAAGCAACGCACGGACATCGGCATGGTGTTCCAGAACTTCAACCTGTTCCCGCACCTCACCGCGCTGGAAAACGTGACGGAAGCACCCGTCGTCGCGCTCCACCGGAACAAGGCCGAAGCGCGCAAGCGCGGGCTGGAACTCCTGGACCGCGTGGGCCTCAAGGACCGGGCCGACGCCTATCCGCGGCAGTTGTCCGGCGGCCAGCAACAGCGCGTTGCCATCGCCCGGGCGCTTGCCCTTGACCCTAAGATCCTGCTCTTCGACGAACCGACGTCGGCGCTCGATCCGGAGCTGGTCAACGAAGTCCTGGACGTCATCCGCGAACTCGCCACCTCCGGCACCACGTTGATCATCGTCACGCACGAAATGGGCTTCGCCCGCGACGTCGCAGACATCGTGGTCTTCATGGATCAGGGCCAGATCGTTGAGCAAGGCAGTCCCCAGGAGATCTTCGCGAATCCCCGTGAACCCCGGACGCGGAGCTTCTTCTCCAAAGTCATCGAACCAGCTTTCAACATCTGAGGAACCAACCCAATGCCACGCATCAAAACCAGGCTTCTCGCGCTCGCGGTGCTGCCCGCCGTCGTACTCCCGGCGCTCGCCGGGTGCTCCGACCCCGGTGCCTCCGCGGCCGGGGCCAGCCCGTCGGCGAGTGCCGCCCGCAACGGCGTCGTCTACAACACCTCGCCCGAGCAGAACCGTATCCGGGCGCAGAAGGATCCCGCCGCGGCAGCCGCCGTGCCGGCCGCGATCGGCAAGGACGGCAAACTGACCGTTGCCACCACGGCCGGGTCCATCCCGCTGTCCTTCCATGCGACGGATGACAAGACCCCGATCGGAGTCGAGGTGGACATCGCCCAGCTCGTGGCCGACAAGCTGGGCCTCGCACTGGACGTGCAGGTCACCTCCTGGGAGAACTGGCCGCTCAAGACGCAGTCGGGCGATTTCGAAGCGGTCTTCTCGAACGTGGGCATCAATAAGGACCGGGTGAAACTGTTCGACTTCTCCACCTACCGCGCCGCGTACATGGGATTCGAAGCCAAGAAATCGTCCACGTACAACATCAAGGGTGCGGACGACATCTCCGGGCTGAAGGTCTCGGTGGGCTCGGGCACCAACCAGGAGAAGATCCTCCTGGCCTGGAACAAGGACCTGGAATCCCGTGGCAAGGCTCCGGCAACACTGCAGTACTACTCCTCCGACGCCGACACCATCCTGGCGCTCTCCTCGGGCCGGACGGACCTGAACATCGCGCCCTATCCGTCCGTCTCCTACCGCGAGAACACGCGGGACGACCTGAAAGTGGTGGGCAAAGTCAACGCTGGCTGGCCTTCAGAGACCCTCGTCGCGGCCACCACCCTCAAAGGCAACGGCCTGGCTCCGGCCATCACGGATGCCCTGAATTCGGCGATCAAGGATGGCTCCTACGGGAAGGTCCTGGACCGCTGGGGCCTTTCGCAGGAAGCCTTGCCGGAATCGAAGACCGTGACAGAGGCAAACTTCGGGAGTGCCCAGACAGGGAAAACACAGTGAAGTTCCAGGTACTCGACATCATTCCGCACCTGAAGAACCCGCTGACGGGAGAAATCGTCTCGACGGCCGAGCGGCTCAACCAAGTGGTGCAGACTGCGCGCCGGGCCGAGGAATTGGGTTTCGATAGTTTCGCTGTGGGGGAGAGGCATGCCGGTGAGTTCATCTCATCGTCCCCGACGACGGTCCTCGCCGCCATCGCGGCGGTCACCAACCGTATTCGATTGCAGACCGGCGTCACCGTCTTGTCGGTGCTCGATCCCGTGCGGGTGGCCGAAGACTACGCCACGATCGATCAGCTGAGCCGGGGCCGCCTGGAACTCGTGATCGGCAAGGGCAACGAAGTGCTGCAATATCCGTTGTTCGGGCTCTCCCTCGATGATCAGTGGGAGCTGCTCGCCGAAAAGTATGGCTTGTTGCGGAGGCTGTGGCGTGAAGAAAACGTCACCTGGTCCGGCCGTTTCCGGCCCGCATTGAGCGAAGCGACGACGACGACGCCGCGACCGTTTGCGGGTTCGCCGCGGATTTGGCACGGCTCGGCTACAACCCTGACCTCGGCTGCCCTCGCCGCCCAGTGGGGCGATCCACTTTTCACGGCCAACGCCATCCAGCCTCGCGAGAACTACAAGATCCTGATCGACCACTACCGCGAGGAATACGAACGCCACGGCCACGATCCTCGGCACCAGTACCTCGGTTCGGGTTCCGGCGCAGGCGGCGTGTTCGTCGCGGACACCACGCAGGAAGCCAAGCGCCAGTTCGGGCCTGTTTATGAGGCCTTGACCGCTGGACGCAACGTCCCGGGCAACAATTCGCCGTTCCGGGACATCGAGCATGCCGTGGCTGAAGGGCCAGCACTGGTGGGCAGTCCGGAACAGGTGATCGACAAAATCCTGAGCTACCACTCGCTCTACGGCCACGATCTTCAGTCCATTTCCTTGCCCACCACGTTGCCCTTCGAGCAGCAGCTGGAGATCCTGGAGCGGTTCGCGCTCGAGGTCATCCCGGCCGTCCGCGCCGCCGCGCCCACCACCTTGTGGGAACCGGCGGATCCCTTTGGTGGCCGCCCGGAATTCGCTGGCGCCACGTCACCGGACGCTTCCGGAACTGTCACCACAGATCATGCAAACCACAGGAGGAATCATGCCTACGCCCACTGAAACGGCTACGTCCACCACTGCGGCCTTCACCGCCGCCTGGCAGGAATGGCACGCCGAGCACGAGCGTCACCGGGCCGATCCGCACGGATTCCTCGCTGTCACCCATCTGCACTGGCTTGGTTCCGAAGCTGCTCCGCTCGACGGGGTGCCCGGCGCCTGGAGTGTGGAGAACGACGTCGTCACTGTGGTTTTAGGACCAGGCGAAAGCCTGCTTCGGGACGGCCGGGAACTCAACACCGACGCCGCCGGGGCCACCGTCGTTTTCGGCCCCATCGCGGAACGAGACGGCCTCAACCTCAACGCGGGGGACACGGTCGTCGAGCTCGCCAAGCGCGGCGGCGAGTACATCGTCCGGCCGCGGCACCCCGGGAATCCGCTGCTCAACGAATACCGCGGAACGCCCGCATACGCACCGGATGCATCGTTCGCGGTGAACGGTACGTTCGTGCCGTTTGAGGTTCCCCGACCGACCACAGTGGGGGCCGCCGTCGAGGGTATCCAGCACGTCTACGAGGCGCCCGGCGAGCTCCACTTCAACCTCGCGGGCCAGGACTTGGTGCTCACGGCCTTCAACGGACATGCGCCGGGCACACTCTCGGTGCTGTTCACGGATGCGACGTCGGGCAAGACCACCTACGCGGCCAATCGCTCGCTCACGGTGACCCCGGAATCGGACGGCTCCGTGGTGCTCGACTTCAACCGTGCCGTCAACTTGCCGTGCGCCTACACGGACCTTGCCACGTGCCCGCTCCCACCCTCGGAAAACCGGCTGAGCGTGGCCATCGAAGCCGGCGAACAGATCCCTTACGAAAGGCAGGAGCAGCAATGAGCGGCATCTCCCGTCCGGGCCAGCCCGGATTCCTGGCCTTGGAGCTCGACGGCGACGGCGCCCACCCCGCGGCCTGGCGCAAAGCCCGGCATGCCCCGGATGAGTTGCTGAACGGTTCGCGGATCCGGAACACGGTGCTGGCGGCGGAATCGGCCGGGATTCATGTGGCGACGTTCGCTGATGGGTCTGGGACTGACGGCTCCGGCGCTGGCGGGCGAGATGTTGCAGGCCGCCTGAACGCCCTTCAGCGCGCCGCGTTCGCGGGTCCCGTCACGAGTTCCATCGTGCTGGTACCGGAAGTGGACACGGTCTACACCGAGCCGTTCCACATCTCCACTCAGCTGGCGAGCTTGGACTATGTCTCGGGCGGACGGGCGGGTTGGCTCGTCGCGGCGAGCGGCTCCGCGGAGGAGGCTGCCGCCGTCGGGCGTTCATTTGTTGAAGGTGCCGCCTTGGCGCAGGAGGCCGCGGCGTCGGTGGAAGTGAGCCGGCGGCTTTGGGATTCCTGGGAGGACGACGCCGTGATCCGCGACGTCCCCACCGGTCGGTACTTTGACGTGGACAAACTGCACTACATCGACTTCGAGACGCCGGCGGATTTCGCAGGGGCCGGGTATTCCGTGAAGGGTCCCTCCATCATTCCGCGCCCGCTGCAGGGGCAATTGCCCGTGGTTGCCCAGGCTGGCTTGCTTCGTTCGGACGCCGACGTGGTGCTGGTGTCCGCTCCGACGCCTTCACTTCTCGCCGAGGAGGTTGCGGACGTGCGTGCCCGGACCGCTGTTGGGGGCGGCCCGGCTGTTGGGGGCGGCCCGTCGGTAGTGGCGGAGCTCGACGTCGTCCTTGACTCGCGTGGGCAAAGCGCCTCCGCGCGGCTCGCCGAACTGGACGCGTTTACTCCGTGGACCAGTTCCCGGGCGCGCTTCGTCGGCACGGCGGCGGAATTGGTCGACTTCCTTGCCGGGTTGCTGGCCGTGGCCGACGGCGTAAGGCTGCATCCGGCTGTGCTGGACGTGGAGCTCGAGGAACTGGCGCAATTGGTCCTGCCCGAGCTTCGTCGCCGCGGGGTGCTGAAGCCTGTTGCGCAGGGCGGCACGTTCCGGGAACTGCTGGGTCTTGAACGGCCGCTGAGCCGGTACGCGAGCGTGGGCGCGGCGGGCGCCGCCGTCGTTGGCTTGGAAAACTGAGGAGAGACTATGACACAGCACAACCGTGCTAAATTCCAGCCGAGCGGGAAGATCCAGTTCGGGATCTTCTTCCAGGGCGTCAATTCCGGCACCATCTGGAAAGCGCCTGAATCCGGTTCGCAGACCGACTTTGAGTCGTTCCGACGGATCGCCCAGACCGCCGAGCGCGGGCTGTTCGCAGCCTTCTTCCTGGGCGAGGGCCTGCGCTTGCGGGAACATCTCGGACGACCGCACGCCCTGGACGTCGCGGGCAGGCCGGACGCGCAGACCATGCTGGCGGCGCTCGCGTCGGTGACGTCCAATATCGGGCTCGTGGCCACGCAGAATACGACGTACAACGATCCCGCCGACCTCGCTCACAGGCTCGCCTCCCTCGACTTGCTCTCCGGCGGGCGCGCCGCCTGGAACGTCGTGACCACGGACAACGCGTGGACCGGGGCCAACTTCCGGCGGGGCGGCTACCTGGACCACGCCGATCGCTATATCCACGCCGAAGCATTCGTGGAGACCGCCAAGAAGATCTGGGATTCGTGGGAGGACGGAGCGGTCTCCTCGTCCGTCTGCGCGGATTCCTGGGCGGTTCCCGGCCATGCGCGGCGCGTGCACCACTCCGGGCAGCACTATTCCGTGGACGTCACCCCCCGGCTGCCGCGCAGCGCCCAGTACAGGCCGGTGCTGTTCCAAGCCGGGGATTCCCCGGAAGGACGCGACTTCGCCGCCCGCCAAGCGGATGTGATCTTCTCTGCGCACCCGAAGTTCGACGACGCCGTGGAGTTCCGCGCCGATATCGTCTCGCGCTCCCTGGCTGCTGGACGGGACGCCAACGACGTCCAGATCATGCCGGCGAGCGAGTTCATCCTCGCCGCCACTGACGAGGAAGCCCGCGAGAAGAAGGAGTGGGTCCGCGGCCTGCAGATCGGGCCGCAGCAGGCAGTTGCGTATCTCGAACAGTTCTGGGGCCGGGAGTTGTCCACCTACGATCCCGATGGTCCGCTTCCGGAGATCGATCCGGTGGTGGAGGAGACCTCCGAGACCCGGGGGAGCGGCTTCCACGGGGCCAAAGCCCGGCAGCTCGCCGAGCAATGGCGCGCCGAGGCCAAGGAGAAGGGCCTGTCCATCCGGCAGTTCGTGAGCTCCAGGACGTCCAGGGTTGACGCGACGTTCACCGGATCCTACACAGCCGTGGCCGATACCTTGGCCGAGTACGCCCGGGTGGGTGCCGTCGACGGCTTCAACATCTCGCCGTGGCTTATCCCCACCGGCCTAGACGACATCGTGAACCACTTGGTGCCCGAGCTGCAGGAACGTGGCGTGTACCCCACGGAATACGTCGGCAGGACCCTCCGCGAGAACCTGGGCCTCACGACGCCGGCGCGCTCGGGGGCGTTGGAGTCGGTACCCGCCGGGGGCGCGCGGTGAGCTTCCGTGCGCGAGTCGCGGCCGCCGTCGTCGGCTTGCAGACCGACGACGGCGGTTCGCGCGACCCGGACGCGGAGCTGGTGCGGCTCCAACTGACCGTGTGGGAACAACAGCTCTGATTTGCTGCGGGCCCTAGGTGAGTGGCTCCGTGCGCTCGCGCAGGCCCCCTTCGCCGTCGAGCTCGGCTACCGTGTCGATGTTGAGGCGCCGGAGAAACCCGAGGTCGTGGCTCACGATGAGCAGTGCGCCACGGTAGGCGTCCAGGGCTTCGGCGAGCTGCTCGACGCTGGCAATGTCGAGGTTGTTCGTCGGCTCGTCGAGGATCAGCAGCTGGGCGGGCGGCTCCGCCAGGAGCAGCTTCGCGAGGCTGACCCGGAACCGTTCTCCTCCTGACAGGCTGGAGACCGGGCGATCAACGGTGGATCCCCGGAGGAGGAGACGTGCGAGTTGATTGCGGATGTCTTCGGGCGCCGACGCCGGAGCCGCTGCCCGCACGTTGTCCAGCGCTGAGCGGGAATCGTCCAGTCCGTCGAGCCGTTGCGGGAGGTATCCCACCCGGCCGGTCAGCAGCTTTCCGGTGATCCGGCCCGAGGATTCTGCAGGGCGCCTCTCAACGAGGTGTTTGAGGAGCGTCGATTTGCCTGAGCCGTTGGGTCCCACCAGGGCCACGCGTTCGGGGCCTTGGATGGCGATCGTGCGGGAACCGTCGCTCAGCTCGGCGATCCGGCGGCTCCGTGGCACGTCGGGATCTGGAAGGGTGAGGTGGATGTGCTCAACTTCCCTGACCCTCGCGTCGGCGGCGTCGACGGCGGCCTGGGCTGACAGCACCTTGTCGTCGAGGGTCGAGCGCATCGAGCCGGCAGATGCCTGCGCCTTGCTAGACCGGTTGCCGGCCAGGATCTTCGGGATGCCGCCGCTGGCTTGGGTTTTCTTCGCTGTCCGCTCGCGGCGGGCAAGCTTCGTCTCGGCTTCGACGCGTTGCTTCTTCTCGACCTTCAGCGCTTGCTGGGCGCTCCGTGCTGCCTGGATGGCGGCGGCCTGTTCCTGCTCGCGATATTCGGTGAAAAGACTGTACGGGCCACCAAACACGTCAAGCTTGCCGGCATGAAGCTCAGCAGTGGAGTCCATGTGCTCAAGCAACTCGAGGTCGTGGCTGACCACCACGAGGGTACCCGGCCAACTGTCGACGAAGTCGGCAAGTTTGGCCCGGGTGCGCCGATCAAGGTTGTTGGTTGGCTCGTCGAGGAGCGTGACCGGGGTGCGGCGGATGCGCAGCCCGGTCAGCGCGATGAGCATTGCCTCGCCACCTGAGAGCTCCCCGACCTGCCGCTTGAGGTCACCCGCTGAGAAGCCGATTTCGTGCAGAGCCTCGTCTGCCCGGGACTCAATGTCCCAGTCGTCGCCGACCGTGTCGAAATGGCGCTCATCGACGTCGCCGTCCTCAATGGCATGGAGCGACGTGAGTATGTCGTCGATGCCGAGCAATGCGGCGACCGTCGTGTGCTGCCCGAGGGTGAGGGTCTGAGGAAGGTAGCCCACGTCACCGACGGTTTCGACCCGGCCCAGGGTCGGCGTCAGTGTGCCGGCGATCAAACGGAGCAGGGTCGATTTTCCTGCACCATTGCGGCCGACTAGTCCAGTCCGGCCGGTGGTCATGGTGCCATTGAGCCGCTGAAGAGCGGGAGTGCCGTCGGGCCACTCGAATGAAAGATCGTGCAAGGAGATGGCTGATTGTGCTGACATGAGACACAGTCCTTCGGTTCTTGCCCATCTGGGGGCATAGTCATGGGTCAACGTGCTCTCTCCGGGGCGCGAAAACGCGCGCTACTTCGGAGGGCACTGCACCTGACGTACGGAATCTTTCAGCTCGGACGCAGGGCCGCCGGAAAAGCGGCTACAGACAGCTGAAAGCGAGATTTCTCACCGGGTGCGCACGAGCGCAAACAACCGGGCGGCCACCGAACGTCAGGTGGCTAGGCTCTGTCGACCTCAATCTCCATAGCCAAAACCATAACCGCAAACTTCTTGAGCGGCCAATTGGGGCTGAACGCCGGCATTCATCACGGTGGTTCCCATGGAGGCCCTAAACGGTGAGCACCGCGGGCGGCGTTCACCGGGACGCCTTCGCTGGCCGAGAAGCCTTAGTGCGTCCTCGAATTTTCAGGGCTGCCGGGAGCCCTGAAGTGTAGCGTTTAGGGCGCCTTCACCGGGCACTTTTGCGGGCGGGTCATACGGGAATCAGGGGGGACCCACATTAAGGCTTTCCTGAAGGGAAGGCATGAAGGTGTTGAGCTGGCCGGTGGGGGACCGGCTTACGGGCGCTGATCGACGTTGACCGCGGCGCTGCCGGAGCAACGAGTTGTTCGTTGTTCCATGCGGCAAGATGGCAGCATGGCTCATGAATATGCGACGGACGCCCCGTCGCCGGGTGGTGCGGGGGACGACAACGGGAGCTCCTGGGTCCAGCTCACCGAGGAGGTCCGTATCCGGGCATCCATACCGCCGAGCCCGGGGTTCCCGGTCTGGGAAGGCAGCTGGCTTCGCAGGAGGCTGTGGCTGAGACGCGCGGCTGCGGTGCTGGTCATTGCATCGATCTCGGGATTGCTCGGATGGGCTGTCCTAGCTGGGATTAAACACGCATTCGCCAGCTACACAAGGACTAATGGAATCGTCAGTGCCCAAACCGAAACGGGTCGTCACTCTGACGGATGCCAGCTGGACCTCGACTACACCGTCGGTGGGCAGCACCTGCAGGGTGTTACAAGAGTCAACGCAGTCTGCAACACCCTGCCCGGGCCCGGCTCCCGCGTCGCGCTCAACGTCGATACAACCGATCTGCACGACATCTGGATCGATGGGGCCAGCGATGCGAACCATCCGAATCCCTTGCTCTTTGGTCTCTTTTTCCTGTTTGTCCCGGCCGCGGTGGCCTTCGCGCTCTGGACCGAGCTCACCGACTACGGCGGGATCCGGAAGCTACTCGCGTCCGGGGCTCAATGGCGGCAGTTCGAGGCGACCGTCACGCGGAAAACGGGCAGCCGCAGCGGCATCACGGTCAGGTTGGAGGCAGAGGATCTCTCAGGAAACGTGTGTCCCTTCAATGTTTTCTATAAATTCGTCAGCCCGATTGGCTCTGTACGCAAAGGCGACAAGGTCACACTGACGGTGATCGCGAATGGCAAGTGGCAAGCACTCATTTGGAGGCCGGACCTCAAGCAAATCTACCTCGCGCACATCAGCCGGTCGCTCTAGCGATGTAGCGAACCGTTGGCCAGGCCTGGTGCGTGAGACGCAGTCACCCTGCAACAGCGATTCTGTCCGGTGGAGGATCCTTCACCAGGTCAGAAATGGCCGCATGGCCCACTGAGCCCAAGGGCCGCTGAAGGCCCGTGCCACATGAAAGTTCTTTGACCGGGCGGCCCGGCGCGATTAGACAGGCTAATGTCTCAGTTCCAGGAAATGGGACTGCCGGGATCAAAGGACACTGACGGTACTGGTGTCGTTCTTGAGTGTCAATGTGTTGTCTTCCGCTTGAGCCACTGCCGAATTCTGGCAGTCGGACTTCGTGGCTCCACTGTCAGGTTCGCTGCGTTGATAGGGAGCTTCAACCATTTGGATGGTTCTCCTGCCAAATACGCTTTGGCCTCGGAGATGACGGCGCGGTCGACGTCGTTTATAGACCATTTCTGTATGTCGACGTCCTCGTAGAGCCAGGAGAGGTGCACGAAGGGCTGCGCAAACTCCTCGGCTTCCGGTCCGATGTTACGGTACGCCCAAAAGGTGAGTTGTCTGGCCGTGATTCGTCCAGCGATCGCCTGGCGGGCCATGACCCGAAAAGCAGCAGAGCCCGTGGGATCCGGCAGGTGGTTGATGCCCAACTCGGCGGTAGTGGTGTCAACCAGTTCGCCCAGGACGGAGCGTGACTCGTTGCCGGGGATGCCGGCCAGCTCGCGCAGGGTGGGTGAGTCGACACCGCCAACGAGTGCGTCGACGGCGGCGTCGACGATTTCCTGGCCGCGGCCGTCGGGGTTGAACCTCCACAGCGCGATCGCGTCGGCCAGTTGCTCCAATGCCGGGTTCTCAAAATTGGTCATGAGTCGTCTCCATTCTCCGGCAAGTGCGTCGACCCCCGCCCCAAGCGGGCATGTTCTAAGCATCCACCAAGAGTCGCAGCTCGTTCGGAGGTGCCCCCGCAATCCCTGCAGATAGATTTTGTTCAGAGCGTCAGGAGTGTGCGGTAAAGGATCGGCTAACGGGCACCTAGGGTGACATCTATCCGACGCATCACACCCCTCGTCGTGGCATTGAGTTGTTCGTTGCCCTGTGCGGCAAAATAGCAGGATGCCTCTTGCCAATCTGCTTGCCAGCCTCAGGACACTTCCTGAATCGGGATTACGGGACGCGTATCTGCAGTTCCTGAACTTGGCGGGGGACGCCGCGTTGCGTCGAAATGGTGGGCCGGAGCATGTCACCGGGTCCTGCTTCGTGTTTTCGCCTGAATTCGATCGTGTTCTGTTGTGTTTCCATCGCAAGGGGCAGTTCTGGGTGCAGTTCGGCGGTCACGTCGAGTCGAACGACGCGTCGGTGGCGGAAGCTGCACAGAGGGAGGCCCGCGAGGAGTCCGGAATTGATGACCTGGTCCTGCTTTCTCCAGCAATCGTGGATCTTGACCGACACGATCTGCATGGGGGATTCTCATGTGCCGCCCATTGGGATGTGGGGTTCGCCGCGACAGCAAACCCGGATGTGGAGATCGCCGTGAGTGAGGAAAGCGATGACGTCCGCTGGTTCCCGATCAATGAATTGCCAGTTCAAGTGCCGGCAGGCTTCTGCGCGCGCTTGGAACACGCCCGGCGAACTGCGATGTCACTTAGTCCGACACGGATCGATTAACAGTGCCCGACAGGCGCGGCGACCATGAACACGTCCACCGGATCCTCGGTTTCCAGGACAAAGCCGTGGCGTTCGTAGAGGCGTCGGGCCGGGCTGCCCTGGAGCACGTTGAGACGGAATGGCCGGTGGTCCTTGGACTCGCCCATGACCCGCCGGAGCACGCCGGCACCAAGCCGTTGCCCCTGGAACTCCGGAGCGAGGTAGAAGTGTTCGATCCACAGAGCGTCGGGTTCCGGGCGCACCGCGATGACACCTGCAGCTTGCCCTTCCACGGCAATGACAAAGGTGTGTTCCGGCTGGAACGCCTTCAAGAAACGCTCCCTGACGCGGACCGGATCCCAACGCCCTAGCCGCTCCAAATCGGGTCGCATGACGACGGCGCGCAGTTCCGCGATCCACGCGGCATCGGCGGGCAGGGCGGGACGGAGCGAGAATTCGGCAGGCACCTGACAATCTAAGCCCAACTGATGCACTAACCCGTAAGCACCCGCAACGGATCGCCCCGCAACCACGCCCGGACGTCCTCGAAGGCCTCGCCGTAGAAGCGGGCGTAGCTTTGCGAAGTAACATAACCCAAGTGCGGCGTCAGCACGGTGCGCGGCGCCATGAGAAGCGGGTGGTCCGCCGGCAAGGGCTCGACGTCGTACACGTCCAGGGCCGCGCCGCCGAGCCACCCCTCGTTCAGTCCGCGGAGGAGGGCGGACTCATCCACTATCGGTCCACGCGAAGTGTTGACCAGGACACCGTTGGGCCCGAGGAGCCGCAGTTCGTCCTCCCCGACGAGCCCCCGGGACCGCTCCGACAACCGCACGTGGACGCTAACGACGTCGGACTCCCGGAAGAGTGCTTCCTTGCCCACCTTGCGCGCACCCGCCGCAGCCGCGGTTTCCTCCGTGAGATTGGGACTCCAAGCAATGACCTCCATGCCAAACGCGTTGCCGTAGCCGGCGATTTTGCTCCCGATCTTACCGAGTCCAAGTACTCCTAAGGTCTTCCCAGACAGTTCGAAACCCACGGTGCTCTGCCATTTTCCGGCGCGCAGCCGGCGGTCCTCGAACGGCACTCTCCGTGCGAACGCCAGGAGCAGTGCCCACGTCAGCTCGGGCGCCGCGGCCGGCGAGCCGCCCGTCCCGCAGACCGTGATGCCCTGCTCCGCGGCCGCGAGTAGATCGATGGCTGCGTTGGCCATCCCGGTGGTGGCCAGGAGCTTCAGCTTCGGCAGTTGCCGGAAGCGCCCGGCGTCGAAAGTGGTCCGTTCACGCATTGCGATGATGATGTCGAAGTCGCGGAGCGAGTCCGCGACGTCCGCCAGAGGCTCCGTGAAAACGGTGACTTCGACGCCGTCGTCGGCGAGCTCGGCCCACGGCGCGTAGTCGAAGGCCACGGCTTGGTAGTCGTCGAGGATGGCAAGGCGCTGGCCCATGGAACTCCCTTTCGCTTGTCCGGTCCGCAGCGGTTCCGGATACGTGGAAAGTTACACCCCGGAGCCGGCGCTAGCTCTTCGGAAGGCCCGGCGGGTTCAGTTCCGACTTCGCGATACCCTCCGAAGACAACCCCCAGCGGTCCAAGATCTTTCCATACGTGCCGTTTTGGATCAGTTTGTTGAGGGCTGCCTGGGCTGCAACGGCAAGACCGTTGCCCTTCTTGGTGGTGAAGGCAATGTCCGCCTTAAGAGGCCAGCCGCCGTTGACTGTTCCCACCTGCTTGGTCTTGCCGTCCTTTGCGGCCTTGTACGCCGCTCCAGCGTTCGGGCCGAACGTCAGGTCCGCGCGGCCGGATTGCACGGCGAGCGAGGAAGCCGAGTCGTCGTCGTAGTACTGGAATTCAACCGGCTTCAAGCCGTTCTTCTTGTTCTCGGCGTCCCAGCGCAACAGGATTGCTTCCTGGTTGGTGCCCGAGCCCACAATGATCCGCTTGCCCGCCACGTCCTTGGCTTCCTTGATCTCACCGATCGGGGAGTCGCTCTTGGCATAAAAGCCCAGGAGGTCCGTGCGATAGGTGGCGAAGTCGAACTTCTCCTTACGCGCCTCCGTTACGGTGACGTTGGAGAGGACGGCCTCGTACTTGCCCGATTCAATACCCAAGGGCCAATCGGCCCAAGCCACGGGAAGGACCTCAACCTTTAGGCCCAAGGTTTCTCCGACTGCGTAGGCGAGGTCGACTTCGTTGCCGATGAGGGTTTTGTTGTCCGTCGCGAAGAGGCTCAACGGAGCGGTGCCGCCTGTGGTCACCACGGTGAGTTTGCCGTCAGCCTTGATGGCCTCCGGGACGAGCGCCGCAGCGGCGTCGTCCTTGGTGATAGGGAAGCGGTTCTGCTCCGGCGACAGGTTGAAAGTCTTGCCCGCGGAAGCGGACGACGACGGCGCTGACGCCGCTGAGGCGCCCGGGTCAGAGCAAGCGGCGAGGCCGAGAGTCGTGGTCACGGCGAGTGCCAGTGCGGCGCCTGTTTTGAGTCGTGAAATAGCCATGGAATCCCCTTCGAAAGTGATGGATGGTGTGCGTTGCTGCAACTATCCGGCAGCGCCAAGAGCCGGTCAAAGCGCTCTGAAACGCGGGGATACAAGGGTTAACTGGGGTTCATTAGAGGTCCCGAAGGGTCACAAAACAACCGCGGTCTAGGCTTCCCACACAACTGCCGACACGTGAGGAGATTTTTCGTGAGCAACGAGCAAACCCCGGTCAATCAGGCGCTGGAAGCTTACGCAGCCGCTGTCCACGCGAAGGACGTTGACGCATTCGCGGCGCTCTACAACGACAACGTCCACATCTACGATTCCTGGGGGCAATGGCAATACACGGGAATCGAGTCTTGGCGGTCGATGGCGGCCGAATGGTTCTCTTCGCCCGGCGACGAGCGCGTTCAGGTCGAGTTCAACGATGTGCAGTATCTTCGCGAGCTGAGACGGAACCCACGCGAGCTGGAGAAATAACCCGGGCACCGCCGTCGTTGTCGCAAGAGTGGCCGGGAGACCGGCCCCTCGAACGAAACCACCTTCGAAAGGCCGGCATCACGTGACTGTTCCCCTCTCCATCCTCGACCTGGCAATCATCGGCAAAGGCCAGACGGCGGCGGAGAGTTTCGCCGGGAGCGTCGCCATGGCGCAACTGGCCGAACGGCTCGGCTACCGACGGATTTGGTATGCCGAGCACCACAACATGGGCTCAATCGCTTCCTCGGCTACGAGCGTGCTGATTGCCCATATCGCGGCCAACACCAGCACTATCCGGCTCGGTGCAGGCGGCGTCATGCTGCCCAACCATTCGCCGCTCACCATCGCAGAACAGTTCGGCACCCTCGAAACCCTGCACCCGGGCCGCATCGACCTCGGCCTCGGACGGGCGCCCGGCAGTGACCAGAACACCATGCGGGCGCTCCGCCGCGATCCCATGGCCGCGGACACCTTCCCGCAGGACGTGCTGGAGCTGCAGGGCTACCTCACAGGACCCACCCGGATCCAGGGCGTCGAAGCAACGCCCGGCAAGGGCACCAACGTGCCCCTCTACATCCTCGGCTCCTCCCTGTTCGGGGCGCATCTGGCCGCGCAGCTCGGCCTGCCCTACGCCTTCGCCTCGCACTTCGCGCCCAACGCGCTGCAGGACGCCGTCGCCATCTACCGCCGCGAGTTCAAACCGTCCGAACAGCTGCAGGAGCCTTACGTGATCGCTGGCGTTAACGTAGTGGCCGCGGATTCGGCGGCTGAAGCCCAACGGCTCTTCCTCGAGGTCAAGAGGGACCGGGTCTCCCGTTTCCTGGGCGGCGGACGCGAATTCACCGACGCCGAAGCGGACCTCATCCTCGACTCGCCGCAGGGCCAGCACATCGCGCAAATGGTGAAGTACTCGGCGGTGGGCACACCGGAGGTGGTGCGCGAGTATCTCGACGAGTTTGCCCGCCACGCCGATGCCGACGAACTGATCGTCGCCCACCAGAGCACCGGCACGAAGCAGCGCTTGCGTTCCGTGGAGCTGGTCGCGGAAGCCGTGGGGCTGACGCGGGTGTAAGGACTGAGCGATCGGCGCGGCAGTTATCCGGAAGCGTGCGTCTAAGCGAGGAACGAGCGAGCACGCGGAGGATGGCTGTTGTGCCGATCAAACTCGTTACACCCCGGCAATACGCGGGTCATGGAGGCGAAACCCGCCGGGCGGAAACTGGACGAATCCACCCCGGAAGGATCGTCCCCATGGCTACTCCGCTCAATTTGTCCGTGGCCGATTCGGCACTGCTGACAAAATCGCTTCCGCTGGGTCTCCTGCGGACGGCAGTCCAATCCGAGGCCGCGCACGATGGAATCACTCCGGAGCTGCTCGCGGAACTGAGGATGCTGGCCCGCACTCCGGGACTCCTGGTGGCTTGCAACTACGGTGGAACACTCTGCGCCGCGGAAGGCGTATCCACTGAGACACTCCCGTTGGGGAGTGCCGCCGTCGCTCTCCGGGCACTGGCAGCGCTGCCGAACACGCACACTGCCGTCATCTCCGGCAGGTCGCTGCGGGACCTTGCCGCAGTGTCGCGGCTGCCGGCGGAAGTCCACTTGGTGGGCTCGCACGGCGCCGAGTTCGACATGACCTACGCGTACAGCATCTCGATGGCCACGGAAGCCGTCCTTCAACAGGCAGCCACGGCCCTCAACGAATCCATTGGCTTCGAAAAGGGCATCAGCATCGAGCGCAAGCCCGTGGCGGTAGCCATCCACACCCGGCCAGCCACGCCTGCCGTGGTCGCCAGGGTGACCCGGGAGGCGCACCAGATCGCCCGTGAAGTGGGCCTGTTTTTCATTGTGGACGGATCCGTTCTGGACCTGTCCATCGTGGAACCCTCCAAAGACGCCGCGCTGGAGCATCTGCGTACACAGTTGGGGGCCAGCGCGGCCCTGTTTGCCGGCGACGCGGACAGCGATGAGCTCGCAATCGCCACCCTGCGGGGCCCGGATCTTGGCCTGCACGTCGGAGACGGAGAAACCAAGGCGCGCCATCGCTTGCCGGACCCGCAATCCTTCGCCAAAGTGCTCGCCATCCTGTTCGAACTGCGCCGAGCGTGGCTGTTCGGCGAGGACGCAGTGGGGCTGGAGCGGCATTCGATGATCGGCAACGGGACCTCGACGGCGCTGCTCACCCCGGAGGCCAAGATCTGCTGGATGAGCCATCCCCTCCCGGATTCAGGGTCCTTGTTCGCGCACATCCTGGGTGGAGACCCGGCCGGCCACTTCAGCGTGGAACCGGTCAAGGCGTCGAAGGTGCTGGGCCAGCGCTACGTGGACAACACCATGATCGTGGAGACGCGCTGGGCGGACGTCACGGTCACCGACTACCTTGAGCCGGCACCGGACGGCATCACCAGCCTGGTCCGTGTCCTCTCCGGAACCGGCAGCGCGCGGATTGTTTTCGCCCCGCGGCCGGACTACGCCAACGCTCCGTTCAACATGGAGATCCGCGGCGAAGAACTGCACGTCGTGGGCACCTCGGATCCCATTATCCTGTTCGCCCCCGGAGTGTCCTTCACGGTCACGAGCGACGGCAAGCACGGAACCGCCACCGCTGAAGTCAGCCTCGCGTACGGTCCTATCGTCATGAACCTGAGGTGCGGAGACACTGAGCCGACGACGCCGGACCCCGCCGGAGAGCTTGCCCGGCGGGCCGCCGTCGCGCACCAATCCCGGCAGTGGGTCCGTGGGCTGGAACTGCCCGACATGAAACCTTCGTTGGTGCGGCGCTCGGCACTGGTCCTCAAGGCGCTGGTGCACGAGCCGACCGGGGCCGTCCTCGCGGCTCCAACCACGTCGCTGCCGGAAGGGATCGGCGGCACCCGCAACTGGGACTACCGCTACTGCTGGCTCCGCGACGGCTCCATGACGGTCAATGCGCTCGTGGACCTGGGTTCCACCGAGGAGGCAGACGGGTTCCTCCGCTGGCTCGGCCGCATCCTCGAGAACGCGCCCGGGCCGGAATGGCTGCACCCCCTGTACTCCGTGACCGGCTCCCCGCTGTCCACCGAGGCAATTATCGAGAGCCTGCCCGGTTACGCCGGCTCACGGCCCGTGCGGATCGGGAACGCCGCCGACCACCAAGTGCAGCTGGACGTCTTCGGCCCGATCGCCGAACTCATCCAGACCCTCAGCAGGCGCCGCGGCACGCTGCCGGACGAGCACTGGCAGCTCATGGAACAGATGGCGTCCGCCGTGCTGGCCCGCTGGCACGAACCTGACCATGGCATCTGGGAAGCCCGGCGCGCGCCGCGGCACCACATTTACACCAAGGTGATGTGCTGGGTGACGCTGGACCGGGCCATGCACACGGCGGTCCGGTTCCGACGCCCCATCGGGGCCGAGTGGGAGGAAACGGCCAACACCATCCGCGCTGAAGTCCTCCGCGAGGGTTGGGATGAATCCGCGAGCTCCTACACCGTGGCCTACGACAGCCCCGACCTGGACGCGGCCGTTCTGCACATCGGACTCTCGGGCCTGCTGGACGTCCGCGACCAGCGCTTCCTGGACACCGTCACCGCCGTCGAGCGGGAACTGCGGGTGGGTCCCACCGTGTTCCGGTACAGGTACGACGACGGCCTGCCGGGTTTGGAGGGCGGGTTCCACATCTGCACCACCTGGCTGATTGAGGCGTACCTCGCCGTGGGCCGACTGGACGACGCGCTGGAGTTGTTCAACCAGCTGGTGGCGCTCTTCGGTCCTACCGGGCTGCTTCCCGAGGAGTTCGATCCCGGCACGGAGACCCACTTGGGAAACCACCCGCAGGCGTATTCGCATTTGGGTTTCATCCGCTGCGCACAGCTCCTGGACAGGTACCTGGACTCAGTGGACGAAGAGTAGGCGCCCGCCCAGCTGACTCGCACTTAATGTCGTTTTGGGGCGTCTAAACGACACCTACTGCGAGCTAGTTGGGTGGGGCGGGCTTAGGTAAGCAGCAGGGCCACTGCGATCATTGCCGGGACGGCCACCACCGTGGTGATCAGGACCGTATCCTTGGCCACGGTGATTCCCGTGTTGTAGCGGCTCGCCGCCACGAACACGTTCTGCGCGGTGGGCAGGGCCGCCGTGACCACCACGGCGAACAGCGCATGCGCTTCCAGGCCCAGCGCGAAGCGGGCGAACAGGTACGCCATTGTGGGGTGGACAAACAGCTTGAAGCCGCTGGCCAGCAGGGCATCCGTCCGGCGGCCCGTGTCCTTCTGCAGGGGCCGCGAACCATTCAAGCTCATCCCGAACGCCATCAGCATCGCGGGAATTGCGGCACCGCCGATCAAATGGATCGGCTCCATGATGAGCGAAGGCACCTGCCAGCCCGTCCCGGCGACCACCAAACCGAGGGCGGATCCTACGATCATCGGGTTCCGGACGATCATCAGGACGAAGCGCAGGGGAGTGGTGCGGTGGCTGCTGGTGCTGGCATCGAGCACCATCAGGTACATGGGCGTGAAGAACGCGAGCTGGAAGATCAGCAGGGGCGCCACATAGCTGGCGTCGCCGAGGACGAACACCGCGATAGGGATGCCCAGGTTCGCCGAGTTGGCTAGCGAAGCGCTCATGGAGGACATAAGCGATTCGGGCAGGGAACGTTTGAGCCAGAACTTCACGACGATGAAGAAAAGGCTGCCTGTGGCGACGGCGCCCACCGCCGTGACCAGGAGTGGAGCGGCGAAGACATCGTGAAGACGGGCCTTGCCCAGGGTTTCAAAGAGAAGCGCAGGGCTCGCGACGAAGAAAGTCAGGCCGCTGAGGACCGAACGCGCATTGTCCCCCAGGATCCCGCGCTTGCCGACGAACATGCCCACCAGGATGATGGCCCACACCACGAAGAACCCGGAAAGGACGCCCAGCACTACGACATCCGGCGGGGGACGGGCGCGGGGCGGCGTGGGTTCACAGTCCCAGCCTAAATCAGCTTTATTCGCCCGTAAGGCACGACGGCGGCATGTTCCGCCATGTGGACCACGTAAGGAAGTGCCCCGTGACTACGGGAAGCCTAGTTCAGCTGGGCGTTGTTGAGGGCGTGCGGCGGGCGCATGATGCCCGGAGTGATGCCTTCGGCGGGATCGCTGCCGAGTTGGACGAGCTTGTTGGCCCTGTCCACATGGACAACCTTGGGCTGGTAGGCCTTGGCTTCTTCGGTGGTCATCTCCGCGTAGGTGATGAGGATGACGACGTCGCCCACGTGCACCAAGTGCGCCGCGGCCCCGTTGATGCCGATGACGCCGGAGCCGCGTTCGCCGGCAATGGTGTAAGTCTCCAGACGCGCGCCATTCGTCACGTCAACAATGGAGACGAGCTCGCCGGGGAGAATATCCGCAGCATCCAGCAGATCCAGGTCGACCGTCACTGAACCTACGTAGTGCAGATCGGCATGGGTCACCGTGGCACGGTGGATCTTGGACTTAAACATTGTGCGGTTCATAACGTGACAAGTTTAGCGTGTGGCCGCCGGATCGCCGGGTGATGCCTGACACACGCTAGGCCTTGGCGGCGGCCTTCCGTGCCTGCCGCCTCTTCAGCGAGCCGTAGCCAGCGATCAGTTTGGGGACAACGAGGTAGACGGCGGTAGGAACCACAACAAGGGTCAGGACGAGGGCGCGCAGCGCGGGGTGCCATGACTCCGTGAGCGGAGCGAGGATCGTCATGCCGATCGCCACGAGGGGAAAAATGGCGAGCCAGGTGATCACGGCACGCATATGCACCGACGGTGTGTGCATGGAAGGCAGATGCGCAGAGTGCGCGTGTGCGGCCGGCTCGGCAAACGCCGCAACCGCGGCGCTGTCCGCGGATGCGGCAACGGGGATTTGGGTGTTCATGACATTCTCCAACTAATTGGTTGCTTTCGGCGTGAGTTCAGACTAGACCCCACCCTCGAAAACTGCAACTACTTGGTTGGAATCTGTTAAGGTGGACACATGGCATGGGATACCGAGCGGACCAAGCGACTCCTCCTTGAGGCGGCGACTGCCGAGTTTTGCCAATTCGGACTCGCCGGCGCCAGGGTGGACCGCATCGCTGCTGCGGCCGGAGTCAACAAGGAACGCATCTATCAGTACTTCGGTAAGAAGGATCTTCTCTTCGACGCCGTGATCGCGTCCCAGCTCAGCAAAGTGGTGGACGAAGTCCGCATCGAGGGCGCCGGTCCCGAAGCCTTGGCCGATTACGCCGGACGCCTGTTCGACCATCACCACCAGGACCCCACCCTTCCGAGGCTGCTGTTTTGGGAGGGCCTGGAGCGGGGCGAATATGTGGTGAACCGTCCGGACCGGGCCGCGAACTGCAGGAACAAGGTTGACGGTGTCATCCGGGCCATGCCGGGGACGTCCAAGGAAGACGCGGCAGATCTGATGCTCACCATCATTGCGTTGTGTGACGCGTGGCCGGTACTGCCCGAGCTGGATGGCCTCATGGCCGGCAGCAAGGGGCCAATCAGGGCGGAGCGGCGCCGGAAGGCGATCGTCCGGACCGTCCTTCTCGCCGCGCAGGCGCTCGCCCCGGAGCGCAGCGCGGTTTAGCCACGCGCGGTTTGGTGGCGCTTGCTACGCCTGCTTATTGAGTGTTCTGCCGATGATCGCCTGCGTCAGCGCATCCACCACCTCGGCGTTCGCCAAGGGGTTGCGGATCAAGGTGAAGTCGACGTCGCCCACGGGCGGGAGGTCGAAGCGCTTGGTGATCACCGTGAGGTCCTCGGGAACCAACGACGACGGCATCACGGCGACGCCGATGCCCGCACGCACCGCTGCCAGGACACCGGCGATCTGCTTGGTCGAGCAGGTGACCCGCCACGTCCGGCCCATGGCCTCCAGCGCGTCGATGGCCAGTTTCCGGCTGACGCTCGGAGCCGGATAGCAGATCAGCGGCACGGGGCTGGCCGGGTCCAGCACCGTTTGTTCGACCCCGACCCAGGCAAATTTGTCGTGCCGCACCACCGTGCCGTCCTTCGCCTCGCCCACCCACTTCACGAAGACGAGATCCAACTGGCCCGCATTGACCCGTTTGTAGAGCTGGTCGCTCTGGCTGACCGTGAGTTCAAGGTTGATCTGGGGGTACAGCTGCCGGAACTCGCGCAGGATCCGAGGCAGCCCCGTGATCGCGAGGTCGTCGGCGGTTCCGAACCTCAAACGGCCGCGCATGGCTGAACCGGAAAAGTACCTCGCCGCGGAATCGTGCGCTGAGAGGATGTTGCGGGCAAAGCCTGCCATGGCGTCGCCATTGTCGGTGAGCCGGACATCCCGGGTGTCGCGGGCTACGAGCGCCCGTTTGGCCGCCATCTCCAGCTTTCGCACATGCTGGCTGACCGTGGGTTGGGCCAGGCCGAGGCGCTCGGCTGCCTTCGTGAAACTCAAAGTCTCGGCCACGGCCAGGAAGGACCGCAGCTGCACGGGTTCGAACACGGGACTCCTTGGATAGCTACCTTCACCGCCGCTCACGCCGGTGTATTGCACTTCGCAATGCTAGTTATACGGCCAATTCACTTCCATAATCACCGCGGCCAACCCTAGCGTTAAAGGCATCCCAGCGAAACGCCTATCCAAGGACTACTTTTGGCACCCCCACCGCCCTCAGCGGCAAACGTCAGCCAACCTGCCATCGATTCACTCGCCGCAAGCAGCCGAATTCCGCACGCTGCCGACCCTGACACGGTCACCCAGCCGATTGCCGTCGTCAACGAACGGCTGCCTTGGCGGCACACCTTCATTTCCCTCAAAGTACCCAACTTCCGGATCTTCGCCGTAGGCCACTTCGTAGCTGTCATCGCACTCTGGATGCAGAGAATCGCCCAGGACTGGTTGGTACTACAGCTCTCCGGATCCGTCACCGCCGTCGGAATAACGGTGGCATTGCAGTTCACGCCGTCGCTTTTCCTGGGCCCCTGGGGCGGCATGATGGCGGACCGCTTCGCCAAGCGACGCATCCTCATCCTGTGTCAAAGCGTCGCGGCCTCCCTGGCTGCCATCCTTGCCGTGTTGGCGTTGAGCCACCACATCGAGGTGTGGCACGTTTACGTGATCGCTTTTGTCCTGGGCCTCGTGACGGTCCTCGACCAGCCCGCACGGCAGGTCTTTGTCAACGAACTCGTGGGGCCGAAATACCTGCGCAATGCGATTAGCGTCAACTCCACCACATTCCAGTTGGGCGGCCTCATTGGTCCCGCCCTGGCCGGCGTGCTGCTGACCGCGGTCGGAGCGGGCTGGGCCTTCGCGGCGAACGCGGTGGCTTGCTGCTCCACGGTCACCATGCTCTTGATGCTGCGCAAGAATGAACTTTATGTCAGCACGCCCGTGCCAAAACGCAAGGGGATGCTGCAGGAGGGACTGCGATACGCACTCAGCAAGCCCACGATCTACTGGCCGTGGCTCATGGCCGGCTTTGTAGCGGTCTTCGCGATGAGCCTGCCCGTGCTCCTCGCTGCCTTCGCGGACCACATCTACCATGCCGGTGCCGGCGGCTACGGTTTGCTCAACGCCATGGTGGCCCTTGGCGCGCTCGCCGGAGCAATCACGTCTGCCCGCCGCCGCCAGTTGCGCCTGCGCTCGGTGGTGCTGTGCGCCGGGATGTATGGCTTGATGCTGTGCCTGGCCGCGTTGGCGCCATCGATGGTGTGGCTCTCCGCTGCCATGGTCCTCTCCGGATTCTGGTGCCTCATGTTCCTGACCGCCGCCAACCAGCTGGTCCAGGTCAGCGCCAACATGAGCATCCGCGGCCGCGTCATGAGCCTCTACATCATGGTGCTCATCGGTGGCCAAGCCATCGGTGGACCCATGATGGGCTGGCTTGCCGAGCACCTGAACCCGCACGCTGCACTCTTGGTGTCAGGCGGGGTGCCGGCGCTCGCCGCGGCGACAGTCGCCGTCGTGCTGGCCCGGAAGTCTGAGTTGCGGCTCAAAGTGAATGTCCGGGACCGACGCCGGATGGTGCGGATCGTCCCGCAGTCGGCGTAGCGGAGTGTCGCCAAAACGCGGCTGAGCCGGGCACCCACAAGGCGCCCGGCTCAGCCGCATTATGAGGTTACGAGGCGACTACGCCGCGAGGTGCGGGTAGTCGGCTGAGCGCTCTTGGAACTGGAGCACGTCCGGGTTCCGGATGATGCCGTCGCGGATTTCGATGGCACGCGAGATTGTTTCGCTGGCGTCCCAGGCCTCGGGGCCCGAAATGACAGTCTCGAGGAACGGCAGGAGCGCCTCGCTGATTTCCCAGCTGGACGAGTTCCACAGGTAGGACGGGCTGTGGTCCACGGCGTAGTAGTTGATGTGGTCGCCCACCGTGAACATGGGCTCGGCGAACGTCGTGGTCCGCGCCCAACTGAAGCCCATGCCTTCGTCGCAGGAGACGTCAACAATCAAGCTGCCCGGCTGGAACGCATCCAGGTCCTCGGTCCGCAGGTACGTCAGCGGCGAGTTCGGATCCTGCAGCGTGCAGTTGACCACTATGTCGGCGGCGGCAAGGAACGGAGCCAGCGGCTTGCGTCCGCGATCGGTAATGACCTCGCTCAGGAAAGGGGCGTTCTGGTCGTGGTCGAACTGCACTATGCGCACCGAGTGGATGGGCGAACCGACCGCCGCAACTCCGCGGTTGGTCAGCACCTGGACATCGTGGATGCCGTGCGCGTTCAGGGCTGTGACCGCGCCACGCGCCGTGGCTCCGAAACCAATCACGACGGCGCTCAGCCGCCTCCCGTAGTCACCCGTCGAGCCCGTCAGGGCAAGGGCATGGATGACGGAGCAGTAGCCTGCAAGTTCGTTGTTCTTATGGAACACGTGAAGCCCGAAGCCGCCGTCGCTGGCCCAATGGTTCATCGCCTCGAAGGCGATCAAGGTCAGCTTCTTGTCGATGGCGAGTTGGGTGATGGCCCTGTCCTGGACGCAGTGCGGCCAACCCCAGAGGACTTGCCCGTCGCGGAGGTCGGCCAGGTCTTCCGGCTGCGGTTTGGGCAGGAGGATGACATCCGAATTCGAGATCAGTTCTTCACGGCTTGCCATGCCACCGACCAGCGGCTCAAGTTGGCTGTCCGAAAAGCCGAAGCGCTCGCCGTAGCCGCGCTCCAGCCGGATGTGTTGCCGGAGTTCCGGAGCAATGCGCTCCAGATGCAGGGGATGGACGGGCAGCCGGCGCTCGTCCGGCTTCCGCGATGTCGACAGGATGCCGAGGGTCATGGCGCCTATATGGCCGCTCACTTTTTGTTGCCGGTTGCCGGCTTGGCCACCGTGGTTGCGGAGGACTCTGAAGCCCTCTTATCCGCGCGCTTTTCTTTGATGGATTTGCCGGATTTTTTCGATGCAGCTTGGCGAGGTGATTTGTCAGCCATGATCGCTCCCTAGAGCAGAGCCGAAATGGCTCCTAGCTCCTGACGATACACCCAAGGGCTTGGGCACCTTGAATCAGGGCAGAAATGGAGCGGGCGACGGGAATCGAACCCGCGTATCGAGCTTGGGAAGCTAGCGCTCTACCATTGAGCTACGCCCGCATTGCTCCGCAAACCAGCCGGAGCAGATCCCAGCTTAGCGCAGATGGCGCGCTGATCCGGACACAGACTCACCGGTATCACGGTCTCATCAAATTCCCTGCCGGGCTCGTAAAGATTCGGTTAAGGCTCGACGTGGGTGTGTTGCGCTGCGCCACGCCTGACTATTCTGTAGCAGTTAGCTGCTGTGTCATGGGGAACCCGGCTATGTCCAAGAGCCATACGCCGAAAGAGGATTCCGTGGCATTTGCAGAGCATGAAGTACTCATTGGTCGCGACGCCATGACCGTTTACCAATTCCTGGTGGACGGGCTCAACAATCCCCTGTGGCGCAGTGGAATCCGCAGCATTTCCCTCCGTTCCGGACATGCCGGCGAAAAAGGCGCCGTTTACCAGCAGACTTTGGCGGGGCCGGGCGGGCGGCCGATCGCGGCTGACTTCCAAATCACTGAAGCCAGGCCGGGCGCCGAAGTGCGCTTCGCCGTCGTTGCCGGTCCTGCGCGGCCCACCGGCGGCTACTACCTCAGCACCGAGGGGCCCAATACCCGCCTGCGGTTCGCGCTGGAGTACCACCCGAAGGGCTTGCAGAAACTCATGAACAGCATGATCCAGAAGACCATGGAAGAGGAAGTCGTCCAGCTGGAGCAGCTCAAGTCGGTCATCGAGGAGCAGACCTCCGAGGCTTAGGGCCCAGTTACTGCGCCAGCTTGAGTCCGCCCAAGCCGGTGACCGGAGTGCTCGGCGTCGTGAGGCGTCCGCCGGTCAGGTCCCAATATTCGATCGTTCCGTTGCTCAGGAGGCCCGCGATTCCAGTCGTGTTGAGGCCCGTGACACCGTTGAGCGAGCGCAATCCGGAGTAGTCCGTCCATCCGGTTCCCACTACCAGCCTTGCCTCCGACTTCGGCGTGGTGAGCCCGGAGCCGCGGTAGAGGCGCAGGTTCCCGTTTGCTTCCACGGCCAGCAGGTCCTGGAAGCCGTCGGCGTCGTAGTCCACCATGCTGAGCCGGATGGCACTGACGCCCGTGCCCACTTGAGTCCGCCCCACCATGGCGGTTAGCCCCACGTTCCGGTACAGGTAAAGCGCGCCGCTGGAATCAATGGCGAGGATCTGCGGGAGCCGGTTGTTGCCGCACCAGATGCCCACGGCCATGGTCATCGACTGCCAACCCGATAGGCCCAACACCACTGGGGCCTTGAACCCGCCGCTCACCACTCCGGGGTAGAGGAGGAGCCTGCCATCCAGCATCTGGACGAGGACATCGATCACGCCGTCGCGGTCCCAATCAGTGGTCATCACTTCTTTCGCCCCGGCGAAACCGGTCCCGGCTGTCCGGGCGGGACCGAACGTGCCGTTGCCAAGTGCAGGGTAGTCCCTCAGGTTTCCCGAAGGGTCGACGGCGACGAGGTCACCTGCGCTGCGGATGGCTGCCGCACTGAGGTCCAGCGTGGGCGGCTCGTGCTTCACGATGGGGTCGCAGACCGTCGGTGGCGGAAGTTGGGGAGGGGCTGTGCCCTCGCCCGGGCTGTTGACTGTGCCGGCGGGCAGCGTCGTGTAGCCGAAGAGATTGACCACGCCCCACATCGTGTAGCTATTGGGGGTGGTTTGGTAGTTGCCGTCCGTGAAAGTGATGCCGACGCCAATCACGTTGAAACGTGGATCACGCAGCAGTGCGTCGTGGGCGGGCGAGCTTTTCCACCATTCGACAAGCTGGGCGGCATCCCGATCCCAGCGGACAGCGATGACTTCACCTGCGCCGTTGTTGGGGTTCAAGGCCCTGGGATCGGTCCAGAAGTTGGGGCGGTGTTCAATCACTTGGCGGCTGGCGATGTTGTTGGACCAGTCCTGCGAAAGAGTGGACACCGTGGGGTTGTACTTCACCGGGTTCAAGCCAAGCGACGTCCTGTAGGCATTGATGGCGTTGAACACGGCCAGAACCTGGGCGGAATTGTCGTCATTGACCAATGCTTGCGCTGAGACGAGCGGGACGGCCGCGGGGGAGGATTTGGTCGGGGCTGGAGCCGGATCCGGCGGCGGGACGTCCCCTGCGGCGCCGGGGAGCGGGTCCGGGCCCGAAGCCGGCGGGATGGAGGGCACCGGGGGCGGGCCGGCCGCTGCCTGGGGTGACGTGCCGTTGCCTGGGGCGACGGGGGGGCTTGCCTGCGCGGGCGAGGCCGCGGCTTGGACCGTTGACGCGGTGCCCGCAGCAGCGGGTGCCGCTTGGGCGGGGGCGGCCGCTGCTGGTGCTGCGGGGGTGGCAGTTGGTGACCCCGGCGCAGGTGCGGCCTGTGGAAGGCCGGATCCCGACGGCGGTGCGGACGCCGTCGTCGTACTTTCAGCGCTTGCGGTGGTGCTTGAGGTGGAAGGGGCGGCAGTCTCGGAGGGCAGGGCCGCGACGGTTAGCGGTCCGGAGGCAGGGGCCATCACCGTGAGAAGGCAGGCCACCACTACGGCAACGGGCACCGCAATTCGTCTCAATGTTTCCCCAGATTCGCATCGTGCCACCGTTCCCAAATACAACAGCGGTAACGGCAGTCTATGTGGTGCACTATAGTCCCATGCGCCACTCCGGCACCACGGGGTACGGGGTGGATACGGTACTTTTGATCCTGTGCTGATCTCTGACCGCGACATACGTGCCGAAATCGACTCCCGACGTATCGTCCTGGAGCCCTACGACCCCGCGATGGTTCAGCCGTCCTCGGTGGATGTGAGGATTGACCGCTTCTTCCGGCTGTTCGACAACCACAAATACGCGCACATCGACCCCTCCGAGGAGCAGCCTGAGCTGACCCGCCTGGTTGAGGTGGAGGGCGACGAACCCTTCATCCTGCACCCGGGCGAGTTCGTGCTCGGTTCAACGTACGAGACCGTGAGCCTGCCGGACGACGTCGCCGCACGCCTTGAAGGAAAGTCTTCGCTGGGGCGCCTCGGCCTCCTGACGCACTCCACGGCCGGCTTCATCGACCCCGGGTTCTCAGGCCATGTGACCTTGGAGCTGTCCAACGTTGCCACGTTGCCCATCAAGCTGTGGCCCGGCATGAAGATCGGCCAGTTGTGCTTCTTCCGGCTCTCCTCGGCGGCTGAGCATCCCTATGGTTCCGGCGGATACGGCAACCGTTACCAAGGCCAGCGCGGCCCCACCGCGAGCCGCAGCCACTTGAACTTCCACCGGACAACGGTCTAGCCCCTGCCGAGGGGTGAGATCTCCCAAGACGCTCGCTCAGATATGCGGGCAATAGCGGAGACGCTCGCTCATCATGTGAGCGAGCGTCCAAAGGAAACGCCCCAAAAGTGAGCGAGCGTCGGGGAACGGCCGATGCTCACGCTTCGAAGGACGCAATAGGCTCGGAGGCCTTCGGTTTGCGTGAGGACTTGCGGAAGGCCTTGACCGTGGGCTCCACGAAGCGGGCTGCGAGCGGTCCGATGATGGCCATGAGCAGCACATACGCGGTAGCGAGGGCGGCAAGCTCGCGCGGTACGACTCCCGAGGCCACGGCCAGGCCTGCGATGACAATGGAGAATTCACCGCGGGCAATCAGGGCGGCTCCTGCGCGGAAACGGCCGGGAACGGCGATCCCTGCCCGCTTTGCCGCCCAGAATCCGGTCAGTACCTTGGTCACGGCTGTCGCGAGTGCAAGGAGCAGCGCCCAGCCCAGGACCGGCGGGATGCTGGACGGGTCCGTGTTGAGGCCGAAGGCTACGAAGAAGATGGCCGCGAAGAGATCCCGGAGCGGTTCAAGGATCCGCGTCGCGTTGTGGGCCGTTGCCCCCGAAATCGCAATGCCCAGCATGAACGCCCCCACGGCCGCGGAGACCTGGAGGGCGGACGCGATGCCGGCCACCAAGAGCGCGGCTCCGAGGAGATTGAGCAGGAAGACTTCGGAGTTTTCGCTGTGCACGGCCTGGGATACCCGGTGGCCGTGTTTGAGGGCCACCACCAGCACCAAGGTGACCACGGCCAGCGCAATACCCACCGTCTGGAGCCCGCCCAGGAAGCCCACGCCTGCGAGGATCGCCGTCAGGATCGGAAGGTAGATGGCCATGGTGAGGTCTTCGAAAACCAAGATGGCCAGCACCACCGGCGTCTCACGGTTACCGATCCGGCCGAGGTCCGTGATCACCTTCGCGGCGATGCCGGAGGAAGAAATATAGGTGACACCGCCCATGACGATCGCCCCGACAAGCCCCCAACCGAGCCACACGGCGATGCCGGCACCCGGAAGAAAGTTCAACACCAGGTCCAGCACACCGGCTTGCCACGAGCGCCTCAGCCCCGTGACGAGTTCCGCCGCCGTATATTCCAAGCCGAGCATCAACAGGAGCAGGATGACACCGATTTCGCCGGAAAGATGGGCGAACTCGTGCATGCCATCCAGTTTGATCAGTCCACCCGCCCCGAACGCCAGTCCCCCCACCAGATAGAGCGGAATGGGGGACATGCCGATCCTGCCGGCCAAGCGAGCCAAGAGGCCGAGACAGAAAACGACTGCGCCCAGCTCAATGAGGGTCAGGGCCAGGGGGTCCATGAACGTCAGCCGTTGCGCAGAATGGCAGCCGCAGAGTCAAGACCTTCCTGCGTACCGACAGCCACCAGCAGATCACCCGTGTGAAGGACGACGTCGGGAGCCGGTGAGGGAACCACTTCGCCTTCGCGCATGATCGCCACGATCGAGACACCACTGCGGGTGCGGATCTGGGCTTTGCCCATGGGCTGGTTGTTGAAAGGGGAGTCAGCGGTGATGGAGAACTGCCGCGTGACAATGCCGGGGATTTCCTTGTGGGCTTCGGCCAAACGCATGGCGATGTGCTGACCGCCCAGGAGGTTGCCCAGGGCGGCGGCTTCGTCTGCGGTCAACGGGATGGATGCCTGGCAGGTATCGGGATCGTCCCACGTGGAGACGAAAAGCTCGGTCTCACCCTCCCGCATCTCGACAACACCGATCCGGCGTCCCGAGGCCGTGATGAAATCCTTGCGGACCCCGAGGCCTGGAAGTTCTGTCTCATCCACGTTCATACGTCCACCCTAGCCCTCTTGAAGGGGCGGCGGAATGATGCCACTCGGGGCCGTCGCGCAAAGCGGCCCGCGCCTTTCTAGGGGGCCAAAGCCAGGCCGCGCGCGGCGTCGTCGTAGTACTCGCGGTTAGCCAATCCGGACGCTGCCGCCTCGTCGAGAACCACCACGGCGTCGGCATGCCATTGCAGGATCGAACCCGGGCACGACGCCGTCAGCGGGCCCTCGACGGCGGCAGCGACCGCGGCGGCCTTCGCGGCGCCGGTGGCGATGAGCACCAGCCGGCGCGCCTCCAGCACGGTCCCCAATCCTTGGGTGATGCAGTGGGTCGGGACGTCGCCGTCGTGTTCGAAGAAGCGGGCGTTGTCCAGCCTCGTGCGGGCCGTGAGCCGCTTCAAACGGGTCCGCGAGGACAGCGAGGATCCGGGCTCATTGAAGCCCACATGGCCGTTGGCGCCGATGCCGAGGATCTGCACGTCGACCCCGCCGGCGGCAGCTATGGCGGCGTCGTAGGCAGCCGCTCCCGCTTCGAGCTCGGCCTGGGTGGCGCCGCTACCGTCGGGGACATTCAGCCCGGCCATGGGAAGCCCGATGACTTCGCAGACCTCGCGGATCAGGACCTCGCGGTAGGACTGGACATGTCCAGCCGGAAGGCCCACATATTCGTCCAAGGCGAATCCCTTGGCGGCCGAGAAATCCACGCGTCCCGCAGCGGCCGCGGCTGCGAGCTCCGCATACAGTCCCAGCGGAGACGAACCGGTGGCCAGTCCCAGTACTGGTCCCGCGCCCGCAGGGAGTCCTGAGAGGACGGCTTGGGCGGCGGCCGAAGCAGCCGATTCCGGAGTGGGCGTGACAATGACTTCCATGGCAACTTTCTGTCGATGGATTGGGCGTGGTGCGGTCAGGCTTTGGCAGTGCCGTTCAGCAGCGCCGTCAGGGCCTGGGACACCGTGAGCGACGCACCATAGGTGACGATGTCCGCCCCGCCGCGCGGCCAGCCGCACTCGACGGCGATCACCGCGTGCCCCTCGGCCCTCAAGCGGGCGAAGACGGTCCACAGCGGGTGTTCGGCATCCAAGCCGCGCCCGACGACGGCGACCCGCGCGCCGTCGGGCACCTCGCCTTCGCGGACCACTGCCGAAGTTGTGGCGGCAGGGCCCCAAGGCACGCGGCCGACCGCGAAATTGGACCCGGTTTCGACCTGCACGATCGCCACGGGCTCCTCCCGCGCCAGCCACCTTTCGGCGGCTTCGGACACCTCGAAGGCCTCGGCGATGCGCTCCCCGTCGAGCGCCTTCGGCTCGGCAGGCACCCCGGCATGCTGCGGCTGGCCGGGCAGGCCGAGCTGGCCCCTGATGGCGGCTTCCTGGATTTCCGCGGCACCCGCGGCGGGGAACCGCGAGGACAGTGCTTGCGTGCGGGCAACAGCGTCTGCCAGGCGTTCCATGGGCAGCCGCCCGTCGCCAACGGCATCGGCGATCGCGGTGATCGTCTGTTCGAAGAGGGCCGGTCCGGTCTCCGAACCAAGGCACAGCAGGTCCGCCCCGGCGATCAGTGCGCCGACGGCTGCTTCCGGAATGCCGGTCTGGGCGGACGCGCCGGCCATGTCCAGGGCGTCCGTGATGATGACGCCCTCGAACCCCATATCACGGCGCAGCAGGTCCTGCAGGATGCGCGGGGAGAACGTGGCGGGGTGGTCCGGGTCCAGGGCTTCGACCAGGATATGGCTCGTCATGACGGTGGCCCCGCGAGCCGCGACGAGCGCGCGGAACGGGACCAGTTCGCGTGCGTCCAGGGTGGCGGCGTCGGCCGTGACCCTAGGGAGCGCCAGATGGGAGTCTGTGGTGGTGTCGCCGTGGCCCGGGAAGTGCTTGGCACAGGACGCAACACCGGCGTCTTCGAGTCCACGGATCCAGGCGGCGGTATGCCGTGCCACCAGGCCCGGTTCGGCCCCGAAGCTACGCACACCGATCACGGGATTGTCCGGAGCGGAATTGACGTCGGCATCCGGGGCCAGGTTCAAGTTGATGCCCAGGCCTGCGAGCTCGTGGCCGATGGCGCTGGCGCTGGCGGCGGTCAGTTCGACGTCGTCCAGACGCCCGAGCACCGCGTTCCCGGGCTGCGTCGATCCCGTGAGGTAGTGCAGCCTCGTGACATCGCCGCCCTCTTCATCGACGGCGATGAGCGTGTTCGGGGAATGTGCGCGGAGCCCGGCGCAGAGCTCGCGCAACTGGACGGGGGACGCCACGTTGGTGCCGTAGAGGCACACAGCCGCCAACCCGGCGTCGTACGCTTCAAGGATCCAGACGGGGACGGCGATGCCGGTAAATCCGGGCATGAGGGTGCCTGCCGCGAGACGGCGGAGGTGGGCGCGGGCGGCCCCTGTGGCAAGAGAGTGGGTAGCGGGGGACTGAATCGTGTCCATGTCCGGCTCCTTCGAAGGGATGCGTGGCTTGTAGTCAGGGCTGGAAACGGCGGGGCGGCACTCAGGCCACACCAAGCTGGTTCCACAGGACCATCACGGCGGCTCCGCGCAGGACAATGTCCTGTGCGTCTGCCGCGAGACGGACGGACACCGGTGAAGGGTCCTGGTGCAAGAGCCGCTCAAGCAGGGTCTGCTGGACGGCGTTGAGAAGGGGGCCTTCCAAAAGCTCCCGGGGTCCGCTGAGGACCACTTCGCCCAAATCGAGGGCGCCAACCACGGGCGCGAGGGCGATGGCGAGCCGCTCGCCCGCTTCCCGGAGTACGACGGCGGCCGCGGCCTCCGGTTCGGAGCTCGCCGCCGCTTCGGCCAGGGCACGTTCGAGGCTGGGGACTGACATCCAGGTTTCGAGGCAGCCTGTTTTACCGCACTTGCACACGGTCCCGCCGTCGGTGCCGACTGTGACGTGGCCGATTTCGCCAGCCGCGGAGTGGGCGCCCCGGGCACGCCTGCCGCCCACGATGAGTCCTGAACCGACACCGCGGCCGATCTTCACGAGGATTTCGTCGTCGCTGCCGCCGCCGAAAGTGTGGTCCGCATGGACTGCGGCGTCGGCATCGTTGGAAACGAGGGTCGGAAGGCCGGTCCGCTCCTGGAGGAGATCGCGCAGGGCGACGTCCGTCCATCCGAAGTTGGGGGCCGTGGTGACCTCGCCGCCCGCATTGACGATGCCGGGGGTCCCGACGCCGATCCCGAGCAGCGTGGCGGTGGCCCGGCCGACGGCTTCCGAAGCGAGTTCGAGGACCTCGTTGACGACGTCCGGGCCGGTCTCCTCGGAGATGGACCGCTCGACCCTTTCGAGGATGTTGCCGTCAAGGTCCAGGACGGCGGCGCGCAGCACGGAATTTTCCGCCAAGTCCATGCCGATCACTTGGAGGCCCCGGCGGTTGATGTCTACCAGGATGGCCGGCTTGCCGGGGCGGACTTCATCGGACTGTCCCAGTTCCACGACGTGGCCGCGTTCGAGGAGGTCCGAGATGAGGTCCGACACCGTGACACGGGTCAGGCCCAGGACCCGGGAAAGTTCCGCACGGCTCATCGCCCCTGCAGAGTGGAGCGTTTGGCGCACCAAGGAGAGATTGTGGGCGCGCCCGTCCGAAGGCAGGGTCGCTGCGCTTGCTCGATCGGTGCGCTGGCGGTCACGAAGGGCTTCCATGTGAGTTAGTAAACTCTACTAACAATCAAAGATCAAGGGTTTGTGGCAGATTGTGTGAGCCCCATCTGTCAGCTCAGCGGCACTGTGGCGATTTCGGTCTTGTCGGGTGCCTTGACGGGCAAGATCACCAGCAAGCCGGCCAGGAGCACCACCATGATGCCCAGGATCCCCCAGCGTTGGGCCGCGCCAGGGGCAACCAGGGGCGTGGCCAAGGTGATGCACAGGGTGAAAAGGGCCGGCGCCAGGAAGCTCACGGCCCGGCCGGTGGTGGCGTAGAGCCCGAACAGCTCGCCGGATTCGCCGTCGGGCGCCAGCCTCGCGAGGTAGGCGCGGGAGGAAGCTTGCGCCGGTCCCACGAAGAGGCACAAGAACAGTCCGAACACCCAGAAAGTGGTGCTGCCTGCCCAATGGGTCCCGAAGAAGCCGTAGTCGCCGTTGCCAAGCACCAGGATGACGGTGCCGGCGACCAGGAGTCCCATGAGGGAAATGACGATGACGGACTTGGGCCCGATCCTGTCGTCCAGGAATCCGCCGATCATGGCGCCAACGGCGGCCACCACATTGCCGAAAATCGCGAAGAAGATGACTTGTTTGAGCTCGAATCCAAAAGTCCCGGCAGCAATGACCCCTCCGAAGGTGAAGACCGCCGCCAGGCCGTCGCGGAAGATGGCGCTCGCGAGCAGGAAGTAGATGGTGTGCGGGCTGGTTCGATAGATGGCCTTGATCCGGCGGACGAGCAAACCATAAGAGGCCAGGAACCCGAGCCGGGATTCCGCTTTCTTGACGGAGAGCTCCGGCACGGCGAAGAGGACCGGTAGCGCGAAGATGAAGAACCAGAGCGCGGAAAAGACAGCCACGAGCCTGATATTCAGGCTGTCCTGGGTGGAGGCCCCGAACCATTCAAAAGACGGCTGGACGAAAAGCTGCAGCACCGCGAGCAGCGCGATAATCCCGCCCAGATACCCCATTCCCCAACCGAAGCCGCTCACTTTGCCAATATTGGCAGGGGTGGAGATCTGGGCCAGCATGGCGTTGTAATTGACACCGGCGAACTCGAAAAACACATTTCCGAGCGCAACCAACGTGACGCCCAGCAGCAGGAACTCGGGCTTGGGGAAAACGAAGAAGCACGAGCCCGTGAGGACAGCCACGAGGGCGGTGTTGACCCCCAGCCACAGTTTCCTGCGGCCACCGGAGTCGGAGCGCTGACCGGTGACCGGTGCCAGGAGCGCAATCGCGACGCCGGCAATCGCCAGCGCGGCACCCAACGTCGCCGACGCCGAGTCTTCCCCGCCAAATGCCTTGGACGTCAGGTAGACGGTGAACACGAAGGTGGTCATGACGGCATTGAATGCCGCGGAACCCCAGTCCCAGGATGCCCACGCAAGGATTTGGCCCTTGTTCGACAGGGCAGGCCCCGAAGCAAGCTCGGATGACGGGTGCGGGGCCTCAGGCGCAGTTGCCATGTTCATGGTTGATAAACTACCTGCACCGAACCCAACGCTTGACCGCCTGCTCCAACTTTTGACAACTTATTCCTGACTTTGCGGAGATTCCAGTGATCACAGTTCTTGCCGTGACCTTTGCAGCGGCAACTGTGGCGCCCTGGATCTTCCGGAAACTTCAACGGAATGCCTTCTACGTCCTTGCTGCCGTTCCCGCCCTCGCCTTTGTCTGGCTGCTCCTGCAGTACGACCGGATCTATCCCGGAAAAGGCGGAGCCGCCACGGGCGGCTTCATCGAAGAGACCCTCCCATGGATTCCGAACCTCAAGCTTGAATTCGCCTTCCGCATGGACGTCCTGGCGTGGGTGATGTCCTTGCTGGTCCTGGGGGTCGGCGCGTTGGTCCTGGTCTATTGCGCCCGGTACTTCAAGAACAAGGATGCCGACCTCGGCGGATTCGGGGCCCAGTTGCTTGCCTTCGCCGGCGCGATGTTCGGCCTGGTGACGGCGGACGACCTCCTGATGATGTTCATCTTCTGGGAACTCACCACCGTCCTGTCCTACCTGCTGATCGGTTATGCGCGGACCCGACTATCCGCGCGGCGCTCGGCTTTGCAGGCGCTCATGGTCACCACCGCCGGGGGCCTGGCCATGCTCGTGGGCCTCATCATTCTGGGCCAGGCCTCCGGAACATACCGGATTTCGGCGATCATGACCCAAGCGGCCACCCTCGTCACAGGACCTGCGCAAGGTGCGGTTGCCGCCGCCGTCGTACTCATCCTGGTAGGTGCGATTACCAAATCGGCGCTGGTCCCCTTTCACTTCTGGCTCCCCGGCGCCATGGCCGCGCCCACCCCGGTGAGCGCTTACTTGCACGCAGCGGCCATGGTGAAGGCCGGCATCTACATCGTCGCCCGCCTGGCGCCGGGGTTCAGCGAAAGCCCCTACTGGTTGCCGCTGGTGCTTGGGCTCGGCTTGGCGACGATGCTGGTAGGCGGCTACCGGGCGCTCCGGCAGACCGACATCAAGCTCATCCTTGCCTATGGAACCGTCAGCCAGCTCGGCTTCCTCACCATGGTGGTGGGTCTCGGCCGGCCCGACGCCGCACTGGCCGGCCTCGCGCTGTTGCTGGCGCACGGACTCTTCAAGGCCGCGTTGTTCCTGGTGGTGGGCATCATCGACCACCAATCCGGCACGCGCGATATCCGCAAGCTCTCGGGCGTGTACAAGTCCTCAAGGGCGCTCGCCATCGTGGCGGGCATCGCCGCCGCGTCCATGGCCGGCATACCTCCGCTGGCGGGTTTCGTGGCCAAGGAATCCGTGTTCGAAGCGTTCGTCCACTATGGCGCTAGTCAATCCGGTACTGCCCCTGCTTCCCAACCGTGGGGGCTGGTCCTGCTAGTCGGCTTGGTGCTGGGGTCAATCCTCACATTCGCTTACAGTGCCCGCTTCATGTGGGGTGCGTTCGCCACCAAGCCGGGCGTGGAACGGACGCCCTTCAAGGCCATCCAGCCATCGTTCCTGGCGGCCCCGGCCATCTTGAGCTTCCTCACCATCGTGTACGGCCTGTGGCCGGATCCCGTTGACGGCTGGATCCAGCCGTATGCGGCGCTTTTTGTGGAACCCGCTGCCGGAACCAACGCAGTCGGAACAAACGCTGCCGGAACAAACGCAGCCAGCGCCAGCCACCTCGCGCTGTGGCACGGGCTGACGCCCGCCTTGGGACTGACCGCCGTGACGTTCGCGGCCGGCGTCGCGATGTTCTACGGCCGGAACGTCGTGTCGCGGGCGCAGGGCCGTATCCCGGACTGGGTGGACGGCGACCGCGCGTACCAGCGCACCATCGGCGCCTTGGACGACGTCGCCGTGTGGGTCACGGGGCGCACGCAGCGCGGTTCCCTGTACTTCTACCTTGCAGTCATCCTCACGGTGGCTTTCGCTGTCCCCTTGACGGCACTCATCGTGGCCAACAAGCCGCTCCCGGGCGGGCTCTATGTGATCGACCCGAATTCCCCGCTCCAGCTCATCGCCGCGGCAGGAATCGTTGTTGGCGCTCTCGCGGCGGTCCGAGCCAACAAGCGCTTCCTCGCCGTGCTGATGGTGTCGGTCACCGGCTACGGCATCGCACTCATGTTCGCGTTGCAGGGAGCCCCGGACCTCGCATTGACGCAAATGCTGGTGGAGACCATCATCCTGGTGGCCTTCGTGCTGGCGATGCGCAGCCTCCCTCCGGAGCTCCGTGACCGCACCGGCGGCAAGTACCGGGTGGTTCGCGTCATCATTGGCGTGGCGTTCGCGGTCACCATGATCTTCGTGGCGATCTACGCGATGGGCGCCCGCATCGCCGAGCCTGTGTCGCTTTCGTTCCCCCGGCTGGCCTATGAAGGCGGCGGCGGACTCAACGTGGTCAACGTGACGCTGGTGGACATCCGGGCGTGGGACACCTTCGGCGAGATCTCGGTGCTGGCGGTCGCTGCCACCGGCGTCGCGAGCTTGATTTTTGTCCGCAGCAGGGGCGAGCGCCTCAACAAGGCCGCCACCATTCCCGAGGGCACGGTGGGGAGGCGCGCCGCCGCCGGGGGCAGTTCGCGCGACGACGCCTCGCTGGCACTCGTCCGCAAGTTCGCGGGCTCCCTGACGGACCCCTGGCTCGTGGCCGGCCGAACCCTTGCACCGGAACGGCGTTCCATCATCTTCGAAGTGGTCACGCGGCTGATTTTCCACTCGATGATCGTTTTCTCCGTGTACCTGCTGTTGGCGGGACACAATCTTCCGGGTGGCGGCTTCGCCGGCGGACTCACGGCCGGGCTTGCCCTGACCATCCGTTACTTGGCCGGCGGACGGTTCGAGTTGCGGGAAGCCGCACCGATCAGCGCCGGCATGCTGCTGGGAACCGGCCTTGCGACGGCGGCCGCAGCGGGCTTCGTACCGTTGCTTCTGGGCGGCCAGGTGTTCCAAAGCGCCATCATCGAGTTCTGGCTACCGTTGTTCGGGGACATCAAGTTCGTGACCTCCACGATCTTCGACATCGGCGTGTACCTCGTGGTCGTAGGCCTGGCCCTGGACGTGCTGCGGAGCCTGGGAGCCGAGATCGACGAACACTTCGAAGAGACCGCCAGCGGAGACGTCCGGGATTCAGGGGATGCCCGATTGGAAGTTCCCACCTCCGCACCAACGGCCGCAACCACGGCGCAGTCGGCAACAACCTCGCTCGGGAAGGGGACCCCATGAGCGTCAACTTGACCTTGTTGATCGTCATGGGAGTGCTCTACGCCTGTGGGATCTATTTGATCCTGGAACGCAGCTTGACCCGCGTTCTCCTGGGGCTCATGCTCCTGGCAAACGCCACCAACCTGCTGATCCTGGCGACGGGTGGATATGCCGGACTTGCCCCGCTGTTCAACAAATCGACGGATCCGCGCGACTACAACGATCCTTTGCCGCAAGCGTTGATCCTGACGTCGATCGTGATTTCCTTCGCGGTGACGGCATTCATGCTCGGCATCATCTACCGGACCTGGGCATTGGCACGGCAGGACGACATCCAGGACGACGCCGAAGACAGGCGCGTCGCGAAGACACCCAGCTTTGACGCCGAAGACGACTCGGTGGTTCCCGAGGAAACATCCGAATTCCCGGTTACGGCAGTCACCGAAGCAGCCAAGGAAGGAGGCCCCCTGTGAACATCGCCAGCCTGGCGCCGCTCGCCGTCGTGCTTCCCATCCTCGGTGCCGCACTGACGTTCGCCCTGAACAGGAACCCGCTGGCCCAACGCGCGGTCAGCATCGCTTTGTTGTCCCTCACGTTGCTCCTGGAATGCTGGCTCCTTGCCTCGGTATGGACCACAGGCACTGCATCCGTCACCCTGGGCGGCTGGCAGCCGCCGTTTGGCGTGGTGATGGTGGTGGACCAGTTCTCCTCGCTCATGTTGGTGGTCTCCTCCGTCATCAGCCTCGCGGTGCTGATCTACGCCACCGGCCAGGGCATGGCCGACGGCGACCGTGAGGCACCGGTGTCGATCTTCCACCCGACCTACCTGATCCTGGTGGCCGGTGTCTCGAACGCCTTCCTCACCGGTGATCTCTTCAACCTGTACGTCGGCTTCGAGATCCTGCTGACGGCGAGCTACGTGCTCATGACACTGGGCGGTACCGGTCCGCGCATCCGCGCCGGGGTCACCTACGTGGTGGTTTCCGTCGTGTCTTCGGTGTTGTTCCTGATCGCCATTGCGATGATCTACGGAGCCACCGGAACCATCACCATGGCAGATCTCGCTATAAAGCTGGCCGAATTGGATCCGGGCACCAGGAACCTGCTCCACGTCATGCTGCTCGTGGCCTTCGGCATCAAGGCCGCCGTGTTCCCGCTGTCCTTCTGGCTGCCTGACTCGTACCCGACCGCACCGGCACCGGTCACTGCCGTGTTCGCCGGTTTGCTCACCAAGGTGGGCGTCTACGCCATGGTCCGCACGGAGACCCTGCTCTTCCCGGGCGATACCTTGAACACCCCGTTGATGGTGGTTGCGCTCCTCACCATGCTCGTGGGCATTCTCGGTGCCATAGCCCAGAGCGACATCAAACGATTACTCTCCTTCACCTTGGTCAGCCACATCGGCTACATGGTGTTCGGGCTTGCCATGTCTTCCGTAGCCGGGCTTGCTGCCGCCGTCTTCTATGTGGCCCACCACATCACTGTCCAAACGAGCCTGTTCCTGGTGACCGGCTTGATCGAGCGCCGCGGTGGGAGCTCGTCGGTGGATAGGCTGGGTGGGCTCGCAAAGCTGTCTCCACTCCTCGCGCTCTTGTTCTTCATTCCGGCCATGAACCTCGCGGGAATCCCGCCCTTCTCCGGGTTCCTGGGGAAGCTCGGACTCCTGCAGGCAGGGATCGCCCTCGGGACACCACTGGCCATTACCTTGGTGGTGGGCGGGGTGGTCACGAGCCTCTTGACCTTGCTGGCCATTGCCCGCGTCTGGAACCGCGCATTCTGGCGGAAGCCCGAGGACGCTGACTACCCGGCCGCCGTCCTCAAGGACACTGCCGCCGTCGGCCTGCTTCCGAGGACCATGGTGGGGCCAACCGCCGCGCTGGTGGTCTTTGGCGTGGCGCTGACAGTCTTCGCCGGTCCGCTGTTCCAATTGGCCGGCAACTCCGCGGAACAGATGCTGGACCGTACGGCGTATATCCATTCCGTGCTCGGCGAGAATGCCAAAGTCCCGGGCATCGCTGCGCCGGGTGCGTCGACCCCACTGCAGGGGGTTGGCAAGTGAGCCGCAAGCGGATTTCGTTCCGCACCGAGTTGCCCCTGCTGGTCTGGCTGGTGGTCGTGTGGGGTGCGCTCTGGCGGGACTTCAGCCCCGGCAACCTGGTATTCGGTGCGCTGATCGCCGTGGTGGTAGCCAGGGTCTTCTACTTGCCTCCAGTGGAGCTCAGCGGACGATTCAACGTGCTGCGCGCCATTCCTTTCGCCGTCGTGTTCCTTGGCAAAGTGGTGGCCGCGAGCTTCCAGGTCATGTACCTCGCGGTCTTCCGCGGGCCCTTGGTAACCAACGCCGTCGTCGCTGTTCCCCTCCGTAGCCATTCCGACCTCATGGTGACCGCAACAGGGCACGTGATTTCGCTGATTCCGGGTTCCTTGGTGGTGGAGGTGGACCGCTCGACGTCCACGCTCTATATCCATGGGCTCAATGTCCGCAACGATGTGGACAGCGCCAAGCTGCGCAAGGAAGTCCAAGACACGGAGGCCTCGCTGATCCGGATCATGGGTACCCAGGCGGAAATGGACGCACTCCAGGCCGAAGGCTGGCCTGCAACGAGGGGAGCTCGCTCGTGAAAGACATCGTGCTGATCGTCACGGCGGTGATCCTTAGCCTCGCCGCCGCCGGCGCGATCTACAGGATCGCCGTCGGGCCGTCCCTGCTGGACCGGGTGCTCGCCTCGGACGTGCTGCTCGCCATACTGGGTGCTGCGCTGGCCATCGACATGGCCGTCAACAGGCACCTCAACAACCTCGTGCTGCTCGTCGCGCTGACGCTGATCGGTTTCATCGGATCGGTGACGGTGGCGCGCTTCGTGGCCGACCGGAGAGGACAGGTCAATGACTCCTGACGCCACCGGAGCGGACGCCGTCATCGATGCCGTCACCGCGGTGCTGCTGATTGTCGGTGCGGTGATGTCATTGGGCGCGGCGATCGGCCTGTTGCGCTTCCCGGACCTGATGAGCCGCATGCACGCAGCTACCAAGCCGCAAGTGCTCGGGCTGTTCCTCGTCTTGGCAGCCATCGGGCTGCAGATGCGCGAATGGTGGGTGTGGCCGATCCTGGCCGTCGCTTGGATCTTCCAATTGCTGACGGTGCCGGTGTCCGCACACATGGTGGGCCGCGCAGGCTACCGGACCAAGCACCTGCACCCCGAGTTGCTGAGCATCGACGAACTCGAGGCCGTGGTGCTGCGGGCCGCCGGCCAACGGGCAGCGGAGAAAGCCCAAGCCGACCCGACAACTCCCCACACCGGGAACGGCGGGAGCCCAGGCCCTCACGGCGCCAACGGCCGGCCGTCAGCCTAGACGATGTCCTGTGTCTTCGAGAAACGCGAGATGGCGCGCTGGGTACTGCGGCTTGCGAAAACCTGGATGACGGCGCTGACAGTCGCCGAAATCAGGGCGAAGGTCAGTGCAGAGCGCAGGCTTGCCTCCATGTCATCGTGACCCTTGGGAGGTTTCTTGCCGGTGGACTTTTCCCACAGCGCATTGACGAGCTTGGTGCCGACAAAGCCAGCGCCGATGCTCACGCCGGTGCCGAGCAGTTTGATGAGGAGGTTCATTCCGGGACTCCTTGCGGGTGGAAACAGGACCGTCCCCAGCCTAACCCCACTTCAGGGCAGTTCCGGAGCAACGGATGGAGCTTGGCGCCTCTGCCGGAAGAACTCCTCCAAGGCCCCGGGCTTTGGACGGACAGGCACGATGTCACGGTCCTCGCCCAGTATCGCTTCCACTGTGCCGAGGGCGAGGAGCTCATCCAGCAGCGCCAGCGTGGGCGGCATGAGCTTGAGTGTTCCGGCGACTTCGGCGTCCAGGATTCCGCGGACGGGCATCCACAAGGACGACGACGCTTCCGTGGTCTGGTGCCTTGGCTCGGCACCGGAAACCGGGCAGGCAAGGTAGAAGTACGTGTCGAAGCGCTTGGGCTGGTCCTGCGGAGTGACCCAGTTGGCCCACGGGCGGAGGGTGGCGGCGTCAAGCTTCAGCCCGGCCTCTTCGAACACCTCACGCTGCGCGGCCGCCAGCACCCGGCCGGCGTTGAACCTGGCGGAGGCAGGCTCGACGGCGATGCTGCTCCGGTGCCATGCAGCGGCGTGCTGCTCGACGACGTCGTCCGCGAAGTCCCAGCCGGAGCTGTCCACCTGGTCCACCCGGCCCCCGGGGAAGACCACCATGCCCGCGGCGAAATCCATCGTGGAAACCCGGTGCTGGACGAACACCTCCAAAGCCTGCGCCGCACCTTCAGAGCCCCCGGGAACCGCGGCATCCCGGACCAGGATCACGCTTGCGGCGAGCCTCGGTTCCGCCACCGTGGTGCTGTTCGCTTCGCCATTGCCTGCCAAGACCGCTCCTTTGCCCGCTCTGCCGCGTCACATTCTGCTGGATCATTGTCCCAGTTTCTGCGGCCGCCCGCGCCATTCCGGGCCGGCCTGCGCTCACCCGGCGAGTGATCCAGCAGAATCCGTCGTCCCCGCGTGTTTGTGACCGTTCCGCGGACGCCAACACAGCGCCCGCAACCCCGCCAAGGTGTAAACTGAACCACGCCCAAAAGGGTGGATTGATAACGACAGGGGAGCGCCGCCGTCGGGCACGCAGCAATGCGGCACGGAGGACGGGCGCTGAGAGTGCGGACAGCCGCAGACCCTCGAACCTGATCCGGCTAGTACCGGCGCAAGGGAGTCGAGTTCTCATAGTGTCCGGACCGGCGCGGCGGAAGCCGCTCGCAGGCAACCGCGAACACTTTCCCCTCCTGTTCCTCAGGAGGACAAAATGACTGGTATTTCTGCAAGGCCGGGCCTCACCAAGCCTGGTTACAACTGGCGCGTCGTGGACATCGTCGTGGCGGCACTCATCTCGATCGCCGGTGGCGTGATCTTCTGGGCATGGGACCAGATGGCTTTGGTTGCCACGCCTATGTCCGCCGGCTACCCGCCCCTGAGCGGCCTGATCGCCGGCGGCTGGATGATTCCGGCCGTGCTGGGCATGCTCATCGTCCGCAAGCCCGGTGCGGCAATTTTCTGCGAAACAGTGGCCGCCACGAGCGAGCTCATCATGGGTTCCCAGTACGGCACCACGGTGCTGATCTCGGGCCTGCTCCAGGGCTTGGGGGCGGAACTCATTTTCCTGGCCTTCATGTACAAGAAGTTCAACCTGCCGGTGTCCCTGCTGGCCGGTGCCGGTGCGGGCCTGTTCTGCGGCCTGAACGACTCCTTCCTGCCGTGGGGCTGGAACATCGCCTACGAACCGGTCGACAAGCTCGCGTACATCGTGTTCTGCACGATCTCCGGGGCCGTCATTGCCGGTGCCCTGTCCTGGATCGCTACCCGCGGCCTGGCCAGGACCGGTGTCCTGAGCGCGTTCGCGTCACGCAAGGCCGCCTCGGAGCCCGTCTTTTCCTGATGCCCAGTCCTGATTCCGGCACCTCTGCCGTGGTGCGACCCGCCGCCATTTCCGCGCAGGGCTGGGGCTGGCGGCACGCCGGCCGCACCACGCAGGCCATCCACGCCCTGGACCTGGACATCCGTCCGGGCGAGCGCGTCCTGCTGCTTGGCCCCTCGGGCGCAGGCAAGTCGACGTTCCTCCATGCCCTGGCGGGCGTGCTGGGCGAGGAAGGCGACGACGCCGACGAGACCGGCTCGTTGCTGGTGGACGGCGTTTCCCCGAAGGCCCAGCGGGGCCGTGCCGGACTCATGCAACAGGACCCCGAAACCCAGGTGGTGCTTTCCCGCCTGGGCGACGACGTTGCATTCGGCGCCGAGAACCTTTGCGTGCCGCGGGACGAGATTTGGAAGCGGGTCCATGAAGCGCTCGACGACGTCGGGCTGCTGCGGAGTGCCGGTGGCAGTGCCAGCGGCAACTTTTCGCTCGACCACCCGACGTCGGCCCTCTCGGGCGGGCAGAAACAGCGCCTTGCGCTCGCCGGCATACTGGCAATGCGGCCCGGCTTGATCCTCCTGGACGAGCCGACCGCCAACCTTGACCCGGCCGGCGTCTTGGAAGTGCGCGATGCCGTGGGCCGCTGCCTGGACAAGACCGGCGCCACCTTGGTGGTGGTGGAACACCGGGTATCGGTCTGGAAAGACCTCGTGGACCGGATTGTGGTGCTTCAGCCGGGCAGTTCCTCCTCGGGAGGTTCGACGCCGGCGGTGCTTCTGGACGGTGACCCGAACACGGTTCTGGCGCAAGCAAGGGACATGCTCACTGCTGCGGGCGTCTGGGTGCCTGGTTACGTGCCGGCCACCCGCCCACGTTCGGGAACAGGCGCCGGACCGGCGGCCGACTCCGGAGCGGGGAGCTCCCGGAAGGGGGGCGAGTTGCTGCTCGCCACCCAGGAGCTTGCGGTGTCCCGCGAACGGACACGGCGCCGGGGGTTCAAAACGATCGCCCCGCGTCCTGTGCAGTCCGGACTCGACGCCGAAGTGTTTGCCGGACGGGCACTGACAATCACCGGTCCCAATGGCGCCGGAAAATCGACCTTCGCTTTGACCCTCGCGGGGCTGTTGGCGCCGATATCCGGGGCGGTGACTGCCGCCGTCGGGCTCAGCGACGGCGCGGGCCCCGACCCGTTCAAGTGGAAGGCCCAGCAGCTGATCTCCCGCATCGGGACTGTGTTCCAAGAGCCCGAGCACCAGTTCGTCACCGGCCGCGTCCTCGATGAGCTCATGTTCGGCCCCAAGCATCTTGGCCATGGCGAGGAACGGGTGGACGAGTTGCTGGAACGGCTGCGCTTGGGGCATCTCGTGGACGCCAATCCGTACACGCTCTCCGGGGGCGAAAAACGGCGGCTATCCGTGGCGACGGTGCTCGCCGCGCACCCCCGCGTCCTGGTGCTGGACGAACCCACTTTCGGCCAGGACGCGAACACGTGGGCTGAGCTTGCGTCGTTCCTGTCCGAACTGCTCGACGCCGGCACCTCCGTGGTTTCCGTGACCCACGACCAGGAATTCAGCTCCGTCCTGGGCGGCGCCGAGATGCGGCTCGAGCCTGCATTCCAAGGCGGCGCCCGGCAGGAAGCAGGTGCGGCATGAGGGACGCCCTGACCCTGCGCGGCAACAACGCCCTCCTGACACGCGCCAATCCGCTGGCCAAGTTCGTGTCGGTCTTCCTGATCACCCTGGTGTTGGCGTTGTCCATCGACTTGGTGTCAGCCTCGACCGCGCTCCTCGGCGAATTGGCGTTGTTCCCCCTCGCGGGGCTCACCGTGCGCTTGCTCTGGCAGCGCGGCTGGCCCTTGATTATCGCGGCCGCGCTCGGAGGTTGGAGCACCGCGATCCTGTCGGCGGACAGCGGAAGGATACTGCTCGACGTCGGGATCTGGTCCATTAGCGAAGGCTCGCTTCAGCTTGGACTCGGCTTCATGCTGCGGGGTCTTGCCATAGCGCTGCCTGCCATTCTCCTGATGAGTTGCACCGATCCCACCGATCTCGCCGATGCCCTGGCGCAAAAGGCGAAACTGCCGCACCGTTTTGTCTTGGGTACCCTGGCGGCCCTGCGGCTCGTGGGACTCATGGCGGAGGAGTGGCAGACCATCGGCATGGCACGGCGCGCGCGGGGTGTCGGCTCGCACGGAAGTCCGCCGCAACGGTTCAAGGCCATGCTTGGCCAAAGCTTTGGTCTGCTGGTCCAAGCGATCCGACGGGCGTCCCGCTTGGCGATGACCATGGAGGCGCGCGGCTTCGGCGGCGGACGGCGGACCTGGGCGCGCGAATCCACCTACAGCCGCCTGGACGTCTGGGTTCTGGGCGGCGGGCTGGTCATCGCTGCCGCGGCCGTACTCGCGGCCCAATGGGCAGGGACCTGGCACTTCGTCTGGCTGAAGCAGCCCAACTGACTCGCAGTTGTTGTCGTTTAGACGCCCCAAAACGACAACAACTGCGACTCAGTTGGGTATTTGCGGGCGGACCGCCATCCGGCAGCCCCGGGCACGCGACGGCGGCCGTTGCGACTTACTTATCGCACGAGACGACTATTCTCGGGCTGAATCAGCGGGTTGCGTCGCAGAATCTCCAATTCTTAGACCATCTGTGATATTTATTGATCATGACGCAACCGACTGCCGAACATGTAGGTCTCCTCCTTCGCGACGCCCGCGGCGAAAAGGGCTGGACACAAGGACAGCTCGCCTCGGAACTGGGCACCAGCCAAAGCGCCATTGCCCGCATGGAACAAGGCAAGCAAAACCTCAGCCTGCGCATGATCGAGCGCCTCGAGTCGATCTTCGGACGAACCATCGTCAAGGTCGGCAAACGGCAGATGACCCACCTGCGCGTGGAGGGCGGACGTACGCTCTCCGGCTCGGTGGACGTCAACAGCAGCAAGAATGCCGGCGTCGCACTGCTTTGCGCGAGCCTCATCAACCGCGGCACCACCACCTTGCGGCGGCTCGCCCGGATCGAAGAAGTCAACCGGATCGTCGAGGTATTGACCTCCATCGGCGTCGAATGCACCTGGCTGAACGGTAACGATCTGCGCATCCGCCGCCCGGAAACGCTGGACCTCGCCTCCATGGACGTGGAAGCCGCACGCCGCACCCGCAGCGTCATCATGCTGCTCGGCCCGCTCCTCGATGAGGCTGCCTCGTACCAACTGCCCTACGCCGGCGGTTGCGATCTCGGGACCCGGACCGTGGAACCGCACATGCAGGCATTGCGGCAGTTCGGACTCTCCGTGGAAGCCAAATCAGGCTTCTATTCAGTGCAGGCCCCGCCGGCCGACGGCGAGCACCGCACCTTCGTGCTCACGGAGCGCGGTGACACCGTAACGGAGAACGCCATCATGGCCGCCGCACACCGCAGCGGTACCACGGTGATCCGCAATGCCAGCCCCAATTACATGGTGCAGGACCTTTGCTTCTACCTGCAGGGGCTCGGCGTGGTCATCGACGGCATCGGGACAACCACCCTGAAGATCACTGGGCGCCCGGCGATCGACGTCGACATTGAGTACTTCCCGTCCGAAGACCCGATCGAGGCCATGAGCCTGATCACCGCGGGCATCGTGACCAACTCGGAGGTCACCATCTGCAGGGTCCCCATCGAGTTCATGGAGATCGAACTTGCCACGCTCGAGCAGATGGGCCAACAGCTCGACATCTCCGGCGAGTACTTTGCGCGCAACGGACGGACGCGCTTGGTGGATGTCACCACCAAGCCATCACGGTTGCGCGCTCCGGAGGACAAGATCCATCCGATGCCGTTCCCGGGTCTAAACATCGACAACTTGCCGTTCTTCGCGGTCATCGCCGGCAACGCCGAAGGCCAGACCATGATCCACGACTGGGTCTACGAAAACCGGGCCATCTACCTGACCGAACTCAACAAGCTCGGCGCCCAGGTTCAACTGCTCGATCCGCACCGCATCTATGTCAATGGCCCCACCAAGTGGCGCGGCGCGGAAGTCGGATGCCCCCCGGCACTCCGACCCGCAGCTTGCCTGTTGTTGGCCATGCTGGCGGCCCGCGGCACGTCCGAGTTGCGCAACATCTACGTGATTGAGCGCGGATACGAGGACCTGGCCGAGCGGCTCAACACCATCGGCGCCAAGATCGAGTACTTCCAGGACTGATGGGGGCGGAGAACGTCGGAATCTCCACGATTCGGACTGACCAGCAGGACATTCTGCTGGATCATCCGGAGTCAGCGTTCGCTCACCCCCGAAAACAATGGGTTTGCCTTCTGCGCCCTGGCGATGATCCGGCAAAATCCGTCGTTGCGATCACCTCTGTTCGTCGTGCAGGGCGAGGACGGCACGGATTTCGTCCATCACCTGCTCCGGGTTGTTCCAAATCTGCTCGGGGGCGAAGCTCAGGAGGTCAAAGCCACGTGCCTGTGCAGCGTTCAGGCGTGCCATATCTTTCCTCCAAGCCTCCCGCGAGCTGTGGAAGGCGTAGCCGTTGACTTCAACGATGAGCCACCGTCCAATGAGAAAGTCCACACGTCCCACGCCGCGGATTTTGACTTGGCGACGGAATGTCAGGCCTTCTGATTCGAACAGCAGGCGGGCGCTGATCTCCGGTACGGATTCGGACAGGCCGTCTGCCTTGGCGAGAAGCCTCCTGGCGTTTCCGTAGTAGTTGGCGGAGATCTCGCTTTCGAGCAGGCCCCGCGGGATGCCGAACTGCTGTATGGCAGACTGCGCAATCGAAATGGCATCGACCTCTGGCAAGCAGACCAATGCGTGAATCACAGTGTCCTCGACGGATGCCAAGGGGACGGCATTCTCCCGAGATAGGCGTAGGCCGCCATGCCGGACGAAGCCCCGGCCCCGGCAGTGCCGCGTAGCCAGGTGCACGCGCATGGGCTTGTCCTTGATCCACAGGCCGTAGCGTAAAGCTGCGCTCGCGCAGGTGACATGCCCGTTATTGAGGATCGCCGTGAGGTATTCCTGATCCGCTGACGGGAGGGCCCACACGCCTTTTCGTGGTTGGTGTGCCCCGGCGGAAGCCAACTTGCGGATGGCTGAGGGCGTATAGCCGCTGGCGCGCAGTAGGCCCACGCGCGCGACCCCACCCACCGTGGCAAGGAATTCCAAAGCATCCATGGATCCAGCTATCCATGGAATTGCGGCTGACGCCCCAGGGAATGTGCCGTATGTGGATGAGTTGGCGGACATTCTGCTGGATCACCCGGGGGTGGCTTATCGCTAATGCCCGGAAAATAGAGGCTGTCCCCCGGTCCTGTCGGAGTGATCCAGCAGAATCCCTCGGGCGGCCCGTAAAATCCCGGTCTGTCTCCGCAAGGCTGCCATGGCGCACAATTGATCCGTGCGCACTTTTGGTGTGGAAGAGGAGTTGCTGATCGTCGATCCCGTGACCGGCGAGCCGCTCGCGCTTGCCGACGCGCTCCTCTCGGCCCCCGCCCACGACGGCGCCGCCCACGATGACGCTGCCCACGCCGCCCAGGATGGCACCGAACCCGGACCCACCCTCGAGGAGATCGACGGTCCCGATACCGGCCTAAGCCACGAGCTCAAACTTGAGCAGATCGAAACCCAGACCCGCCCATGCCGCAGCTACGCCGAGCTCCTGCACCAGATCCGCAGGGGGCGCGGCCTCGCCAGCCATGCCGCTCGGCGCCACGGCGCTCGGATCGCCGCGTTGGCCACATCGCCCGTGGATGCCGCGTTGCACACCACTCCGGATCCCCGGTACGCCATCATGCTCGAACGGTTCGGTATCACGGCGCACGAACAGCTCACGTGCGGATTCCACGTGCACACATCGATCGAGTCCCCCGAGGAAGGCGTGATGGTCTTGGACCGCATCCGGGACAAGCTCGCGGTCTTCACGGCGATGAGCGCCAATTCTCCCTACTGGCGTGGCCTGGCCACGGGTTTTGAGAGCTACCGGACGCAGGCGTGGAACCGCTGGCCTTCGTCGGGGCCGTCAGCCATCTTCGGGTCCCTGGCTGCTTACCGACGGGTTGTCCGGAGGCTCATCGAAACGGGAGTGCTGCTGGACGAGGGGATGGTCTACTTCGACGCCAGGCTGTCCCGGCACGTTCCCACGGTGGAGGTCCGGGTGGCCGATGTCTGCCTCCGGGCCGAGGATGCGGCGCTCATCGCGGTGCTCGTCAGGGCACTCGTTGAGACTTCTGTTCGTGAATACCATGCCGGAATAGAGCCCGCTGCCGTGCCCACTGCGCTTTTGCGGATGGCGTCCTGGCAAGCAAGCAACTTCGGACTGCGTACCGAACTGCTGGACTTCGGAACCTTTCGCCCGGAGCCCGCCGCCGACGTCGTCTGGTCGTTGGTGGAATACTTGGAACCCGTGCTCGCCGAACAGGGTGAATTCGACTTGGTCCAAACCGGCGTGGCAGCCATCTTGAGCCGTGGCAACGGCGCCATCGAACAGCGTGGTGTTGCCGGGCGCTGGAGCGAGAGCAACGGGAGCGCGCCCGACGCCGCCGGGCTGGCCGCCGTCGTCGAGCACGCCGTCCAGATCACGATGCGCTCAGAGAGAGACGAGAGTGACACCAAGCCGCAACCCGTCCTCACCTGGGTGCGCCAGGACTGGCGCGAAGCGCCCGGCTAGACCTGCTTGAGGGCCCGCTCGAGGTCCCCGATGAGATCGTCCACATCCTCCAGCCCCACCGAAAGCCGCACGACGCCGTCGCTCAGGCCAATTGCCGCGCGGCCTTCCGGACCCATGGCACGGTGCGTGGTGGTAGCGGGATGGGTGATGAGGGACTTGGAGTCGCCGAGGTTGTTCGAGATGTCGATGACGGCGAGCCCGTCCAGCAGCGCGAAAGCGGCCTCCTTCGCCGATCGCCCCGCGGAGGGGAGCAGCTCGAAGGTGAGCACAGTTCCGCCGGCCTTCATTTGCTTTGCGGCGAGCTCGAACTGCGGGTGCGACTTCAGCAGCGGGTACTTGACCCAGCTGATGGCCGGCTGTTCCTCGAGCCATTCGGCGATCCGCAACGCAGACGCCGAGGAGTGGTTGACACGCAGCGCCATCGTCTCCAGGCCCTTGGTCAGGACCCAGGCGTTGAACGCGGAAAGCGACGGACCGGTGTGCCGCATGAGCTGCTTGACGGGACCGTCGATGAACTCCTTGGTGCCCAGGATCGCTCCGCCGAGGACCCGGCCCTGGCCGTCGATGTGCTTGGTGCCCGAGTAGACAATCACGTCTGCTCCGAGATCGCCGCAGCGCTGCAGGAGGGGAGTGGCGAAGACGTTGTCGACAACGACGGTGGCGCCGGCTGCGTGGGCCAGCTCGCTCACCGCGGCGATGTCCACGATTTCCTGCATGGGGTTCGACGGCGACTCGAAGAACACTGCCGTTGTCGGCTCGGACAGAGCGGCACGCCACTGGTCCAAGTCAGGCCCGTCGACGAAGACGGTCTCGACGCCCCAGCGCGGCAGGATCTCATTGAGGATGACGAAACAGGAGCCGAAGAGCGAGCGGGCGGCAACTACGCGGTCACCGGCAGCAAGCAACGCACCGAGGGCGGTGAAGACAGCGGACATGCCCGACGCCGTCGCGAAGCACGCTTCGGTGCCTTCGAGCAGGCGGAGGCGCTCCTGGAAGGTAGCTACGGAGGGGTTGCCGTAACGGGAGTAGACGAAGCGTTCGTCCTCGCCCGTAAATGCTCGCTCGGCGGCTGCGGCGGACTCGTAGACGAAGCCGGAGTTCAGGAAGACGGCCTCGGACGTTTCCTGGAAGTTGGTACGGTCAAGACCGCCGCGGACGGCCTGGGTGTCAGGGCTCCAGCTGGCGGCGTCAGGGTTGAAAGTCACTTAGATGTTCCCCAGGTTCGTCGGAAGTCCACGGTTTTTCCAGCCGTTCACGGTTCGCTCGCCGTAGCGGTCCGGCTCGCCCTCAAAGCCCTCGAGGACGTTGTAGGAGGTGTAGCCGGCCTGGGTGGCGGCAATCGCGGCGGCGATGGAGCGCTGTCCGGAGCGGCAGAGGAAAACCAGTTCGGTGCCGTCCGCCTCCGGGGCCTGCTGCGTCAACTCTTCGATGAAACGGGTGTTGGGGATGCCTCCGGCCAGGTTCCACTGGATGAACAGGGGATCGTTCTCGGTGGCTTTGGTGTCCGGGATCCCGATGTGTGCCCACTCGCCTTCGGTGCGGACGTCCACCAGGATGGCGCCCTGCTCGAGCTTGGCCCAGGCGTCGTGCGGGCTGAGGTCGCCTGCGTAGCTCATGCGTGGCCCTCGCCGTCGAACTCTTCATCAAGCTGATCCACCGCATTGGCAACGGCGGCATCCGCGCTCGCGATTGCCGCGGGCAGGACGATGGCCTGTGCCACGATTACGTCCGTGCCGTTGAAGGTCGCGGCCGGGCTGCCGTGCAACACGTATCCCTCCGCGAGGGCGGTGGAGATCCGCTCGCAGAATTCCTTGGTGTCAGGGCCCGTGATGAGACGGTACGAGAGTTTTTCTTCGGTGGGTTCAGGCATTGGTGCTCCTCAGTCACGCTTGCAGTTCGAAAGTGTCGATACGCCGAGTAGTCACCTGAGGCACCCCGCCGGAGAGAGGGTTGCCGACCAGCAAGTCAGGGCTTCGCGCTGGTGCTCATTACTCAAGAAGAAAAATAACATCCACGACGGCGGCCTGCATCACCGGCCGACGTCATGTTCCGTAACCGGGGGTCCTAGGACTCGGTTTCATTGGGCAGCGGTTCCAGGCTCGCCTGGATCCGGGGTGGAATGGCGTCGAACCGCGACGCTACTGCCGTAGGGGAGTGATGAAAAGTGGAACCTTGATGCTTCCGGATTTCCAGCAGTTCGTGGACGGATATCCCGGTGGCTGTGGCGAGTGCATGCAGCGAGAGGCTGTTGTGATGAGCCAAGGCAAAAACCACACCCGACAAGGCTTCGAAACCTTCTGTCTCGTAGATTTCCTTCACCAGGTTGGACATGCCATTTGCATCATCGATTGATCCCGCTGACGCACCAGTCGCCATGGCCGTCAGGGACCATGCAGCAGAGTCGGGGCTGATGTAGATGCTCATGTCGATACCCTACGGACTCAGGCCCGCTTGGGGAATGGGCGATACGTTTATCTTTATGGCAGCACTCACCGACCTTGACCGCCAGCTCCTCTCCGCTCTCCGGGAGGACGGCAGGGCCTCCGTGGCGAGCCTTGCGCGCAAGCTGGGCGTCGCCAGGGCCACCGTGAATAGCCGGCTTGAGCGTCTTGTCTCCTCGGGGACCATCGTTGGCTTCACCGCGAGGGTGCGCGACGAGGTGGATCCACTTGCGATCCGGGCCATTGCGCTCATTGCCGTGGAGGGAAGGTCGGCGGACAAGGTCATTCGCCAACTCCGCGGACTTCCCGAGATTTGGGCGCTACACACCACGAACGGCGGTTGGGATCTCGTGGCCGAGTTGCGCACGGAAAGCCTCAGCGACTTTGACCAGGTGTTGGGCAGGATCCGCGGGATCGAGGGGATCGTCAATAGCGAGACGAGCCTGCTGCTCAGTTCCGTCCTGCGATAGTCGCTTTTATGACGGACGCCTGCCGTTGATCATTGTGTGCATAAGCAGTCATCATTTTGTGCATGTTTTCAATGAAAAGTACGTACTTTGGCAATTGTGGATGCATATCGCCGCTCCGTAGCCTCGTAGCAACAGTGCTTATGAGGGAAAGGAGCGCACATGACGCGCTTTGTCGATGTCCGCAATATGGTTCGTTGGACGGCCGGACGGGGCCCGGAGACCATCATCTCGGAGATGATGCAGTACCTGGAAGACGACTTCCGGCGGTGGGAATCTTTTGACAAGACTCCGCGGGTGGCAAGTCACACGCCATTTGGCGTCATCGAGCTGATGCCCACCAGCGACCAGGAAACCTACGGCTTCAAGTATGTAAACGGACACCCCTCGAATCCCGCGCGCGGCTTCCAGACCGTGACAGCTTTCGGTGTCCTGTCCGACGTCCACAACGGCTACCCGACGTTCCTTGCGGAGATGACAGTGCTGACAGCGTTGCGGACGGCGGCCACGTCCGGCATGGTCGCTAAGAAGCTCGCGCGCCCCGATGCCCGGATCATGGCGATGATCGGAACCGGAACCCAATCGGAGTTTCAGGCGCTGGCCTTCCGGGCGGCCCTGGGTATAAACAGTGTGAGGATCTGGGACACGGACCCGGCAGCGATGGAGAAGTTCGTCCGGAACATGGCTCCCCTCGGCTTCGACATCACCATCGCAGACTCGGCGGCCCATGCAGTGGAGGGCGCCGACGTCGTCACCACATGCACGGCGGACAAGGCCAATGCCACGATCCTGACAGCAGACCAGGTTTCGCCCGGAGTCCACATCAACGCGATCGGAGGCGATTGCCCAGGGAAGACCGAACTCGACGCTGCCATCCTGGAACTCGGTGACGTCTTTGTGGAATACGATCCCCAGACGAGGATTGAAGGCGAGATCCAGCAAATGTCCGCCGATTTTCCCGTCACCGAATTCTGGCAGGTCCTGGGCGGGCACGCGCCGGGCCGGACCTCCAAGGACCAGATCACGATATTCGATTCCGTGGGCTTCGCGATCGAGGACTTTTCCGCCTTGAGGTATCTCCGCGACGCCGTCGAGGGTTCGGAATTCTTCGAGGAGATTGACCTCGTCGCTAACCCCGATGACCCCAAGGACCTCTTCGGCCTGGTGCGGGAACTGTCGCCGATCGGCTCCTGAGATGCCCAACTGGTCCCCACCGCCACCCTCGCCTCGCAAGTCCCCGTCGGCTCCCAGCCTTCGCAAGCTCAGACAGGGACCCTCGCCGGCGGGGCCCCACGGCCAGGGAACCCGGGCGGCGTGGGCCCACGCATTTGTTGTCGTTTTGGAGCCTCTAAACGACAACTACTGCTAGTCAGTTGGGTGGGAGAAGCCTGGTGCGCCGGCCCCAGAACCGGCGCACCAGACGTTTTATCCGGGCATCCCGCCTGCCCAGCCCATCCCGCCGGCCCCGGCTACACCACCGCCAGGCGCAGGATCAGCTCGGCATGCCCGGGGAACCTCATGACGAGCGACTCGATGTCCCGTGCCGTTGGTTTCGCGGAGTCCGATCTCTCGTATCCCGGTGCGAGGCTGCAGCTCACCAAGGCGAACCCCGGCCCGGCCAACTCGGCACCGAACCAGGTGGAGTTCGGGGCAACTCCTTGCAACATCTCGCCTGCTTCCGGATCCGGCCCCAACAAGGCTTCGGTATAGCCAAAGTCCTGAAGTCCGAGCTCCCGGGAGAAGACGTGCAGCCTGATCGGTGTCCCCACGTGGAAGAACCACAATTCGTCCTGCTTGAGGGCGTGCAACTGGAGGACCTCACCCGCCTCCAGCAGGTACCAGTTGGAACTGTAGAGCGGATGGTCGACGCCGAAACGCGGAGGCAGCGCCGATCCGGCGATGTCCTCGTTGCTCACGAGCGCGGGCGCGAACCAGCCGCCCACGCTAGCGGGGGACATGTCCAGCCGTTTGATCCAGTCCTCTGCGAATCCACTCATGTGACCGGGTCCTTCAGTGAGAAGCAGACGGTGATGCCGATGATGTCCTTGCTGCCCGGGGTCCGCAGCAACCCCTTTTGGGTCACGATGTCCACATTCACCATGCCGCCCTCCTTGCTGGGGACGGCGATGGTCTCGTGGAAGTTGAGCAACGGCTTTCCGCTCGCCATTACTTCCTTGTCGTGCGCAACGTGTTCCGCGCGCGAGTCCTGGTGCCCGATCAGCTCCGACTTATCCATGCCCACCAGGTCCGCGAAGTTCTGGTTGACCCACAGGAAGACCGAATTCGCGTCCTTCACCACCCAGTACACGCCGTCCTGCCTGTCCAGCACATCGGCGGCACTCATAGGCGGAACCGTGGGAAGGAGCGCCGGGTCCAGCGCCGGGGCGACAGTCATGGCGCTGCCGCCGCTCCGCCGTCGGCCTCGAGTCTTTCGGCGAGGTCTTGCGCCAAGGCGACCATTGTCATGGTCGGGTTCCACGAACCGCCGGTGGGCCAGAGGCTGCCGCCCGTGACAAAGACGTTCTGCACGCCGTTGAGTCGGTAGTCGATTCCGACGACGGCGTCCTCCTCTTCGCCGATCGGCAGGCTCGAGCTTTCGTGGACCAATCCCGGAACGCGGCGCTCCGGGATGGCGGGACGCTCGGCACCCCAGGTTCCTTCGTCGGGATCTCCGTGCCAGTATTCGACCCGCTCCGCGCCTGCCGGGGAGAGGACCCGCTCCAGCATCTGGAAGGTTCCCTCGTCCATGGTGTCCCAGGTGTCGTCGTCGGTGGCGTTGGCCAACACCTGCAAGGTGACGTTGCAAGTGGGGTCCGCTCCGCCGGAAAGCCGCAAGTGGTTCTCCGGGTTGCTTTCGTCCAGTTCGCCGAGGACGGCGCAGATGAACACCAGGTAGTCCTCCGAGGACCGCAGCTGCGCGAGCGAAGCCGTGGCGACGACGTCGGGGGCGTAGCGTTCGGACTTCTGGGCGTTCTTGTCCGGGCAACGGTCCGAGAGGACCGAAAGCTGGACGTGGTACTGCATGCCGGCCGGGCTCTTGCCCGCCAAATAGATGGCCGCCAGTTCCAGCTCGCCGAGTTGTCCGCTGAAATCAAAATCCTCGCGGGGAACCCTGGCCACCACCGAGGTGATGAAGTGGGCGCTGAAATGCCCGCCGGCCCCCTGCACCTGCGGGAAGGAATTGAGGACCAGCGTTGCCGGCGGAAGCGTGCCCATGGCCAGGACCAGGTTGGCGTTGCCGACGTTCACTACGCCGCGGTTGGTGTTCAACGCGGTGGCCCGTCCGTCCTGCTGGAACACGCTCAACACGGTGCAGTCCGTGACCATGCGAAGAGCCGCGCCCTTGCCTTGGGCCTCAAGTCCTGCTTGCTTGTCCGTCAGTTCAAGGAGGACTGCCGGCGTCGAGAACTTCGCGAAGTCCACGCCCGACGTCGCGCCGGTCGCCGCAGCGAGCGGTGCGGGCATGCTGCGGGTGGCGGAATCGATCTTGTGCAGGCCTGCCTCAAGCCGTTCCTGGAGGGCTTTCTGCATGATTCCGTAGACCGGCCGGGTGTCGTTGATGAGATCGACGACGTCGGCCGACCGGCCGGCGTCGATCTGGTCCGCCGAAACCACGTTCAGGAGGTCTTCCGCGGACGTGAAGTGCGACTTGGCGGCGTCCATCACTGCCCGCGGCCAGCCCCGCATTTCATCTTCCTCGGGGCGGGGGCACCATGCGCTCCACATGATGCTTCGTCCGCCGTAGAAAGGGACCATGCCGTGCTGCCACGAAATCTTGCCCGGCGGCTGGGTGGCGGTGGCAGCTGCCAAGGTCCACGGGAAGGTCTCCGAGAGGCCTCCCAGGGTCTCCTTGTAGGGCAGCGGCAGGTTCTGGAAGTGCTGCGGCAAGAAAAACGGACCCCGTTCAATGATCAGGATCCGTGCGTGCGGGTTGACTGTCAGTGTCCGCTCGGCGAAGGCGTAGGCGCAGAACCCACTGCCGATGACGATGTGGTCGAATTGTTCCTCTTCGCGGACTTTTTTCCATTCCCCCTCGGAGAGGAAGAAAACGTGATCCATGACTTTCTGGGGCGAGGGATCCTGGGGTCCGGGCGTGGGAAACCCGTGATTGAAATTCTGGGACGAAGAAACTGCACTCATAACGATGCCCTCCATCAACTTTGCTGATTCCACGGCACCGTGAAACCAGGTGCCCACTGGGCCTAGAGGCAGATCACCCTTCCCCAGCAGAGTTCACGGGACTAGTTAACTACTGCCGCCATGGCGGCACAATAGAGTTCGGTGAGGATCACGGTCGGCGGCTGAAATCCGCCGGCAAGCCGCGGCTATTGAAGGTCTTCCGGTTCCGGTGGGGGCCCAAGTGGCCCGGGTGTCCGATGCGGCGGGGGCGGGCCGGGATGCGGCGGTCGGGGTACATGTTTGTGCAGGTGCGGCGGATGCGGGGCTGGGTGTGGCGGGCCACCGTGCGGCGGATGCGGGGCACCGTGCGGGGCTGGGTGAGGCGGACCGCCGTCGGGCTCGGTCTCCCCAGCCGAGGCTTCAGGCACCGTCCCGGCTTCCTCGGGATCGGTTCCCGTGGCGGCATCGTTGGATTCCTCCGCCGCGAGCCCGTAATAGCTGTAGAGTTCCTGTTCCTGCGTCTCCGTGATCACGCCGCGGTCGCTCTCGATGCGCGGGCCGTTCTTCACTTTGTCCTTGGCAAAGGCCACCCTGATCACTGAATTCTCAATGCTGGCTCCGGAAAGCGGGGCGAAAGACTCGGACATGCCGAACAAGCCGGTCCGCACGGTGACGAACACAGGATCCCCGGAATCACCGCTTGTGAAGACCTGTTCCACTGAACCGATTTTCTCCCCGGCGGCGTCTACCACAATCCCTCCGTTGAGGACGATGTTGTCGATGTCCTGCAGGCTGAGCATGATGCAGATCCTTCTCGAATCGGGGTTCCGGCGGTACCGGCCAAGCTGTTCTACATTCTGTCCTGAATCTTCGCGCCCGGCGACAGGGTCCGTCTCTGCCGAACGCACTCACTGGCCAGCGATTGCCAGCACTGCCACCGCTGCGAACACCGTCAGAGGCGCAACAATCAGGCCGAAGATCGCATAGCCCTTCCACGTAATCAGCACATTCATGCGCATGAGCCGATCGTGCCACAAAAGGGTGGCCAAGGAGGCCCACGGTGTGATGATCGGGCCCGCATTGACTCCGATCAGCAAGGCCGCCATCCGCACAGGCGACCCGGCCAGCGGTTCTGCCAGCAGGTACGCAGGCAAATTGTTGAGGACATTGGAACCGGCGGCGCCCGTCGCGGCAAGCCGAACCAGATCCATAAAGCCCTGGCCTTGTCCGGCCAGCTGACTCAGCAACACGGGAGCCCCCAGATGCCTGGCTGCTTCCATCACCAGAAAGAGGCCGGAAGCGAACAGCAACAAGGACCATGGAATCAGCGACACCTTGAGAACCCGCGGGCGCCGTAACGCGAACACCACACCAAGAACCACTGCACCGGCCAGGGCCGGGATCCAGACCGGGACCCCGGACACCAGCGCGGGTAACAGCAGCGCCAGCACCACGGCGCTGCACGCGAGCAGGACCCGGTCCGCCGTAGGCCTGGAATCAGCCCCGGCCGGCTGATCCGGCCTGATCCGTCCGACCGGGATCCGTGAATAGCGGTTGCGCAGATCCCGCCGGAAGACGACGGCGATGAACAGCAGGGGTACGACGACGGCGGCAAGCGAAGGAGCCCACATCAGGCCGGCAAACCCGCCCGGAGTAATACCGCCAAGGCTGTGCTGGGCCAGAAGGTTGGTCAGGTTGGAAATGGGCAGCAGCAGGCTTGCCGTGTTGGCCAGCCACACCGTCGTCAGCGCGAAGGGCAGGGCCGGCAGTCCGGCTTGCCGCGTCACGCTGACCACCACGGGGGTCAGCAGCACCGCCGTCGTGTCCAAAGAGAGGAAGACGGTACTCAGCGTCGCGAATGCCGCCAGTAACAGCCACAAAAGAATGCTGTATCCGCGGCCCCAATAGCGGAGCCGGCGGGCCGTCCAAAGGAACACTCCGGCCTCACTGCACAGCTCAGTAACAACCGTCATCGCGACGACAAACAGCAGAATCGGCGCCACCCGATCCACAAGTGCCACTAGATCGGTGAAAGGCAGGGCGCCGGTGGCGATCGCCACGGCTCCGGCCACAAGGAGGACCGCTCCAATGATCGCCAGACGCATGAACGGAGTCTATTCCCCGGCTAAGCTCGGATCACGTCGATACTGACTGAATCCCTGCTTGACGGAAAACAGAGGTGCAACCGTGACGCTTGCCGAAGACAACCTCAACCAGCCAATTCGCATCCAATTCGAGGCATTCATCGATGAGCACCGGCGCGCGCTCAATGAATGCTTGAACGGGTTGACGGAGGAACAGGTCCGGCGGTCATTGGTGCCGTCCCGGACCACCCTGCTGGGCCTCGTAAAACATGCGACCTTCGTGGAGAAGGTCTGGTTCGACGAAGCCATCACGTGCCGTTCGCGCGCGGAGATCGGCATCCCTGCGACGCCGGATGAATCTTTTATCCTCGACGACGGCGACACCATCGCTTCAATCCAGCAGGCACACCGCGAGGCATGCGAAGCATCGCGCCGGGCGTCATCGTCCTTGGGGCTCGACGACATGCTCAACGGCAACCGACGCGGCCCGCTCCCGCTGCGCTGGGTGTACCTCCACATGCTGCGCGAGCTTGCGCAACACTGCGGTCACGCGGACATCCTGCGGGAACAAATCACCGCACCCAAGTGACTCGCAACAGATGTCGTTTAGGGCGCTCTAAACGACATCTACTGCTAGTTAGTTGGGCAGGGGAGCCAGTTGGCGCGAAAACCCTACTCGATCCCCGCGAACAGCTCGTTCAGCTCGGCCGTCAGCTGTTTGCGCATTGCCGGCGTGCCAATCTCCCTGCCATCCACGTGGTTGACGGGCGCGATGAGCCGGATGCTCGAGATCAGCCACACCGCGTCCGCGTCGAACAGGTCTTCCGGGACCAGCGGGCCGTAGCCGAGCTCCCAGCCCGCTGCCTTCGCTTTGGCGAAAAGCGCGTCTTGGGACGTGCCGGGCAGGATGCCGCTGTCCAGCTGCGGAGTGATGAGGCGCTTGACCGTGCGCGCCGAGCCGGCGCCGTCGTCGACCGTTTCGACGTGGGCCAGCAACACCGTGGAGGTCGGGCCCTCCAGGACGCGGCCGTCCGTTGACGTGAAGATTGCGTCGTCCGCACCTTGCTTGTGCGCGTAGCGCAGCGCGGCCATGTTCACCGCGTAGGAGAGCGTCTTGGCGCCGAGCAGCAGCCAGGGGGCGCGGTCGCCCGCCTCCGTGTCAAAGCCACGGTCAAGGAGTACGACGTCGATGCCCGTCTCGCGCTGCCGGCGACTGCCCGCGGGGGACGGCGAAGCCTGGATCCAGCACGTGGGAGTCGAGGCCCCTTCCACCCCGCGCGTCACCAGCAGCTTGACCACTACCTCGTCTTCGGCCGGGCTCGGCGCGGGGAAGGCGTCCCGGAATTCGGTGATCGCGGTGTCGATCGCCCGGCGCCAGACGTCCTGTTCGGGAATGTTGAGGTCCAGTGCGCGGGCTGAGCTCTCTAGCCTGTTCAGGTGCGCTTGCACCTTGCGCGCACGGCCCTCGACGGCGAGCAGCGACTCGAAGACGCCGTCGCCCCGGGTGGCGCCCAGGTCGGTTGCCATGAGTTGAGGCTGGCTGGAATCGGCGACGCGGCCGTTTTCGAACGCTGGATCCAGGAAAACGAGGACCGTCGAGGCAGGTAAAGTCATGCTTCCAGCTTAGTGCTGGCCCACAGGACGAACAGTCGCGAGCGGTGCGCCAGATAGGCTGGGCTGACTGTTGGTTCTTTGACTAACTATTCGATCGTGGGGGTGTGGGGTGCTGTTTCCTTTTCAGTTCGGGGTTGAGTGGACCTGGCTCCTCAGCGCGTGGGCCGTCGTCGAGATTATCCTGAGGGTCGTGCTGCTGGGCGTCATCCCCGGTAACCGCCGCCCCACCACGGCCATGGCGTGGCTCCTGGCCGTCTTCCTCGTTCCCTCCGTCGGCTTCGTCCTGTTCCTGTTGTTCGGCAATTTCCGCTTGTCCCGCCGTCGTCGTGAACAGCAGGAGGAAGTCAACGATCGGGTGCGTGCAGGCACGTCGGCGCTCGCCGACGTCGTCAGCACGTACTCGGGACCCGAATGGGTGACGTCGGCCGGTGAACTGAACCGGCGGCTGGGATCCTTGCCGATGGTGGACGGCAACTCCGTGGAGCTCTTCCCCGGCTACGAAGAGTCCATCAAAGCCATGGCGGAAGCGGTCAAGGGGGCCAAGAAGTTCGTCAACGCGGAGTTCTACATCATGAGCAGCGACTCAGTCACGGACGAACTGCTCACCGAGTTGGAACAGGCAGCCGCGCGCGGCGTCAACGTCCGCCTTCTGTTCGACCACATCGGCACGCTGCGGATTCCCGGCTACCGAAAGCTGGTCCGCAGGCTCAAGCGCGGCCAGATCCAGTGGCGCCGCATGTTGCCGTTGTTGCCAATCCACGGCCAGTGGCGCCGTCCGGATTTGCGGAACCACCGGAAAATCCTGGTGATCGACGGCGAAATTGCCTTCACGGGTTCCCAGAACCTGATTGAGCCCTCCTACAACAACCCCAAGCACCGACGCGCCGGGCGCAAATGGGTGGAGCTTATGGCGCGGATGGAGGGGCCGATCGTTGCGACCCTCAACGTCGTCTTCGCCACCGACTGGCTGAGCGAAACCGACGAATCCCTCGAACATCAACTGCAAGTCGCGGTCCAGGCAACACCCGGCAGGATGACCGCACAGGTGGTTCCGAGCGGCCCGGGGTTCGTCACGGAAAACAACCTCCGCCTGTTCAATACGCTGATCTACTCGGCCCAGCACCGCATCTCGATCTGCAGCCCGTACTTCGTGCCCGACGATTCCCTGCTGTACGCCATCACGACGGCGGCCCAGCGTGGCGTCGACGTGGAACTTTTCGTCTCCGAGAAGGGCGACCAGTTCCTGGTCCACCATGCGCAGCGGTCCTACTACGAGGCGCTGCTGGAAGCCGGGGTACGGATCTACCTGTACCGCGCGCCGTACGTCCTGCACGCCAAGCACTTCACCATTGACGAAGAAGTGGCCGTCCTCGGTTCCAGCAACATGGACATGCGTTCCTTCTCGCTCAACATGGAGGTGTCCGTGATGCTCCTGGGCGCCGAAGCCGTGGACAGTATGCGCTCCGTGGAGTCGAGCTACAGGGAAATGTGCCGCGAGCTGACCCTGGAGGGCTGGTTGCACCGGCCGATGCTTGCCAAATACGTGGACAATGTAGCGCGGCTTACGGCGACCCTACAGTAGGGACTCAGTCCTCGCAGGCCTCGTCCGCAGGTTCGCCGTGGATCCTCGACAGCAATCCATGGAGTTGCTGGAGCTCATCAGCGGAGAATCCCGCAAAGGCCTCCTGCTCGACGTCGGCCACCGCAACTTCAATGGACGCCACCGCGCGTTTGCCTTCCGCGGTGATTTCTACGATATGACGACGGCGGTCCGCGGGGTCCCGGCGTCGTTCCGCCAGCCCTTGGCGCTCAAGGTCGTTCAGGACCGCTACTAGTCCGCTCGCGTCGATGGAGAGAGCATCGATCAGGCCCTGCTGACTGAGCGGGCCGGACTCGTCAAGCCGGCACAGCAGCACGGCATGCCTCGGGCTGAGCCCGGAGGAGTCCAGCGCTTGGCGGAGGCGCGTATTCATGATGCGCCCGTGACGCGCAAGGAGGAACCCCAGTTGCTTTCCCGCTGCCGAAGAACTCATCAGGAAAATCTTATCACTGAGGAAATTATTGATAACCAACAATCGTTGTCATTCATAAACGATCTGGGCGGCACAAGCCGCGCAGCGTGAGCTTTCTACCGAGGGAGTTGCCATGAATGACCAGGCTCAGCACCCCACTGTGGTGGTTATCGGCGGAGGCTACGGCGGGATTTCCGTAGCCAAGGCGTTGGACGAACACGCGACGGTTACCTTGGTGGAACCCAAGGACGCTTTCGTACACAACATTGCGGCCCTCCGATCTGTGGTCCAAACCGATTTCCTGCCGCGGATGTTCCTTCCCTATGACCGCCTGTTGGCGCATGGAGAGGTACTCCGGGACCGCGCTGTCCGGGTGGACGGGCACACGGTCGAGCTGGCTTCGGGTGCCAGCCTGGCGCCGGACTACCTTGTCCTCGCCAGCGGTTCCAGCTACCCCTTCCCGGCCAAAAGCGATCGAATGGTCACCAGCGACGCCATCGCCCGCTACCAAGCCGCACATGACGACCTCAAACGTGCAGACAGGGTGATGCTGCTGGGCGCCGGGGCGGTAGGCCTTGAGTTCGCAGGCGAGATCGCGGCGGCATGGCCGGAGAAGGACATCGTGATGGTAGATGTGGCGGCGGACATCCTTCCCGGGCCCTACGATCCACGGCTGCGGATTGAGGTCAACCGGCAGTTGGATGAACTCGGCGTACGCCGGATTCTGGGAAGCCCGTTGGTGCAGTTGCCTCCTGTTCCTGCGGGTGAATTTGCCACCTTTACCGTCAACACCGCGGACGGTACCGCCATCCAGGCGGACATTTGGTTCCGCTGCTATGGAATAGCCCCGCAGACGGACTATGTGGCGGGAGGCCTCCTTGCCGCGCGGAACGCCGAGGGATACCTTGACGTCACCCCCGAACTCCGCGTTGCGGGCTTCGAGAACGTCTACGCTTTGGGCGACATTTCGGCGATCGACGTGAACAAAGCGGGCGTCGCGGGTCGCGAGGCCGCAGTGGTTGCCAAGAACATCCAAGCCCAGATCGAAGGCTCCACGGATCTGGCCGCTTACACGCCGTCGAAGCCCGTCATCATCCTTCCGTTGGGACCGTCCGGCGGCTCGGGACAACTGCCCGACGGCGAGATCGCCAGCCCGGAGCTGATTTCCCAGATCAAGGGCCAACACATGATGATCGACCGCTATGTCGAAATGTTGAACCTCGGCGCTTGAGCTGTCCGCTTCCGCTGACTGCTAGCCGAGGACGGCGTTGACGAGTTTGACCAGTTCCGCCGCGGAGTCCGCGGTGACAGTGGCGCCCGTCTTGATCGCTGTGGCTCCGAGATTGCCTTTCACACCGGTCACGGTCAGTGTGGTCACCTTCTGGCCCGACGGCAGGACCTGGGTGCTCAATGCTCCCGTTGACTGGTCCCCGCTGGTCTTCTGCGGCAACGGCTGGGTCTGGGTAGTGACCTTCTGCCCGCCCACCTCGATCGTGAAGGTGGAACACTGCGCCAGGGCATCAGCGGATTTCTTCGTCTGGCCGGCCAGGACGGCGGGGTCCTTCACCGCCAGGGCGGTGATCACTGTGACGGACTTATCCGCCGCCGAAATGCTCTCCCCTGCCGCATACGTCGCACCGTCCGGGACTTGCGCGTTGGTGTTCGCCAACGCTGCGCACGCCGGGGGTGTGATGACGGCGGACGCGAGCATCTGCTTCGCCGCGATGATGCCTTGATCGAGCTGCGCGGCAGGCACCACGGTCAAGGGCTTGCCCTGGTCATCCTTCAACTGCGCGACGATCGACGCAAGTTCCTCGTTGGTGTACGCCTTCGGTGTAGGAGTTGGTGTTGGTGTCGGTGTCGAGGAAGAAGCGGCGGCGTTGCCCGGATTTGCGGGACCTCCGCAGCCGGTCAACGCCAGTACGCCAGCAAAGAGAATCCCGAGCGGTGCGAGCATTTTTTTCATGTGTAGACCCCAATTTTTGTGGCGGCACGGCCTTCCCGGTGGTAGCGCCGGCTTCGCGCACATGTGGTGGTTCAGTACTCGCCCTTGATCACGAAGTAGGAGCCGCGGATGACGCCTGCCAGCTTCGACTTCTGGCGAGCGAATTTGAAGCGTGACGCCAGTTCTTCCGGAATCTCCATGCCGTCCGAGAGCTTGAATCCGACAGCCCGCTTCCCGTCGGCCTCGATGCTGTACATAACGTTGACCGACAACCCGGACTCGTAGAAGACGTAGGCCATCCGCAAACCGTCGACGTCGAAGGCGGTTGCTTCCAGCGGGCGGGAGCTGATGACGATGTCACGCTCCTCCTTCAGGATGCGGCTCACGCGCTCGACGACTTCCGGAACCTCGCCGGCAGGGCTCACTGTGAAGACGTGGCCGTACTTGTTCCGGTAGTAGCGGCCCTCGTTGGCGCGCAACCCGGCAAGCGCCTCGGCAACGGGAGACGATTCCAGTCCGACGGTAGAGACATTCTCGAAGTCAACGATGTACGGCATGCACCCTCCTGGTAAGACGTAGTGGGACCAATGCTAACGTGACGGCGTGCGGGCACTACCAAGGGGGCTTTCCTTCGCGCCGCAATGGGGCGATTCTGGAATTCCAAGCATGTTTGGAAGCGTTCTTCGGAGGCGTCATGGCGCGGAAAAACGAGTCCCCGGCTGTGCAGGCACCGCCCGAGCCGGGAGACGAATACCCTGAGAAAGTCCGGATCCTCGCCGAAGGCCGATTGGTCAGCGACAGGCTGTGGAACGCGGACCTCGCACCCGCCCGGCAACGCAACTGGAGGGTCCGCAGCCTCTTCGCCCTGTGGATGTGCGACGTCCACAGCATCGCCGGTTACACTTTCGCGGCCGGCCTCTTCATCACGGGACTGGTGGGCTGGCAAGTCTTCCTGGCCCTGGTCCTCGGCATTACGCTGGTCTACTTCCTCATGAACTTCGCCGGGACGGCCGGGCAGAAAACGGGCGTACCGTATCCGGTCTTGGCTCGGATGTCCTTCGGCCTGTTCGGCGCCAACCTGGCTGCCCTGATCCGGGCACTCATCGCCATCGCCTGGTACGGCATCCAGACCTGGCTCGCTTCGGAAGCCGTGCTGGTACTGCTGTTTTCCGTGTGGCCCCAGTTGACGTCGCTCGACGGTCCGGACGTGCCCCGCCTCCTTGGCCTGACGCCGCTTGGTTGGGCGGCTTTCCTGGTCCTCTGGGCGGTCCAGCTGCTGGTCATCCGGCGCGGCATGGAGACGGTCCGGAAGTTCCAGGATTGGGCGGGCCCTGCAATCTGGGTGGCCATGTTCGCGCTCGCAATCTACATCCTGACGCAAGCGGGCAACAAGTTCAGCCTCTCGATCCCCGGCGTCGCGCCCTTGGACGGCCCGGCAGCCCTGACCCAGTTCTTCTCTGCCATCGCCCTCACAGTCACCTACTTTGCCGCGCTTCTCCTGAACTTTTGCGATTTCTCCCGGTTCGCACCAGACCGGAAGACCATCCTGCGCGGCAACTTCTGGGGCCTGCCCGTGAACTTCATCGCGTTCGCCCTGGTCACAGTGGTGGTCACAGCCGGTGCGGCGTCCTACTTCTCCGCAGACCAGTACCGCGGGCAGGACATGTTCAAGGTCATCACCGATCCCGTGGCGATCGTCCAGGCGATCAAGAATCCGTGGATCACCATCATCGCCGCCGTGACGTTCGTGGTGGCCACGATCGGCATCAATGTGGTGGCCAACTTCGTTTCGGCCTCCTACGACCTCGCCAACGTGGCCCCGCACAGGATCGACTTCCGCCGCGGCGGCCTCATCAGCGCGGTGTTGGCAATCGTGATCCTGCCCTGGAACCTCTTCAGCAGTCCCGTAGTGATCGTGTACTTCCTGGGCGGCCTGGGCGCGCTTCTCGGTCCGCTGTTCGGGGTCATCTTCACGGACTTCTTCCGCATCCGGCACCAGCGGTGCAAGGTCTCGGACCTGTACCACGAGGACGAGAAAGGCCTCTACTTCTACACCAAGGGCTGGAACCTCAAGGCCATTGCGGCGCTGGTCCCTGCCGCCGTCGTCGCAGGTGTTTTGGCCCTGGTCCCGGCCCTGCAGACATTCCTGCCGGGAGGCTCGGGCCTGGGCCCGTATTCATGGTTCGTGGGGGCCATCCTGGCCAGCCTGATTTACTACACGATCACCCGCAACGATCCCCGGACGGTCCGCGCCCGAACGGAGGAACACGACTGACGCTCAGATAGTGGGAAACTCCGCGCCCAGGGCGGAGAGCACGCCGAACGCCTTGGTCCGGATTTCCTCGTATTCGTCCTGGGGTGTCGAGTCCGCTGTGATGGCGCCCCCGACGCCGAGACTGAGCGTGCGTCCGCCGTTGCCGTCGGGACCCATCACCAGGGTCCGGATCACGACGGCGAGATCGGTCGCCGCATTGAGCGAAAAGTACCCGATCGCGCCGGAGTAGACCCCGCGCGGTCCGGACTCCAAGCCGTCAAGGATGTCCATGGTGCTGATCTTCGGGGCGCCCGTCATGGAGCCGGCAGGGAACGCGGCCGCCACGGCCTCGGCCCGCGGTGCTCCAGGCCGCAGCCGGGCGTCGATGGTGCTCACCATCTGGTGTACCGTCGCGTAGCTTTCCACCGCGCACAACCGGCTGACGGTCACCGACCCCGGCACGGCGAAGTGGCTGAGGTCGTTGCGGAGCAAGTCCACGATCATGATGTTCTCGGCACGGTCCTTGAGCGAGGATTCAAGGCCACGGCGCAGCGCCTCGTCGATGACCGGATCGTTGGCCCGCGCCCTGGTGCCCTTGATGGGCTCGGCCCGCATGCCGCCGTCGGAAGTTATCCGCAGGAAGCGTTCCGGCGAAGTACTCGCGACCGTCAGATCACCGAACCGCAAGTAACTAGCGAACGGCGCCGGGTTGCGCTTGCGCAGCGCGAGGTAGCTCTCCCACGGGTCCAGCCCGGGATCCGGGGCGGTCACCGTGGTGGTCAGGCAGACTTCGTACGTGTTGCCCTCGGCAATCTGGTGCTGGGCCTCGGTGATTTTGCTTTTGTACTCGTCCTCGGTGTCGCGGCTGGAGAACTCAAGCGCCATGGCGGAACTCCCGACGGCGGGATCCCCGGCCGAGTGCCTCGGCGCACTTTCGGGTGCCGACGCCGCGGACAGCACGGCCTCGCGGGCAAGCCCAAGCCATTCGCCGGCGTCGGGAGCGTCGATGGCGAGCAGCCAGACCGCAGCCTCACGGTGGTCGATCACCACAGCCCGTCCGGCAAAGAGCAGCGCCGCATCCGGAGTGCCGGCTTGGACATCGCTGCCACCGGTCTCCCGCTTCAGTTCATAGCCGAGATACCCCAGCCAACCGAGCGTGAATTCGCAGTCATAGCCTTCCGGTGCCCTCAAGGCCTTGCGGCCCCACACGGTGTCCAGCCACCGGAAGAAGGGACCTGTGGTCACCGCGGTGGCGCATCCGGCGCTGAGGCGGGTGGTTCCGGAGCTGTGCATCACAGACTGACCGAAGGAGCCGTCGTCGTCCGCGAGGATACTGAAGCGGCTCCGCTCCGCCGCGGCGTTGGGGGACCCGGCGTTGGAGGAACCGGCGTCGTCGACTGTGCCCCTGTTGGAGGCCGCATTGGAGGAATCGAGCCAGACGGCGTTGGCGGAGTGGGCATAGAGCGCGTGGAACAGCGCTGCGGCGTCCGGCGTGGCGTCGATCCGTTCGGCCTTGAGCTGCAATCCGCGGCGTGCCGAGAGCTCGGGAGCCAGCACGGGGGAGAGCGCAGGGAGGTAGTTCAGCGCCTGCAGGGCATCGTCCGGGGCATTGCCGTCTGCCCGATTCAGTACCCTGACGTCAATGTGGTCGAGGACCTGGTCGGTCTCCAGCCATTCGTCCTCCTGCGCTGCCCAGCTGTCCCAGAACGGTTCGTAGCTGCTGCCGTCCCGGGCCATGGCACGGTGCCGGCGGTCGTCGTCGGGAGCGTCCACCCAGACCACGGCGTCCAGCATGGGCCGGGCGGCACTCGCGGCTGCACCGACGCCCTCGACGATGACGATTTCGGCAGGCAGGGTGACGTGGCTGCGGCCGTCGTAATGTTTCTCCCAGTCCCAACTGACCCACTCGGCGGCGTCGCCGCGGCGCAACGGTGCCAAGACCGTGGTGACGTACCGCTCGATACCCGCGGCGAGGCCGTTCCAGCCCGGATAGATATCTTCGAGATGGAACAACGACACCTTGTGATGCATGCGGAGGCGGGCGGCTAGTTCGACGGCGAGAGTGGTCTTTCCCGCGCCGGACCGGCCATCGATGGCGATGATCACGGGTGCTGGGGTCATGAAATAGAGCGTACCTGCTGCGGGTCGTGGTGCTGTCCGTGCTGCCTGGCGGCGAGGGCGTCCCGGGTGTGCGCGACGATCCCGGGGACGGCCGCGCGGATGAGGTCCCAGGTCACGTCGAAATCGTGGTGGCCCCCATACCAAGGATCCTCGATGCCCAGGTCCAGGGTGCTCCGGCCGGCAACGGCTGGGTCGAAACTGCGCAGCATCCGGATCTTGGCGAGGGTTTCCGAATCCGGCGCGGCCTCGTGCAGCCAGCCATAGTGATCCACGTCGAGCGCCAAAATCAGGTCCCGCTCCCGGAACCACTCCTGGCGCCAACTCCTGGCAATGTGGCCTTCGGAGCGGATGCGGTGGGCCGAAAGGACGCGGGCTGCGCGTGGATCGATGGGATGTCCGGCCTCATAGGATGTAGTCCCCGCGGAGTCCACAACAACCGCTCCACCAAGCCCTCCGGCGTCGAACGCTTCAGTCAACATCAGTTGCGCCATGGGTGAGCGGCAGATGTTTCCCGTGCAGACGGTGATGATGCGGTATGGGCTCGACGCTGAGTACATGGAGCAAGCATGGGGGATGCCACCCCGTCTTGGCTAGTCAAAAGAAGGGTGAGATTACAGGATTTGTAAAGTCGCTGGTGGAGGCGTAATGAGTCACGAAATCCGCAAGTGCTCCAGGACTTCCTCGGCGCCGGGGTAGGCGGCCTGGGTGCCCTTCTTGGTAGTGGCGAGCGCTGCGGCAACCGATGCGAACGCCGCGGCTTCCGCCAAGGTAACACCTGCGGCGAGGCGGGCAGCCACGGCGCCGGTGAAGGCGTCCCCCGCACCGGTCGTATCCACGGCACTGACCTTGGTGGGTGCGATGCGGGAGATCTGTTCCCCGGACGCGGCGAGTGAATCCAACACCACGGAGCCATGCGAGCCAAGGGTAACGAGCACCCGCTCCAGCCCCCGCTCCGCGAACTGGCTCCGGACCGGCTCCCAGGCGCTCGCGTGTGCGCCCGGATGGGGCATCTCGGCGTCGCCCAGGAACATCGAGGCTTCATGGGCGTTGACCAGCAGGACATCGCTCAAGGCGGCCAGGCTCTGCGGGATCTCGGCGAACGGCGAGAGGTTCAACAGGACTGTTGCGCCGGCGTCGTGCGCTGTTTTGGCGGCAGCCTCCACGGTCTCAAGGCTGACTTCCAGGCAGAGGCAGAGCACCGCGGCGTCGTCGAAGGCGTCCGCCGGCACGTCCGCCGGGGCGAGCGTTCCGTTGGCGCCGGCCGAAATGATGATGTTGTTCTCACCGTTCGTGTCCACCGCGATGACCGCGACGCCGGTGGCCACATCCGCGGAACGGCGGACGCGGGAAACGTCCACGCCGGCCCCTTCCGTGGAGGTGAGCAGCATGTCGCCGTTGGAGTCGTTTCCAACAGCGCCGATCAGGGTCACCGTGCCGCCCAGCTTGCTCGCCGCGACGGCCTGGTTGGCGCTCTTACCGCCGGGATTGACCGCGAAACCGTTGCCGTGGACGGTTTCGCCCGGGAGCGGGAGCCGCTCGCAATAGATGGTCAGGTCCGCGTTCAACGACCCGACGACCACGATCCTGCGGTTCACTTTTCAACCTCGGCTTCGAGCGGCTTGGGGATGAGCAGCGACGCCGCGAAGGCGGCAACCGTGATGGCCAGGCCGACGACGACGACCGTCAAGTACGAGGCCTTGGCGTCGCCGAGCGCCGAGGTGGCCACAAGGACGGCCGGCAACACGAGGAAGCTCAGGCCGGCGCCGAGGTTGAAGGCTCCGGCGTTCATGCCGGGCAGGAAGCCGGGGTTGCCGGCGGGGGAGAGGACAACTCCGAGTCCGTTGAGCATGATGTTGACCGTACCGGCGTACATGATGCCGAGCAAGGCCGTTCCCACGATCATGAGGGGCAGGCTGCTGAGTCCGAGGAACGCGATGATGGCAAGGGCCACGATGCTTCCCAGCATGCCGATGCGCAGGACTTTGGTGTAGCCGAGCACGGGAGCGAGCCGGCCGCTGATGGGTCCGAACACCCAGCCGAGGAGGGCGTACGGCGTGAGGATCATGAGCGACATCTCGGTGGGTCCAACCCCGAATCCCGGGGCCGCAGCCTGGACGTAGGCAGGGACGATGCCGTTGATGACTGCGAAGATACCGGTCATGGCGAGCGTGGTGGTCAGCAGTGGTGCCCAGGTGGAACGCTGGCGAAGGTGGATCGTTTCCACCATGGGCTTCTTGGAGCGCTTCTCGACTGTCCAGAAGGCGGCGAACGCGGCTGCGGCGACCACGATCAGCCCGATGGCCAGCATGAGCGTTCCGGAAGAGAAAGCGCCGACCAGCTTGGATCCCTCGTTCAGTGCTGTCAGGAGTGCGCCCACAGCGATGACAATGAAGAACACGCCAAGCCAGTCCATTCCGGTACCGGCGGCGGGCTTGCTTTCCCCTGCAAGGATGGCGATCAAGGCCGTGGCCACGATTGCAAGGCCAACCATGAGCCAGAAGATGCTCCGGAATCCGAAGTGCTCGGCGAAGTAGCCGCCCACGAAGGAGTCGACGCCGGCGACGCCGCCATTGACCGCTGTGATGAGGCCCATGAGGGCTCCGTACTTGCGCGGGTTGTTGACCGCGGAGCGCAGCATGATGAGGCACAGCGGCACGGTGGGACCGCTGACGCCCTGGATGATGCGGCCCACGAAGAGCCAGGTAACGTCGGGCGCCATGGCCGCGATGACCGAGCCGACGGCCATGAGCAGCATCATGCCGAGGAGGATCTTCTTGCGTCCGACGATGTCGCTCAGGCGCGGCAGGAAGAGCGAGAACAGGGCTGCGGCCGTGAAGAACCAGGTTTGGGAGAGGCCGATGACTGCCTGGTCCGTGTGGAGCTCGTTGCCCATGGTGACCAGGGCCGGACTGAGCATCGATGCGTTGAGCTGGAACGCCACGCAGGCCGCCAGCAGGGCAACCATGAGGGCGGTGACGTTGCCGCGGTTGGTCTTGGTTTCGTTGATGAGGGTGGTCATTTACTTGGCCTCTCCTGCGATCCCGGCGGCGGCGGGCGTGGCGGCGGTGGTGGCGGCAGCGCCGGTTGTGGGATCGCCGATGCGGACGATCGCGTCGGTGACGAGGTTCCAGAACTTCTCGTGGTCGAGGTCGACCGCGACGGAGGTGTTGCAGTCGGCCGGTGCGGGGGCGCGGAAATCGGCCACGGTCATGCCAAGGGTGAGCTTGCCCTGCAGTTCGATGTCAACGGGTACCTTGCGGGTGGTCATCACGGTGGGGTCGATGACGTAGGCCACGGCGCAAGGATCGTGCACCGGGGGATAGTCAAAGCCCTGGGCGTCCTTATAGGTCTTGGTGAAGAACTCCATCAGTTCCATGACGAACTTGGCGGGTTTGGTGCCCACAGCGGCGATGTTCTCGACCACTTCCGGGGTGGCCAGGGCCTGGTGCGTGAGGTCCAAACCGACCATCACTACGGGCCATTTTTCGTTGAAGACGATGTGCGCGGCCTCGGGGTCGATGATGATGTTGAATTCCGCCACGGCGCTCCAGTTGCCTACGTGGTAGCCGCCGCCCATGAGGACGACTTCCTTGACGCGTTCAACGATGCGCGGCTCCTTGCGGGCGGCCATGGCGATGTTGGTGAGTCCCGCCGTGGGGACCAGGGTCACGGTGCCCGGCTCGTGCGCCATGATCGTCTCGATGATGAGGTCGACGGCGTGGCGCGGGTCCAGCTCGATGGTGGACTCGGGCTGTTCCGGGCCGTCCATGCCGGTTTCGCCGTGGATGTCCGGTGCGGTTTCGATAGAGCGGACCAGCGGACGGTCGCAGCCGGCGGCAAAGGGAACGCCAGTGATGCCTGCGATGGTGCCCACGGACAGGGCGTTGCGGGTGACCTTCTCGAGGGTCTGGTTGCCCACCACCGTGGTGACGGCGAGCAGTTCGATGTCCGGGTTGCCATGGGCCAGCAGCAGGGCAACGGCGTCGTCATGCCCGGGATCGCAATCCAGGATGATCTTCTTGCGTTCACGGGTCATGGTGTTGGGATCCATGTTCATCTCCACGTCATTGGGGCCTGCCGAGGCAGGGCGCTAAAGCATTCAGGGGAATTCTGGCACTGGTCCACCTGCTACGTCAAACGCTTAACGCGAATTGCGTCAAGCGCTTGATGCCTTGCGGTGTGGGAAGGGGCCGATTCCCGGCTACGATCGTTGTATGGAATCCGCGGAACCAATGCATCGGGCCTTAGGCCGTACGCAGCGCGTCACCGCGGCGATGGTGGCCTCCCTGGCAGGGGTCTCGACTGCCACCGTGTCCCTGGTTGCCAACGGCAAAACGCAGGGCAGGGTCTCCGAGGACAACATTTCGCGGGTCCGCCAGGCCATCGCCGAGCTAGGCTACGTGGTGGATGGCATCGGCAGTTCGTTGGCCAAGGGCGTGAGCTCGATTGTGATCCTTGTGGCGCCGGACATTTCCAACCCCTTTTTCGCCAAGGTCATTGCCGGCGTCCGGGAATCGCTCGGCTCCGAGTACCAGCTGCTGCTTTCCGTGACCGACGCCGGTGAATTCCCCCGTGCGGAGGACGTCCGGAAGCTCCTGGCCCTTCGCCCTGCCGGGCTGCTGGTGGATGCGCCCAACGCGGCCTTCCTGGAAGACCTTTCCGTCGCCGGGCCGCTAGTCCTTCTCGATGCGCCCGGCCTTGAGGCCTACGCTCCATCCGTGAACCTCGATGTTGCCCACGGCGCCCGTGAATTGGCCGCGCACCTTGCGGCCTCCGGGCACAAGCGAGTTGCCTACGTGGACAGTGTGACCGGCACCGCGACGTTCGAAGTGCGCCGGGCGGCGTTCTTGGATGAGGCACATTCCTGCGGCATTTCCGTTGCCGACGCGCACATCATCAGCACCACCATCGACGTCGGCGCTGCCGCGGCTGCCTTCGCTGCCGCCTGGCCGGACTGGCAGCGAGCCGGGGTCACCGCCGTCGTCTGCGGAACGGACACCCACGCGTACGGCGTGCTTCAGGAAGCCCGCGTGGCCGGGGTCCGGATTCCGGAGGAACTGGCGGTTGCCGGCTTCGACGACCTGCCGTATTCGGCCACGAGCAACCCGAGCCTGACCAGTGTGCACTTGCCGGCCACTCCACTGGGACTCAAGGCCGGCGAACAACTTCGGGGGTTGATGGAAGGCCGTGAACTGGACCAGCCGCAACTGACCCTCGAGAGCTCGCTGGTGGTGCGCGGCTCCACGGGGGCGTCAGCCCTGGGCGTCTTCGGCACGGCTCTCTGAAGAGACTTGGCAGGGGGATTCGTTCGGAAAGCCCGACGGCGGAGCTCCCCTTGTGCATCCGCGTGCGCCCTTTCGTCGAGGTCAATGAGCGATGCGCCGCATCCCACCTCACAGCGGCGGAACTCCTTGACCTGCAGCGACGTCGCCAGAAGGAGCCAGCGCAAATGTTCCATGTGATCCGCCCCGAGGGTGCTGCCCACCTCAACCGGCCGCACGTCATGGGGGACAGCTGTGTGCGGATACCGCGGGTTGAATTCGAAGGGCGGGACACGCCGCTGTGCACTCTTGGGGATCTTCAGCGAGCGATCGATCGCCATAAGGGAAAGAGAGGGCTGCGCAAAGCAAAATTAGCCATCCAACTGATCCGGATAGGCTCGGATTCGCCGCAGGAGTCATTGCTCCGCCTAGCGAGCACAAGTGGTGCGGGACATCAGCCGTTCGGAACGGTATGAGGCGCTGGGTTGGACGGAGGTCCGGATCTCAAAGCGCCACATGGTGAACGATGCGAAAGCTGCGATAGCCAAGGTCCGAGGCGCGCTGGTCCAGGCCGGCTGGCGGCCTGCCCGATCCTGAAATCGATTGCTCCGTAACTGTCGTTCTGAAGGTTCAATACGACAGTTTGGGCCCACGCCGGCGAGGGCCCCGGCCTGAGCTTGCGAAGGCTGGGAGCCGGTGGGGAGCAATCGATTAGTTTCTAGTGGATGACGGCGAGCAGCACACCCACGGACATGAAAAGCACTCCGAACGTGCGGTTGAGGACTTTTTGGCCGTGCTCGTTGTGCGTGAACCGTTGGAATGAACGGGCCGCCAAGGCGAAGAAGAACCACATGACGCAGATGTCGATGAAAACGATCGTGGTGCTGAGGATCAGATACTGCGGGATCAGCGGCTGCTCGGGGCGGATGAATTGGGGCATGAAGGCCAGGAAGAAAACGATCGCCTTGGGGTTGAGCAGGTTGACCCAAACGCCTCGCTGGAACATGGACCAGGCCGGCTCGTTCCGCCGGGCCTCTACTTTTTCCTTGTCCAGGTCCGGCCGGTGCAGGAATTGTCGGATGCCCATGTACACGAGATATGCCGCCCCCGTGTAGCGGATCACGTTGAAGACCACAGGCGAGCTGGAGACCAGAACGCCTACCCCGAGCGCAACGATCAGGATGTGCATGATCAGTGCCGCCTGTTGGCCCAGCACTCCCCAGATGGAGCGGCGGAATCCGGAGTTGAGCGAATTGCTCATGGTGGAGATGGCGCCCGCGCCGGGAGTGAAACTGATCAGGGTGCCGGCGCCTACCAGGGCCAGCCAAAGCGAAATTTGCACCAATCCAGCTTATGCCCGCGGGGCGCGCTACACGGACGAGCTGGTGAGCCTACACGGACGAGCGGTCACCAGAGCGTCTCCACCAACGGGAAGCTATGGAATTCCTGATCGGCCGTGATAACCACCATCGATTCCACGATGGCTTGCGCAGCGATCAGCCTGTCGAACGGGTCCCGATGCTCCCAATCGAGGTGCGCGGCCGCTAGCGCATGGACACTCCGAATGGACAGCTCCTCGTTGCACAGCTCGGCGACATGCCGCGCATAACCTAGAAGCAGTCCGTCCAAGCCGGGGAGCTTACCCAGCTTGTGCTTGTAGCCGATCTCGTAAGCGCTGGCGGATGATGCCACGAGGCGGTTGTCGAATGACTGGATTGCGCGTCTCGCCTTGGATGAGAGCTTCCTGGGTTCCGTCAGGGCCCAAATCAGGGCATGCGTATCGAGGAGATAAGGGGTGCTTCCCACAGCGTAAGTTCCTCCTCATCCATGGGCTCTAGGAAATTGTCGGGAAGTTGTCCCTTGACGAATCCAAGGCGGCGCTTGGTGGGCCGCTCAATCTTCACGAGCCGTGCGACGGGCTTGCCGGCCTTGGCGATAACCACTTCCTCGCCCCGTTCAACCATGTTGAGGAGCTCAGAAAGGCGGGTCTTTGCCTCCTGAACGTTGTACTGTGCCATGTTGACCAAGTTTAGTTGGTCAACCCATCCGACGTAAGGCTCAGTGGCACGGTGGATGCTTCTGGGCCACAGCCGACGGCGCTCAGGCACACTTGCCAAACCTCGAATGCACCCAGTGAAGCATCGTTTCCGGGAGATCGTCGCCAAGTACATATTGGTCGAAGTAGGAGTGCGGGCCGTTGGACATGTACCCGTTTTCGTCGAGCCCAAAATGGCCGATCATGTGAAGCCCTTGCCGTGCCGCTGCCTCTGACAAGTGCTTCGCCTCCGCGAGGATTGGCTGTTCATTGAAGTAGTCGTCCTCGGCCCAAATTCCGGCGTGCGCGATCGCAAAATACGTCGAGCCCTCGATATCCAGGTCTTCCAGGATGGCGTCCCGGAATGGATTCAAGCTGCCTTCAAAGGACTCCGTGACAACCCGGATGCTTTCCAGCTGCATCTCGGCGTCGAGGCCAATCACGACGAGTCTTGGGTAGAGTTTTTCATCTTGGACTATGAGCGGACGGGCAAGAATCTGGAGGTCAAAGCCTGCTTGAATGATCATGTGTTGAGGCTATTCGCGGCCGCGGCCCACAAACAGAGACCACTTTGCCTATGTGGACAACTGCCCCAGTTTGGCCGCCTTCACCAGGAGATACTGCCGCTCCTGCAGGCTCCCCGTCTTCTTCGCCGCGGCAAGAAAGCACTCCCGGGCGCCCGCAAGCTCGCCGGCCATTTCGAGCAGGTGCCCGCGAACGGCGTCGAGCCTGTGCCAGTCTCCCAGTCCGGCCCCAAGCCCATCCAACAGCTGAAGGGCCTCCCGCGGCCCTTCAACCATGGCCACGGCAACTGCCCGGTTGAGCGCCACGACCGGGCTTGGGGCCATGGCTTCAAGGACCGTGTACAACGCCAGGATCTGTGGCCAGTCGGTCTGGTCGGCCGAGGATGCCTCGGCATGGACTGCGGCGATGGCGGCCTGCAGCTGGTAGGGGCCCGGACGGCCGACCCCGAGCACTGTTGACAAGAGTTCAAGGCCCTCGGCGATCTGGGTCGTGTCCCACAGCCGGCGATCCTGTTCCGCGAGCGGCACCAACATCCCGTCCGGGAGGGACCTCGCCCGTCGTCGTGCGTCGGTGAGCAGCATGAGGGCCAGCAATCCGCCCACTTCGAGCTCGCTCGGAAGCAGCCCCCGAAGGAGCCGGGCAAGGCGGATGGCCTCGGCAGTGAGGTCTTCGCGCTGCATGGACGGGCCTGAACTGGCCGCGTAGCCCTCGTTGAAGATCAGGTACAGGACGTGGAGTACGACGCCGAGCCGCGCCTGTCGCTCGCCCGTTTCCGGGAGCTCGAAATGGGCTCCGGCCTTCTTGATGCTCTGCTTGGCCCGGCTGATCCTCTGGCTCATAGTGGCCTCCGGGACGAAGAACGCGCTGGCGATTTCCGCCGTCGTGAGCCCTCCGACTGCCCGCAAGGTCAGTGCCAGTTGCGAGGGTGCCGAGAGGGCGGGGTGGCAGCACAGGAACAGGAGGGTGAGGGTGTCTTCCGCAAACCCTTCCGAGTCACTGCTCGAGGAGGGGTCCTCGCCAGGCGGCGGTTCCATGGCCGCTGCGCGTTGTTCTCGAGCCTGCCGGGCACTTTCGCTGCGCCAGTAATCCACCAAACGCCGCGTGGCGACTGTGAGCAGCCACGATCTCGGGTTGTCCGGGACACCGGAGGCCGGCCATTGCAATGCTGCCTCGAGCAGGGCTTCCTGGACGGCATCCTCGCACTCGGCAAATTGGCCGTGCCTGCGGACGAGCACGCCAAGGACCTGCGGCGCCAGCGTGCGCAGCAGGTCCTCGAACGTGGATTCCCGGGAAGGTTCGGCCAAGCGCTAGACCTCCGGCGGCGCGTCCTGGACGCGGCGCAACTCCACAACCGGCGCGTACTTCACGATGCTGGAGCAGATTTCCACGGCCCGTTCCTCGCTGGCGACATCCACTACCCAGTAGCCGATGAGGGATTCCTTGGCCTCGGCGAAAGGTCCATCGGTGGTGATGACCCCGTTATCTGTCTGCTTGACCAGCTTGGCGGTGCCGGGGTCGGCCAGTCCGGCGTTGAATACCATCTCGCCGGAATCGGTGAGATCTTTGTCGATCTGGATCATGAACCCGATCATTTCCCTGATCCATTCGGGATCCGCGGTCTCCATCATGCCCTCGGCCGAACCAAACATCATGATCATGTATTTCATCTCGAACTCCTTATCAGGGCGCTCCGTGTGGGCGCTTTCGTTCATGGGTCGGAACTACCGGACGGTTTTCGACATGGTTGATGGAAATTCCCGGAAAATGTTTGGCGGGCTGTCCGCGGGCCGTTACGCCCGTGCGATCACTTCCCCGTTCGGGATCAGGAAAAATCCATCATCCGTGGAGCCCCAACGGTGCCATCCGGCGGCGATCCGGGCCAGGTCAGCCTCGTTGGCCAGCCCGTATTCCAGGGCCTGCTCTGCAAAGGCGGAGTGCAGGACGCGCTCGCTCCACACCCGCGACTGCCAACGGCGCTGCTGCGCCGTGGCGTACAGCCAGTTGCTGCTGGAGGGCGCGACGTCGGTGAAGCCCGCCTGCTGCGCCCACGACACAAGCCGCCGCCCGGCGTCGGGCTCCGCTCCGTTCCGTCGGGCGATCTTCTGGTAGAGCTCCATCCAGTCGTCGAGCTCGCGGACCTCCGGGTACCAGCTCATGCCGTGGAAGTCGGCGTCGCGCACCGCAACGATCGCGCCGGGCTTGGCCACACGCCGCATCTCGCGCAGCGCGGCCACGGGGTCGGTCAGGTGCTGCAGGACTTGGTGGGCGTGGACGAGGTCGAAGGTCTCGTCCTCGAAGTCCAGATCGTAGATGTTGCCCGTCACGAACTCCACGTTTTCCACGCCACGCTCGTCCGCAAGCGTGGCAGCCTGCGCCACGATCTCGGCGGAACGGTCGAGCCCGACGACCTTCGCCGGAGCCACCAGTTCCGCGAAGTCGCAGGTGATGCTCCCAGGCCCGCATCCGACGTCGAGCACTGATGTCCCGGCGGTGAGATGCGGGATGACAAACGCGGCAGAGTTCTCGGCTGTGCGGGAGGCATGGGCGCGTACGACGGACTCGTGATGGCCGTGTGTGTAGACGTCTTCAGGCTTCTGCTCGTTCATAGGGAAACGCTACCCCGATGGAGTGGAAAGCGGGCGGAACTCGGCGTGGCCTTACTCCTGGGGTCGGTTCCGATACGCCGCCAGGAACGTGGCGATCCTGCGCACGGCCTCCTCGATCTCCCGGACAGAGGGCAGGATGACGAAGCGGAAATGGTCCGGGGTTGGCCAGTTGAAGGCCGAGCCGTGGGAGACAAGGATTTTCTGGTCCTGCAGCAAGTCGAGGACGAACTTCTCGTCGCTCTCGATCGGATAGACGTCAGGGTCTAGCCGCGGGAATAAGTACATTGCTCCGGCCGCCGGAACGCAAGTCACTCCGGGGATCGCAGTCAGGAGCTTCAAAGCCAGATCCCGTTGTTCGCGGAGCCGGCCACCTGGCCTGATGAGCTCCTCGATGCTCTGGTAACCGCCCAGGCAGGTCTGGATGGCGTGCTGCGCCGGGACGTTGGAGCACAATCGGAGGGACGCCAGAAGCTCGAGCGCCTCACGATATTCGGCGGTTGCCGCATGCGGGCCGGTCACCGCGACCCAACCGGCCCGGTAGCCGGGCATGCGATAAGCCTTGGAAAGGCCGCTGAAGGTCAGGACGCAGATGTCGTCCGCCACGGATGCCATGTGGATGTGCTGCGCGTCCTCGTAGCGGATCTTCTCGTAGATCTCGTCCGAGAAGAGGACAAGATCGTGCTTGCGTGCAAGCGCCGTGAACTGTTCCAGGATGTGGCGGGGGTATACCGCGCCTGTCGGGTTGTTCGGGTTGATGATGACGATTGCCTTGGTGCGCTTGGTGATCTTGGCCTTGACGTCGGACATGTCCGGCCACCAGTTCTGGCCCTCGTCGCAGAGATAGTGCACCGGTGTGCCGCCCGTGAGGGTCACGGTGGCCGTCCACAGCGGATAGTCCGGCGCGGGGATGAGGACTTCGTCGCCGTTTTCCAGGAAGGCCTGCAGCGTCATGGAGATCAGTTCGCTGACGCCGTTGCCGATGAAGATGTCCTCGACGCCGATATTCATCAGGTTCTTGGTCTGGTAGTACTGCGAAATCGCAGTCCGCGCCGTGAAGATGCCCTTGGAGTCGCTGTACCCCTGGGCTCCGCGGAGATGGTGGATCATGTCCACCACCACGGACTCCGGAGCTTCCAGTCCAAACGGCGCGGTGTCCCCAAGATTCATCTTGAGGATTCGGTGCCCTTCGGCCTCCATGGTCTTGGCCGCTTGGAGGATGGGCCCACGGAGTTCATAACGGACGTTTTGTAGTTTGCTGGAGTGCTGCATCGGACGCATGGTTGATCATTTCACGTCCGGGCACTCACTCCCATCGGATGATGACCGGCAGGCTGCTCGTGTTGGCTGAGACTTCGCGTTCAGTGCCGCGGACCGCCACGACAAAGTGCTGGAGATCGTCCGCCGAGGCCAGGACTTCGAAATGGCCGGTGGGATCGCTCACGACGGCGGCTGCGGAGGAATGCGGGCGGATATAAGCCTCAGGGATGCCCTTGTTGTGGATGTCGACCAACCTGCCGTGGATGAGCCGGGCCACCGTGGTGGCGGCAAGCCGGGGTTCAGCGGCCGGCTGCTCGGAAGGCTCGTCGAGGCTTATGCCAATGGGGACGCGGACCAGGAAGCCGAGGCCTTGGCGGATGCCGGCGTCGTATTCGTCGGGCTGGAACTCGCCGCTGGAGACCACTGAGTATTGGGTGTTTTGTTCGATGGCAACGAGGAGCTTCTCCATGTTGTCCAGTTGCATGGGACCATGGCATTCCACGGCCACTTTGAGCTCAAGGTCCAGCAGCGGCCCCTCACGCCTGGAACGGCCCACCCTGTTCATGGCGACGGCGTGCACCGTCACGGGGGCATCGGGGGATTGGCCTATGGGTGGTTCGGAACCGTCATCGAAGCGCACGCGCACGGGCGAGACGGCGTCGGAAAGTATCCCGAGGAGCTCGGTCAGGGATGATCGCACAACACCCACGGTGACACTCCAGTCCACAAAGTGGTCCAGCTAGCCGTTGTGCTCTACGTTACTCCCGCACCGGTCCACGAGTCACCGGGGTTCAGGCATAACTCCATTCGATGGCTAGCTGTTTGGCGTGACATCGTTCCGGGCAGTCATGGTGGCTTCGATGACGCCTTGCATGAAAGCCATCACTATGTGGAGTTCTTCCGGCGAAAGCGCGTCGATGACCGGGGCGATGGCGCTCGCCAGGGGAGAAAACAATTCGCTGCCGGTGGCACGCGCGGAATCGGTCATCTCCAGATGAACCTGACGACGGTCCTTCTCGCTGCGGCGTCGTGCCAAGTGGCCTGCCCGGTCGAGCCTGTCCACAAGGGCTGTTGTAGCCGGCGAACTCAGGTTGAGTGCCGCCCTGAGCGCTCCGGGAGTCATCGTCTTGCCCTCCCGTGCGGCAGCCACCATGGCTGCCAAGGCATTCAGGTCCGTCCGATGGAGGTGGTGGCGGTTGCTGACGGCCTCCACATACCGCTCCGTCTCGAGCGTGAACTGCTGGAGTAGCCCAAGGAGTACGGCTGCGGACCGGACGTGCTGATTGTCATCCATGAGGCCTCCTTCAGCCTCAAATTATCCCACCGAGATGTCATTGACCAATTATCTCCATGATAGATATATTTTGCCATGGAAGTAATTACGGAGGGTGCGGGCATGATGGACAAACGGATTGGAACCGGGCGACGCAGCAGTTCGCGGTGGTGGTTGGCGGGGGCAGTGCTATCGCTGGTGGCGTGGATGGCGATCGGCGGAATCGGCGGCCCGACCTTTGGGAAGCTCAGCGAGGTATCCAGCAACGACCAAGCATCCTTCCTGCCAGCGAGCGCCGAATCCACCGAAGCCCGCGAATGGCAAAGCAAGTTCACTTCCAGCGGCAGCGTTCCCGCAGTGGTGCTGATCGAGTCTCCTGAGAAACTTTCACCCGCTCAACTGGCCGGATTGGCGCCCCTCGGCACCCAACTGTCCGCCGCCGTCGGGGTCAGCCATTCGACGTCGACGGTCGGGCCGATACCGTCCACGGACGGCAAAGCTGCGCAGTTCATCGTCCCGGTGGAAGAAGGAAACGGGGTCAAGGGGAGCATCCAAGCGCTTCGCGCGAAGGCGGCGGGGTATGCAGTGGGGGCAGGGCTTCCCGCTGGAACAACCACCTACGTGACGGGACCGGCGGGCTTCCTGGCCGACTTGGTCAACGCCTTTGGCGGGATCGACGGGATATTGCTCTTCGCTGCGCTGGGGGCCGTTTTGGTCATCCTGCTGGCCGTCTACCGATCCGTGGTGCTGCCCTTTGTGGTGTTGCTTACCGCCGTCTTCGCGCTTTGCGGCTCCATCCTGGTGGTCTTTGCCTTGGCGAAGGCGGGCGCGATTCAATTGACGGGACAAAGCCAGGGGATCCTGTCGATCCTGGTAGTCGGCTCAGCCACCGACTATGCCCTCCTCTTTGTGGCCCGTTACCGTGAGGCCCTGGGCCAGGCGTCGAACAAATGGTCGGCCGTGGGACGCGCATACAAGGGGAGTTTCGGCGCCATCCTGGCATCCGGGACAACGGTCGCATTGGCGTTGCTTTGCCTGCTCTTCTCGGAACTGAATTCAAACCGCGGATTGGGGCCCATCGGCGCGATCGGAATCGTCTTTTCAATGGTGGCCAGCCTGACGCTGCTTCCTGCGGCCCTCGGCTTGCTCGGCAAGTCCGCATTTTGGCCGCGTGCGCCGAGGACGGACCCGGCCGCGAGCGCCGGACCGAGCGCCGGAGTCGCCGGGGTCGCCGGCCCGGCCGGCTCCGACATTCCACGGGTCTGGAGGCTTCTGGCAAGCATCATAGCCAAGCGGCCCCGGGCCGTTTGGCTGGGCGCAGCCGCCGTTTTGGTGGTCTGCGCGCTGGGCCTGCTCCAGCTCCAAGCCAGCGGAGTTCCGCAGTCGGCACTCATCCTGAGCAAATCCGAGGCGGTGGATGGCCAAACGGCACTGGGCCGGCATTATCCCGCCGGTGCAGGAAGCCCGGTGGTGGTTGTGGCCGACGAAAAGGCGGCAGTCGCGGTACTTGCGGAAGTCAAGGCCCAGGAAGGCATCTCGGATGCATCCGTGGTTTCGGCCCAACTGGATTCCGGCGTCCGCCCGCTCGCGAAAGCTGCGACGGACCCAGCCCCCTTGGTGCGGGACGGCCGGGTGTTGATCAATGCCACCTTGTCTTCGGAAGCCGACTCGGCGAAGGCCGAACAGACCATCGCCACGCTCCGGCAGAAGCTCCATGAAAAGGCCCCAGGAACCCTGGTGGGAGGAACCACAGCCACAGCCGCGGACACCAACGCGAGCGCGCAATCTGATTTGTGGCGCATCATCCCGATCGTTTTGGCCGTCATCCTGTTGGTGCTCATGGCACTGCTGCGCTCCGTCCTGGCGCCGCTATTGCTGATCGGGACTGTGGTGCTGTCCTATGCGGCCGCGTTGGGCGTCTCGGCCTGGGTGTTCAACCACGTGTTTGGATTCCCTGGAGCGGATGCCTCGGTTCCGCTCTTCGGTTTTGTCTTCCTCGTGGCCCTCGGCGTTGACTACAACATCTTCCTCATGACCCGCGTCCGGGAAGAGTCGACGCTCAACGGAACCCGGGCCGGTATCTTGAAGGGGCTGTGCGCCACCGGCGGGGTGATTACCTCGGCCGGAGTGGTTCTTGCCGCAACCTTTGCCGCGCTTGGGGTTATTCCGATCCTCTTCCTTGCGCAGATCTCCTTTATCGTGGCGTTCGGGGTGCTGCTCGACACCACGATCGTGCGCTCGCTGTTGGTCCCTGCCTTGGCTTACGACATTGGCCGGCGCATCTGGTGGCCGGGCCGCTTGGCCCGCGATCCGGCGTCGAAAGCGGGTCAGTGGGCGGCCACGGCTTCCTGATCCCGCCACCAGGCCACGGTCGTCGCCATCGCGTCCGCAAGCGGCGTCGGTTCCAGACCGAGCTTGGCCTGGCTTGCTGTGGAGTCCATGACGAACGGCCGCTCGAACTGGTACAGCATTTCGGCCAGCTCCCGCATGTCGGTGGAAAACAGGCCCAGGGTCCGGAGCAGCCAGCCCGGAACCACACTCAGCTTCACTTCGGGAACGCCGGCCGAGCGTGCGAAGTTTGCGGCGATTTCCCGCATCGTCATTGCCGGACCCGTGGGGGCGTGCAGTACCGAGTTCCAGAGTTCGGGCTTTTGCGCTGCGGCGATCATGGCTGCGGCAAGATCCGGGACGTAGGTGAAAGAGTGCGGCTGCCCGGCGCTTCCGAGAACCTGGACCGTCTTGCCCTTGAGGACCAGGGGCACCATGCGCTCGCCGGCATGCGCCATGCGGGCCCGCGGCCCGAAGAAATCGCCCGCCACCACGCTTACGGTATTCGCCGGGTGGGCTTGGCGGGCCTTCAGCAGGGCAGAGCGGATCCCGCGCTTCCCGCCGGTCGCCTCGCGCGGGCTGCTTTCGGTGATGGTCTTGTCCGGCTCGCTGTAGGAGTAGAGGCTCTCAGGGAAGACGACGACGGCGCCCGCTGCCCCCGCGGCGTCCATCACCACTTGCTCTGCTCCAGGAAGCTCGGCCGCCCAGGCTTTGGCCCGGTAGGCAGAACCGTGGATGCAGTGGAGGACGGCCGTGGCGCCATCGAAGGCGTCGGCCAACTTGGCCGGATCCGAGACGTCCACCCGGAGCTTTTCGACCAGCGGGTGGTCCGGGCCGCTGCCTGAGCGGGTCAGGACGCGCACCTGTTCTCCGCGGTCCGCGAGTTGCTCGGCAATGGTCCATCCGACGGGGCCTGCTCCTGTGACGACGTACATGGTGTTGCTCACTCTCTGGTTGGGGATCCATTTCTCGGGTGAAGCTCTATTTCGAGAGCAGTGCTCTCTGAATTCAGGATGGACCCATTCGAATTGCCTGTCAAGAGCACTGCTCACATTTGTTGTCAGCGCTCTCCTTTGTGGCATGCTGGATGCATGGACCTCCCTTCCGCCACAGCGGCCAAGCACTCGACGCCCCGCGAGCGGGCCCGGGCCCAAACCGTGGCGGACATCATCCGACTGGGTCGCCGGCACCTTGCCTTGCACGGCGCTGCGGGATTGTCCCTGAGGGCGGTCGCACGCGATCTCGGCGTGGTGTCCTCTGCCGTGTACCGCTATGTGGAGAGCCGCGACGAACTCCTGACCCTCCTGCTGATTGACGCTTACGGCGAGTTGGGCGACGAAGTGGACACCGCCGTCGACGCCCTCCCGGAGGACGACTACCGCGGCAGGTTCCTGGCGCTCGGGCGGGCCGTTCGCCAGTGGGCACTGCGCGAGCCGGCACGGTATGCCCTCCTGTTCGGCAGTCCGGTTCCCGGATACCAAGCGCCCGCAGAGCGCACCACGGAACCCGGAACGCGGGTGATCTACCGGATGGTGGGGATCTTCGACGCCGCCTACCGCGCAGGCGCCTTGGCCGCCGAAGTGGCGCCCGCCGTCGTCGTTCCTCCCGCCCTTGCCGCGGACCTCGCGGCTATCCGGGCCGAACTGGGCGTGGCCGTTCCAGAACCTGCGTTGGCGAGGGGCGTGCTGGTGTGGACGTCGGTCTTTGGGGCGGTCAGCTTCGAGGTGTTCGGCCAATACGGCGCCGACACCTTTGCCGCGCGCGACGAGCTGTTTGAGCACCAGCTCGAGGTGCTGCGGGGGGTCGTGGGGCTGTAGTCGCGAAGGTACAGTAACTGCATGGCCCGTGGACTTGCTGACATCGGTGCGGAGGGCGTCTTGCTCGCCGGGGCAGGCCGCGCCATCCTGATGCAGATTGCCAATCCCGCGGTCGGTCACGGCGTCGCCGAGCACAGCAATTTCGCCGAACGGCCGCTGGACCGGCTGCGTGCCACCATGACGTACGTCTACGCCGTGGTCTATGGCACGGAAGAGCAACTGGCCGCCGTGCGCCGGGCCGTGAATCGTGCCCACGCTCCGGTTCGCCGGGCCGCGGACGATTCCACCGCGGGGTACAACGCCTTCGACGCGCAATCCCAGCTCTGGGTGGTTGCGACCCTCTACGACACCGCCGTCACCGTTTACGAAAAGGTCCATGGAGCCCTCGATGACGACACGGCCGATCGTATCTACCGCGAGTATGCGCGGATCGGGACAGCGTTGCAGCTGCCCGCCGAGCTCTGGCCTGCCGACCGCCCGGCCTTCGCGCGCTATTGGGACGAATCCATACGGAACCTCGAGCCGGATGCAGCCGCTTTGAGGGTGGCACACGAACTCCTGCACCCCGTGAGCGGGCCGTTCTTGATGCGCTTGAGCATGCCGTTGGTCCGGCTGCTGACCGCGGGCCTGCTGCCGGAGCATCTTCGCGTGGGATTCGGACTTCCGTGGAAGGCCCGCCATCGACGCAGCTTCGATGGCACCATTTGGCTCTTGGCGGCGGCTTATCCAAGGCTGCCGGAAAAAATCAGGCATTGGCCGAAAAACTACTATCTTGGCCGGCTCGTACCGGGCGAGCCGGGCCCTGGCGAGTAGGCGCCCATGCGTGAGCTCACCGCGGTAGAGGAACTTATCGACGGGAGCGCGAGCCGCTTCCTGGGAAGTGCCCCGGCCCAAGGGCTGCGATCCAGGCTCACTGAGTTCACGGTCTTCGGCCTCAAACAGGCGTGGGCGTGCGTCTTCGGCGCCTCGCTCCTTGCCGTCATTTTCGCAGCTCACCTCTGGTATCCGGCCAACACCGGCCTCGCGCGGAACGATTTCCTGACGATCGCCGCCGTCGTGATCCAAATCCTCATGGTGGCCACGAGGCTGGAAACCTTGCGCGAGCTCAGGGTGATCGTGCTCTTCCACTTGGTGGGAACGGCCATGGAGTTGTTCAAGACCGACGTCGGCTCGTGGTCTTATGAAGCCGAAGGTGTCCTCCGGGTCGGCGCCGTTCCGCTCTTCAGCGGCTTCATGTACGCGGCGGTCGGCTCGTACATGGTGCGCGTTTACCGGGTTTTCGATCTGCGCTTCGCCCGGTATCCGCGGCGTTGGATCACTGCGGTCCTGGCTGCGGCCATCTATGTGAACTTCTTTTCGCACCACTTCATCGTTGATGCGCGCTGGGTCCTGCTGGCCGCCGTCGTCGTGATCTATGGCCGGTGCGTCATGCACTTTCGGGTGTTCCGGCGTCGATTCCGGATGCCGCTGGTCGTCTCGTTCCTGCTGGTGGCGCTCTTTATCTGGATTGCCGAGAACATCGCCACCTGGTCGCACGCCTGGTTGTATCCGAGCCAACTGGACGGCTGGCACTTGGTGTCCCCGGACAAGCTTGTCTCGTGGTTCCTCCTGATGATCATCTCCGTGGTGCTGGTGGCGTGGGTGTACAAGCCGATGCCGCCTGACGCTGCACGCGTTCTCCCACGGCGAAATCGCGCGTAAATCCCCGAGTTTCCGCGGTCTTTTGGCTTCCGGTGAGCAGAGTTGAGCGTACTCGACTCAACTTTGGATTGACATTGAATGAGGCCTGAGTACAGTTGAGTGCAGAACGCTCAACCCGGTTTCATTGAAAGGAAGCAACATATGTCACGCGCTGTAGGTATCGACCTCGGAACCACTAACTCCGTCGTCTCTGTTCTCGAAGGTGGCGAGCCCACCGTCATCGCCAACGCCGAAGGTGGCCGCACCACGCCGTCGGTCGTTGCATTCTCCAAGTCCGGCGAAGTCCTGGTTGGCGAAATCGCCAAGCGCCAGGCCGTCAACAACATCGACCGCACCATCGCTTCCGTGAAGCGCCACATGGGCACCGATTGGTCCGTCGCCATCGACGACAAGAAGTACACGCCGCAGGAAATCTCCGCGCGTATCCTCATGAAGCTGAAGAACGACGCCGAGAGCTACCTCGGCGAAAAGGTCACCGACGCTGTCATCACCGTCCCGGCCTACTTCAACGACGCCGAGCGCCAGGCCACCAAGGAAGCCGGCGAAATCGCCGGCATGAACGTCCTCCGCATTGTCAACGAGCCCACCGCCGCTGCACTTGCCTACGGCCTGGACAAGGGCAAGGAAGACGAACTCATCCTGGTCTTCGACCTCGGCGGCGGAACGTTCGACGTCTCCCTGCTGGAAGTCGGCAAGGACGAAGACGGCTTCTCCACCATCCAGGTCCGCGCCACGGCCGGTGACAACCGCCTCGGTGGCGACGACTGGGACCAGCGCGTTGTTGACTACCTGCTGAACCAGCTCAAGATCAAGGGCATCGACCTTTCCAAGGACAAGATCGCCCTCCAGCGTCTGCGCGAGGCTTCGGAGCAGGCCAAGAAGGAACTCTCTTCCTCCACCAGCACCAACGTCTCCCTCCAGTACCTGTCCGTCACCCCCGACGGCCCGGTCCACCTGGACGAGCAGCTGACCCGCGCCAAGTTCCAGGACCTCACCAAGGACCTGCTCGAGCGCACCAAGAAGCCGTTCCACGACGTCATCGCCGAGACCGGCATCAAGCTCTCCGAAATCGACCACATCGTGCTCGTGGGCGGTTCCACCCGTATGCCTGCCGTCTACGACCTCGTCAAGGAACTCGCCGGTGGCAAGGAGCCCAACAAGGGCGTCAACCCGGACGAAGTTGTTGCCGTTGGCGCAGCCCTCCAGGCCGGTGTGCTGAAGGGCGAGCGCAAGGACGTCCTCCTGATCGACGTCACCCCGCTCTCCCTCGGTATCGAAACCAAGGGCGGCGTCATGACGCACCTGATCGAGCGCAACACGGCCATCCCCACCAAGCGTTCCGAGACCTTCACCACCGCGGACGACAACCAGCCGTCCGTGGCCATCCAGGTCTTCCAGGGCGAGCGTGAATTCACCCGCGACAACAAGCCGCTGGGCACGTTCGAACTGACCGGCATCGCTCCGGCACCGCGCGGCGTCCCCCAGGTCGAGGTCACCTTCGACATCGACGCCAACGGCATCGTCCACGTCTCCGCCAAGGACAAGGGCACCGGCAAGGAGCAGTCGATGACCATCACCGGCGGTACCGCGCTCTCCAAGGAAGACATCGACCGCATGGTCCGTGAAGCCGAGGAACACGCAGCCGAGGACAAGGCCCGCCGCGAAGCTACCGACACCCGCAACACTGCCGAGCAGCTCGCCTACTCCGTAGACAAGCTCATCGCCGAAAACGACGAGAAGCTGCCGGAAGAGGTCAAGACCGAGGTCAAGGCCGACGTCGACGCCCTCAAGAAGGCCCTCGAAGGCACCGACGACGCAGCAGTGAAGACTGCTTTCGAGAAGCTGCAGCACTCGCAGTCGAAGCTGGGCGAAGCGATCTACTCGCAGGCCGGTTCCCCGGATGGCGCAAGCAGCGCCGCAGGTGCTGAAGGCGCCCACGCCGGCGCCAAGGCAGACGAGGACATCGTCGACGCCGAGATCATCGACGAAGACGAAAAGAAGTAAGCATGCCTCACCACGGCAACGACGCAGAGCACTCACCTTCCAACAACGAGGGCAACGAGCAGCACAAGCCGGTCATTCGGGACAACCGCAAGGTTGACCCGGAGACCGGGGCCGCCCGCCACACCCAAGGATCGGCAGCTGAATCCAACGCCGCTGCCGAGGGCGACGCCCTGTCCCAGGCTGAGGAAATCCTCAACGGCATGGAGGTTCCGGCTGAAGAGTCGGTAGCCCCCGGCGCCGCTGCGGAAGCAGAGGCCGCGGAACTCCGCAACGACCTCTTGCGCCTGCAGGCCGAGTACGTCAACTACCGCAAGCGCGTCGAACGCGACCGCGCCGTCGCAGGGGAAATGGCCGTCATCGGCGTCCTGAACGCCCTGCTGCCGGTGCTCGACGACGTCGACGCCGCCCGCCAGCACGGCGACCTCGTGGACGGCCCGTTCGCCGCGATCGCCGCCAAGCTGGAGAACGCGCTGAAGACGTACGGCCTGGAGCGCATCGCGGAAACCGGAGTCGAATTCGACCCCACGATCCACGAAGCACTCATCCAGCAGCCGGGCGAGGACATCGAAGTTGACACCGTCAGCCAAGTGCTGCGCTCCGGCTACCGCTCCGGCGGCCGAGTGCTGCGCGCGGCCCAAGTGATCGTGGCTGTGCCGGCTTAGACGGAGTTACCGCCTCACCGCGCCTTCGCGGATGAGGGGGCCCCGC
>NZ_JAYKZI010000012.1:0-10138 GCF_036662515.1 Arthrobacter sp. S2(2024) | reverse complement strand
CGCTCCGGCAGGCCCGATGCCACTCCCGGGCCCCCTCATCCGCTACGGCTCAAGCGGTTTTCTCGCCTAAGGTGAGTTGACCACAAGCTCGCAGCGATACATGGGCCCCGGGAGTGGCATCGGGCCTATCGGAGCCGGGTGGCTGAGGATCGAAGATCCTTGGCCACCCGGCGGAGGGGCGGGGGCCCATGTATCGCGGAGAGCTCGGCAAGAACAGATCGAAAGGAAACGCCCTTGGCCAGCCAGGACTGGGTTGAGAAGGATTTTTACGCCATCCTTGGTGTCGCCAAGGACGCCTCTGACGCTGACATCAAGAAGGCGTACCGCAAGCTTGCGCGGAAGTACCATCCGGATACCAATTCCGGGGATGCTGCTGCGGAGAAGAAGTTCAAGGACATCTCGGAGGCCTATTCGGTGCTCTCGGATGCCGAGGAGCGCCAGCAGTACGATGCCATTCGCGCCATGGGCGGGGCACGCTTCGCCCCGGGCGCAGCTCGCGGCGGCCCGGCCAATGGCGGCTTCGAGGACCTGTTCGGCGGGCTTTTCGGCGGCGGACGCCAGCCTGCCGGTGCCGGGGGCATCCCGCCCGAGTTCGCTGACCTCTTCGGCGGTGGCTTCGGCGGTGGACAGACCGGTTTCCAGCGGGCCCCGCAAAAGGGCAGCGACCGCACGGCGTCCACCTCGATTTCCTTTGCAGGCTCCATTCATGGCACCACGGTGAGCCTCCGCGAAAGCAACGGCAACGTCATCGACGTGAAGATTCCCGCGGGCATCAGGGACGGCCAGAAGGTCCGCCAGCGTGGCAAGGGCAACCCAGGCGCAGCCGGAAACGGGGACCTCATCATCACGGTGAACGTCAAGCCCCACGATTTCTTCAATCGCGACGGCGACAACATCCGGATCCACGTGCCGGTCACCTTCGCCGAGGCGGCCTTGGGTTCCAACATCCACGTGCCGACGCTTGACGGCGACACTGTCACCGTCCGCGTCCCGGCCGGCACGCCTTCCGGGCGGACGCTCCGGGTCAAAGGCCGAGGCGTCAAGACCTCGAAGGGCACCGGAGACCTGCTGGTGACGATCGACGTCTCCGTCCCGCAGAACCTCAACAAACAGGCCGAGGAAGCTGTCAAGGCGTTCGCCGCGGCTACGGCCGACGCCGATCCTCGCCACGACCTGGCCGCCAAGGCCCGCTTGTAGCGGCAGAAGACATGGGAGGGGACGTAGGCATGGGCATCGACATCAACCAGCCGATCTTCGTCATCTCCGTCGCGGCCGAACTGGCTGACATGCACCCGCAGACCCTGCGCCAGTACGACCGGCTCGGCATCGTGTCGCCGAGCCGTGCGCCGGGCAAGTCCCGGCGTTACTCCCAACGCGACATCGACCGCTTGCGCGAGGTCCAGCGGCTCTCCCACGAAGGCGTGTCCCTTGAGGGCATCAAGCGCATCCTTGAGCTCGAAAACCAGGTGGTCGCGCTGCAATTCCGCGTGGCCGAGTTGAGCGAGGAACTGCAGCGGCGGCGGAGCCCCATGGAGGCCCGCGTTTTTGCTGCGGGAGCAGCTGGCGACGTCGTCAGCCTGGCCCGCGGGCAGCGCCCCCGGGCGCGGTCCCAGGCAGTTGTGGTGTGGAGACCGCGACCGGGGGAGTAGTCCTCTAGGGCCGCGAGAGGGACGCCAGTAGCACCGGCGCCTCCTGCCCGGCCCACGTGCCCCGAAGGGCAGCCGAATCTTGCGAATCCTGGATCCCCAGATCCAGGACGCGGTTCACCTGGACGGTGAGTTCACCGGCGTCGATGCTGGTAACGCCGCCTTCGGTGATCGGCGCTGCGGGACTCAGAGCGGGGACTTCGCTGCCGGGGGTTCCACTGCCCTTGGCCTCGACGGAACTCGCCCTTGGCTCCAGCACGCCGTCCATGTCCACGAACTGTTCGGCTTCCCGCTGCCCAGTGAGGATGGCGGTGGCCAGGGCAGCGACGTAGACGGGATCGGTGCAGGCGTCGTACACCCACCTCGTGCCCAACACGGAGTGTTCCATGGTGCCGAGCAGCGAGTGCTCCGCACCGGGCAATTCCGAACCCCGGTAGCTCAGGGGAACCTGGTAGACCTTGCCGCCGTGGGAGACCAAGTGGGTTTCGAGGCCGACTTCGCCGTCCGGATCATCGAAGCGGTACGCACCGAGCAGCTCGGGCGGCGCGGAGCCGTCCTTGGTGAACCACGGCTGGACGGGCAAGTACTTTTCGATGAGCTCAAGTTTGCTGGGACTCAGGGTTGCTCGATGGATAATAGCCATGCGGTCCAGCCTAGGCCACCTAGAAGCAGTTGCTTCAGGGCGAACCTACTCCGCAAATAGCCCGGCCAGGTCCTCCGCCGTCAGCGCGCCACCGGCCAGGGCGTCGCCTTCCATGACATCCGCGAACAGCTGCGACTTCTTGGTCTTGAGCGCCATGACCTTTTCCTCGATGGTGTCCTTGGCCACCAGGCGGTAGACCATGACGTTCCTCGCTTGCCCGATCCTGTGGGTTCGGTCCACGGCCTGCGCTTCCGAGGCGGGGTTCCACCACGGGTCCAGCAGGAACACGTAGTCGGCCTCGGTCAGGTTCAGGCCGAACCCGCCGGCCTTCAAGGAAATGAGGAACACGGGTGCTGCGCCGTTCTTGAATTCGCTCACGACGTCGGCCCGGTTCCGGGTGCTGCCGTCGAGGTAGCAATACTCGATGGCCTCCGCGTCGAGCCGCTCCCGGACCTTGCCCAGGAACCCCGTGAACTGGCTGAAGATGAGCGCCCGGTGCCCCTCGGCGACGATGTCCTCCAGCTGTTCGAACAGCACATCCAACTTGGACGAGCGCACGGCTGACAAGGACTCGTCCACCAGGGAGACGTCCAGGCTCAGCTGCCTCAGCAGGGTGAGCGACTGGAAAATGGTGAAGCGGTTCTTATTGACATCGTCGATGAGCCCAAGGATCTTCTGACGCTCCCGCTGCAAGTGGGTCTGGTACACCTTCTGGTGCCGCGGGTTGAGCACCACTTCGAGCACCTGTTCCTGCTTGGGCGGCAGGTCCTTGATGACTTGCTCTTTGGTGCGGCGCATCATCAGGGGACGGACCCGACGGCGGAGCTTGGCGAGCTGGGCCTTGTCGCCGTTCTTTTCGACGGGCTTTTGGTAGTACTCCGCGAAGCGGCGCGGGCTGGAGAAAAGTCCCGGTGCGACGATCGAGGTCAGCGCCCAGAACTCCATGAGGTTGTTCTCAAGCGGGGTTCCCGTGATGGCCAGCTTGAAGGATGCCGGGAGTTTCCGGGCGCACTGGTAGGCCTTGGACTGGTGGTTCTTGACGAACTGGGCTTCATCGAGCATCAGTCCGGCCCATTCCTTGGCGGCGTAGGCTTCGTAGTCGATCCGGAACAGCGCGTACGAGGTGATGACGACGTCGATGCCCGCCATGGATTCCTGCGGATCCGCGCCGCTCTTGGCGAAGGTCTCTCCCACGGTCTTTATGCTCAAACCGGGGGCGAAGCGCTGCACTTCCGCGGCCCAGTTACCCACGACGCTGGTGGGCGCCACCACCAAGAAGGGGGCGCTGCCGCCCGCGGTGCCTCCGGCGCCGGACTCAGCCTGCTCCTTCGCCGCGCACATCAAGGCAATCGCCTGCACTGTCTTGCCGAGGCCCATGTCGTCGGCCAGGACGCCACCCAGGCTGTGGCGGTAGAGGAAACTCAGCCAGTTGAATCCCTCCAACTGGTACGAGCGCAGCTCGGCGTCGAGCGAGCCCGGCAGCGGCAGCCCGGTCACGCCGTCGTCGAGCAATCCGCCCACGGCCTCCCGCCATGCTGCCGCCTGCTCGTCGACGATCCCCAATTGCGCGAGCTCATCCCAGAGCCCGGCCTGGAAACGGCTGATCTGCAGGGTGCCGTGCCGGTCCGGGTTGTCCTGCAAGGACCTGGCCTCGTCGATCAGCGCGCGGAGTTGGTGCAGTTCGGGCAGGTCCAGCGAGAAGTAGGCGCCGCTCGGCAGCAACATCCGGCTCTGGCCGGCCGCGAGGGCGGAAAACACGGCCGCGAAGGACACGGGTTCGCCCTCGAGCGTGATGACGATGCCAAGATCGAACCAGTCGCGGCTGTCGGTTGCCTTGGTCGAAATGGAGACGACGGGAGCCTCGGTGGCCTCGCGGTAGTCGGCGATCTCGCCGGAGGTGTCCACGACGACGTCGGGCAGCTCGCGGAGCCGGGGCAGCACCTCCTCGGTGAAGGCCAGGGTGTCCAGCCCATCCAGCGCCACCGAGGCCGCGAGGCGTGGAGCCCCCCATCCGCCGCTCGACGATTCGCCCAGCGCGGCAACCACCTCCCAAGGCCGGCCCAGGGTCTCCAGGATCCGGGCTTCTTCGGCGTCGTCGCGATAGCCGTGGTCGTCAGGGTGCCGCCAGAGGGGTTGGGCAGTCACGAGCTTGCCGGCTTTATAGTGCCATTCCCAGTGCAGCCGCACGCGGTGGTCGGAGCCGTAGTTCGCCAGCAAGGACAGCGTGGGCACGGCGAGGACCGGCAACTCGACGGAATGGTCCGCTGCCGTGACCCGCGTGGACTGCTTGAGCTTCGGATAGAACGCCGTGAGGAATCGTTCTTCGTCCTTCGCCGGGATCTGGAGCCGGGACGCGCCCATGACGAAATCGAGGAGTTCCTGCGACTCGCCGCCCTCCAAAGGGGCCAGCGTGATGAGGTTAGCGGGGGCCGAAACGCCGGGCAAGTGCCCCTCGCCGGGACCCGTGAAGAACAATCCATGCGCCGGGCGGCCGATCAAGCCCAAGGCCGCCGGATCAAGGGCGTCCCCGCCCAAGGTCACCGACGGCGACAGCTGCAGTCCGTCGTCGGGCCGGCTAAGGTCAAGCCCGACGACGGCGGGCTCCGCGGCAATGCGGACCGGCTCGGTCCCGCCGGAGTGGATGAGCGAAACCCCGACCTTCGAGGCTTCGGCGAGCAGGCTCCACAGGTTCTTGCCGGCGAATTCGTTGAGCAGCATCCACATGCTGGAAGTGAGCTGCCGGTAGTCCGCGGTGGAATGCGCGGCGAGGAAGTTCTGCATCCAGTCGATATGGGCTTCGTTGAACTCGCGCTTGTAGCCGAGGTAGTTCAGGTTGGTCCAGGAGACGTCGCCCCGGATCCACTTGCCCTTGGCTCCCATCATCACTGGGCGGGCCTTGAGCTGGCGCACGCTGCGGAGAGGATCGCGCCGGCCTGTGTAGGAGAAGTGCGGGGCCGGTTCTTCCACTTCGAAGGCCAGTGCCAAGGGGAGGCCCTGGCCTTGCGGTGCGGTCCCCGGGGTGGCGATGAGCTTGCTGAGCGCCTGTTCCCAGGCCGGCCGCTGCACGATTCCCCCTGTTTGGGCCGTCTGTCCGAACGCGGGCGCGCTGAGCAGCTGTGCCCGCACTGCGGGATGGTCTTCCGCGGCGAAGAGAAGGGCGGCCACGTGTTTGCAGTCCTTGCGGACGGGGCAACTGCACACGCCCACGGTGCAGCTCCAGCCTCCGGGCTTGCGGACCAGCTTGGCCGACGTCGAATACGGTGACGGGCCGCTGCCCCTGACCTTGCCCATCATCAGGCCCGTGGCGGAGTCGAAGGTGATGCCGCTGACCCGGCTTCCCATGGCATAGGCGAGGCCGGCCGCGAGGGAGCGGTCGTTAATGGCGGGTGTCTGAATCGCCAGTTCCCAGGAATCGTCTGAGTGGGAAGGCATTCGTTAAGGCTACTTTCGGCAGGAGGCTATCTATGAATCCTAGGGCCCACGCAGCAGCCCTGAAACTTTGCCGGACGTTCACCTCTGCCTAGCTTGCCCGACAACCGCCCCCGCGTACGTTGAAAGGGTCCGGAGCAGCACAAGCTTCCCAGCAGTGAGGAAATCCCATGACCAGCAATGAGAACCCCGTCATTCTGACGAAGGACAGCATCGAGGCCGACAACGCAGACGTTGTGGACGCGAACGTCACCGTGGTCAACGAGATGTACGAGGAGCTCCTCAACCATGAGGAAATCGCTACCAACGCCCTGCGCAGCTACTTTGTGGACTACTACCTGACACAGGCACTTGCGGGCGGTTTCGCCCAGTACGTCTTCACGGTCCCGGAGCGCGAAGAGGTGGATGCGTTTGTCCGCGAAGGCCTTGAAGGAATGGGCGCCAAGGGCCACCTCGAGCTGTTCAACCGCACCGCCGCAGCTTTCGACGCGCTGTCCGAGGAGGACGCCGAGGCCTACCTGGACGGCGACCTTGACGAGTCCGAGGTGGCACCGGAAGCCGTTGCCGAGCTCGAGGCCCTCGACGGCGAATTCGAATCCCTCCTGGAGACCGAAGACATCATCGAACTCAACGCAGCGTGGCTCCGCAGCCAGGACGGTGTGCTCTACCTCGACGAGGAGCAGCTCGAGGCACACATCGCCGAGCGTGTAGCCCTCATCCCGAACCTCGAAGAGCGTCAGGCCGAGGCGGCCGAAGCCGAACTCGAGAACGCCCCCGAATTCGAGCTCATCATCCGCGAACTGTGCGATGTTGCCGGCTACCGGCTGGAGAAGATCACCATGGGCGATCCCAACTACGAGCACGACGGCGAGACGATCCTCGCCTGGCACTTTGCCACGGACCACGGCAACTACATCATGATCGAAGAGGACGACGAAGCCTTCATGATCCACCCCGAGACGAAGGAAATCATCGCCGCGGTGGAGTTCGAGGACGCTGAAGCGTTCGAAGACGCCTAAGACGCCCGCTCACTTTTAGGGCATCTGGGGCGGACGCCCGCTCACCTTTGAGGCCTTTTGGACAAACGCCCGCTCAGATCTTCCGGCCGGTCCGGAAAGATCTGAGCGGGCGTTTGCCGTTTGGGGTGCAAACGTGAGCGAGGGTTTCAGTAGCCCATGCTGCTCCCGCTTGGTGTGCTGCTGCTTGGGGTGCTGCTCGGGGTGCTGCTAGGGGTCAACATGGAACCGGACGGGCTGACCATGAACCACACGCCACCCACGCCTTGTCCGTAGGTGTCACTGGAGTCTTCATCCTTGGAGTAGAAGTAGATAGGCATCCCGTTGATGGTGATCTGCATCTTGCCGTCTGCCGTGGGGATGGTGCCGATGGTTCCGCTCACCCCGTCAACCGCCGGTTTGGCCGACGTCGTTGTCACTGCCGGCCAGTTGGTGGCACAGCCGCCGGTGCAGGCGCTCTTGCCGGAATCCTTGACGTCCTTCGCGAAGACGTAGACGCTCTTGCCGTTCGCCGCGACCACTCTCTCGCCGACGCTCGACGACGCCGTCTTCAGTTCCGCCGCGCCAGCAGGAGTGCTCGACGCCGGAGCGCTTGAACTCGACGCCGCGGGGCTGGGACTGGTGGCGCTCGAAGATGACGACGCGCCGGGGCTTCCTCCACAGCCAGTGAGGGCGATGGCCAGAGCAAGGATGCCGAGCCCGGTGCCGAGTTGCTTCTTCATGGTTTGCTCCTTCGGGTCGACCGGCCGTGGACGTGCCGGAAGCTAACCCGTACGACGCCGTCGGGTGAAGAATGGTTCAGGGGGCTTGAACCTTTTTCGTGGCGGGCACGTCGTATCGCAGGAGAAGGGGAAGCCGAGCACCAAGGAGGCGCCGATGCCGCTCGACGAGGATGTAGTGGCCGCGATTTACCGCGACCACGGCACGGCCCTGCGCCGCTTCGTGCTGAGCTGCACGCCGGACGCGCACTTGGCTGAGGACGTAGTCCAGGAAACCATCCTTCGCGTGTGGCAGCACGCCCCGCAGATCACCGGCAGCCTGCGCAGCTATTTGTTCCGCACTGCCCGCAACGTCATCATCGACAACTACCGCAAGGCCCAGCGGCGCCCGGCAGAGGCTGCCGAACGCGACATGGCGGATCCGGAGGAGGCCACCGAACGGGTGGACGAGCTCCTCAACCGGGTCCTCATGGAGGAGGCGCTCCTGAGGCTCAGCACCGAACACCGGGAGGTCCTGGTAGCACTGCATTATGAACGTTTCACGGTGAACGAGGCCGCGTTGAGGCTCAACATCCCCAGCGGCACAGTGAAGTCCCGGGCCTTCTACGCCGTGAGGGCGCTCCGCACGATTCTCGACGAAATGGGGGTGCAGCGGTGAACGAAACCGGACTTCACCAATTGCTGGGCGCCTACTTGCTCGGCGGACTCGAGCCTGCCGAGGCCCGGATTTTCGAGGAGCACTTGGTGAGCTGCGCTGACTGCCGGCTCGAGTTGGGCGAGCTGGAGAGCCTCCCTGCCCTCCTCGACGCCGTCCCCGTGCCCGACGCCGTCGCGCTCGCCGCCGGGCGCCCCGCCGTCGAGCCCTCTACCGCTGCCCCTTCCGACGCCCGCCCACTTACAGGGGCTTTCACGGAAACGCTCCCGCAGCCGATCCTCCTGAAGATGGCGGCACGGCGGCGGAAATCCCGACGCCGGTGGGCGGCCCTGGTGGGTGCCGTCGCCGCGGCGTGCCTTGGCTTGGGCATACTGGCAGGGCCCGTGGTGAACCAGCCACCCAAGCCTGACGCCAGTTACTCCGTGCAGACAGACAATGGCCTGCAGCTCACCGTGGGGCTCGTCAGGAAGGCGTGGGGGACCGAGCTTCAGCTGGAAGGCCGCAGCATGCCGGCGCAAGGCACGATGTACCTGTGGGTCAAGGGCCGCGACGGCACGGAGGAAATGGCGTGCGGATGGACCGCGACGTCCAGTGGCCACATCAAGGTCACGGGTGCGACGCCGGTCCAGCTCGCCGGGATTTCGGGCGTGGAACTGCGCGATGACAACCAAAAGACGGTCGCGGCGATTTCGGTCCCGGGGAGCTAGGGGTCCCCAGGACCTAGGCGGTGCCAGATTACGCGGATGCTGCCTCGCTGGCCTCAGGATCGGGGAGGTCGCTTCGTTCCCAGATGGGCATGTCCAGTCGGTTGAAGCTGTAAAGATGGATTCCCGAGATGCCATCCGGGTGCGCCATGATCTCGGAAACGAGGCCTTCCGGTGAGTACTTGTCCCCGCCTAGAAGCTTCCGGGCAAGGGTTCCTTTATTGCTGAGGAACTTCAGGGACGTCCCGACGCCGATCTGGGCTGCCAGGGCCAGCAGTTTGGTCCGGGGAACGGCCCCGGCCACGCCTGCCCACACCGGCAGCTCGACGCCTTCCCGGCGCAGGAGTGCTGCGTAGTCGAGGATCGTCGGGGCGGAGAAGCACATCTGCGTGACAACGTGCGTGGCCAAGTGTTGTTTGGCCAACAAGGCGTCCAGCAAGTCGAGCCCGCTCACGGAAGGATGTCCCTCGGGATAACCGGCGATGCCCGCCGTGATGCTGCCACCGGTGTACTCGGCGATATCCGCCAAGAGGGGAAGGCTCGATCGGTAGGGGCCGGAACCTTGCGGCCCGTCGCCACCGATGGCGAAGACCTCCCTGATCCCGACGGCCTCGCAGTCCCGGAGGATACCGGAGAGTTGCGCACGGTGCTCCAGCCCGCGTGCCGAGAGGTGCGGAATCACGGTGTAGCCGAGGAGGCTGAGCTTGATTGAAGCCTCCATGGTCCGCGCGATTCCGTGATGGGGCAGGCAGGTAACGGTGAGCGTTGTGGAAAGCGGCACCGCCGCCTGGACTTTCTCAACGATTCCGGCTGAGGGAATGATTTCAATCCGGGTGGGGAACATGCTGGCTCCTTGCCGATCAGGCCGTGGCGTGGTGTGCGAGGAGGGTGCGGGCTTCCTGGCGGGTGGTGCCGGAGTCCTGGATGCCTTCGGCGATGTGGGCCAGATGAGCGGGGATTTCGCGGCCTTTCTTGCGCATCGCGGTGGCCCAGAGGCGACCGGCGCGGTAGGAGGAGCGGACCAGCGGGCCGGACATGACGCCGAGGAAGCCGATTTCCTCGGCTTCGGTGGCGAGCTCGACGAATTCCTGGGGTTTGACCCAGCGGTCCACGGGCAGGTGCCGTTCGGAGGGGCGCAGGTACTGGGTGATGGTGATCAGGTCGCAGCCCGCGGCGTGCAGGTCGGTCAGGGCTTCGGAGATCTCTTCCCGGGTTTCGCCCATGCCCAGGATCAGGTTGGATTTGGTGACCATGCCGTGGGCCCGGCCCTGGGTGATGACGTCCAGGGAGCGGTCGTAGCGGAACGCGGGGCGGATGCGCTTGAAG
>NZ_JAYKZI010000011.1:0-114988 GCF_036662515.1 Arthrobacter sp. S2(2024) | reverse complement strand
CGGCGCCAAGATGGTCACCGCGGTGGCGACCGCACGGGTCCCGAAGTTGACCGTGGTGGTCGGCGGTTCCTTCGGGGCGGGCAACTACTCGATGTGCGGGCGGGCCTATTCGCCGCGCTTCCTCTGGATGTGGCCGGCGTCCCGGATCTCGGTGATGGGCGGGAACCAGGCCTCCAGCGTGCTCGCCACCGTCAAGCGCGACCAGTACGAGGCCCGCGGCGAGGAATGGTCCGCCGAGGACGAGGAAGCCTTCAAGGCCCCCATCAGGCAGCAATACGAGGACCAAGGCAGCCCCTACTACTCCACCGCCCGGCTCTGGGACGACGGCATCATCGACCCCGCAGACACCCGGCGCGTCCTGGGCATGGCCTTGGATACCGTCTCCCGCCAACCCCTGCCGGAAACCTCCTTCGGCCTCTTCCGGATGTGACCCCATGACCATCAACTCCTTCGAAACCGTCCTTGTCGCCAACCGCGGCGAGATCGCCTGCCGCGTCATCCGCACCCTCAAGGCCATGGGCATCCGTTCCGTTGCGGTCTATTCAGACGCCGACGCCGGGGCCCGCCACGTGCGCGAAGCAGACACGGCCGTCCGGATCGGCACAGCCGCGGCGGCGGACAGCTACCTGCGGATCGACGCCATCATCGAGGCCTGCCTGCAAAGCGGTGCCCAGGCGGTCCACCCGGGGTATGGATTCCTGGCCGAAAACGTTGAGTTTGCCAAGGCCCTGGACGCGGCAGGCATCGCGTTCATCGGCCCCGGCATTGACGCCATCGAGATCATGGGCGACAAGATCCGCTCCAAGAACCACGTCATGTCGTACGGCGTCCCCTGCGTCCCGGGTATCGCCGAACCGGGATTGAGCGACGAGGCGCTCATCGAGGCGGCGCCCGGCGTCGGCTTCCCCCTGCTCATCAAGCCCTCGGCTGGTGGCGGTGGCAAGGGCATGCACATCGTGGAGCGGCTCGAGGATATGGCGGCAACGCTGCTCACGGCCCGACGGGTGGCGGCGAGCGCCTTCGGCGACGACACCCTGTTCCTGGAACGTCTTATCCAGTCGCCCCGGCACATCGAAGTCCAGGTCCTCGCCGACAACCACGGCAACGTGATCCACCTCGGCGAGCGCGAATGTTCCCTGCAGCGCCGCCACCAGAAGGTCATCGAGGAAGCACCGTCCCCCCTGCTGGAGTCCCTCGCGAATGGGGCCGAGGTCCGGGCGCGGATCGGTGAGGCCGCCTGCCAGGCTGCCCGAAGCGTCAGGTACAGCGGTGCCGGTACGGTGGAGTTCCTCGTCTCGGACCAGGATCCGGAGCACTTCTTCTTCATGGAGATGAACACCCGCCTCCAGGTGGAGCACCCTGTCACGGAAATGGTGACAGGCGTCGACCTTGTCGAATGGCAAGTACGCATCGCCGCAGGGGAGGTCCTCACGGTGGCGCAGTCCGACGTTGTGCTTGAGGGCCACGCGGTAGAGGCGCGCGTCTACGCGGAGGTGCCCGAACGAGGGTTCATGCCATCCATCGGCGAGATCGTGATGCTCCGGGAACGGGCAAGCAACGATCCGAACGTCCGCGTCGATTCGGCCATGCTGACGGGCCTGTCCGTCAGCGGGGACTACGACCCCATGCTCGCCAAGGTCATTGCCTGGGGTCCGGACCGCAAAGCGGCGCTGGACACCCTTGACCACGCGCTGGGGGACTACACGCTGCTGGGCGTGCACACGAACGTCGAGTACTTGCGGCTCCTGGTCAACGACGACGACGTCCGCGCCGGCCGCCTCGACACCGGCTTGATCGAGCGCAAACTTGACGGGATGGAATTCCGCCAAGTGTCCGACGTCGAGTTGGTTGCCGCCGCGATGCTGAACCGTCAGGTCTTGGCTCCTGCCGGAACGGCAGCACCCTGGAACGCCGCCGACGGCTGGCGCGTCGGCGCGCCCGCACCGTGGAAGACCACAGTCGGACGTCCCGACGGCGGACTGGCCACCGTGGGATTGACAGTGAACGGGCCAGGCTTCACCGCCCGCGTGGACAGCGGCGTCGAGCACTCTGCCGTCATGCGGCCGGGACCCTCGGGACATGCGGTGCTGGTGCTCGACGGCGTCGAGCACCCTTTCGCGCACGGCTCACCATCTTCGGAGCTTGGGACGCGCGAACTCTGGCTGGGCAGCGACGGCTGGTCCTGCCGGCTGGAGATTCTGGACCGCGAAGCCCGGCTCCAACGAATCCTCGCGGGCATCCAGCGCGAAGAAGGCGCCGCGGATCCCGAAGTCCGGTCTCCCATGCCGGGAACCGTCGTCTCCGTTTCGGTGCACAACGGCGACCACGTGGAAGCGGGCGACGTCCTCCTCGCAGTAGAGGCCATGAAGATGGAACACCAGCTCGTGGCCTCTGTGTCCGGCACCGTGCACCTCAGCAGCAAGACCGGGGACCTCGTCAAGGCTGACCAAGTCCTCGCCACCATCCACGTGGCGGCGGAGCCCGCCCCAGAAGTCTCAGCAGAAAACCAGAAAGACGAGGAAGTCTAGCCATGGCAAGTTTTGAACTCACCGAGGAATACCAGGACCTGAGCGACTCCGTCCGGGAATTCGCCGACGAGGTAGTGGCCCCTGTGTCCACCAAGCACGACGAGGAACACAGCTTCCCGTACGAGGTAGTCAAGCAGATGGGTGAGATGGGTCTTTTCGGCCTGCCCTTCCCTGAAGAGTTCGGCGGAATGGGCGGGGACTACTTCGCCCTGGCGCTCGCGCTGGAACAGCTGGGCCGGGTGGACCAGTCCGTGGCCATCACCCTCGAGGCGGGTGTCTCGCTCGGCGCCATGCCCGTGTACCGCTTCGGCACCCAGGAGCAGAAGGAACACTGGCTGCCCCAGCTGACCTCGGCCGAAGCGCTCGCAGGCTTCGGTCTGACCGAGCCGGAAGCCGGCTCGGACGCCGGTGGCACCAAGACGAACGCGCACCTCGAGGACGGCCGTTGGGTCATCAACGGCAACAAGGAATTCATCACCAACTCCGGGACCGACATCACCCGGCTCGTCACCGTCACCGCCGTCACCGGGCAGCACGAACGCAAGGACGGGAGCATCAAGAAGGAAATCTCCACCATCCTGGTTCCCACCGACACACCCGGTTTCACCGCCGAAAAGGCCTACAACAAGGTGGGCTGGAACGCCTCCGACACCCACCCGCTGACACTGAACAACGTGCGGGTTCCCGAAGAGAACCTGCTCGGTGTCCGGGGACGGGGCTACGCCAACTTCCTGTCCATCCTGGACGAAGGCCGCATCGCCATCGCCGCGCTTGCCACCGGAGCGGCCCAGGGCTGCGTCGACTTGTCCGTGAAATACGCCAAGGAACGCGTGGCCTTCGGACAGAACATCGGCAAGTACCAGGCCATCCAGTTCAAGATCGCCCGCATGCAGGCACGGGCCCACACAGCCCGCCTGGCCTACTACGATGCGGCCGCGAGGATGCTGGCCGGCAAGCCGTTCAAGACCGAAGCGGCCATCGCTAAGATGGTCGCAGGCGAGGCAGCCATGGACAACGCACGGGACGCCACCCAGGTGTTCGGTGGCTATGGCTTCATCAACGAATTCACGGTGGCACGGCACTACCGCGACTCCAAGATCCTGGAAGTCGGGGAAGGCACCACCGAGGTCCAGTTGATGCTCATCGCCCGCGAGCTGGGCCTTTAACCGTCAGGGAAGGTAAACGATGATCGACAAAGTTGTTGCCAGCGCCGCGGAAGCGGTGAAGGACATCCACGACGGCGCCTCTCTCGCCGTCGGCGGGTTCGGCCTGTGCGGTATCCCGGTGGCGCTGATCGATGCGCTCCACCATCAAGGCACCAAGGACCTTGAAACAGTCAGCAACAACTGCGGCGTGGACGACTGGGGCCTGGGCATCCTGCTGAAGGACGGACGGATCCGCCGGACCATCAGTTCCTATGTTGGTGAGAACAAGGAGTTCGCGCGGCAGTACCTCGCCGGTGAACTCGAGGTGGTCCTCACCCCGCAAGGTACCCTCGCCGAGAAACTGCGCGCCGGCGGGGCCGGAATCCCCGCGTTCTTCACGGCGGCCGGCGTCGGGACGCAGGTTTCGGAAGGCGGTCTGCCGCAAAAGTACGACGCCGACGGCAACGTGGCGATCGCATCCTCACCTAAGGAAGTGCGCACCTTCAACGGGGCGGACTATGTCCTGGAGGAATCCCTGACACCCGATTTCGGACTGGTCCACGCCTGGAAGGGGGACCGTCACGGGAACCTCGTCTTCCACGCGACGGCTATGAACTTCAATCCACTGTGTGCCATGGCGGCCAGGATCACCATCGCCGAGGTGGAAGAGCTTGTGGAACCCGGCGAGCTCGATCCGCAACACATCCACACGCCGGGCATCTTCGTCCAGCGGGTCGTCGTGGCACCGGACACCGAGAAGCGCATCGAGAAGCGGACCGTCGCGTTGACCCGGCAGGCAGGAGCGTAGCCATGGAATCGAATATCACCCAGGATGTGCCGCCGCGTCCCGAAGCGGTCAGGCATGAGTACCGCCGCGCCGGCGCCGAGCACCACGAGGGCAAAGGCTGGACGCGGAACGAACTCGCCGCCCGCGTAGCCCGCGAACTCACCAACGGGCAATACGTCAACCTGGGGATCGGCATGCCCACCCTGATCCCCAACTACATCCCCGAGGGCGTCGAGGTGATCCTGCATTCCGAGAACGGGATACTGGGCGTCGGCCCCTACCCGGCCGAGGACGCCGTGGACCCGGACCTGATCAACGCCGGCAAGGAAACGGTCACAGTCAACGCGGGCGCCGCGTTCTTTGACTCGGCTACCTCGTTCGGCATGATCCGCGGGGGCCATGTGGATGTCGCCGTGCTGGGGGCCATGGAGGTCGCGGCCAACGGGGACCTGGCCAATTGGATGATCCCCGGCAAAATGGTCAAGGGCATGGGCGGCGCCATGGACCTGGTCTTCGGCGCCAAGCGGGTGATCGTGATGATGGAGCACGTGGACCGCAACGGCAAGCCCAAGATCGTCAAGGAATGCTCGTTGCCCGTTACGGGGAAAGGCTGCGTGGATCGGATCATCACCGACCTCGCCGTGATCGACGTCGTCTCCGAAGGCGGGGCCTCGAGGCTCGTGCTGCGCGAGCTGGCACCGAATGTCTCGGCCGAGGACGTGGCGGCAGCGACCGGCGTCGAGCTCTTCGAAGAGGACCAGGAGCTGACTGTATGACGGCGGACGCTGAACCCCGCGTGGTCGAGCAGCGGGGGATGTACTTCGACGAACTCGAGGAAGGCGTTGTGTACGCCCACCGGCCCGGGCGGACCGTCACCGAAACGGACAACGTCTTGTTCACCACGTTGACCATGAACACCCAGGCCCTCCACCTGGACGCGGCGTGGAGCGCCAAACAGCCCTTCGGGCAGAGGCTCATGAACTCGATGTTCACGCTGTCCACCATGGTGGGACAGTCCGTCACCCAGCTGACCCAGGGCACCATCATTGCCCAACTGGGCCTCACGGACGTCTCCTTCCCGCACCCCCTCTACCACGGCGACACCCTCTACACGGAGACGGTCATCATCGGGAAACGGGAGTCGTCGTCGCGTCCCGGGCAAGGCGTGGTGACCATGAAACATACCGGCCGCAACCAGGACGGCACTGTGGTGGCACTTGCGACGCGGGCCTGCCTCATGTGGAGCCGGACAGCGCATCTGGAGGCGCAACAGGGGACAATCAATACATGACCTTCACCATGGGCCCCGCTTTGCTTTTCTGCCCCGCCGACCGGCCGGAACGGTTCCAAAAGGCCGCTGAGCGTTCCGACGCCGTCATCGTGGACCTCGAGGATGCTGTCGCGCCTGCAGATAAGAAGCGGGCCCGGGGCGCGATCCTCGCCCAGCTCGGCTCAGGCGGCGAGACCGCCGAACTCGACCCCAGCCGCACGATTGTGCGCGTCAATCCGGTGGGCACCCCGGATTTCGAGAAGGATCTGCACTGCCTGGCGCATACTCCTTACCGCACCATCATGCTGGCCAAGGCCGAGACCGCCGAACAGTTGAAAGCACTCGAGGGATACCACGTCATCGCCCTGTGCGAGACGGCCAAGGGAATCGTCAACGCGGCTGAGATCGCCCAGGCTCCCAACGTCGTCGGGCTCATGTGGGGCGCCGAGGATTTGATCGCCTCGATGGGCGGCACCTCCAGCCGCAAGGACGATGGCGGCTACCGAGCCGTCGCAACGCACTCCCGGTCCACCGTGCTGCTGGCGGCCAAAGCCGCAGGCAAGGAGGCCATCGACTCGGTCTACGTCGACATTCCCGATCTTGCGGGGCTGGCCGTGGAATCCGCCGACGCCGTGGCCAGCGGATTCGGTGCCAAGGCCTGCATCCACCCGAACCAGGTAGCCGTTGTCCGCGAAGCCTATGCACCGTCGCCCGAAGCCGTCGCAGTGGCGCGGGAACTGCTTGACGCTGCGGCTGCGGCCGGAACCGGTGTGTTCCAGCACAAGGGCAAAATGGTGGATGGTCCCATCCTGAAACACGCCGAATCCACGCTGCGCAGGGCACGGCTTTCCTGAAGGGCCGCCCCGGGTCTATTGACCGCGCCGTCGTGGCTTCGGCAGCGACAACGGGGCGATGACCTCGTAGAGCTCCATCCGGATCCAGCGCTGACCCGTTTCCCGGAACTCGGCCCTCGTGGCGAAGCGGTACAGGAAGCTGCGGGCCCGCACCCAACGCGGCGGGTCGCCGTCGAACGGGTCCTGGCGCAACAAGCGCAAGGTGGGCGGATCGGCGTCGAGCAGCTTGCCCAGGAACGCGTAGAACCATTCCTCGTGCACAGTGCGCAAGGGCAGGAACCACATCAGCCAGTCGAGGCGCAAGTGGTAGGGCGCCCATTGCCGGGGGAGCCGGCGGACGTCGCCGGGCTTGCCCTTGAAGCCGTATTCGCGCCAATCTGCCTCGTCGACGGGAACGTCTGCCTGGGTGCCTTCCACCACGATTTCCACGCGGTGCCGCGTCACCGTGCCGAACGCCCCGTACGTGTTGACCAACTGCCATCGGTTGAAGCTCGCGTTCATGAGCTGCCCCCGCGAGAGCAGGTTGCGGATGGGCCAATAGCTGAGCACCAGAAGGAGCACCGTCACCGCGAGTACGACGGCGAGCCACCACACCGGGGTCTGCGGAACCGCCGCTGCCGGGTTGGTCCGTTGCGGGATGAAAGGCAGCACAGCATGGGCAACCGGGTCGCTCACCGCAGCGAAGGCGAGCACGATCGCGGACCAATTGAGCCACGCGAAGTTTCCGCTCCCCACCAGCCAAAGCTGCGTGAAGACCACAATTCCTGCGGCGATGGTGGCCAGCGGCTGCGGGGCGAACAGGAAGAACGGCACCACCAGCTGGGCGAAGTGGTTGCCGAGCGCCTCCGTGCGGTGCATCGCTTTGGGCAGGAGATGCGCCTGGCGGCTCAACGGTCCGGGCATGGGCTGGGTTTCGTGGTGGTAGTACAGGGCGGTTAAATCACGCCACTCGCTTCCGCCATGGATCTTGATCATGCCGGCGCCGAATTCCAGCCTGAAGAGCAACCACACGAGCAGGACGAGGATGGTCCTGGGCGGGGGGACCTGGTCCGAACCGAGGAAGCCGACGGTGAAGCCCATTTCCAGCAGCAGCATCTCCCAACCGAAGCCGTAGAAGGTCTGGCCGACGTTGACGATCGACATGTAGAGCAACCACAAGGCCAGGAACGCGGCCAAGGGAAGCCACGGCGGGCCAAGCTGCGGCAGCCCGCCCACGAGTGTCAGGGACACGGCAAGTCCTGCGGCGCACACGGCGCGGAGCAACGTGTCCGAGTACTTCCAGCGGAACAGGCTGGGCCTGCGCAAGACCCTGTGGCCGTCCACATACCTCGGGACAGGCAGGAGCCCATGTTCGCCAAGGAGTGCGGGAAACTGGTTGAGGCTGGACAGGAACGCGATGAAATAGAGCGCGGCCGTGCCGCGCTGGAGCACCTGCCGGGCGAATTCATAGTCCGGCGCCTCGAACCACGAGACCCAGTCCACAAACCAACGCTACGCCTGGGGTGCGGGATACTTAAGCAATGCAGCCGCGCAAGATCATCCTCCTCGGGTCCACTGGTTCAATTGGCACTCAAGCGATTGACGTCGTCGACGCCGCCCCCCACCTGTTTGAGGTCGTGGCGCTGAGCGCGGGTGGCGGGAACCTGGAACTCATCGCGCAGCAGGCAGTCCACACCAAGGCACAGGCAGTCGGCATCGCCTACGGCGACGCCCACGAACTCCACAGACTCATCGGCGCTGCCGCCTCCGCCGCCGGACTCCGGAACTACGATCCGGCGATCATCACGGGGCCGGATGCGTCCACCAAGATTGCCGCGATCGAAGCGGACGTCGTACTCAACGGCATCACGGGGTCCATCGGGCTGGCGCCCACGCTGGCAGCACTCAAGTCCGGTGCCATCCTGGCCTTGGCGAACAAGGAATCCCTCATCGTGGGCGGTGCCCTGGTGAAGGCCGCTGCCGCCGTTGACCAGATCGTGCCCGTGGATTCCGAGCACTCGGCCATCGCCCAATGCCTCCGCGCAGGAACCGACAAAGAGGTTGGGAAACTCATCCTGACGGCGTCCGGCGGACCTTTCCGGGGCCGCAGCCGGGAGCAACTCCGCAACGTCACCCCGGCCGAGGCCCTTGCGCACCCCACGTGGGACATGGGCCTCATGGTCACCACCAACTCGGCCAGCCTCGTCAACAAAGGCCTGGAGGTCATCGAAGCGCACCTGCTGTTCGACGTCCCGTTGGACAGGATCGACGTCGTGGTGCACCCGCAATCCGTGGTGCACTCGATGGTGGAGTTCGTGGACGGCTCCATCATTGCCCAGGCTTCTCCGCCGGACATGCGACTGCCCATCGCCCTCGGCCTCGGGTGGCCGGACCGCGTGCCCGGCGCCGCCAAGGCCTGCGACTGGACCAAGGCCACCAGTTGGACGTTCGAACCCCTCGACTCGGTGGCTTTCCCGGCCGTGGAACTGGCCAAGGACGCCGCGAAGCAGGGGAGCACGTTTCCAGCGGTCTTCAACGCGGCCAACGAGGAAGCGGTGGAAGCCTTCCACGCCGGGAGGATCCGCTTCACCGACATCGTGGACACGGTGGAGTCCGTCCTCAGCGAACATTCAGGATCCTTGGAGCTGACGGTGGACTCGGTGTTGGATGCTGAGAGGTGGGCACGCACGCGCACCCACGATCGTTTAGCCAACAGCACCCTTTAGGAAGCAGTACTTAAGGCATGAATCCCGTCATTCTGTTCATTCTCGGAGTCGTCTTCGTCGCGATCGGCGTGGCCGTCTCCATTGCGCTGCACGAGGTGGGGCACTTGCTTCCCGCCAAGCTCTTCAAGGTGCGCGTCACGAAGTACATGATCGGGTTCGGTCCTACCCTGTGGTCCACGCGGAGAGGCGAGACCGAATACGGCGTCAAAGCGATCCCGCTGGGCGGCTACGTCGCCATGATCGGCATGTACCCGCCCAACAAGGAAGATGGCAGCGTCAGGCCGTCCAGCACCGGCATGTTCCAGACACTCGCCACCGAAGCCCGGTCCGCGGCGCACGAGGAAGTGGGCACCGGCGACGAGAACAGGGTCTTCTACAGGCTGCCGGTCTGGAAAAAGGTCATCATTATGCTGGGTGGGCCGGCCATGAACCTGCTCATCGGCCTGGTGCTGACAGCGGTGCTGCTCATGGGCTTCGGAGTGTCCACCGCCACCACCACCATCGCCGAGGTGTCAAAGTGCCAAGTCAAGGCCGGCGAAACCGTCGATCCAAACTCGCCGAACTGCCAACTGACCCCGGCCGCGGTGGCCAAGCTCCAGCCGAACGACGTTGTCACCAGCTTTGACGGCAAGCCTGTGACGAGCTGGGCCGAGATGAGCGGCTGGATCCGGGCATCCGCCGGCAAGTCCGTGCAAATCACCGTGGACCGTGGCGGCAAGAGCGTCACCACGCAGGTTACCCCGGTGCTGTCCGCACGCCCCGTCATCGCCGACAACGGCCAGCAGGCCAAGGGCTCGGACGGCAAGCCGCTGTACGAGGAGGTCGGGTTCCTCGGCATCGGTGCGCAAACCGCCATGGTGCCCCAACCGGCGTCGACCGTTCTTCCGATGGCCGGCGAGAACATCAAGCAGATCGCCGGAGTCATCCTCAACCTCCCCGCCAGGGTAGTCGGAGTAGCACAAGCGGCTTTCGGCTCCGAACCGCGCGATCCCAATGGCCCTATCAGCGTCGTCGGCGTTGGCCGGGTGGCCGGTGAAGTGGCTGCCATGGATCAGGTTCCGCTGCAATCGCGCATCAGCGCCCTCGTGGGGCTCCTCGCCGGACTGAACTTCGCCCTCGCCGTCTTCAACCTGGTTCCGCTCCTGCCGCTCGACGGCGGACACGTGGCGGGCGCGCTCTACGAGGGAGCCCGGCGTCGATTCGCCAAGCTGTTCGGCAAACCGGATCCCGGCGCTTTCGACATCGCCAAGCTCCTGCCGCTCACCTACGTCGTGGCGAGCGTCCTCATGGCCATGAGCGCGCTGCTGATCTACGCGGACATCGTCAAGCCCGTCAACCTCTTCGGCTGATCCGGATTGGGCTGGGGGGATAGGCTATCCATATGACTGTTTTCGCTGTTGAGTACGTTTACGACGCCGAGTCCGCCGAGGTGCGCGACGCGAACCGCCCCGCCCACCGCGCCTGGCTCGCCAGCCTCGCCGAGCAGGGAACCCTGCTGGCGAGCGGCCCTTACACCGACGGGGCGGGTGCGCTGCTCCTGCTCGAGGCCGCCGACGAGGCCGAGCTGAACGCCACGTTGAAGGAGGATCCGTTCGCCGCCGTCCGGGGGATTGCAGGCATCCGGACGTCGGAGTGGAACCCCGTCATCGGAATGCTCTCCGCCCACGCTTCCTAGCAGCATGACCGGCCGGGTTCCCGGCCCTACGATCCACCCATTTCAACCCAAGGAGTCCACGTGACCTCGGTCAGCCTGGGAATGCCGTCAGCCCCGCCCCCCGTTCTCGCGCCCCGCCGCAAGACCCGCCAGATCAAGGTGGGTTCGGTCGGCGTCGGCTCCGATTCACCCATCAGCGTGCAATCGATGACCACCACCCCCACCACGGACATCAACGCCACCCTGCAGCAGATCGCCGAGCTGACGGCGTCCGGCTGCGACATCGTGCGTGTCGCTTGCCCCTCCGCGGACGACGCCGAGGCACTGCCGATCATCGCCCGCAAGTCCCAGATTCCCGTGATCGCGGACATCCACTTCCAGCCGAAGTATGTCTTCGCCGCGATCGAGGCCGGTTGCGCCGCGGTGCGCGTCAATCCGGGCAACATCCGCAAGTTCGATGACCAAGTGAAGGAAATCGCGGCGGCAGCGCGCGATCACGGTACGTCCATCCGGATCGGCGTCAACGCCGGGTCCCTGGAGCCCGGCATCCTGAAGAAGTACGGCAAGGCCACCCCGGAGGCCCTCGTCGAGTCCGCTGTGTGGGAAGCGTCGTTGTTCGAGGAACACGGCTTCCACGATTTCAAGATCTCCGTCAAGCACAACGATCCCGTCATCATGGTGGCGGCCTACGAGATGCTTGCCGAAAAGGGCGACTGGCCGCTGCACCTCGGCGTGACCGAGGCCGGGCCCGCCTTCCAAGGCACCATCAAGTCCGCGACGGCCTTCGGGGCGCTCCTGTCCAGGGGCATCGGCGACACTATCCGCGTGTCCCTCTCCGCCCCGCCTGTCGAGGAAATCAAGGTCGGCAACCAGATCCTGCAGTCCCTCAACCTGCGCCCCCGCAAGCTCGAAATCGTCTCCTGCCCTTCATGCGGACGCGCCCAGGTGGACGTCTACACGCTGGCTGAGCAGGTCACGGCCGGGCTTGAGGGAATGGAGATTCCGTTGCGCGTCGCCGTCATGGGTTGCGTGGTGAACGGCCCGGGTGAGGCCCGTGAAGCCGATCTCGGTGTGGCCTCCGGAAACGGCAAGGGCCAGATCTTCGTGAAGGGCGAAGTCATTAAGACTGTCCCCGAGAGCCAGATTGTTGAGACACTGATCGAAGAGGCCATGCGTATCGCCGAAGAGATGGGGGAGGCCGATGGCGAAGATGCTGTCAAGGGTAGCCCCGTGGTTAGCGTCTCGTAGCGAGACAGCCGCCGATGGGATGTCCGTCCGGGTGCTCGGCGCTGCCGACACCCGGGCCCTTCGCGTGCTCGCGATGGAAGACCCTGTAGCGAATGTCTTCATTCTGGCGCATCTCGATTCGTCGGGGAGCGCCGCACCCACGTCCGGTGGGGCGAGCGTCTTTGGAGTGTTCGACGGCGATGCCCTGGTGGGTGCCTGCTGGGCCGGCGCCAATCTGGTTCCGGTGCAGCTGGACCCCGGGCTGGCTTCCCGCGTTGCGGCTGTTGCGCACCGGGCAGGACGCCGGTACGCCTCGATCTTCGGGCCGGCGGAGACCGTACTGGCGCTGCATTCCCGCTTGGAGCAACTGGGGCATTTCGCCCACGAGGTACGTGCCGACCAGCCACTTCTGGGCATCTCGGGGCCACCCGCCATCGAAGCCAATCCGCAGCTCGGCTTCGGAAACATCGCGGATTTCGACCGTATCCTGCCCGCGTGCGCGGCCATGTTCGAAGAGGAAGTGGGGTATTCTCCCTTCCTCGGGAGCGAGGACTTCTACAGCCGCCGGGTGGCCGGACTGATCCGGCAAGGCCATTCCCTGGTGCACATCGATGCCGGCGGGAAAGTGAAGTTCAAAGCCGAACTCGGGGCGGTCACCGCGCAGGCCACCCAAGTGCAGGGCGTCTGGATGAACCCCGAGTTCCGCGGTCAAGGACTCAGTGCCGGGTACATGGCGGGAGTGGTTGTCCTGGCCCAGCAGTTCGCGCCGATCACCAGCCTTTACGTCAACGAGTACAACACCAGGGCGCGCGCCACGTACGAGCGGGTCGGGTTCAAACGCCTGGGAACCTTCGCCACGGTGCTGTACTGATCAACCCCGTCCTAGGCAACCCAACTAACTCGCAATAGATGTCGTTTTGAGGGCTCACAACGACGTCTAATGCGAGTCAGTTGGGAGGGGTGAGCGCGCCGGTGAGGTAGTGCTGGACATTCGGGGCCACGAGCCGCACTACCTCGTCCTGGGAGGCCGAAGCCAGGGGCTCCAGCCGGACCACGTAGCGCATCAGCATGAGCCCCACCACCTGGGTGGCAACGAGGGTGCCGCGCATCTTCGCCTCCTCAGGGGAACCGGGAAGACCCGCTGTGATCCTGGACAGGATGGTTCTCGCCACCATCTCCCGCAGCAAGGCGGTCTTGGCCTTGGAGCCGATCGTTCCCCTGACGAACGCGACAAGCCCGTGTTGTGCCGGGCTTTCCCACAGACGCAACACGGCGCGGACGATTGCTTCGGAGCGTTGCGCCGGGTCCAACGATTCGACGCCGGCCAGGACCTCGTCGGGATCAGCCGGGAGTTCGATGCTCTGGGCGAAGAGTTCGTCCTTGCCCTTGAAGAAGTGGTGGACCATGGCCGGGTCCATCTCTGCTTCGCGGGCCACTTGCCGCAGGCTCGTGCCGTCGAAGCCGTGTTCGGCGAAGAGCCGGCGCGCTGTAGCGAGGATCAGCTCGCGGGAGTCGCTCCCGCCGCTGCGGCGTCCCCGCCGCACGGGAGGCACGCCGCCGCTCATGAGGTCCGCCGTCGGAGGGTGAACGAAGCCAGGACCAAGACCCCCACAACGATCGCCGCCATGACCCCGGCATCCTGCCACATGGCCTGCGTCGCCTCGGTGTTGTCGGCGATCTGCTGGAGCGCATCGACCGAAAACGTCAACGGCAGCACATTGGAAATGCCCTCCAGGAGGCTGTTCATGTGGTCCCTGGCCACGAAGAGTCCGCACAAGAGGATCTGCGGTATCACCACCACCGGCATGAATTGCACCGCCTGGAATTCGGTCCTCGCAAAGGCCGAGCACAACAGGCCGAGCGCAACACCGAGTACTGCGTTGATGACGGCAATCATCACGACGTAACCGGGACCGCCCTTGATATCCAGATTGAAGATCCAGTAGGCCACAGCGGTTGCCACAAGGGACTGCAGGGCCGCCATGATGGAGAACGCCAACGCGTAGCCGAACAGGAGATCGGCTTTGTGGATGGGCGTCGTCAGGAGCCGTTCCAACGTCCCCGACGTCCTTTCGCGCAACATCGTGATCGACGTGACCAGGAACATCACCACAAACGGGAAAATGGCCAGCATCATGAGTCCCACGCGGTCAAAGGTCCGGGGGAATCCGGGAGGCAGGGTTTCGTTCTCGAACAGATAGTAGACGCCCGTGAGTAGCAGGGCCGGAACCACCATGATGAGCGCGACGCTCCGGTGGTCGTGCCGCAGTTGTTCCAGGACCCGCCTGGTGGTGGCAAACATCATCCGTGGATTCATCACGCCACCTGGCTTTCATTGGCACTCCGGTGGCTCGAAGCGGCGCCCGCTTCCTGGATGATGTGCAGGAAGGCCTGTTCCAGGTCGTTGCTGTGTCCCCGCTCGCTCAGTTCCGCCGGACTGAGCTGCGCCAGCAGCAATCCATCGCGGAGCAGGAGCAACGAGGAACAGTGCGAGGCCTCCTCCATGACATGGCTGGACACCAGCAGGGTGGTGCCCGCTTTGGCCAAGGCGGCGAACCGTTCCCACAGCTCGGCACGCAGTACCGGATCCAAGCCAACCGTCGGTTCGTCGAGGACCAGCAGCTTCGGATGCGAGACGAGCGCGCAGGCCAGCGAGACCCGGCTGAATTCACCGCCGGATAGGTCTGCCGTCTTCCGCCGTGCCAGTGATTCGAGCCCGACGGCGGCAATCGCCTCCGCGGTGTCGGCCGCCGAGACGCCGTGCATGGCTCCGAAATACCTCACGTTCGCCTCGACGCTGAGGTCCGTGTAGACGCTCGGTGCCTGGGTGACGTATCCGACGTCGTGCCGCAATGACGGAGTACCTGCCGGACGGCCCAATACGTCCACCCTGCCGGCTGTCAGCCGCTGGACGCCGACGATGCAGCGCATGAGGGTTGTCTTGCCGCTCCCCGAGGGTCCAAGCAGGCCCGTGATCCGTCCGGGTTCCATGGCGAAGTCCACGCCACGGAGAATCTTCTTGCGGCCGCGCGTGACGTGCAGGCCCTCCACCGTGACCGCAGGGGACGCAGGGGACATGCCTGGTGCAGGACTTCCCGCTGGACTGTGGGACATCGCGGCCTCCGATTTATTCATCAGGTGATGAATAAAAGGTAAATCCATTACACAGGCGCGTCAACTGTGAGCCTCGGTGACAGATCCTGCAACGCGGGGTCACTTACGGCCCATGTCGGACCTCCGGATGGGCGCTAACTGACCCCGCGTTGTTCGTTGCCAGAATTGATTAGTCCAAGCCCTTGAAAAAAGTGTCCACCATCACATAAATTCAGAACCAGCCGTGTCGCTGGGGCGCGGACGGTTTCAGAGAGGAAACACAAAACCAAATGGCTGTAGGCGTTGATCTTTCGAAGGCATTCGACGAGTCCGACTAAGCCTCCAGGACAACGCCCGCGGCCGACCAGCCGCTGAGCCACGCCATGGCAGGATGACCAGCCGCCCAGCGGCCAGGGGCTTCCTCGCACCATGGCGTGGCTCATGTTCGTTCGGGGCGGCTTTGCTTTCCGAAGAACCCGGGGAAGGGATCCGGGGGGACGGCCCCGGCAGGTTCCCCGGCCGCAAGCCGGTAGATTGGTACACAGTAGTTTTTGCCAGCTCTTGCCATAGAAACGGATTCTGACCCGTGGTCCTTCGCCTCTCCCAGCTGTTCCTGCGCACCTTGCGTGAAGATCCCGTCGACGCCGAAGTCGCAAGCCACAGACTCCTGGTCCGTGCGGGCTATATCCGCCGTGCCGCACCGGGCATCTACACGTGGCTGCCTTTGGGATTGAGCGTCCTGCGCAAGGTCGAGCAGATCATCCGCGAGGAAATGGCCGCTATCGGCGCCCAGGAAGTCCACTTCCCGGCACTGCTGCCCCGCGAACCGTACGAGGCGACCAACCGCTGGACCGAATACGGCGAGGGGCTGTTCCGCCTCCAGGACCGCAAGGGTGCCGATTACCTCCTCGCCCCCACGCACGAGGAAATGTTCACCCTCCTGGTCAAGGACCTGTACTCCTCGTACAAGGACCTGCCGCTGAGCCTGTACCAGATCCAGAACAAGTACCGAGATGAAGCACGCCCCCGGGCAGGCCTCCTCCGCGGCCGCGAATTCATCATGAAGGATTCCTACTCGTTCGACGTCGACGACGCCGGCCTGGACGCGAGCTACGCGGCCCACCGCGCCGCGTACCTGAAAATCTTCGAGCGACTTGGCCTTGAGGTCATCCCCGTCGCCGCCACGGCAGGCGCCATGGGTGGATCCAAGAGCGAGGAATTCCTGCACCCCACCGAGATCGGCGAGGACACCTTCGTGCGCTCGGCGGGCGGCTATGCCGCCAACGTCGAAGCCGTGACCACCGTGGCCCCGGCCGAGATCGACTTCAGCAACGCGCCTCCCGCACGCGTCCTGGACACCCCGGACACGCCCACGATCGACACCCTCGTGACGGCTGCCAACCAGCTCGCCCCGCGCAGCGATTCCGACGGCGGCGCCTGGACTGCCGCCGACACGCTCAAGAACGTGGTCCTCGCCGTCACGCTGCCCACGGGCGAACGCCAGATCGTGGTCATCGGCGTTCCCGGTGACCGCGCCGTGGACCTCAAGCGCGTCGAAGCCAACATCGGTTCATTCCTGCCCATTGCCGGCGAAATCGGGCTCGAAGCTGCGAACGAGGACGACCTCAAGAAGATTCCGGAACTCGTCAAGGGCTACATCGGCCCCGGACTTGTCCTCGGCGAGGCCGTTCTCGGGCTCGAAGGAACGTCCAAGTTGCTCTTCCTTGTCGACCCCCGGGTTGTCTCGGGTACCAGCTGGGTTACCGGGGCGAACGAAGACGGAAAGCACGTGTTCGGTCTCGTAGCCGGGCGCGACTTCGCCTGGGATGGCGTCATCGAATGCACCGAGGTCCGCGCGGGAGACGAAGCCCCGGACGGCTCCGGCCCCTTGGAGACTGCCCGCGGCATCGAAATGGGACACATCTTCCAGCTCGGCCGCAAATATGCCGAGGCCCTCGACCTGAAGGTCCTTGACCAGAACGGCAAGCAGGTTGTGGTCACCATGGGCTCCTACGGTGTCGGCGTGACACGTGCCGTGGCCGCCCTGGCCGAGGCCAACAACGACGACCGGGGCTTGATCTGGCCGCGCTCCGTGGCCCCCGCGGACGTCCACGTGGTCGCCGTCGGACGCGGCGAGGAAATCTTCGCTGCGGCCGAGAAGCTCTCCGCCGAGCTCGAGGCCGCCGGCCTCGACGTGATTTACGACGACCGCCCCAAGGTTTCCCCCGGCGTGAAGTTCGGCGACGCCGAGCTCGTGGGCGTCCCCACCATCGTGGCGGTGGGCCGTGGCTTGGTGGACGGCGTTGTGGAGATCAAGGACCGTCGCACCGGCCAGGCCGAAAACGTGGCAGTCGAGAAGGCTGCCGACTACGTGGTCAACGCCGTACGCCAGAAGTGATCTCCGGCTTCGAGTCGGTCCAGCTCACCACGCTCGTCATGATCGCGGTGGCTGGATTCGCGGCCGGTTGGATCGATGCTGTGGTGGGCGGCGGGGGACTGATCCAGCTCCCCGCCTTGCTCCTGGTTCCGGGGATCACCCCGGTCCAGGCGCTGGCCACCAACAAGATGGGCTCCATTTTCGGGACGACAACCAGCGCTGTCACCTACTACCGCCGGGTTGGCCCTGACCTCAAGACGGCCATACCCATGGCGGTGATTGCCCTCGCGGGCAGTTTCGGCGGAGCCGTCCTGGCGGCCAACCTTCCCTCGAGCGTCTTCAAACCCATCATCGTGGTGGCCCTCATCGCCGTCGCGCTCTTCACTGCGCTGCGCCCCAATGCAGGCGAGCTGACCGCTCTGCGTCATGACGGCCACACGCACTACGTGGTGGCCTGCGCCATAGGCGGCGTGATCGGGTTCTACGACGGCCTGATAGGTCCTGGTACAGGCTCCTTCCTGGTGATCGCCCTCGTCTCCGCGATGGGCTATGCCTTCCTTGAGGCCAGCGCCAAGGCGAAGATCGTCAATATGGCCACGAACGCCGGTGCCCTATTGTTCTTCCTGCCGCACGGATCACTGCTGTGGGGCGTCGGCGCCGTGCTGGGCTTGTCCAACATGGCCGGCGGCTACCTGGGCGCCCGGACAGCCGTGAAACAGGGCAGCGGGTTTGTGCGGATTGTGTTCCTGATCGTGGTCGGCGCGTTGATCGTCAAACTCGGCGTGGACGTCTGGAACGACTACTTCGCCAGGTAGCGCCCCGGACGTCGCAAGCGATGGCCGCAGGGAAGCCCCGGGCGTAGCATGCACTCATGTGGGTCGATTCCGGCGACTATGAACAGGCACTGGAACGTGCATGGGAGCATACGCGTGAGTGGTTGAGGGCCTTGCCCGGGCGGCCGGTACGGCCAAGCACCACGGCTGACGACGTCGCGGCAGTCTTCGGTGGACCGTTGCCGGCCAGCGGACTGGACGCGGCCTCGGTCATTGATTTCCTTGCCGAACATGCAGAGCCCGGGCTCATGGCCATGCAATCGGGGCGTTTCTTCGGTTGGGTCATCGGCGGCACGGTGCCGGCAGGCATGGCTGCGGACTGGATGGTTTCCGCATGGGACCAGAACTCCGGACTGCGTTTTGCCACACCCGCCACTGCCGGGATCGAAGAGGCGGCAGGGCAATGGCTCCTTGAGCTGCTCGGCCTACCTGTTGGCTCCGACGTCGGATTCGCGACCGGCGCAAGCATGGCCAACTTCACGGCGCTCGCGGCGGCCCGATGGCGCCAGCTGGCCGCCGTCGGCTGGGATGTCAACGCCGGCGGACTCCAGGGCGCGCCGAAACTTCGTGTCCTCGTCGGGGCCGAGCGCCACGAGAGCCTGGACATGGCCTTGCGCTTCCTGGGCTTCGGGGCTCCGGAGGTTGTTGCGGGGGACCATCAAGGAAGGATTGACCCAGCCGCGCTTCGGACTGCGTTGGAGTCCGGTTCCGGTCCGGCAATCGTGTGCCTCCAGGCCGGGAACCTGCATTCCGGAGCCTTCGATCCTTTCCCCGAGGCGATTTCTGCTGCCAAGGATCATGGCGCGTGGGTCCATGTTGACGGGGCTTTCGGGCTGTGGGCAGCCGCTGTGCCGGGACTGCGGCATCTGGCGGAGGGCGTCGGATTGGCCGATTCGTGGGGAACCGATGCCCACAAGACCCTCAATGTGCCGTACGACGCCGGGATCGTGGTGGTACGTGACGTTGCTGCCCTGCGATCCGCCATCGGCATGCACGCCGAATACTTGATGCAGGATGACCACGGCCCCGGCGACCCCATGGAGAAGGTACCCGAGCTTTCCCGACGGGCCAGGGGAGTGCCGGTATGGGCGGCCTTGCGTTCCCTGGGTGGGGATGGCGTGCGGGAGCTTGTCGCCGGGCGCGCCGAGTGTGCCGCGGAACTGGCCAGGCGGCTTGCCGAGGTGCCCGGCGTCGAGGTCCTCAACGATGTGGTGTTCACGCAGTTGTCGCTGGCCTTCGGTTCCGACGAGAGGACGCGTGCCGTGACGGACTTCATCATGGCCGACGGGAGGGTCTGGATGTCCGGTTCACGCTGGCAGGGCAGGGATATCCTGCGAGTCTCGGTGACCAACTGGTCCACGGACTCGGCAGACCTGGATATCGCGGTGCAGGCCATCAAGGATGCTCTGGCGGCCACCGCCTAAGCGCGGCGGCTGAACGGCACGGCCTCCGGCGCCCTGAAGCTAGCTCGAGGCGGCCAGTCCAGGCTCGGGCAGGTCGTGTGCGGCGGGCAGGCCGTCCAGGGGACGTCCTGCGAGGGTGCTGGCCACCCACAAGGAGCGCGCAAGGTCGCCCTCATGCCGTGGCTTTCGGGCATACCACAGGGCGTTTTCGACCTCGCGAACCAGGCTCCATTCGCGGGCCGCTTCGCCGTCCAGGCCGGCCGCGCGGCTGAAATCCGCGCAACGCTCCAGGAGCGCAACCTCCGGGGCCGTCGTGGAGAGGTCGCGGATACGGTTCCACAAGATCGGGGCGACGGCGAACTCCGCCTCACCGATCTTTGGTTGCGGATCGATCGCCACGTATGCGCGCCTTCCGGCGGCCCGGGCGCCATTGAGGTGGGGGAGGATGTTCATGAAATGCAGGTCGCAATGGACCAGGACGTCCGTGCCCGCCCGCCGTCCGACAGCGCCCCGGGTCTGGCACACCTCCAATGCGGCTTCCAGGAGCCATCGGGGGAAGGGCTGGCCAAGGTGCTCCCAGTCCGCCGGCAACTCATCGCTCCAGCGCTCGGCACGTGCCGCTATATGCTCAAACTCTTTCCACTCGGGCCGCTCGTCGGGTTCGATGCTGAGTTCCTTCACGAGCGATCCCCACACGTCGCGGGCTTCGTCCATCGGGGCGCCCTGTAGCCAACTGACGGCGTCGAGCCGCTCCAGGAGCATCGCGCAGGACGCGGCATCGGCGTCGAGCATCCTGACGGCCCCGGTGCCGCCCCACAGGGCCAGCGCGTGCCGTTCAACGAGGGCCTCCTCGTGCGGGAACGCTATCTTGAGCACCGAACGGGCGCCGTTGTAGAGGACCGGAATGACGATGCCGCCGTGGCCATTCCAAGGTTGCCCGCCGGGTTCCAGGTCAACGGACAGCCGCCAGCGTTCCAAGCTGGCATTGATCAGTCCGGGCAACCCTGCGAGCCACGCCCGCCCCTCCGCTGTGCGGGAGTAGCGTGCCTGGAGGTCGCCAGGGATCGAAACGAAGGTAGACATCACTGTCAGCCTACCCAAGCCGGTCCGGGGATGGTTCAGACCACTCCGGAGGAGCCCAGGAGGCTTCCGATGAAGAACGTCGCAGCAAGCGCAAGGGCTCCGCCGATGACGACCCGCACGGCGGCGCGGGTCTTCGAGCTGCCGCCGATCCACGCCCCGATCGCTCCCGTGATGGCCAAGGCGAGCAGCACGGAAATGAAGGTCAGCGGTACACGCAGTCCCGGAGGCGGGAGCAGGATCGCGAGCATCGGCAGTACCGCGCCGAGGGTGAAGGCAATGGCGGACGCGAAGGCCGCATGCCAAGGGCTCACGATGTCGTCCTCGTCGATGTTCAATTCGGCGGAAAGGTGGGCCGCCAAGGCGTCATGCTCCGTCAACTCCGCGGCCACTTTCCGCGCTGTTTCAGGCCGCAGTCCCTTGGCCTCATAGATCGCAGTCAATTCCGCGAGCTCTTCTTCGGGTTCCTCGGCGAGCTCCCGGCGTTCCTTCTCGATGAGGGCCTTTTGGCTGTCACTTTGGCTGCTGACGGAGACGTACTCGCCGAGTGCCATGGACACCGCGCCGCCCACGAGTCCGGCGGCTCCGGCAGTGAGGATCGCGCCGGTGTTCGTGGTGGCGCCGGCGACACCCACCACGATGGCGGCGACGGAGACGATTCCGTCATTGGCGCCAAGGACGCCTGCCCGGAGCCAGTTGAGCCGGTGGGCGAGGTCGTTGGCGTGTGGTTCGTTCTCGTGCAGGGCTGCAGTTTCGATGGAAGCCATGGTACAAGCCAAGCACTTGGAATCTGCTGCCGCCAGCAAAGAAAGGCTTTCCTATGGACCCGGAGTGCTGCTCGGCAGCGGGGGCAGCGCCTTGCCGTCGACCGCAAGGCCAGCGAAGGGACCAACCGGGGTTCCCCAGGCCTGGCTGCGTTTGGCGGCGTCCACGAGCCCGTCGATCGCCCATTGGCGCGTCTCGCCCTCCGACAACGCGACGAGGTCGGCGTAGGCAGTCAGCGAGCTGGACTCCATGCTCCCGAGCGCCAGCCCGGGTTTGGCGGCGAAAGTCGCAGGCAGGCGATAGCCGGCTTCCCGCGGGGGCGTGGCGATGCAGTGCAGCCGGCCCCGGGCCTCCGCTCCGCGGAGCAGCTCCTGGTGGCGCGCCAACCACGTGCTTGCCGTCGCCGACGCCTTCGCGTCCAGCTTGGTCAGGGCCACTTGGTATGCATAGATCGCCTCCTGTTCCGAGCTGACGACGGCGGCAAGGGCTCCGGGCAGATCGGCCTGGGTGGGCGCCGTTCCGGGTGTCGGCGCCGTCGTCGAGGTGCCCGTTGAGGCAGGGCAGCTCGGCGGCGGTGCCGGGGCGGCACTCGCCCCGGGCGGGGTCGCTGGTAGCGGCAAGCCCCAGTTCGTGGCAAGCCGCGATGACTCAAGCAGTTGGGCGGTCCCGACGGCGGCAAGCAGCCGGGCCATGCCGCCGTCGGCATTCGCGGCGTCCGCCAAGCGACGGGAAGCGCTCGCGGAGAGCGCGGAGACGAAGCCAGCCCGCGTTGGGCGGTCCTGCGTGGCACGGAGGCTGGCGGAAGCCGTGGGAGTGCTCGACGCCGACGAGCCGGAAGGTTGCAGCAGCGCCTGCGCCTGGCTTGTCAGCAACATCACAGTGTCGGTGCTCTCCAGGAGCGATGCGCTGCCCAGGAGCGTCTCGGCCGAAGAGAGCGCTTCGGAACGGGCAGTTTCGGAAAACGGCACCGCCTGGGGCTTTCCAACGTCCCGCGGGACAAGCACGGCGCCGACTCCGAGGACAAGGACTGCGAGGAAAGCCAGCAGGAGGGTCCTCATCCAGCCATGGCTCCGTGGTTTCTCAACAGTCTCGTGGTTCACAACAGACTATGGTGTCACGCCCACAGGCAACTTGCGTCCCCGCGGAGGGACCCCGTGCACCACGCCGCCGCAAATGTCGTTAAGCTAGTAGTCACAACATCATCTATCGGGAGGCGGCTGGCCAGTGAGTCATTCGGAAGCCACGACTTCAACAGACCAGGCTGGAACGGATCCGACGAGTCCAGCACAACACGAGGTCCGCAACCCCGAGGAGAGCAGGCTGAAGGCCCTTCTGGAGCCTGCCGTCCTGGCGAGCCGGCTCTATCTTGAGGATGTTGCCATCCACGTTGCCGGTTCGCACCGGGTAGTCCACGTGGTCATCGACCTGCCCCAGGAGGAAACCGGCGGCGTCAGCCTGGACGTCATCGCGGAAATCTCCAGGGCGCTCTCGGACATCCTGGACAACGATCCCCGCACCGACGGCCGCCCCTACGACCTCGAGGTCTCCTCGCCCGGCGTCGGGCGCCCCCTCACGGAGCCCCGCCACTGGCACCGGGCCCGCGGACGCATGGTCAAGGTCAACGTGATCCAGGGTGAGAACCTGACGGGCCGCATCCAGTCCGTCGACGACGACGGCGTCACGCTGGTTCCCGAGCAAGAGGTCAAGAAGGGCATGAAGCCCAAGCAGGGCGAACCCGTGAAGATTCCTTTCGACAGGATCCGCCAAGGAAAAGTCGAGATAGAGTTCAGCCACCTCAACGAGGCCGTGCTGGAAGACGAGTACAACGGACCTTCCGAGGAGGCCTAATGGATATTGACATGAGTGCGCTGAGACTCCTGGAGCGTGAGCGTGAAATCCCGCTGGACCTCCTGATTCCCACCATTGAGCAGGCGCTCCTGGTGGCATACCACAAGACGCCGGGCGCCTTCGAGAAGGCCCGTGCGGAGCTGGACCGCAAGAGCGGGCACGTGACCATTTGGGCCACGGAAATCGACGACGACGGCGAAGCCATCGGCGAGTTCGAGGACACTCCTGCCGGATTCGGCCGCATTGCGGCGAGCACCGCGCGGCAAATCATCCTGCAGCGCCTGCGCGACGTCGAGGACGACAACGTCCTCGGCGAATTCAAGGGCCGTGAAGGCGAACTCGTCGCCGGCCTGATCCAGCAGGGCAACAACCCGCACATGATCCAGGTGAACCTCGGTTCCGTGGAAGCACTGTTGCCGCCGCCCGAGCAGGTGCCGGGGGAGAAGTACACCCACGGCAACCGCCTGCGTGCGTTTGTGGTGGACGTCCACCGCGGCGCCAAGGGACCCTCCATCACGCTGTCGCGTTCACACCCGGGCCTTGTCCGGAAGCTTTTCGAACTGGAGGTCCCGGAGATCGCGGACCGATCCGTCGAGATCGTGGCATTGGCACGCGAGGCCGGACACCGGACCAAGATGGCCGTCAAAGCCAACACCCCGGGCATCAACGCCAAGGGTGCCTGCATCGGTGAAATGGGTTCCCGCGTCCGCGCGGTCATGACCGAACTCAATGACGAAAAGATCGACATCGTCGACTTCAGCGACGATCCGGCGACCTTCATCGCCAACTCCCTTTCGCCGTCGCGCGTGAATTCCGTCACTATCACGGACGAAGCCACGCGTTCGGCCCGCGTGGTTGTTCCCGACTACCAGCTCTCCCTCGCCATCGGCAAGGAAGGCCAGAACGCCCGCCTCGCAGCCAAGCTGACCGGCTGGCGGATCGACATCGTCTCTGACGCCACTCCGGCCAAGGGCAACTAAATAGACCAAACGGTGCCCGGCCCCGGATCCCCGCAGCTTGTGGATTCGGTGGCCGGGCACTCGGGGGCTTAGAATGGATGGAACCGGGCCTATGCCCGGTATCCGTGCGCTTTGGCGTGCTCGCGGCTTGTGGGGCAATAATCCCGGCAAGTCGAGGGTGGGCGCCGAGCCAAGCAGAACCGCAGAAGACAGGCAAAGACACTGAGGCAGGTTGATACACCCAGTGACTGAACTGCTTCACACCAGGCACCAGCCTGTGCGCACCTGCATCGGATGCCGGAAACAAGGCAAGCGGAGCGAGTTGATCCGGCTTGTCGCCGAAGGCGGCGGGTCACCCGTCGTCCTGGTGGATGAACGACGCCGGATGGCTGGCCGGGGTGCGTGGCTGCACCCCAGCACCACATGCCTGACGCTGGCAAGCAAACGGCGTGCTTTCGCTAGGGCCCTCGCGGGCGCAAGTGAAGTCACCGCCGTCGAACGCTACCTGGCGGCAGTCATATCCCCTGCGGACACCCACGTGAAAGCAGGAAAACCGTCCAAACCTGAAAGCGGGTCAGAAAACTGATGGAAACCCGATGAGTTCCCAGCGATGAGTGCGCAACGATGACAACTTTGTTGCGCTCTGCACAGGGCCTATCCGCCGCGTTAGCGGCAGGGGCCCGCAGTAAGAATTAGACGGTTCGTGCCTGGCTCGGTGCGGACCGAGACAGGAGAAATGTGGCCAAGGTCCGCGTACATGAGCTCGCCAAAGAGCTCGGTATTACTTCCAAAGATGCAGTGACAAAACTGCAGGAATTGGGCGAATTCGTTCGCTCCGCCTCTTCGACAATTGAGGCACCGGTCGTGAAGAAGCTTCGCGACGCCTATCCGGGCGCCGGCGCTGCGAAGGCCGTTGCCCCGGCAGCACCTCGCGTTGCAGCCCCCGCGGCACCCGCTGCCCCTGCTGCACCGGCAGCATCCCGCCCGGCTCCGGGCCCCGCTGCGCCCAAGGCTCCGGTTCCAGCCCCCAAGGCTGAGACCCCCGCCCCGGCGGCGCCTGCGGCTCCCGCAGCCGCAGCAAGCCCCGTTTCCGCCAAACCGGGTGCCCGTCCGGCACCCAAGGCCGAAGCCCCTGCCCCGGCACGTCCGGGCAGCCAGGCACCGCGGCCAGGCGGCCCCCGTCCGGGCAACAACCCGTTTGCGACCTCGCAGGGCATGCCCCGCGGCCGTGGCGACGGCGAGCGTCCTCCCCGTCCGGGCAACAACCCCTTCGCAACTTCGCAGGGCATGCCGCGTTCCGGTGGCCGCACTGACGGCGAGCGTCCCGGCGGTCCGCGTCCCGCGGCCGGCGCAGGCGGTCCCCGCCCCGCAGCCGGTTCCGGTGGTCCGCGTCCGGGTGCTCCGCGCCCCGGTGCTCCCCGTCCGGGCGCTCCGCGTCCGGCAGGTGGCCCCGCAGGAAACCGTCCCAGCCCGGGCATGATGCCCAACCGCACCGAGCGTCCCGCTCCCGGTGGCGCAGGCCGTCCGGGCGGCGCTGGCCGTCCCGGTGGTGGCGGCCCCGGCCGTCCGGGTGGCGCTCCTGGTGCAGGCACCGGTGGCGGAGCTCCCGCCGGCGGTGGCTTCGGCAAGGGCGGCCGCGGACGCGGCGGTACCCAAGGTGCCTTCGGCAAGGGTGGCGCAGGACGCGGCAAGCAGCGCAAGTCGAAGCGTGCAAAGCGTCAGGAACTGGAGCAGATGAGTGCTCCGTCGCTGGGTGGCGTATCCGTACCCCGCGGCGACGGCAACACCGTAGTCCGGCTCCGTCGTGGCTCGTCCATCACGGACTTCGCCGACAAGATCGAGGCGAACCCCGCTGCACTGGTGACCGTGCTGTTCCACCTCGGTGAAATGGCAACGGCTACGCAGTCGCTGGACGAGGACACCTTCGGCCTGCTCGGCGCCGAACTCGGCTACAAGGTACAGGTTGTCTCTCCGGAAGACGAAGAGCGCGAGCTCCTCGACTCGTTCGACATCGATCTCGATGCCGAACTGGAAGCCGAAGGCGACGACGTCCTCGAACCGCGTCCGCCGGTTGTCACCGTCATGGGTCACGTTGACCACGGTAAGACCCGATTGCTCGACGCTATCCGGAAGACCAACGTGGTTGCCGGCGAACACGGCGGCATCACGCAGCACATCGGTGCCTACCAGATCAGCCACGTCCACGAAGGCACTCCGCGCGACATCACCTTCATTGACACCCCGGGTCACGAGGCGTTCACCGCCATGCGTGCACGTGGTGCCAAGGTCACCGACATCGCCATCTTGGTTGTCGCAGCCGACGACGGCGTCATGCCGCAGACGGTGGAAGCACTCAACCACGCACAAGCGGCCAACGTGCCGATCGTCGTCGCGGTCAACAAGATCGACAAGGAAGGTGCGAACCCGGACAAGGTCAAGGGCCAGCTCACCGAGTACGGCCTGGTTCCCGAAGAATACGGTGGCGACACCATGTTCGTTGAGGTTTCTGCCCGCCAGAACATCAACATTGACGAACTGATCGACGCCGTGCTGCTGACCGCAGACGCCGCTTTGGACCTGCGCGCCAACCCGGACAAGGACGCTCGAGGCATTGCCATCGAAGCGAACCTGGACAAGGGCCGCGGCTCCGTGGCCACCGTCCTGGTCCAGTCCGGTACCCTGGCCGTCGGTGACACGATCGTGGCCGGTACGGCCCACGGCCGCGTCCGTGCCATGTTCGACGAAGACGGCAACGCCCTCGACGTCGCGCTTCCGTCCCGTCCGGTCCAGGTCCTGGGCCTGTCCAACGTACCGCGTGCAGGCGACACCTTCCTGGTGACCTCCGACGAGCGTACGGCCCGCCAGATCGCTGAAAAGCGCGAGGCAGCCGACCGCAACGCGGCACTGGCCAAGCGCCGCAAGCGCATCAGCCTCGAGGACTTCGACAAGGCTGTGGCCGAAGGCAAGATCGACACCCTCAACCTCATCCTCAAGGGTGACGTTTCCGGTGCGGTCGAAGCCCTTGAAGACGCCCTGCTCAAGATCGATGTGGGCGACGAAGACGTTCAACTGCGCGTCATCCACCGCGGTGTGGGTGCCATCACGCAGAACGACGTCAACCTCGCCACGGTGGACAACGCCATCATCATCGGCTTCAACGTCAAGCCCGCCGAGCGCGTGGCTGAACTGGCCGATCGTGAAGGCGTGGACATGCGCTTCTACTCCGTCATCTACTCGGCAATCGATGACATCGAGCTGGCCCTCAAGGGCATGCTCAAGCCGGAGTACGAGGAAGTCCAGCTCGGTACCGCAGAGGTCCGCGAAGTCTTCCGTTCTTCCAAGTTCGGAAACATCGCCGGTTCGATCGTGCGCTCGGGCATCATCCGCCGTAACACGAAGGCCCGCGTCAGCCGCGATGGCAAGGTCATCGGCGACAACCTCACCGTTGAGACGCTCAAGCGCTTCAAGGACGACGCCACCGAGGTCCGCACGGACTTCGAGTGTGGTATCGGTCTTGGCTCGTACAACGACATCAACGAAGGTGACATCATCGAGACCTTCGAGATGCGCGAAAAGCCGCGCGTCTAAGGTATTCGCTTTTGCGCGGGGTGCCTCCGAATTGTGGGGGCGCCCCGCCCCTACGCTGGGCGGCCCGGGATCTACGATCCTGAGCCGCCCAGCTCCGGTAGGCCCGATGCCACTCCCGGGCGCCCCCACAACTCTCCGGCATCGTCATAGACTCACCTCAGGTGCGTGGCAGCTTATGCAGACTCAACATTGCGAGCCGCCACCGCGCCGTCGTACGCAAATTTTAGGAGTAGAAATGGCTGATCCGGCACGCGCTGCCAAGTTGGCGCAGCGGATTAAGGTTGTTGTTGCTGAGGCACTGGGCCGGCGGATCAAGGATCCTCGGGTTGAGGGCATCACTATTACGGATGCCCGCGTCACCAACGATCTTCAGCACGCCACCGTGTATTACACCGTCTTCGGCGACGAAGCCGCCCATTCTGATGCTGTTCGGGCGTTGGAGAAGGCCAAGGGTGTTTTGCGCCAGGAAGTGGGCCGCAACATCACCGTGCGGCTGACTCCGACCTTGGAATTCGTTGCCGACCTCATCCCGGTCAACGCCTCGAACCTTGAGGAGCTCTTGCGCACCGCCAAGCAACGCGACGCCGAGGTGGCCGCCCTGGCCGCCGGCGCCAAGCACGCCGGCGACGCAGACCCGTACAAGAGCGATGCCCCGCAGGATGCGGACATCGACGAAGACGATTTTGACGAAGAAGACATCGACCTCCGTGCCGATGAAGACATCGACGAAGACGGCGGCAAATAGTCCGGCGCTTCCCGGGTGGGGCCGGATCCGCAGTTCTCGCGACTGCCGGATCCGGTCCTGCGTGTTTAACCGTGAAAAGCCGGGCCAAAATGCTGGCCCGTCGCTAAGATCGGAGCATGGCGGCCCACGATGCAGCTCAGAGTCCCGAAGACTACCTTGAACACGCCGTGCGGCTCGCGGTTCAAAACGTGGCCGACGGCGGCGGCCCTTTCGGCGCCGTCGTGGTCACCCCGGACGGACGGCTCCACGACGGCGTCAACCGGGTCACCCGCGACAACGACCCCACAGCGCACGCCGAAGTAGTGGCCATCCGGCGGGCCGCGTCGGAACTGGGGAGCTTCAACCTCAGCGGCTCGGTGCTCTACTCAAGCTGCGAACCGTGCCCTTTGTGCCTCTCGGCGGCCCTATGGGGCCGGGTCAGCCGCGTCTACTTTGCCGCCGATCGGCACGGGGCAGCGGCCGCAGGCTTCGACGATGCCGTGTTCTACGAATATTTCGACGGCAACAGGCCCGACCTGCTGCCCGTCCAACACACTGACGTTCCTGCATCCGAGGCTCCCTTCGATGCCTGGCGCGGGCACAAGAACCGGACCAAATACTGAGGCTCACGTCCGCGCCGGGAGACGCCCGACGCCGTCGAGCAGTTGCTGCTGGTCACCGCACAAAGCGATCCTGATCCATCCTTCGCCGATGGAACCGAACGCGGTTCCCGGTGCCACGGCCACTCCAGAGTCCGCCAAGAAGGTGCGCACCCAGGCACGCACGTCCCCGCCGCTCACATGCGAGACGTCCGCCCAGAGGTAGAAAGCTCCCTGGGCGCCCAGGAAGGGAATGCCCTTCCGGGCAAGCACCGCCGAGGCGGCATCGCGGTTGGAACGGTAGTGCTCCCGTGCCGTGTCCACATAGTCCTGCGGGCCGGTCAGCGCCGCGACGGCAGCGTACTGGGACGGCGAAGCCACGCAGGAAACGATCGCTTCCATGACGTTGTTCATCTTCCGTTCGAGGCCCGGCGGGCAAATGAGTGCGCCGATCCGCAGTCCCGTCAGCCCGTACGTTTTGGACAAGGTCAGGGACGTGAAGACCCGGGCCTCCCCGGGAACGGCGCTGTCGAAGCGGGCGGGACTCGTGTGCGGAACGTCGAAGGTGAAGGCTTCGTAGCATTCATCCGAAATGATCCACAGATCGTGTTTGACGGCCAATTCCACGAGCTCGCGCGTCGTTTCCTCGCAGATCACTGCGCCCAGGGGATTGGACGGCGAATTCAGGACCAATACCTTGGTGCGCGGCGTGATCAGGGCCTCGATGTCCTCGATGCGGGGTTGGAACTCGTGCTCCGGGTAGAGCGGATACTGCACCGGGACGGCGTGCAACAAATGGCTTGTCATGGCAAAAGTCGGGTAGCCCGGATTGGGAATCAGGATCTCGTCGCCGGGGGAGAGGAGCAGGCTCATGGCGAAGTGCAGTCCCTGCTGGGCTCCGTCCACGACATATACGCGCTCCGCCCCGATATCCACCTGGTTGTGGGCACGGAAGCGGTCGGCGAAGGCTTCACGCAGCGCCGGGATTCCGGCATTGGGGGTGTAGTTGGTCTCGTCCCTGTCCAGGCAAGCGATCCCCGCGTCCAGGATGTGCCGGGGCAGCGCGAAGCCCGGCTCGCCGATGCTGAGGACGATCGCCCCGGGGGTGCTCCAGGCCGCCTCGGTGATCTCGCGGATCTGGTTCACGGGCACTTCGCGGACGTGTGCGGCAAGCTGAGGCATGGGAGCCATCTTAGCCGCGGTCCCGGAGCGTCCAGGGAAGCCGCGGGCCGCAGGATGCATGCCCCGGCGCGGATATACTGGGAGGCGTGCTTTCTGGACTGGTAATCGTTGACAAGCCGCAAGGATGGACCAGCCACGATGTGGTTGGACGGATGCGGCGACTGGCCGGTACCCGGAAAGTGGGCCATGCGGGGACCCTGGATCCCATGGCCACGGGGGTGCTTGTGCTTGGCATCAACAAGGCCACGCGATTGCTGACCTACATCGTGGGCACCTCCAAGACGTACTCCGCCACCATCCGGCTCGGTGAATCAACCATCACGGACGATGCCGAGGGCGACATCACCGCAAGCCGCAGCGCCGCCGCAGTCACTGAGGACGCCATCCGTTCCGGCGTCGCGCAGCTGAGCGGCGAGATCCAGCAGGTCCCCAGCAGCGTCAGCGCCATCAAGGTCAACGGCGAACGGTCCTACGCGCGCGTGCGTTCGGGGCAAGAGGTCAAGCTCGCCGCCCGGCCCGTGACCATCCACCGTTTCGAGATCCACGCCATCCGGAGGGTCGACGACGGCAGGATAGTGGACATCGACGTGACCGTCGAATGCTCCTCAGGCACCTACATCCGCGCGCTGGCACGCGACCTGGGCGAGGCTCTCGGCGTCGGCGGCCATCTGACGGCGCTGCGCCGCACCCACGTGGGGCCGTACTCCCTGGAGCAAGCCCGCACCCTCGAACAGCTTGCCGAGGATCTGGAAGTCCTCGACATGTCCGCCGCCGCCCGGGCGCTCATGCCCAACCGGGAACTGAGCGACGCCGAAACCACCGAAATCTCCTTTGGCCGCAGGATCGCCGCGGGACCCGCTGCCGGCACGGCCGGCGCGGCCACCGCCGAGAACCCGGCTGCCGCGTTCTCTCCGTCAGGGGAGCTGGTGGCGCTGTTGGCCGATGCGGGGAGCTTCGCCAAGCCCGTCCTGGTGTTCGCCCCCGACAACGAAAAGCAGGCACAGTAACCATGGACGGATACTTTTACGCTGTCCTGATAGTGGGCCTGTTGTCCACCATCATTTGCGTCGCGGCCGGCATCATGAAGAAGGCTCCCAACGACGTCACCATACTGTCGGTTGCCGCCGTCGAACTCGTCCTGCTGGTCTATCTGGTGGGATCGATCATCCGCGTGGCGATGGGTGAAAAGATCGCGGGGGAGCCCTGGGAATTCTGGGGCTACATCATCACGGCGCTGATCCTCCCCGTCGTCGCGGTGTACTGGTCCATCCTGGAGCGGACCCGTTGGAGCAATTTCGTCATGGGCGCCGTGGGCGTCACCGCATTGGTCATGGCGGCCCGCATGAACCAGATCTGGTACTGACATTGGAAGAAGCACACGAAGTGACTGTTGAAACCACCGGGAAGAAGAACCGGGACACCCGCAACACGGGGCCCGGGAGGCTGCTGATTGCGGTCTACGCGGTGTTCGCGATCTCGGCCACGGCCCGTGCCGGCTACCAGATCCTGACCAAGTTCTCGGATGCTCCCTTGGCCCACATCCTCTCGGCTTTCGCCGCCGTGGTGTACATCGTGGCGACGGTCTCCCTCGCGAAGCCAGGCCGCACGTGGTTCAAGGTGTCCCTCGCGGCCGTCCTTGTTGAGATGGTCGGCGTGGTGGTGGTTGGCGCCATCAGCCTTTTCGATCCGGTGGCTTTCCCGCACGACACTGTGTGGTCCTTGTTCGGACGTGGATACGGCTTTGTGCCGTTGATCCTGCCGGTCCTGGGACTACTGTGGCTCTACCGTCGGCGTCCGGCACCACTCACGCAGTAGAAATCGGAGCTCCGCCACCGGGCAAGGGCGCCGTGGGATAGCGGGTAACCTTAGAGAATTCCGGCGCCGGAGCAGGCACCGGGCATAGTGAATACCAGCAGTAAAAGGCGAGGTTGATGGTCCACATCTGGAACGATCCCACCGAGGTCCCCGAGGATTTCGGTCCCAGCGTCGTGACCATCGGCAACTTTGACGGCGTCCATCGCGGACACCAGCAAGTGCTGACGCAACTGTTGCGCACGGCAAAGCAGCACGGTGCGCGGTCCGTCGTCGTGACCTTCGATCCCCACCCGGCACTGGTCCATCGGCCCGACTCCGCTCCGGAGCTCCTCATGGGGCTGCAGGACAAGCTCGATGCCCTGGCCGGCACGGGCGTGGACGCCGTCCTCGTCATGAAATACAACCTCACGCTTGCCGCCATGACGCCCGAGGAATTCGTCGTCAAGGTCCTGCTGGACGGGCTTCACGCAGCACATGTCGTTGTGGGCCACGATCTTCGTTTCGGCGTGGGAAATTCCGGCGACGTCGGCACCATGCAGGAATTGGGCAAGGAACTCGGATTCGGCGTCCACGTGGTCAACGAGTTCGGCGCGGAAGGCTTTCCAGTACACGACGACGGCGGCACGGACCGCCGCTGTTCCTCCACCTGGGTGCGCGAGGCCCTTGCCGAAGGCGACGTCGAGACCGCGTCCGCCGTCCTCGGCCGCCCGCACAGGATGCGCGGCGAAGTGGTCCATGGCGCTGCGCGCGGACGCGCCCTGGGCTTTCCGACCGCAAACCTCGACCACGGCGCCACGGGCTACGTACCGGCGGACGGAATCTACGCCGGCTGGCTCGTGGACGAATCCGGAACCCGCTGGCCAGCCGCGATTTCAGTGGGTTCCAACCCCACGTTCGACGGCGTGAGCCGCCAGGTGGAAGCGCACGTGATCGACCGCCCCGAGGAGGCGGTGGAGGACTTCAACCTCTACGGCCAGACCGTCGTGGTGGAATTTACGGCGCGGCTGCGAGGCATGGTGGCCTACCGCGGACCTGAGGCCCTGGTGGAACAGATGCGGCTGGACGTCGTCCAAGCCCACCATCTTCTGCTGGACAAGTAGCCCCCTACCGTGAGCGTTGAGAAGAACACCCGGCCACTCGACGAAGGCATCGTCAAGGACTTCAGCTCACGCATGAGCTACGCCTCCTACCTGCAGCTGCCCGTGCTGCTCAGCGCCCAGCAACCTGTCAGCCAGCCTGAACACCATGACGAACTCCTGTTCATCATCCAGCACCAAACCACCGAGCTCTGGCTAAAGCTGGTCCTGCACGAACTCCGCAGCGCGGCCGCCTGGCTCCGCCAGGACGACCTCGGCTCCGCGCTCAAGGCCATCGCCCGGGTCAAGCACATCCAGAAGACGCTCACCGAGCAATGGTCGGTGCTCGCCACGCTCACCCCCACCGAGTACTCCCAGTTCCGTGGCTTCCTGGGCAATGCCTCCGGCTTCCAGTCGAGCCAATACCGCGCGGTCGAGTTCATCCTCGGCAACAAGAACGCCAAAATGCTGCCAGTGTTCGAATCGGATCCGGAGTCCCGGACCATGCTGGAGGAGCTCCTGAATGCCCCGAGCATCTACGACGAATTCCTGGCTTACCTGGACCGGCATGGCTACGACGTTCCGCGGTCCGTCCTGGACCGGGACGTCACCCAGGCCCACGAGTTCGCCCCCGAGCTCTTGCCTCTTTTCAAGCACATCTACGAACATGCCGCAGACAACTGGGCGGCGTACGAAGCGTGCGAGGAACTGGTGGACTTGGAAGACAACTTCCAATTGTGGCGCTTCCGGCACCTCCGCACGGTGCAGCGGACCATCGGCATGAAGACCGGAACCGGAGGCTCGAGCGGTGTGTCCTTCCTGAAGAAGGCCCTTGACTTGACGTTCTTCCCTGAGCTTTTCGCCGTCCGGACCGAGATCGGGCAGTGAGCGGCGGCCGTCGTTGACGAGGCTTTGATGAGGGTCACACGGCAGCTTTCGACAAGATTGCCGGGCTGCCGGTAAACTGAGGGATGGATCCGGCTGCAGTCCGTGGCGGCTGGACCTGTTTTGTGTGCGGTCATCGGCGCATTACAACCCGGCAGCGAGGCGCTGAATCGGGACGCACGGCACAACTCTAGGAGTTCACGTGGCACTTGAAGCCGCTGTTAAGCAGTCCATCATCGAGGCATACGCAACGTCCAAGGGCGACACTGGTTCGCCGGAGGTCCAGATTGCAGTCCTGACTCAGCGGATCAAGGATCTGACTGAGCACATGAAGGAGCACAAGCACGACTTCCACACCCAGCGCGGTCTGCTGGCCATGGTTGGTCGTCGCAAGCGCATGCTGGGCTACCTCAAGAAGACTGACATTGCCCGCTACCGTGCGCTCATCGAGCGCCTCGGCCTGCGCCGCTAGTTTGACTTCGGGCGGCCCGATCCTCCGCGGAACGGGCCGCCTTTTCTCCATAACTAAATCCAACACTTAACAGGAGTTCAACCGCATCGCGCATTCGCGGTCCTCGGTAGTGATCCCCGGGAGCAGCCTTCTGTGATGAAGGCACAGCCCGTGGGTCTCGATCGATGACCGGGTGTCGTACAGGCCAGGAACAGACGCTGGCCTGGGTCGATGCGGGAGGACTTCCGCTAAACAAGAAACGGAGGTGACTCTCAATGGAGGGTCCCGAAATCCAGTTCTCAGAAGCCATCATCGACAACGGCCGCTTCGGCAAGCGTGTAATCCGCTTCGAAACCGGCCGCCTCGCCAAGCAGGCAGCCGGCGCCGCGATGGTCTACATCGACGAAGACACCGCACTGCTGTCCGCAACCACCGCAGGAAAGTCCCCGCGTGAAGGCTTCGACTTCTTCCCGCTGACCGTCGACGTCGAAGAGCGCATGTACGCCGCCGGCCGCATCCCGGGCTCGTTCTTCCGCCGTGAAGGCCGCCCGTCCACCGAAGCCATCCTGGCTTGCCGCCTCATGGACCGCCCGCTGCGTCCCGCGTTCGTCAAGGGCCTGCGCAACGAGGTCCAGATCGTCGTGACCGTCCTGGCGATCAACCCGGACGAGCTCTACGACGTCGTGGCCATCAACGCCTCGTCCATGTCCACCCAGCTCTCCGGCCTCCCGTTCTCCGGCCCGATCGGCGGCGTCCGCGTTGCCCTCATCGCCGACGAACAGGGCACCGAATGGGTTGCCTTCCCGAAGCACTCACAGCTCGAGAACGCCGTCTTCAACATGGTTGTTGCCGGCCGCATCGCCGGTGACGACGTCGCCATCATGATGGTTGAAGCCGAAGCCACGGACAACTCCTGGAACCTCATCAAGGAACAGGGCGCCACCGCTCCCACCGAAGAGGTCGTTTCCGAGGGCCTCGAGGCTGCCAAGCCGTTCATCAAGGCCCTGTGCGAGGCCCAGGCTGACCTGGCCGCCCGCGCTGCCAAGCCCACGGTTGAATTCCCGGTCTTCCTGGACTACCAGGACGACGTTTACGCCGCTGTTGAAGCCGCCGCTGCGGAGAAGCTTGCTGCTGTCTTCCAGATCGCCGACAAGCAGGACCGCGACAACGCCTCCGACGAACTCAAGGACGAAGTCCTTGGCGCCCTCGCCGGCGAGTTCGAGGGCCGCGAGAAGGAACTGTCCGCAGCCTTCCGCTCCTTGACCAAGCAGGTTGTCCGCCAGCGCATCCTCAAGGACCAGATCCGCATCGACGGCCGCGGTCTGACGGACATCCGCCAGCTGACCGCCGAGGTAGAGGTCCTGCCCCGCGTTCACGGTTCCGCCATCTTTGAGCGTGGAGAAACCCAGATCATGGGTGTCACCACGCTGAACATGCTCAAGATGGAACAGCAGATCGACTCGCTGTCTCCTGTCACGCGCAAGCGCTACATGCACAACTACAACTTCCCGCCGTACTCCACCGGTGAAACCGGCCGCGTCGGCTCCCCGAAGCGCCGCGAAATCGGCCACGGTGCACTCGCAGAGCGCGCCCTGGTTCCGGTTCTGCCGTCCCGCGAGGAATTCCCGTACGCCATCCGCCAGGTGTCCGAGGCCCTCGGCTCCAACGGTTCGACGTCGATGGGTTCCGTCTGTGCCTCCACGCTGTCCCTGCTCAACGCAGGCGTTCCGCTGAAGGCCGCCGTTGCCGGTATCGCCATGGGCCTGGTTTCCGACCAGGTTGACGGTCAGACCCGCTACGCTGCCCTGACCGACATCCTCGGCGCCGAGGACGCTTTCGGCGACATGGACTTCAAGGTTGCCGGTACTTCCGAGTTCGTCACGGCCATCCAGCTAGACACGAAGCTCGACGGCATCCCCGCATCGGTCCTGGCCGCAGCCCTGAAGCAGGCCCGCGAAGCCCGCCTGCACATCCTGGACGTCATCAACGCCGCCATCGACACCCCGGACGAGCTCTCCGAGTTCGCACCGCGCGTGATCGCCGTCAACATCCCCGTTGACAAGATCGGTGAGGTCATCGGCCCCAAGGGCAAGATGATCAACCAGATCCAGGAAGACACCGGAGCCGACATCTCCATCGAGGACGACGGCACCGTCTACATCGGCGCCACCAACGGTCCGTCTGCTGAAGCAGCCCGCGCCGCGATCAACGCCATTGCCAACCCGCAGATCCCGGAAATCGGTGAGCGTTACCTGGGCACGGTCGTCAAGACCACCACCTTCGGTGCGTTCGTTTCCCTGACCCCGGGCAAGGACGGCCTGCTGCACATCTCCGAGCTGCGCAAGCTGGCCAGCGGCAAGCGCGTGGACAACGTCGACGACGTCGTCTCCGTGGGCCAGAAGATCCAGGTCGAGATCACCAAGATCGACGACCGCGGCAAGCTCTCCCTCTCCCCGGTTGTGGCCGAGGAAGAAGGCGCCGTCTCCGAGGAAGCTCCCGCCGAAGAGGCTGAAGTTTCCGCCGAGTAGCCTGAACCGGCAAACACGCGGCAGGACCGGTGGACATGTCCACCGGTCCTGCCCGGTTTTAACAACGGATTCCCGTCCCGGGGGCGATGCGCCCGCTGGTACGATTGCAGCCAGATTTGGCACCCATGATTTCCCGCAGAACTGAAAGGTCTTGATGACTGTCGTACCCCTCCCATTGGCGCAGACCGTGCCCGGCGGCGAATTGATCCATGGCGCCGAAGGCGGCTCCGTTGTCCGGCGTTCAGTGCTTCCGGGAGGCGTCCGGGTGCTCACAGAGGCCATGCCCGGGCAGCGATCCGCAACCATCGGATTCTGGGTGGGTGTCGGTTCCCGGGACGAGGCGGACGGCCAGCACGGCTCCACCCACTTCCTTGAGCACCTCTTGTTCAAAGGCACCAAGAAGCGCACAGCCCTGGAGATCGCGTCCGCTTTCGACGAGGTCGGCGGTGAATCGAACGCGGCCACCGCGAAGGAAAGCACGTGCTACTTTGCGCGGGTGCTGGACACAGATCTTCCGATGGCTATCGACGTCATCGCGGACATGATCACCGGCGCCGTGCTGGATCCTGCGGAACTTGAGCAGGAACGCGACGTGATCCTTGAGGAAATCGCCATGGACAGCGATGACCCCACCGACGTCGCACATGAAAACTTCGTGGCCGCAGTGCTCGGTGTGCATCCGCTGGGCCGACCGATCGGGGGCACCCCTGCCGCCATCAAGGCTGTGTCCCGCGATTCGGTGTGGGCACACTACCAGCGCTACTACCGGCCGGACGAAATTGTCATCACCGCCGCTGGCGGCCTGGACCACGACATCGTGTGCCGCCTCGTGCTCGATGCCTTGCGGACGGCCGGGTGGGAGCTGAAGGAGACCGCTGCCCCCGTTGAGCGCCGCTCCACCGAGCGGGCGGACATCACGGGTACCGCAGGACTGCATGTGATCAAGCGTCCCGTGGAGCAGGCCAACATCATCATGGGTTGCCCCTCGATCGTGGCCACCGACGATCGGCGCTTCGTGATGAGCGTCCTGAACGCTGTCCTTGGCGGTGGCATGTCTTCGCGCCTCTTCCAGGAGATCCGCGAAAAGCGGGGCCTCGTCTACTCCACCTATTCCTTCGCCTCCGCCTATGCTGACGCAGGCTACTTCGGCATGTACGCCGGCTGCACGCCGTCGAAGGTCAAGCAGGTCCTGGAACTCCTGGGCGCCGAGCTGGACAAGCTCGCTGCCGACGGAATCACGGACGAGGAACTGCGCAAGGCCGTCGGCCAATTGTGCGGCGGAATCGTCCTGGCCCTTGAAGACACCGGTTCGCGGATGTCCCGCCTCGGCCGCGCCGAGCTCGTCTCCGGCGAATTCCAGGACATCGACGAAACGCTGGACCGCATCAAGGCCGTCACCGCCGAGCAGGTCCAGGAACTCGCCCGGGTGCTCGCCGAAGCCCCCCGCACCGTAACCGTCGTCGGGCCCTTTGAGGAAACCGAGACGTTCGGCCTCTGAACCCGCGTCCGGGTGGGGAAGGCTGGACGCGCCTGCTCGATCGGGAACATGATGGTGACGTATCCATCGTCCCGCGCAGGAGTCGCCATGAACGAGCCATTGAAGAGTCATGCACACACTGCGCTGGAGGCATTCCTGGGTCATTGGCGGGGGAGCACCGAGCTTGCGGCCTCGCCCTGGGGACCCGCCCGGACCGCCGACGCCGAGGTGACCTTCTCGCGCGCGGCGGGAGGCTACGCCTTGGTGCAGAGCTACCGGCACATCGAGCCTGACGGCACCCATTTCGAGGGCCACGGTGTCTTCACCGTTGACCCGGACCACGGAGAGACCCTCTGGTACTACGTGGACAGCATGGGCCGGCCACCGGAAGCTCCGGCCCGCGGGCATTGGGAGGACGGCACGCTCAGGCTTGAGCGGCGTAGTCCTCGCGGGACCGCGCGCCACACCTTCAAGGTGGACGGCGGCGTGCTGACCCACACGGCGGAACTGAGGCTCGGGGATGCCCCGACGTTCAGCCCGTTCATGGTCTCTGTGTGCAGGCGCGTCTAAGGCACACGTCCGGCAGGCACAGCGTTCAGAGGACCTTGGCCTCCAACGACTCAACGATCCGCGCATCCGGCATGCCGTCGAGCGAGGCCGGCCTTCCAGGTCCACTCCACACCCGTGTCCGCAAGGTGTCCAGCATTGATTCAGCGCGCTCCCGCTCGGCGAAATCAAGCTCAATCAGGACCCGCTGGGAATCGTCCACGGGCTTGGAGACCCTGTACGAAACAACGCCGGAGCCGGCGCGATCTGCCGGATCCGAGTCGAACGACCGCTTCCATGCGTCGAAGTCGTTCACGGCGTGTTCGATCAGGAGGGTGTACATGGCTGTTCCTTTGCTGTTGCGCGGATAGGCACAGCGTAGGCTCCTTGGACCCCGGGAGCCACCCTCCGGCCGTGGCCGGCTCAGCCCCCGGCAAACGGCGGGAGGACGTCGACGACGTCGTCCGCACCGAGGGCCGCCGAATGGTCGCGGACCGCTATCTCGTTGCGCAGGAAGCTGCTGCGCGAAATGATCCGGGCCAGGGGCGGCGTGCCGGCCGGTGGTTCCGGACGTTCGACGGCGAGCACGGCCGCGATCAGCCCGTCCAAGCTGGTTCCGTCCGGGAGATCGTGGTGTTCCTCTTCGACGCCTGCCGCGGCGCGCGCGGCAGCGAAGTATCTTACGAGCAAAGCCTCAGCCTCCGATGGCGCTCATGCTGCGGTCTGGTTGGACGAAGTCGGGTGCGCCGAGGCCGGTGTGGTCCATGCCGTGTGCTTTGGGTTTGATCCACATGGCGTCCTGCCAGCGTTGGGCGAGTTCCTGGTCGCTGGCCCCGGCCCGGAGCAAGCCGAGGAGGTCGAATTCTTCGCGGGAGAACAGGCAGCTCATGATCTTGCCTTCGGCGGTGATCCTTGTGCGCCGGCAATCGGAGCAGAACGGTTCGGTGACGGAGGCGATGATGCCGACGGTGCCCAGGAGCGGACCGGTGGCTTGGACGGATGCCGGGTCCCGCCGTCGTACTTCGAATCGTTCCGCCGGTGCGCCGTCGCGTTCGCGCGGGTCCGGGGCCAGCACGAAGTCGCGGGAAAGCAGTTCGCGGATCTCGGCTGCCGTGATCATGTCGCGCCGGGTCCAGCCGTGGTCGGCGTCCAGCGGCATTTGTTCGATGAAGCGCAGTTCATAGCCGCGCTCCACTGCCCAGGCCAGGAGCTCGGGGGACTCGGCGTCGTTGATTCCGCGCATGAGGACGGCGTTGATCTTGACCGGTCCCAGGCCTGCGGCCCAGGCGGCATCGACGCCGGACAGGACCTTGTCCAGGAAAGGCCGCCGGGTCAGCTTCGCGAAGGTTTCTTCGTGGAGGGAGTCGAGGGAGACGTTGATGCGGGTGAGTCCGGCTTGCTTGAGCGCTGCTGCTTTCTTGTCGAGTCCGACGCCGTTGGTGGTCATGGAGATCGGCAGATCGGGGTGCGCCTCGCGGAGGGCCGAAATAATATCCACCAGGTCGGCGCGGACCAGGGGCTCGCCTCCGGTGAGGCGCAGTTCGCGGACCCCGAGGTGTTCGACGCCGATCCGCACCAGCCGGACGATCTCGGCGGCGGTCATCACGGCTTGTTTGGACAACCATTCGAGGCCTTCGGCCGGCATGCAGTAGGTGCAGCGGAGGTTGCATTTGTCGGTCAGGGACAAGCGCATGTCGGTGGCCCGGCGTCCGTAACGGTCGAACAGGCCCGGAGGAGTTCCGGCAGGGCGCGGCGGAGGAGCAGACACGCTGCTTCCCGTCCCATCGCCCGTAGGGGGCAACGGCATGCCTAGCTGAACACTCATGGGTTCAGGCTACGCCAGGCAGGACCCGAGCGTGATATCGGCCACCAGTCACGTTCGTCATCCGCTCCCGTGGAAGGCAACGCAAGAGGTGACTTCTTACGGAATGCATACGGTTGGCCCGTGGACGCCCGGAACACGTACCGCGGGCACCACGCGAATCTATGCTGAAGGTGTGAACACGCAGCCCGCCCCGCACGGTGCCGACGTCGGCAATCGGCGCATCCTGCTGGTCGAAGACGAACAGACCATCGCCGACGTCGTCCGGGACTACCTGGTCCAGGCAGGCTTCCAAGTCGATCTCGCGGGCGACGGCTTCACCGCGCTGAGCCTCGCGGCCGCCAGGCGGCCCGACCTTGTCATCCTGGACCGGATGCTGCCCGGACTCGACGGCGTGGAAGTGTGCCGCAGGCTCCGCCTGGCCATGAGCGTACCGATCATCATGGTGACCGCCCTCGGCACGGAAGACGACCGGATCCTGGGATTGGAAAGCGGAGCGGACGACTATGTCACCAAGCCCTTCTCGCCCCGCGAGTTGGTCCTCCGCGTGAAGTCCGTCCTGCGCCGGAGCATCCGGGAATTCAGCCCGGAACCGCCAGTCGAACTCGCCGGCTTCGAATTGGATCCTGCCTCGCGCACAGTGCTCCAGGATGGCAAACCCCTGATGCTTACGGTGCGTGAGTTCGATCTGCTGGCGTTCCTCCTCCGCCGGCCCAACCAGGTGTTCAGCCGCGAGGATCTCATCAAGGCAGTGTGGGGTTGGGACTTCGGGGATTTGTCCACTGTGACCGTCCACGTGCGTCGCTTGCGGGAAAAGATCGAAGACAACCCCACCACCCCGGTGCTGCTCAAAACGGTCTGGGGAGTCGGCTACCGCTTTGACGCGAAGGAAGGTGGACATGCAGCCGGCTGAAATGTTCACCATCCTGGGCTGGATGCTGTTGTGGGCTGTCCTCATCGGCGCCTTGACCCTTGCCTTGCTGCGTTTCCTGCGTGGCGCGTCGATCCTCGTCCAGATTTGCCTCGTGGTGGTGGCCACCGTTGCCGTCCTCGTGGCAGGGATGGTGAGCGCCTTCAATGCGATGTTCATTTCCGCCCTGGACCTCGAAGTCATGTGGTACATCCTCGGGGTAGCCTCGGCCGTGGCGATCGCGATTTCCCTGGTCCTCGGGGCCGGGGTGTCCCGCAATGCGATCCGGCTCGTCGCAGCAACGCGGCGCCTCGGCAGCGGAGAAGCCCTCGATGGCTCCTTCCTGCCACAATCGGGATCGCGGCGGGCCGGACCGGCAATGAACTCCGAGCTCGCCCAGCTAGCCCAGGAACTCGAAGCGAGCAGCGTCAAACTTGAGGAATCCCGGCGACGGGAAGCCGCCGTCGAAACCGCCCGCCGCGAACTGGTCTCCTGGATCTCGCACGACCTCCGGACCCCTTTGGCCAGCATGCGGGCCATGGCCGAAGCGCTGGAAGATGGCATGGCCTCCGACATCCCCGCGTACTACCGCAAGATCATCGCCCAGACGGACCAGATGGCGGTCATGGTCAACGACCTCCTGGAACTGTCCAAAATCCAGGCGGGAACGCTCCGCCTGAGCGCAGAATCCCTCGACCTCTACGACCTCGTGAGCGACGCCATCGCCGATCTCGCGCCCCTCGCCGCCCAACGCGGCATCCGGCTCGACGGCGGCGGCGACCGGGAGTGCATGGCCGTCGCGGACGGCCCCAGCCTGGGACGGGCCGTCCGGAACGTGCTGCTCAACGCGATCATCTACAGCCGGCCCGACGGCGGGGTCATGGTTCGCGTCGGACGCGACGGGAGCGACGCCGTCGTCGACGTCGTGGACAGCTGCGGAGGCATCGACGAGGAGGATCTCGCCCACGTTTTCGAGACCGGCTGGCAAAAGGACCGTTCCCGGGGAGCGGGGAAGCCTGTCGAAGGGGGTCCACCGCGATACAGCGGAGCAGGCGTGGGGCTCAGCATGGTGGCAGGCATCGTGAAGGCTCACGGCGGCACGGTCACGGTGGCGAACACCGGCGAGGGCTGCCGATTCACGCTCCGCCTTCCGTCGGGTGCACAGGCCGCCCCGGCCCACGCCGAGGTATTTCCGAAGCAGACAGTCCACGCGGAAACCGTTCCGTCAGAGAGCCCCAAACAGGCAGGCACATTATGAGCAGGACCACTTCGAAGAAAGCCGGTACCAGGACGGCCGTCCGGTGGGCGGCGGCGTGCGGCGTGGTGGCCATCGGGTTCGGGGTGGCGGCCGGCGAGTTGCTGGCCGGGTTCCTGAGCCCGTCCGTTTCACCGGTCACCGCGTTGGGCGGTGTGGTCATCGACGCCGTGCCGGGTTGGGCCAAGGAACTGGCCGTCAACCTTTTCGGCACCGCCGACAAACTTGCCCTGATTGTCAGCATCGCCCTGGTGACCTTGGTCCTCGCCGCGGTAGCAGGACTTCTGGAGTATCGGCGAAAAGGAGCGGGGCTGGCGCTCGCCTTGCTCGCTGGAGCTGCGGGGCTGGCTGCAGTGCTGACCCGTGCCCAAGCCGCGCCGACAGCCGCAATTGCCCCCGTCGTGGCCACGATCGTCACCATGCTTTTCCTCCGGCTCCTGATCCAGCGGCTGGAAACCTGGCGACCCGTGCCCGTTGCAAGCGACATGCCCTTGGCGCGCCGAAGCTTTATGCAATTGCTGGGTGGAACCGCGATAGCAGCGGCGGCGGCGGGGATCGTCACGACCCTCGTGCGGAGGGCGGGAACGGTGGCATCCGATTTCCGCCGCGGGGTGGCGCTTCCTGCCCCGGTGACGCCCCCGCAAAAGGTTCCCGACGGTGCCGCCCTCACCTTGGCGGGCCTGCAGCCGCTCGTCACGCCGAACCCCGACTTCTACCGGATCGACACCGCGCTGATCCCGCCTGCCGTGAATCCGCCGGACTGGACCCTCAAGGTGACTGGCCTGGTGGAACGCGAAGTCACCTTGGATTTCGCCACCCTGGTGACGAAACCGATGATCGAGCGTCACGTGACCATCGCTTGCGTATCCAATGAAGTCGGCGGAGACCTGATCGGCAACGCCCTCTGGCTGGGCTGGCCGGTCCGCGAACTCCTCGCCATGGCCGGACCGAAGCCTGGTGCGGACATGGTGCTCTCCCGCAGCACTGACGGCTGGACCGCCGGAACCCCCCTCGAGGCGCTCACCGACAACCGGGACGCGATCCTCGCCGTCGGAATGAACGGCGAACCCCTGCCGCTGGAGCATGGCTTCCCCGTCCGGATGGTCGTCCCGGGCCTCTACGGCTATGTTTCGGCCACCAAATGGCTGACCGAACTGAAGGTGACGCGTTTCGCCGACGATCAGGGCTACTGGGTCCCTCGCGGTTGGAGCGACCACGGTCCCATCAAGACCCAGTCGCGCATCGACGTGCCCCGGGACGGCCGCTCAGTAAAGGCTGGAACGGTCCAGTTCGGCGGTGTCGCGTGGGCTCAACACCGCGGCGTTTCCCGGGTGGAGCTGCGCGTCGACCGCGGCAAGTGGCAGGAAGCCAAGCTCGCGCCGGGGATCTCGTCGGATACGTGGTACCAATGGCAGCTGGGCCTTGAGCTGGGCTCCGGGAACCATGAAGTCCAGGTCCGTGCCACCGATGCCACGGGTACGCCGCAGCCCGAAGCCCAAACTCCCGTCGCCCCGGACGGCGCCACGGGGTTCCACACCATCCATGTCATCGCCAACTGACATTAGGCTGTGAAAGTCTGAGCGAACCAATCCGGGAGGAACCCTCGTGGCACGATCCGTCGCAGCACACCGCCAAGCCGTCCAGGAGCTGCTGTCCGGCCTCGCGGAAACGAAGGGCACCGAGGAGCTTCCGCTGATGGGGGCGCTCGGCCGGGTACTTGCCGCCGATGTCCTGGCCCCGCTCAGCCTGCCGCCGTTCGCCAACTCCCAGATGGACGGGTTCGCCGTCCGCTCAGCCGACCTTGCCCCCCACGCAGGGAGCGACGCCGGTGCGGAGCTGACGGTCGTGGACCCGGTCCCGGCCGGCGCGGCACCGGTCCGACTCATCCCGGGCACCGCAGCCCCGATCATGACGGGCGCCATGATGCCCGAGGGGGCCGACGCCGTCGTGCCTATCGAACAGGCCCTGCCAGATGTCTTTCCCGTCCCCGGCGTGCCAGCAACTGTCCGTCTTCCCACCACCGAGCCGGGAACGTTCGTCCGCGACGCCGGGAGCGACATCACCGCGGGAACCGTCGCCTTGCGCGCCGGAACTGCCCTCGGGCCCGGGCAATTGGGGCTGCTCGCCGCCTTGGGGATGACCGCCGTCGAGGTCCGCACGCCGGTGCGCGTGCTCCTGGTGACCACGGGCGACGAAGTCGTGGAACCCGGCACGTCCCTGCCGGCAGGCAAGATCTACGATTCCAACGGAACCCTGCTCGAAGCCGCCATGCTGCAGTCCGGCCTCCACGTCACACGGACGGGAATCAGCGGCGACGATCCCGCCGAGCTGTTGGCGCTCCTCCGCGGCCGGAGCGGGACCGTCGATCTCATCGTCAGCACCGGGGGCGTCAGCAAAGGAGCCTACGAAGTGGTCCGGCAGGCGATGATGGGCCACGCCGTCGAATTCGTGTCGGTGGCCATGCAACCCGGTGGCCCCCAGGGGATCGGAATGTTCGACGGCGTGCCCTTCCTGGGATTCCCGGGCAATCCCGTGAGCTGCCTCGTGTCCTTCGAAATGTTCCTTCGCCCGGCGCTCGCCGCCGTGGTCGGAAGCCCCGCCTTGCGGCCCAGCCTGCAGGCCCGCCTTACGGAGTCTTTGACTTCGCCCGCCGGAAAACACCAGGTCCGCCGCGGAACGCTGCTTCCGGGGGGAACAGTCCGGCTGGAGGGCGGTGCCGGCTCCCATCTCATCCATGCGCTGGCCAACTCGAACGCGCTGGTCCAGGTGCCTGCGGCCGTCACGGAACTCGACGCCGGGGCGGAAGTGGAAGTATGGATGTTGTGAACGACACTCCAGAACCCGCCGGCATGGTCGGCGGCGCCCTTACGCATTTGCGCCAAGATGGTACAGCCCAAATGGTCGACGTCTCCGGGAAGGCCGTGACCACACGGGAGGCGACCGCCACGGCCACCGTCCACAGCACCGCCGAGGTGCTTTCCTTGCTCGGCGCCGGTGAGCTTCCGAAAGGCGACGCCCTCGCGGTAGCGCGCGTTGCGGGCATCATGGCAGCCAAGAAGACGCCCGAACTCATCCCGCTGTGCCACCCGCTGCCGATTTCCAAGGTCACCGTGGACTTCGAACTTGGCCCGGACACGGTGGTTGTCCTGGCAACGGTGAAGACCAGGGGCGTCACGGGCGTGGAAATGGAAGCGTTGACTGCGGCATCGGTGGCCGCCTTGAGCGTCTACGACATGATCAAGGCAGTGGACAAGCACGCAGTTATCAGCGGCATCCAGGTGCTGGCCAAGAGCGGCGGAAAGAGCGGCGACTGGGCCGTTCCCGCCCCGTCCGGCGCGCCCGGCGAAGGAGAGCGCGCATGAACGCCTGCGAACCCGTCCGTGGGCCGCGGAAGGCCGGCGTGGTCATCGCCTCCAACCGTGCCGCGGCAGGAATCTATGAGGACAAGAGCGGCCCCGTGATCCTGGACTGGCTGGTCGAACACGGCTACGAGACCTTCCCCGTCATGGTAGTGCCGGATGGGGAGCCGGTCGGTGCCGCCATCCGGGCGCTGCTGACCCTGGAACCCGCCGTCGTCATTACGAGCGGCGGTACCGGTCTGAGCCCCGATGACCGCACTCCGGAAGTCACCTTGCCTTTGCTTGACCGAGAAATACCGGGGCTCATGGAAGGCATCCGGCGCGCCGGTGCCGCCAAGACCCCCATGGCGATGTTGAGCCGGGGCCATGCAGGTACAGCCGGCAAGACGTTCATCGTGAACCTGCCGGGCTCACCGAAGGGCGTAATGGACGGCCTTGCTGTCCTTGATCCTGTCATCGCCCACCTATGCGATCAGTTGGAGGGAAGCCATGACCACTGAAACCGACTTCGAAGTCATCAGCGCGATCCTCAGCGCGGAGCCGATTTCCGTCGACCAGGCCATAGCGGCGGTTGAATCGGACACGGCGGGAGCGGTAGTGAGCTTCAGCGGCGTGGTCCGGAACCACGACGGCGGTAAACCCGTCGACAGGCTCAGCTACAGCGCCCACCCCACGGCGCACCAGGTCATGGCCGACGTCGTCGCGAAGCTCGTGGCCGAGCACTCGGGGGAGGCAGCCCAGCCTGTACGGATCTGGGCAGCGCACAGGATCGGCCTGCTGGAGATTGGCGAACCTGCGCTCGTCTGCGCCGTTGCTGCTGCACACAGAGGACAGGCTTTCGCAGTGTGCTCGGAGCTCGTGGACAGGATCAAAGCGCAAGTGCCCATCTGGAAGGAACAGTTCTTCAGCGACGGCACGGTCGAGTGGGTCGGGGCAGGGGAGTAGCTTCCCGGCGACCCCACGTTGGGGCGAAAAACCCGGCGCGCCGCCCGGTAGGGTTAAGGGCATGACCGAACAACTTGCTGTCGCCGTTCTGGGCGCCCAGGGCCGCATGGGTATCGAAGCCGTCAAGGCGGTGGAGGCAGCCGCCGACATGAAGCTCGTCGCGGCGCTCGGCCGCGGCGATTCCCTTGATACCCTGCTCGACGCCGGTGCGAAGTATGTCGTCGACCTGACCGTTCCGGACAGCACCGAAGCGAACGTCCGCTTCGCCGTCGAACACGGCATGCACGCTGTTGTCGGCACCACCGGCTGGGACGCTGCACGGCTCGCGGCCTTGCGCGGCCTGCTTGCGGCGAACCCGGAATCCGGCGTCCTGATCGCCCCCAACTTCGCCCTCGGCTCCGTCCTTGCCTCGGCCTTCGCCGCCAAGGCTTCCAAGTATTTCGAATCGGTGGAAATCATCGAGCTGCACCACCCGAACAAGGTGGACGCGCCTTCGGGCACCGCCGTCCGCACCGCCCAGCTCATTGCCGCCGCCCGCGAAGAAGCCGGCGTCCCGGCCAGCCCGGATGCCACGAACACGGCCCTCGACGGTGCCCGCGGTTGCGACGTGGACGGTGTCCGCGTCCACAGCGTCCGTTTGCGTGGACTCGTGGCGCATCAGGAAGTGCTCCTCGGCGGCCCGGGAGAGCAACTGACCATCCGCCACGATTCCTTCGACCGGGCGTCCTTCATGCCCGGTGTGCTGCTGGGACTGCGCAATGTGGCGTCCCACCCCGGGCTGACCGTCGGCCTGGACGGCTATTTGGATCTGGGGCTGTAGGCGCATGGGCTCGCTCTGGAAAGCATTCAAGGAGAACCGCACCAAGATCTGGGTGGGTGCCGTCACCCTGTTGCTGGTTCTCTACCTCGTGGTTACCTTCGAGCGCTCGATCCTGCTGCTCAGTGACGCGAACCTGGTCGCCAAGGGAATCGGAGCCGCCTACCTGGTGCTTCCGATCATTGGAGCGTGGGCATTGATCCGCGAGCTTGTTTTCGGTGCGCGCACGGAAAAGATGGCGAAGGTGCTCGAAGCCGAAGGCGGGCTGCCGGTGGACAACCTGCCGCGCACGCCGGGAGGCCGCATCGTGCGTGCAGCCGCGGACGCCGAGTTTGAAAAGTACCGCGTGGAGGCCGAGGCCGCCCCCGAGGACTGGCGTTCCTGGTTCCGGCTCAGCTGCGCCTACGATGCCGCCGGCGACCGCAAGCGCGCGCGGGAATCCATGCGCGACGCCGTGCGACTCTTCCGCGCTGAGCCCACCGCAGCGGAGCGGTAGCGGCCGGCCCCTCGGAGAGAACACCTTGTATTCGAATATATGTTCGAATACCATGGCTGCATGAACGATCCTTCGAAGCGGCCGAATGGCTATCCCCAAGGCCTGGATGGGCCCATGAAGGCGATGAGCCCGGGCGTCGTCGATTTCCTCTTCCGGCAGCTTGTCGCAGGGGAACCCCCTGAAGATGTGCAGTGGCGCCGAGAGGGAACCGTTCTGGGCGAACAGCAACCGGGCGCCGAACTTGCCAGGCGGCTCGCGGAGACCGACGTTGAATCGCTGACCCCCGTTGAATTGTTCGACTATGTGCGGGCAGCACAGCGGCTGGGAGCGTGGGCGGACCGCTTGCGGGAGTCCGCGGTTGCCCGGTATTGCTCGCCGGAGAGGCCAGCGACGCCCGGGCGCCACAGCGACGCTTCGGCCTGAGGCCGTGCTCCCATTTCGTTGAATTTGACGACAATCACGCGGGCCCCATTCTCCTAACCCGCAGCTGACAGGGTAACGTTTTTCATATGTCTGACTCTCGTGCGAACGTTCCTGCTCTCGGTACCCTTCTGACCGCCATGGTCACCCCGTTCACCAAGGACGGCGAAGTTGACTACAAGCAGGCAGCGGAACTGGCAGTCAAGCTTGTTGACGACGGCTGCGATGGCCTGGTGGTCACCGGAACAACGGGGGAGACGTCCACGCTCACCGACGAGGAAAACCTCGGCATGTTCCGCGCCGTGAAGGAAGCCGTGGGCGGTCGCGCGGCAATCATCGCGGGCACGGGAACCAATGACACCGCGCACTCGGTGCACCTCTCCCAGGAAGCCGCGAAGCTCGGCGTCGACGGACTCCTGCTCGTCACCCCGTACTACAACAAGCCGAGCCAGGCTGGCGTCCGGGCCCACTTCGAGGCCATTGCGTCCGCCACCGAGCTTCCTGTCATGCTCTATGACATTCCCGGGCGTTCCTCCATCCAGATCGCGCCGGAGACCATGATCGGCCTTGCCTCCCACCCCAACATCGTTGCGGTCAAGGATGCCAAGGCCGATTTCGCCGCGGCCACACGCGTCATGGCGGAAACCGACCTTCTTTTCTACTCGGGGGACGACGGACTGACCCTCCAGTGGATGGCCATGGGTGCGGTGGGCCTGATTGGCGTCACCACCCACGTTGTCACCCGCCGCTTCCGTGAGCTGATCGACGCCATCAACTCGAACGACCTTGGCACGGCACGCAAGATCAACTTCGAACTCGAGCCCGTGATCCGCGCAACCATGACCCGGGTCCAAGGCGCCGTCGCCGCCAAACAAATTCTTAAATGGCAGGGAGTCCTGCCCAACTCGGTTGTCCGTTTGCCCCTCGTGGAGCCGGACGCCGCCGAGATCGCAATCATCCGCGAGGACTTGGCGGAAGCTGGAATGGACTTCACTGTCTAGAACGATTCCGCCGGAAAGTAGCGCATTATGACCCAAACCGCCCTTCCCGGACTTGTCACCCCGCCCAAACTTCCGCAGGGAACACTCCGGATTGTGCCCCTCGGCGGGCTGGGGGAGATCGGCCGCAACATGGCCGTTTTCGAAATCAACGGCAAGCTGCTGGTGGTTGACTGCGGCGTGCTCTTCCCTGAAGAGACACAGCCGGGTGTCGACCTGATCCTGCCCGATTTCTCGTACATCGAGGACAGGCTGGACGACGTAGTTGCCATCGTCCTGACGCACGGCCACGAAGACCACATCGGCGCTGTGCCGTATCTTCTGCGCCTGCGCGCGGACCTGCCGTTGGTCGGTTCCCAGCTGACGCTTGCCCTCGTCGAGGCCAAGCTCCAGGAACACCGGATCAAGCCGTACACGCTGACGGTCGCCGAAGGGCAGGTGGAGCAGTTCGGCCCCTTCGAATGCGAATTCGTTGCCGTCAACCACTCCATTCCGGATGCCTTGGCCGTCTTCATCCGCACTGCCGGCGGCAACGTCCTGCACACGGGCGACTTCAAGATGGACCAGTTGCCCCTCGATGGCCGCATCACGGACCTGCGCCACTTCGCCCGCCTGGGTGAAGAAGGGGTGGACCTGTTCATGGCCGACTCCACCAACGCGGATGTTCCCGGCTTCACCACGGCGGAAAAGGAGATCGGCCCCACCTTGGACCGTTTGTTCGGCCAGGCCAAGAAGCGGATCATCGTTGCCTCCTTCTCCTCGCACGTGCACCGGGTGCAGCAAGTGCTCGACGCCGCCGCCCAGCATGGCCGCAATGTCGCCTTCGTGGGCCGGTCCATGGTGCGCAACATGGCTATCGCCGCGAAACTGGGCTACCTTGACGTCCCGCCGGGAATCCTCGTGGACATCAAGAACATCGACAACCTGCCGGACCACCGCGTGGTCCTCATGTCCACGGGCTCGCAGGGCGAACCCATGGCGGCACTGTCCCGGATGGCCAACGGTGACCACCGCGTGGTGGTGGGCCAGGGCGACACCGTTATTCTGGCCTCGAGCCTCATCCCCGGCAACGAGAACGCGGTCTACCGGATCATCAACGGGTTGCTCAAGCTCGGCGCCGACGTCGTGCACAAGGGCAACGCCAAAGTGCATGTCTCCGGACACGCCGCTGCGGGCGAACTGCTCTACTGCTACAACATCCTCAAGCCCCTGAACGCTATGCCTGTGCACGGCGAAACCCGTCACCTCATCGCCAACGGCAACCTGGCGGAGGACTCCGGCGTGCCCTCGGACCGCGTCATCCTCAGCGACAACGGCACAGTCATCGACGTCAGGGACCACAAAGCGAATGTTGTTGGCCAGGTGGAAGTGGGCTTCGTCTATGTGGACGGCTCCAGCGTGGGTGAAATCACCGACGCCGACCTCAAGGACCGCAGGATCCTCGGCGACGAGGGCTTCATCTCGGTCATCACCGTGATCAACCGGACCACCGGCAAGATCGTCTCGGGCCCGGAAATCCACGCCCGCGGCGTGGCCGAAGACGATTCCGTGTTCGACGAAATCATCCCCAAGATCAATGCTGCCCTCGAAGACGCGGTGCTCCACCACGCGGACCACACCAACCACCAGCTCCAGCAAGTCGTGCGCCGCGTGATCGGCACGTGGGTCAACCGCAAGCTTCGCCGGCGCCCCATGATCATCCCGTTGGTTCTGGAAGCATAGCCCGGACGGAGAAGACTCCGAACGGCCCGGTTCAAGCGAACCGGGCCGTTCGTGTTTGAAGGCCAGCCCGCCGCGGAACCAGGTCCGCGGATTGTTCTACAGGGGCAACATGGCTCCTCCGTTCCCCTGAAATCCGCGGCTTTCCGGACGGCTTGGGGTAGCGTGGCCGATATGGCGACTCGTACTACCTCCGCGCCTAGAGGCAGCTCCAACAGCAAAACCAGCGGCTCGGGCAGCGGCCGGACCCCGGCCAAGACCGGCAGGAGCGGCACAGGCGCGGCCCGCGGCAAGCAGGCCGCCGTCGTCGAACCCCAACAGCCCTGGATCCTGCGTGTGCTTGCCGGTGTCTGGCTGGGAATCGGGCACGTCGTGGGTGCGGGGGTCCGCCGGATCGGCCATGACGTCAGTGACCTTGATCCCGCCGACCGCCGGGACGGCGCCGCCCTCTTCAACCTGGCTCTCGGTGTCTTCATCGCAACCTTCGCCTGGTGGGGCTTCAAAGGCTGGTTCCCGGACGTTGTCTACAGCATCGTGAACGGAACCTTCGGTTGGGTGTCCCTGCTCCTGCCGCTCATGCTTTTCGTCTGCGCCTTCCGGCTCTTCCGGCAGCCATGGGACAGCCGCGGCAACAACCGCGTGGGCATCGGTTTCCTCATCATGACGTTCGCCGGCACCGGTTTGGCCCACATCATCGGGGGCCAGCCGACCGTCGCCGACGGCTTCGATGGCCTCCGGCGTGCGGGCGGGATGCTCGGTTTCCTCGCAGCATCGCCTCTTGCCGCCATCCACCCCGCCGTACCAGTCATGGTCTACGGTGCCTTGGCGTTCGTCTCCCTCCTGATTGTCACGGCCACGCCCTTCGGCTCCATTCCCCGGCGTATCCGGGGCGCCTACGAGCACCTCATGGGCGTCGATCTCGTGGATGGCGGCGCGCAGCACGACGATTCCCACGACCGCAGCTACCTTTACGAAAACGAGGCGGCCGTGGAGCCAAAGAAGAAGCGCCGCAAGCGCTTCTTCGGCAAGGACCACGACGACGACCCCACACTCGAGGGTTATGTGGGCGACGAAGCCTTCGAGCACGCAATCGTCGACGACGATGCCCCTCCCGCGAAGGGCGGGCCCGCCGTGCCGCCGGGCGTGCGCAGGCCGACCCAGGCTGAAATCGCCGTCGAGAAGATCAAAGCCGCGCAAGGTCTTGGAAGTGCACAGGGACTCGGAAGCGCGAAGGCGGTTGCGGACAACGCCACCGAAGCGATCCCCTTGGTCGCGCCGGCCGCCGCCGTTCCACCGGTCATCGTGCCTTCGGCACCGGTCAGTCCACCACCGCCCCCGACGCCGATCCCGCAGCGCACCGAACAACTTTCGCTCGCCGGGGACGTCACGTACACGCTGCCGTCCTCCGACAACCTGACTCCGGGCTCCATCCCGAAGGAACGCACGGAAGCGAACGACGCCGTCGTGGCCGCCTTGACGGACACGATGCAGCAGTTCAACGTGGACGCCACTGTCACCGGATTCAGCCGTGGACCCACCGTGACCCGCTACGAGATCGAACTTGCTCCCGGCACCAAAGTGGAGCGCGTCACTGCCTTGTCCAAGAACATCTCCTACGCCGTGGCATCGAGTGATGTCCGTATCCTCAGCCCTATTCCGGGCAAGTCGGCCATCGGCATCGAGATCCCCAACACGGACCGCGAGACCGTGTCCCTCGGCGATGTCCTGCGCAGCCAGAACGCCAGGCGGACAGACCACCCCATGGTGATGGGCGTCGGCAAGGACGTCGAGGGCGGCTACGTCGTCGCGAACCTCGCCAAAATGCCGCACTTGCTCGTGGCCGGTGCCACAGGTGCCGGTAAGTCGTCGTTCGTGAACTCCATGATCACGTCGATCCTGATGCGTGCCACACCCGATGAGGTCCGCATGGTCATGGTGGACCCCAAGCGCGTGGAACTGACCGCGTATGAGGGCGTTCCGCACCTCATCACGCCCATCATCACCAACCCCAAAAAGGCCGCCGAGGCACTTCAGTGGGTGGTGCGCGAAATGGACGCCCGCTACGACGACCTCGCCAACTACGGCTTCAAGCACATCGACGACTTCAACAAGGCGGTCCGCGCCGGCAAGGTTCTGCCGCCGGTCGACTCCAAGCGCGTCATCAAGCCGTACCCGTACTTGCTGGTGATCGTGGACGAGCTCGCCGACCTCATGATGGTGGCCCCGCGCGACGTCGAAGACTCGATTGTCCGCATCACCCAACTGGCCCGTGCTGCCGGCATCCACCTGGTCCTCGCCACCCAGCGTCCGTCCGTTGACGTCGTCACCGGCCTGATCAAGGCCAACGTCCCTTCGCGTATGGCGTTCGCAACGTCCTCCGTCACCGACTCCCGCGTGGTCCTGGACCAGCCCGGCGCGGAAAAACTCATTGGCCAGGGTGACGCCCTCTTCCTGCCGATGGGCGCTTCCAAGGCGATGCGCGTGCAGGGCGCATGGGTCACCGAGTCCGAAATCCACCGCGTGGTGGAACACGTCAAGGGCCAACTCAAGGCTGTCTACCGTGACGACGTCGCACCCGAGGCGCAGAAGAAGCAGATCGACGACGACATCGGAGACGACCTCGAGGTCCTGCTCCAGGCCACCGAACTGGTGGTCACCACGCAGTTCGGTTCAACCTCGATGCTGCAGCGCAAGCTCCGCGTCGGCTTCGCCAAGGCCGGCCGCCTCATGGACCTGCTCGAGTCGCGCGGCGTCGTGGGCCCGTCCGAAGGTTCCAAGGCCCGCGATGTCCTGGTCAAGCCCGACGACCTCGCTCCCGTGCTGGCAGCCATGAAGGGGCAGGATGCTCCGGCTATCCCCGACGCGCACACCGCGGCGCTGAGCGACAACGCGAACGCGAACATCGCCGTCGGCGGCTACGCCGAGGACTTGGTCGCCGCCGATCTCGAACGCCGCAAGCAGGCCACGGAGTACCACGACGGAGCAGATGGCCTCGACGACGAGGACGACGGCGGTGAAGACGCCTGGTCATTGACCGGACGGTAGCCTAGAGGGGTGACTACATCCGACGGCAGCAAAGCCGGTTCCAGCAGCTCCGATATCTGGAACCTGCCCAACATCCTGACGATGCTTCGAATTGTCCTCGTCCCGTTCTTCGTGTGGTTCCTCTTGGCGGACAACAGCCAGCACGGCATTTGGCGCTGGGCCGCCGTTGTGGCCTTCGCTGTGGCGATCTATACGGACAAGCTCGACGGCGACATCGCCCGGAGCCGCAACCTCGTCACCAACTTCGGCAAGATCGCGGACCCGATTGCCGACAAGCTGCTGATCGGATCGGCTCTCGTTCTCCTCTCGGCGCTGGGGGAGCTGCCGTGGTGGATCACGATCCTCATCCTCGTGCGCGAATGGGGCATCACCGCCTTGCGCTTCTTCGTCATCCGCTATGGCGTGATGCCGGCCTCGCGGGGCGGCAAGCTAAAGACCGTCATCCAGACCGTCGCGATCTTCCTCTACATCCTGCCGCTGAATTCCTTCGCGCCGTGGCTCGTCAGCGTGGCCTTCTGGGTCATGATCGTCGCACTCGCCATTACAGTGTGGACCGGCGCCGAATATGTGATCGAAGCCGCAAAGCTTCGCTCGGCGGGCAAGCGCGCATGAGCCCCACCGCTGATGAGGCGGCTGCGTCCGCCGTCGCCCTCGCCATCGAGCGGGGCGTTACCGTGGCTACCGCAGAATCCCTGACAGCCGGAATGGTTGCCGCCACCCTCGCCGATACTCCCGGCGCGTCAGGCATGCTCCAGGGCGGGGTGGTCGCCTATCAGAATGCCGTCAAGGCCGGAATCCTGGGAGTCTCCGAGGAGTTGCTGTCCGCCGTCGGATCCGTCGACGCCGGAGTGGCGGCGGCCATGGCCGACGGTGCCAGGCGCGCGTGCGGGGCCGACGTCGGGGTCTCCACGACGGGGGTTGCGGGACCTTTGCCGCATGACGGGAAGCCGGTTGGCACCGTCTTCATTGGCGTCGCCACGCAGGGCGGAGCTGCGGCCCATGCCTACTCCTTTCGGGGAGATCGCCCAAGTATCCGTGCGCAGGCGACCGCGGCCGCACTGGAGCGCTTGTTGGAGTGCCTTGTCCATGCCGACTTACCGCACGTAAAGTAGCCGGGAACAAAAACAGCGGCCCAATAGTTGTTACATTGTGTCGCCCCGGAATGGCCGGGGCGCCTAGGATGTAAAAAACAACCGGTGCACCCGCAAGGTGAACCGGCCTCACGAGGGAGCAAGGCGATACAGATGGTTAAGCAGCCCGTATCCATAAACGGCGTTGTCCGCTGGAAGGATGTGGGCTTGGCCGAGAAGGCACCGAGCGAACAGAAGGAGCGCAAAATGGTTGTACTGCGTCACGAAATTGGTGATGTCCTGCGCGATGTCCGCCAGCGCCAGGGCCGTACGCTCCGCGAAGTCTCGCACAGCGCCCGCGTTTCCCTTGGCTACCTGAGCGAAGTTGAACGCGGCCAGAAGGAAGCATCCTCAGAGCTGCTGTCCTCGATCTGCTCGGCCCTGGACGTTCCGTTGTCCGGCATGCTCCGCGAGGTCAGTGACCGGGTTGCCGTCGCCGAAGGCGTCGCTGTTCCGGACACCGTCCCGCAGGAATTCGCCCAGCGCTATGGCCGCGATCTCGATCGCGAGCTCAGCGCCGAACTGAACGACGACTTCACCCAGGGCATGCTCTCCGGAGCCCGCTAGGAGGACCTGAAGTAAAGAAGGAGGGCCTCCAGCTGGAGGCCCTCCTTCTTGGGCTTTTGTGGCCTGGCGAGGTCAGTCCTTGCCGATACCTTCGCCATACGCGGCGTTGAGCCGTTCAATGTAGTCAGCAAGCGTCTGGATTTCTTCCAGCGGCCATTCACCCAGGCGTTCCCGGAACACCTGCCGGCGTGCGTCCTGGACCTGGTGCATCTTTTCTTCGCCCTTGGGGGTGAGCCGGATGGATTGTGCGCGGCCATCCTGAGGGTCGGCCTCTTTGTAGACCATGCCGATGCTTTCCAGGAACGCGATCTGGCGGCTCACCGATGGCTTCCCGACGCCGATGCACGAGGCGAGCTCCGTGAGGCGGATTGGCCCCTCTTTCCGGATGATCGTCAGCAGTCCGTAGGCGGCTGGTTCCATGTCGGGATGGACCTGGCGGGACAACTGGTGGGACAGCGATCGTGCGCGTCGCCAGAACATGCTCAGCTGGTGTTCCACCTGCTGGAGGGCGGCGTCGACGTTGTCGCCAACCTCCACCATCTCTGGCGCGTCGTCGGGAGTGTTGCTCATGACAACCATTCTAGAGTCCGCTCCCATGAGAGACTCTATTGGTGCGGATCAGTGACTTCTGGCGGCTGATGGACGATGAATTCGGGGCTGGCTACTCCCGGGTCCTCAGCAGCTCCCTTGTATTGGCCGGCGTCGGCGGACGGACGGCAGACGACGCCTTGGCAGCGGGCTACAGCCCCCGCGACGTCTGGCTTGCCCTGTGCGACGTCCAGGACGTTCCGCCGGAGCGACGGCTCGGCAGGGATATCAAGCCCGCCGACAAGGGTTCCCGGACGTTCTGAGTTCCGGTTCCTGGACGGACACGCCCACAAATTTGTTCGAATATCTGTTCGGATGAGGCTATGCTCCTATCAGAGGAAAATTGGTCCTGACGGAGCGGTTTCCGTGTCATTCGAAGCCCGTAGTTGTCCACATAGACGAAGTCGCACACAAAATTGTCAGCGGCTCGTACTAGCGTCGGATGAGACAGGAAAGCGGCCGTTCAGGCCAGTCCACAGCGAGAAAGCATCAGAGGTGTGAACCATGGCGGCAAACCAGGATCGTGAGAAGGCGCTCGAGGCAGCGCTTGCCCAAATCGACAAGCAATTCGGCAAGGGCTCCATCATGCGCTTGGGTGACGATATCCGTGCGCCCATCGAAGTCATTCCCACTGGTTCCATCGCCTTGGACGTCGCCCTGGGAATTGGCGGCCTGCCGCGCGGCCGTATCGTGGAAATCTACGGCCCGGAATCCTCGGGTAAGACCACCGTCGCGCTTCACGCTGTGGCCAACGCCCAGCGCCAGGGCGGCATCGCAGCCTTCATCGACGCCGAGCACGCCCTCGATCCCGAGTACGCGGCGAAGCTGGGCGTCGATACCGACGCGCTGCTGGTTTCGCAGCCGGATACCGGTGAGCAGGCCTTGGAGATCATGGACATGCTGATCGGCTCCGGCTCCTTGGATATCGTCGTGATCGACTCCGTCGCCGCATTGGTTCCCCGCGCTGAAATCGAAGGCGAAATGGGCGACTCCCACGTCGGCCTTCAGGCCCGCCTTATGAGCCAGGCCCTGCGTAAGATCACCGGCCGGCTGAGCCAGACCAAGACGACTGCCATCTTCATCAACCAGCTCCGCGAGAAGATCGGCGTTTTCTTCGGTTCCCCTGAGACCACCACCGGTGGCAAGGCCCTGAAGTTCTACGCGTCCATCCGCATCGACGTCCGCCGTATCCAGACGCTGAAGGAAGGCGCGGATTCGGTAGGTAACCGGACCAAGGCCAAGATCGTCAAGAACAAGATGGCTCCGCCCTTCAAGATCGCGGAGTTCGACATCATCTACGGCCAGGGTATTTCCCGCGAGGGCGGCATCATCGACATGGGCGTCGAGCACGGCATCATCAAGAAGTCCGGTTCGTGGTTCACTTACGACGGTGACCAGCTGGGCCAGGGTATGGAGAATTCGCGCCGTTTCCTGCGGGACAACCCGGAGTTGGCTGCGGACCTCGAGCGGCTCATCAAGGAGAAGCTTGGCGTCGGAGTAGTCAAGCCTGCCGAAGCCGAAAAATCTCCGAAGCTGAAGGCCGTTGACGGCTAAGCGCCAGGGCCGCTCCCGTTCCTCAAGTTCTTCCCGGTCGTGGGGCCCGTCTGCGGATTCGTCCGTGGCGGCGGACCCTGAGGCCAATCCGGAATCGGTAGCCCGGTCCATTGTTTTGCGGCAACTGACCAACTCGCCCAAGAGCAGGCTTCAGCTTGCCCGCAAACTGGCCGAACGGAACGTGCCTGACGAGGTGGCCGAAGCCGTGCTGGACCGCTTCGAGGAAGTCCGGCTCATTGATGACGCCGATTTCGCCGAGATGTGGGTCCGCAGCCGTTCCCAGTCGAGGAAACTCGCCCGGGGTGCCTTGAGGCGCGAATTGGCGGACAAAGGCATCGACACTGAAACCGCGGAGCAGGCGCTCGCGCAAGTGAGTGACGACGACGAGCGGAACGCGGCCAGGGATCTGGTCGCACGCCGTTTGCGGGCCGGGACGGACCTTTCCGACAGGGCCGAGCGGGACAAGCAAACCCGGCGGCTCGCGTCGATGCTTGCCCGCAAGGGTTACCAGCCATCCACGGCATTCCGGATTGTCGGCGAGGTCTTGGACGAAACCTTGGCGCAGGAGCCTGGCTCCTATGGCGCGGGAGAGTACGGCGGTCCTGAAGCACACGGTCCTGAAGCAGGCGGTCCTGAAGCAGAGGACATCGGCTAAACGGTGTCTCGGAGAAACTGAGAGCTGCCTGTGAGTATTGTCCCCGGCGGCGGGGTTGGGTGGCTTCTGGGTGCCTGTCGGCTAAGGTTCTGGACTAGTGTTCCGAGTCGGGAGGCAGGTCAGATCCAATGAATCCGTTGTCGCTACGGCTTTCGGCAATCATTGTGCCCTTGCTTGTCGCGTCGCTTCTCCAAGCAGGCCCGGCTTCGGCGGACGACGATGCCCCGCCGTCGGGCTATCCCAGCTGGGCAGAAGTACAGCAAGCCCAAGGGAACGAGGCTGCCGCAAGCGCCGAAGTAGACCGCATCAACCAGTTATTGGCTGGACTTCAACAGAAATCCGGAGAGCTCGGCGCGGCGGCCATCAAGGCCGGAACTGAGTACGCCAAGGCCCATGACGCCCTGCTGCACCAGCAGGCAGTCACCCAGAAACTGGCCGAGGCGTCCCAACAGGCCAAGGCAAAAGCGGATTCCTTGAGAAAGGCCACGTCCTCCCTGGTGGTCCAGGCATACGAGTCGGGCGGCTTCGATCCCGGTCCCTGGTCCCTTGCGAACGCCGCCATCGCGCCGGACAACATTCAAAATTTCGCCTTGCTGAACAGGGTCCTGGATCGTACGGCGAAGCTGCACGATGATGCCCTGAGCGCGTCCCGGGCATCTGCCGCCGCAACCGCCCAGGAACAAGCCGCCCGCGATGTGCTGGCCCAGTTGGACAGCGATGCCGCGGCAAAGGCCCAGGCCGCAGAGTCTGCAAGGCGGGCAGCCGAAGACAGCGTGGCCGCCACGGACGGCCAGCGAAAGACCATGGTGGCCCAACTCGCGTCCTTGACCTCCACTTCTGCCGCTGTCGCACAGAAATATCAAGAAGGCCAGGTTGCGCTTGCCGCGTACCAGGCCGCCCAGGAGGCCAAGAGGGAGGCGGCGCAGCGCAAGGCGATAGCCGACGCAGCGGCAGCCGCAGCGGCCGCCGCAGCGGCCGCCGCCAACAACCAGCAAGCGGTCCAGCCGCCCATCAGCAGTGGAGGAGGCGGCGGCTTCGTAGGCGGGGGTGGCGGTGGCGGGGGAAACGTCGTCAACGACCCCGCCGGCGCACGGCAATACGCGTCCTCCCGGCTCGGCGCCTATGGTTGGGGCCAGGACCAAATGCAGTGCCTGTCCTTGCTGTGGACCCAGGAATCAAGCTGGATGACGGACGCCACCAATCCCAGCAGCGGCGCTTACGGTGTAGCGCAGGCGCTGCCGCCGGACAAGTACTATTCGGCAGGCAGCGACTGGCTTAGCAACTACCGGACCCAGATCGATTGGGGCCTCGGCTATATCCGCGACCGTTACGGTTCGCCCTGCAACGCTTGGCAGCATGAGATGGGCTTCAACTGGTACTAGTCCGAGGGGCTACCCTAGATTGGTGAGTTCCCCTTCTGCAGCACCAGCACCAGCCCCCGTTCAGCAGCCCGCTCCGGGCCCTGTCGTCGATCCGGCACCCGAGCACGCGGCGAAGCGCACCTACCAGGTCCGCACCTTCGGTTGCCAAATGAATGTCCATGATTCCGAGCGCATGGCAGGGCTCCTCGAGGATGCAGGGTACGTGCCGTTCGACGGCGGCGTCGCCGACGTCGTGGTTTTCAACACCTGCGCCGTCCGTGAGAACGCCGACAACAAGCTTTACGGCAACCTCGGGGAACTCAAACAGGTCAAGGCCGCCCATCCTGGAATGCAGATTGCCGTCGGCGGATGCCTTGCGCAAAAGGACCGCGAAACCATCGTGCGCAAGGCGCCGTGGGTGGACGCAGTGTTCGGGACCCACAATGTAGGGGCGCTCCCGGCGTTGCTGGACAGGGCCCGCCACAACAACGAGGCACAGCTGGAAATCCTGGAGTCGCTGGACGTCTTCCCCTCCACCTTGCCGACCAAGCGCGACTCCGTGTACTCGGGCTGGGTTTCCATCTCCGTCGGGTGCAACAACACCTGCACCTTCTGCATCGTGCCGTCGCTCCGCGGCAAGGAGAAGGACCGACGTCCCGGCGAGATCCTCGCCGAAATCCAGGCGTTGGTGGACGACGGCGCCGTCGAGGTGACGCTGCTCGGGCAGAACGTGAACTCCTACGGCGTGGAATTCGGGGACCGTTTGGCTTTCTCCAAACTGCTCCGCGCCTGCGGTGATATCGAAGGCCTCGAGCGTGTCCGTTTCACGAGCCCGCACCCGGCTGCCTTCACCGACGACGTCATCGACGCGATGGCCGAGACCGCCAATGTCATGCCGCAGTTGCACATGCCCCTCCAGTCCGGTTCGGACAAGGTCCTCAAGGACATGCGCCGCTCCTACCGTTCGACCAAGTTCCTGGGGATCCTGGACAAGGTCCGCGACAAGATTCCCCACGCCGCGATCACCACGGACATCATCGTGGGCTTCCCCGGCGAGACGGAAGAGGACTTCCAAGCCACGCTCGACGTCGTCGAGAAGTCACGCTTCGCCTCAGCCTTCACCTTCCAGTACTCCAAGCGCCCGGGCACCCCGGCCGCGGACCTTCCGGACCAGCTGCCCAAGGCCGTTGTCCAGGAACGCTACGAGCGGCTGACGGCCCTCCAGGACCGCATCGCGGCCGAGGAGAACGCGAAACAGCTCGGACGCCGGGTTGAACTGCTTGTCACGGCCCAATCCGGCCGCAAGGCCGAGGAAACGCATCGCCTTTCGGGTCGTTCCCAGGACCAGCGCCTGGTCCACTTCTCCGTGCCGGAAGGCGCAGAGACTCCGCGGCCCGGCGATTTCGTCACCGTGACCATCACCGAGGCAGCTGCCTTCCACCTCGTCTCCGATCCGGCGACAACGGCGGACTACAGCTTGAGGCGCTCCCGTGCCGGCGACGCGTGGGACCGCTCGCAGGCCGATTCCTGCGGCGCTCCAGCCCCGAGTGCCTCGGGCGCAGGGTCCGGCGGCATCGGGTCTTCAGGTTCAAGGGCCGTCTCCCTCGGTATGCCGTCGCTCCCCGTACGACGCGGTTAGCCCGGCATGGCAGCAGTACCGGCCGGGTCAGCTGATCCGAATCCGCCCGTGATCGCCGTCGTCGGCCCCACCGGTTCCGGCAAGTCCGATCTCGCCGTCCACCTCGCCCTCGCGCTCGACGGCGAGGTCATCAACGCCGATGCCATGCAGTTCTACCGTGGAATGGACATCGGCACGGCCAAGATCACCGTCGCCGAACGCAGGGGAGTGCCCCACCACCTCCTGGACACGATGGAGGTCACCGAGGAAGCCAGCGTCTCCGCTTTCCAGGCCGACTGCCGCGCCGCCGTCCGTGATATCCATGGCCGAGGCAAGCGCGCCATCCTGGTGGGCGGCTCCGGCCTCTACGTCCGGGCAGCCTTGGATGTCCTGGAATTTCCCGGCACGGACCCCGGCGTGCGGCAGCGGCTGGAGCAGGAGCACGAAACCTCGGGTCTTCCAAGCCTCAAGGAACGGCTGCAGCGCATCGACCCCGTGTCCGCCGGCAGGCTCGGCGACGCCCGCCGCGTCATCCGCGCGCTGGAAGTCTTCGAGCTCACCGGCCGCCCGTTCAGCTCCTTCATGCCGCAGCGCGAGTATTTCCAGCCGGCCGTGCAGATAGGGCTCGACGTCGACCGCGGAGTGCTGCGCGAGCGTTTGGCCGAGCGCGTGCTGAAGATGGTCGACGCGGGACTTCTTGAAGAGGTCGCGCGGCTGGACGCCGTCGGACTGCGGCAAGGCAAGACGGCATCGCGGGCGCTCGGATACGCGCAGTTCCTGAAGGTCCTCGACGGCGAATCCGACACAGCTGCCGCGGCCGAAGAAACCATCGTGGCCACCCGGCAATTCGCCCGGCGCCAACTCACGTGGTTCCGGGCGGACCCCCGGATCCACTGGCTGGACTGGCAGGATACGGATTTGGTGGCCAAAGCCGCAGAAATCTGCGCGAGTCCGGCGTCGGTGATTTAGGCGCAACCCCCAGTACAGGTAGCCTTGAGCCATGGATGAAACCCTTGCATTTTCCGCCCCGCAGCCTGCCGCTGCCGGCGGTTCCGTACCCGCCTCCGGTCTTCACGGGCTGGCCTTCTCCAAGGGGCACGGTACGGGCAACGACTTCGTCCTCATTGCGGACCCCGAAGACGCACACCAGATCTCTCCGGAGCAGGTCGCAGCGCTCTGCAACCGCCACCTGGGCATTGGCGGGGACGGGCTCATCCGGGCAGTCCCTTCACGATTCCTGCCTGAAGGCCTCCAGCTGCTCGAAGCGGATTCCGCTGCCGAGTGGTTCATGGACTACCGCAACGGCGACGGCTCGTTGTCCGAAATGTGCGGCAACGGAGTCCGCGTCTTCGTCCAATTCCTGATCGAGCAAGGACTTGTCACCCTCAACGCCGGTGAATCCCTGACCATCGGGACGCGCGGCGGCATCAAGAAGATTGTCCGGACCCCTGAAGGCTATGCGGTGGATATGGGTCCGTGGGAGTTCATTTTCCCCAAGGATGCCACTACCAAGGCCATGGACTCCCTCGTCAGCGCCGACGGACTGGAAGTGGCCCGGCCTGCCCTTTCTGTCAGCATGGGCAATCCGCACACTGTGGTGGCGTTGGCCGAACTTTCAGAGCTCAAATCCACGCAGCTCTTCAAGGCGCCCGTCGTCGATCCCAAGCCGGCCAACGGCACCAACGTCGAATTCGTGGTTCCCGCTGAGCCCCTCGTCCACGAAGGCGTAGGCAACATCACGATGCGAGTGCACGAACGCGGCGTCGGTGAGACCCAATCGTGCGGCACCGGCGCCTGCGCGGCCGCCGTCGCCATCCGGCACTGGGCCGGGGAAGGTGCTCCCGACACGTGGCGCGTCAACGTGCCGGGCGGCGTCGTCGGCGTGCGGTTCTTCCCCGGAGAAAGCGACCGCGAACACGTGGAGCTCAGCGGCCCCGCCGTGATTGTCGCTAGCGGGACGCTTTCCTGACCCGCAGGACGCGGAAGGATTTCGACGTGCTTTCCCGGGACACCGCGAAGGAACCATCGAGGGTATCGGCCAGCCAGCGCTGAAGCGAGTCCGCGCCAAGGTTCTTCTGCACCACGAGCCAGGCGTTTCCACCCGGAGCGAGCCGCGGCAGCCAGGTGAGCAGCAGGCTGTGGAGTTCATCCTTGCCGATACGGATGGGCGGGTTTGACCAGATAGTGTCGAACGTCACGGCGGGATCGACCTCGTCGGGCAGGCTCGCGGTGACATTCCCGAGCTCCAGGAGCGCGGCGTTCTCGTTGGTCAAGGTGACGCAGCGTTCGTTGACGTCGACGGCGTGGACCTGAGCGTGCGGCGCCATGAGCCCCATGGTCAACGCAATGGGACCCCAGCCGCAGCCGATGTCCAACAGGTTTCCCTGCGGCGCCGGCGGTGGAACCTCGGAGAGAAGGATCGCGGTTCCCTTGTCGATCCCGTCGGGGCTGAAGATGCCGCCCGCTGTCTGGAGCCGGCGGGTCGCGCCGGCCAGTTCCACCGTGAGGGGCTTGCGGGTGAACGGCCCCGCGGGCTGTGCGCTGAAATAGTGAGCAGACTCCATAGCTTGCCAGATTAGTTGCCAGCAGCGGGCAAGGGAAACCGCGCACTGCTCCAAACCGCCCCGGCCCGGACTTGACGAGGTCTGATAGCGTGGTTTGCATGTTCTTGATCTCCGAGTAACCGACTCCGTGTAGCCGGCACCGCCCGCGACGCAGGCCTGCAGTATGTGCAGCGCCATTCCGCCTTGGCATGTCCGTTCCAGACGCCGTTCTTGACGCTTGGACACTCAGCAGATCGTCCCCTCCCGCCCCTGGGATCTGTGTTCGCAATCCGCGCAGCCCGTCCGGATGGAGACCCCAGGCCATCGGCAGAGGCTTGCCAGGCATCAGCCCTGCGCGAATTCCGCGCCACAAGAGACGAATCGGCACTATTCTGGAAGTGCCGAACCCCCTAAAAGGAGACCATGACCACGCAGAAGAACACCGGACCCGATTCCGACGCCCAGGACATGAGTCCTGAAGAAATCCAGGCTGTCATCGACCGGATTCTCTCCAAGGACGCACCTGCCATAGTTCAGGACCGCGACGAACCCCGGGGCGTGTTTGGCAAAGCCCAGGCAATTTCCCGCCTGGACGAAGAACACAGCATCTACGACGGCGATCAAGAGGACCTGGCCGAACGCCGGGCCCTGCGCCGTACCGCCGGGCTGTCCACGGAACTTGAAGATGTTACCGAGGTCGAATACCGGCAGCTGCGCCTTGAGCGCGTCGTGCTGGCAGGCCTCTGGACCGAAGGCACCCTGGCCGACGCCGAGAATTCCCTGAGGGAGCTCGCCGCCTTGGCCGAAACCGCCGGCTCGGAAGTCTTGGACGGCATCGTCCAGCGCCGCATGAAACCGGACCCCGGCACCTTCCTTGGCTCAGGCAAAGCCATGGAGCTCAAGGACATCGTGATGTCCACAGGAGCCGATACCGTGGTGGTCGACGCCGAACTGGCGCCATCCCAGCGGCGCGGCCTTGAAGACATCGTCAAGGTCAAGGTGGTGGACCGCACCACGTTGATCCTCGACATCTTCGCGCAGCATGCCAAGAGCCGCGAGGGCAAGGCCCAGGTTGAGCTCGCACAGTTGGAATACCTGTTGCCGCGCCTGCGTGGTTGGGGCGATTCCATGTCCCGCCAGGCCGGTGGCCAGGTGGGTGGCGCCGGTGCCGGCATGGGTTCCCGTGGTCCTGGTGAAACCAAGATCGAACTGGACCGCCGCCGAATCCGCACACGCATGGCCAAGCTACGGCGCGAAATCGCCGCCATGAAGCCATCGCGCGAGACCAAGCGGGCCAACCGCCGTCGTAATGCCGTTCCTTCGGTTGCCATCGCCGGTTACACGAACGCCGGAAAGTCGTCACTGCTCAACCGCCTGACGGATGCCGGTGTCCTCGTGGAGAACGCGTTGTTCGCCACCCTGGATCCGACGGTGCGCAAGGCCCAGACCCCTGACGGAATCGGCTACACGCTCTCGGACACCGTCGGCTTCGTGCGTTCGCTGCCCACCCAGCTCGTGGAGGCTTTCCGCTCCACGCTGGAAGAAGTGGCCGACGCCGATCTGATCCTCCACGTGGTGGACGTTTCGCATCCCGATCCGGAAGGCCAGATCGCGGCCGTCCGCACGGTGTTCAGCGAAGTAGATGCCCGGAAGATCCCGGAAATCATCGTCCTGAACAAGGCGGACGCCGCTGATCCGTTCGTCATTGAGCGGCTCAAGCAAAAAGAGCCACGCCACGTCGTCGTGTCCACCCGCACCGGGCAGGGCATTGCCGAGCTCCTCGGGGCTATCAGCGAGGCTATTCCGCGCCCTGGCGTGCGCCTTGAAGTCCTGATTCCGTACAACCGCGGCGAGCTCATCAACAAGCTGCACAACACCGACGCCGAAATCCTCAGCCTTGAGCATGAGGAGGAAGGCACCCGCGTGGTGGCCATGGTCCACGAGAACCTGGCAGCCGAGTTGGAGTCGTTCGTCAGCAATGGTTGATCCAGAGGCGGGGGAGCGCGGCGAAACCGTGGGGGAACGGACCGCCCTCGAACTCCTGGACAAAGCCGTTGCCGGCATGGGAGGCCAAAACCGCACGGGCCAGCACCAGATGGCCAGGCAGGTGGCGCGGGCGATCGAGACCGGCGAACACCTCCTGGTCCAGGCGGGCACTGGCACTGGCAAGTCCCTTGCGTACCTGATTCCGTTGATTGCGCACTCGATGGAGAGCAACAAGCCCACGCTCGTGTCCACGGCCACCTTGGCCCTGCAGACGCAGATCGTGGGCCGGGATCTGCCCCGGCTCCTGGAAACCATCAATCCGGAGCTGGAGCGCCCGGTCAGCATCGCCCTGGTCAAAGGCCGGGCCAACTATGTCTGCCGGCACAAGCTGGAGGGCGGGTTCCCCAGCGAGGAACCGGCTGAGGGGCAGCTGTTCTCCCTTGGCGAGGACACCAGCGTTCCGCATCTGGCCGCAGCCATCGGCGGGCCTGCCTCGCAGCTTGGCAAGGAAGTCGTGCGGCTGCGTGAATGGGCGGCGAAGACCACGACGGGGGACCGCGACGAACTCATGCCGGGCGTGACGGACCGGGCCTGGCGCCAGGTATCCGTCACGTCCATGGAGTGCCTCGGAGCGCAAAAGTGTCCGATGGCCGAGGAGTGCTTCAGCGAGCTCGCCCGCCACCGCGCCGCGGAGTCCGACGTCGTGGTCACCAACCACGCGATGCTCGCCGTCAGCGCCTTTGAAGGGCTGGCCGTCCTGCCCGAATACGACGTCGTGGTGGTGGACGAAGCACACGAGCTCCAGGACCGTGTGACCGGTGCCGTGTCCGGGCAGCTGTCCGTGGCGATGATCCATGCCGCGGCCTCCAGCGCCCGCAAACACACGGCCATCACCGTGGACGCGCTGAACGCCGCCGCGGATCGTTTGGAACTCGCGATCATGGGAGCGCCGTCCGGCCTCTTGCCCAACGGGCTCAATGACGAACAACTTGATGGCGTGGACCAGCTCCGGGAAGCGTGCCGTGCGGCGCTTTCCGATTCGAAGGGGGATTCGTCCAACGCGGTCGACGGCGGACGTCAGCTCGCGCGCTCACGGCTCATGCTGATCCTCGAGTTGTGCGAACGGCTGCTCTCCGCCCGGGAAAACAGGGAAGTCGTGTGGCTCTCCCGGAACAGCAGCTTCGATCCCCAGCAGGGCTACACGGCCCCCGACGAGGACTCGCCGGCGCTCATCAACATCGCGCCGCTCAGCGTCGCCGGACGCCTCCGCGAAGGGCTCTTCGCGGGCCATACCGTGGTGTTGACCTCTGCCACTTTGGCTATCGGGTCTGCATTCGAGGCCACAGCCGGAGGGCTGGGCTTGACTGGCCAGGGCGCCCCCAGCTGGACGGGCGTGGATGTCGGCTCGCCCTTCGACTACCCGAAGCAGGGCATGCTGTACGTCGCCAAGCACCTGCCCAAGCCGGGTCGCGGCACCTCGCCCGAAGCGTTGGACGAACTTGAAGAGCTCATCAAGGCCTCGCACGGCGGAGCTTTGTGCCTGTTCTCTTCCCGTCGTGCGGCTGAGGACGCCGCGGAAGCGATGCGGTCGCGCCTGGATGTGGACATCCTGTGCCAGGGAGAATCGACCATGGCCGCGCTGGTCAGGCAGTTTGCCGAGGAGGAGGACACCTGCCTGTTCGGCACCATGTCCCTCTGGCAGGGCGTCGACGTTCCCGGCGGTTCTTGCCGGCTGGTCGTGATTGACCGGATCCCGTTCCCTCGCCCGGACGATCCCCTGATAACGGCACGGTCCCGCGCGGTCGCCCAGGCCGGGGGCAACGGTTTCATGGCAGTGTCTGCAACGCACGCGGCCATTCGGCTGGCACAAGGGGCCGGCCGCCTCATCCGTTCAACGGGGGACAAGGGCGTCGTGGCAGTACTGGATTCACGGCTTTCGACGGAGCGCTACGGCAACTTCCTCAGGGCAGCGTTGCCGCCCTTCTGGCCCACCACGGACCGTTCAGTGGTGCGCGGTGCCCTCGAACGTCTTTACGCCGCGTCGGCCACGGCCTAAGGCAGGGGCCCTTGGGTGAGGGTGCCTTAGAGCGAGCGCGTCCTAGAGTGAGCGCAGGACCGAGACGACTTTGCCCATGATGGTGGCATGGTCGCCCAGGATGGGTTCGTACTGCGTGTTCTGCGGGAGCAGCCACGTGTGGCCGTCGCGCTGCCGGAAGGTCTTGACGGTGGCTTCGTCGTCCAGGAGTGCGGCCACGATGTCGCCGTTGAGTGCGTCGTTTTGACGCCGCACTACCACCCAGTCTCCATCGCAGATAGCGGCGTCGATCATGGAATCACCGGCGACCTTGAGCATGAAGAGCTCGCCATGGCCTACCAATTGCCGGGGCAGAGGCAGGACGTCCTCAACGGTCTGGTCGGCCAGGATGGGTCCACCGGCAGCAATGCGCCCGACGAGGGGAACCATGGCCGTGTCACTGGCACTCGCGAGTTCCGTGACGGCCAGGCCGCCGGCGCTGCGGAGTTTCGCCGGCGCTTCAACGCCGGGGATGACAGAGCCGCCGTCCAGGGTCAACGGCATGAGGACTTCCATGGCGCGTGGACGCTTGGGATCGCGGCGAAGATAACCGAGCTTCTCGAGCTGCGACAACTGGTGGGTGACGCTGGACAAGCTGGCCAAGCCGACCGTGTCTCCGATTTCGCGCATCGACGGCGGATACCCGTGATCGTTCACTGAACGTTGGATGGTCTCCAGGATTTTCTTCTGGCGGACGGTCAGGCTCTTGGGGGCCTTCTGCGGCTGCTGGCTCCGCGCTGAGGCCGACCCGCTGCCAGTGGCTTTCGCTGCCATGTTCGCCAACACCCTTCCGTTCCGTCCGCGCGGCCCTGAGGGGCTTGCCGGGACTGTCGGCCTGAAATGTCAGACCCTCCTGTTGCACTGATTCAGTGCTCGTTCCTTCACTCAAACGTAGGGCAGGCGCAGGCGTTTATCAAACATTTGTTCTAGCGAGTCTCGACATCGTTCGTTGATAAGTGCTAAAAATGTCGTAGCAAGGTTCGAATATGTGTTCTATAAAAGTGATGTGGGGTCCGGGTGTTCGCCCGAATCGTTCGAAGACAACAACGAACAACCGTCCTGCAAGCACTGAATGAAGGCAAGAATTGGCAGCCGCAACCAGAGATTCCGGAACGCGGCATTGTTCAGAAGGGCTCAGCTCATGTCCGCAATCACCATCACCCACACACCCGGCCACAGTGCGCCGGCGGGCCGGCTCCGCCTGACCCGCAGGGGCCGCATGGTCTTCTTCGGCGTCCCGGCCATGCTCCTGGTTGCAGCGCTCCTTAGCTTGGCGGGATTCCTGAATTCGCCGGCCAAGGCTGCTGATTCCGCCGCTGAACTGCAGCCCACCTCAAGCACGAGCGTCACGGTACAAGTGGGCCAGTCCTTGTGGGGGATTGCGGGAAGCGCCGCACCGTCCCGAGATCCACGCGACGTCGTTGCGGAGATCATCCAGCTGAACAACCTCCAGGACGGCCACATCGTGCCCGGCCAGCAGCTGTTCATTCCTTCGACTTAGCGGCAACTTGGACCGGGTTGCCCGGCCCCTGGACGGTCTCCGTGCCGTCACAGTTTCAGGGCATCCGCCGCGGCACCTTAAACTGTCATGGTGAGTGACCAGCTTGAGCGACTTGACCGACTTCCCCTCCGGACCAACCTTCGCGGCCTGAGCCCCTATGGCGCGCCGCAGCTTGATGTTCCGATTTTGCTCAACGTCAACGAAAACACGCATGGCGTCCCAGCGGACGTCCAGGCGGCCATCACCGAAGCGGTCGCGGCAGCCGCCACCGGACTGAACCGCTATCCGGACCGCGAGTTCACCGAATTGCGCGAGGCCCTTGCGGAATACCTTGGCCACGACCTTTCGGCCGAGAACATCTGGGCAGCCAACGGCTCCAATGAAGTACTCCAGCAGATCCTCCAGGTCTTCGGCGGCCCGGGCAGGTCCGCGCTCGGTTTCCCGCCGACGTACTCCATGTACCCTTTGCTCGCGAGCGGAACCGACACTGCATACATCGCTGGTGTTCGCGCTGAAGACTATGGCCTCGATGCGGCCTCGGCGGCCGCGCAAGTCCGTGAACTCAAGCCGAATGTCGTGTTCCTTTGCTCCCCGAACAACCCCACCGGCACGGGACTTGGCCTGGACGTTGTCGAAGCCGTGTACGACGCCGGCGAGGCGAGCCGGACCGTGGTGATCGTGGACGAGGCCTACCACGAGTTCGCCCACGACAACACGCCAAGCGCGTTGACGCTCCTCCCCGGCCGGGAGCGCCTTATTGTGTCCCGGACCATGAGCAAGGCGTTCGCCCTTGCCGGTGCGCGCATCGGCTACATGGCAGCTGCCCCCGAGGTCGCCGACGCGATCCGTCTGGTACGCCTTCCGTACCACCTCTCCGCCATCACGCAGGCGACCGCACTGGCGGCCCTCCGTCACCGCGAAGCCCTCATGGCCGACGTCGAGGACATCAAGGTCCAGCGCGATCGCATTGTCAGCGAGTTGACCCGCATGGGCTTCAAGCCGGCCGCCTCCGATTCGAACTACGTATTTTTCGGCGGAATCGAGAATCCCCACGCCCTGTGGCAAGGCCTGCTGGAGCGCGGAGTCCTGATCCGCGACGTCGGCATCCCGGGCCACCTCCGCGTCACCGCGGGCACGGAGCCTGAAACCACTGCATTCCTCAAGGCGCTCGAAGCCTTGCTGGACGGCCAGGTCTCCGCACCGGCCTAGACTTGAACAAGTCCCACCACTCCTTCCTCCTAAGGACATATCGATGAGCGAAAACGGCGCCAGCACGGCGGCCGCCCGGACAGCACGCATGGAACGCACCACCAGCGAATCCTCCGTCCTGGTTGAAATCAACCTCGACGGCACGGGCGTCTCGGATATCAGCACCTCGGTGCCGTTCTATGACCACATGCTGACGGCGCTCTGCAAGCATTCGCTCATCGACATGACCGTCAAGGCGAGCGGAGACACCCACATCGACGCCCACCACACCGTGGAGGACGTTGCCATTACCTTCGGCGAGGTCCTGCGCACCGCCTTGGGTAACAAAGCAGGGATCCGTCGGTTCGGCGAGGCCACGGTCCCGTTGGATGAAGCGTTGGCCCACGCCGTCGTCGACGTCTCCGGACGTCCTTACCTGGTCCACGGCGGTGAGCCCGCAGGGCAGGAATACCACCTGATCGGTGGACACTTCACCGGTTCGCTGACCCGCCACGTCTTTGAGGCCATCACCTTGCACGCCGGTATCTGCCTCCACATGAGTGTCCTGGCCGGCCGGGATCCGCACCACATCGTGGAGGCCCAGTTCAAGGCCTTTGCCCGTGCACTCCGTTCCGCCGTCGAGTCCGACCCCCGTGTCGAAGGCATTCCGTCCACCAAGGGTGCCTTGTGAGTGGGCAGATCCTCAAGGACGGCGCTGTGGTCGATCCGAAGGCTGCCAGCCGCATCGTCTCGCCCGAGGGAAAGCCGACCGTAACGGTTCTTGACTACGGCTCGGGCAACGTCCGCTCGGCGGTCCGCGCGCTTGAGCGTGCCGGAGCGGCAGTCACGTTGAGCGCCAAACCCGAAGACGTCCTGAACGCCGACGGTCTCCTGGTCCCCGGCGTCGGCGCCTTCGAAACGGTGATGCGTGAACTCAAGGCAGTGGACGCGATCCGGATGATCGGCCGTCGCGTTGCCGGAGGCCGGCCAGTCCTGGGTATCTGCGTAGGGCTCCAGGTCCTGTTCGAGGCCGGAGTGGAGCACGGTACCGAGGCCGAAGGCATGGGCGAGTGGCCCGGCAAAGTGGAACTCCTGCCTGCCCCCGTTGTGCCGCACATGGGCTGGAACACTGTGGACGTGCCGGAAGGCTCGAAGCTGTTCGCCGGCGTCGAGCATGAACGCTTCTATTTTGTGCACTCGTATGGCGTACAGAAGTGGGAATTCGACGTTGTCCAGCCCCGCATGGCTCCGCCGAAGGTGACGTGGTCCGAACACGGCGCCCCCTTCATCGCCGCCGTGGAAAACGGACCGTTGTGTGCCACGCAATTCCACCCCGAGAAGTCGGGCGACGCCGGAGCCCGGCTCCTGCGAAACTGGGTTGAGGGTTTGCGCCCGCAAGCAAAAACCCAGCCGCAGCCGACCGAGGCCGGAGGCGCTGCCTGATATGTGGTCCGTTATCTTCATGGGCGCGGCCGGGCTGCTGGTTGGCGGCGGAATCTCCTTCCACCAGCAGAAACGCCCCGCCTGGGTCTCCATTTCGTTCTACGTACTCGCCGGCTTGGCTCTGCTGGCCGCCTACCTCTTCACTTTGCCTGCAAAATAAGTTGCCGGGCAACTGACGCCCGTCCCCACAACACCGAGGACTTCAATGACTACCGCCTCCGAACTGCCCGTTCTGGAACTCCTGCCCGCCGTCGACATCGTGGACGGCCAGGCCGTTCGTCTCCTTCAGGGAGAAGCCGGCTCCGAGACCAGTTACGGCACCCCGCTGGAAGCGGCGCTGAACTGGCAGAACGCCGGAGCCGAGTGGGTGCACATGGTGGACCTTGACGCGGCGTTCGGACGCGGCAACAACGCCGGCCTCATCAGCGAGGTCGTCTCGCAGCTGAACGTCAAGGTGGAGCTGTCCGGCGGACTGCGCGACGACGAATCCCTTGAGCGCGCGCTTGAGCTCGGCGTCGCCCGCGTGAACCTCGGAACCGCCGCGCTGGAGAATCCGGAATGGACCCGCCGGGCCATCGACCGCTTCGGTGACAAGATCGCCGTCGGGCTCGACGTCCGTGGAACGACGCTCGCAGGCCGGGGCTGGACCAAGGAAGGCGGGGACCTCTGGGAGGTGCTGGCCCGCCTTGAGGATGCCGGCTGCGCCCGTTACGTGGTCACCGACGTCACGAAGGACGGGACACTGCAGGGACCCAACGTCGAGCTGTTGCGCCAGATGGTCGAAAAGACCGGCAAGCCCGTTGTCGCGTCGGGCGGCATCTCCAGCCTTGAGGACCTGCGCGTCCTGCGGGAGCTCGTACCGCTTGGGGTCGAAGGAGCGATCGTCGGCAAGGCGCTGTATGCCGGTGCCTTTACGCTCCCGGAAGCCCTGGACGTCGCCGGCCGCCGCTGATGTCGCAGGATCCACAGTCCCCGGCTGCTGACCGGGCTTCGACTCCGGCCGCACGGCAGTTGCCCGGGCACATCGCTGCGGCCCTGGCAGGTGCTGGCGGCGCAGGCGATTCCGCCGGCCAGCCCTGGGCAGGCCGCGACCTGAGCGGCGACGCCGCCAAGATCCATAATTTCGAGGACGACGACGGAATGGCCGACGCCGGCTACCTCGCCGCCGTCGCGGCACTGCTCGCCGGAACCGGCAGCGAGGCCGGTGTGGTGGCTTCGTTGGCAACGGCGAGGGTGTTCGTCCCGGTGGTGGCCCAGCTCGCTGAGGAAGCCGAGGGCGTGGACGGACTCCATGCGGACAAGCAGGCCGACATGGCGCTCGTGACATTGAAGGCGCCGGATGGCCGCACGGCCATGCCTGTGTTCACGTCGGCGGCCGCCCTTGAAGCCTGGCATCCGCAGGCCCGTCCCGTCGCTGTTTATGCGGCCCGGGCGGCCCTGTCTGCCGTCTCCGAAGGGGCCCAGTTGCTCGTCCTGGATCCCGGTTCGGAGGTCACCTTCGTCGTCCGCCGGCCTGCCATGTGGTCACTGGCACAGCAGCGCGACTGGACGCCGTCGTACCTTGATGATGAACTGGAGTCTGCTCTCAATTCCCTGGCAGGGATGTACCCGGCCGTGCGGCGCCTGGAGGTGCGGCCGGGATCTGGAATGGCTTCGCGCACGGCTGACGGATCGGCCATGGCCGGCGGGGGACCCGGCCCCGAATTGCGCGTGGTGCTGTACCTCGAAGACGGCCTGGACGCCGCCGCGGTGCAGGATCTCGTCTCCGGACTGAACGGGCGTTGGGCGCAGAACGAATTGTTCGCCGAGCGGGTTGACTCGATCGAGGTCAGCTTGCAGCGGGCGGCACAGTAGCCGAAGGCACAGGGGGAACGTCCTTGTCCTGCCCTCGGCAGAACAGAGGATGAGCTCGTGAATTTCTCTCTCTACCGGGATATGCTGTCCATCACGTCCGTGCGGCGTCTCCTGCTGGTGGGCATGGTGGCCCGCATACCGCACTCGGCAGCGGGAGTCCTGCTCACCCTGCACATCGTGCTGACTTTGGGCAAGGGATATGCCGCCGCCGGTGCTGCCGCGGCGGTATTCACCATCGGCATCGCGATCGGCGCTCCGTGGCGGGGGCGGCGCGTGGACACTGTCGGCCTGCGCAAGGCGCTTATTCCTTCCGTTGTGTCTGAGTTGGTGATTTGGTCCGTGGTGCCGCACGTCAGTTACGAATGGATCCTCCCACTTGTCTTCGTCGGGGGCCTGTTGACGCTGCCCATCTTCAGCGTCATCCGCCAGTCCCTGGGGGTGCTGGTTGACGGCGAGCAGCGGCGTTCGGCCTATGCGCTGGACTCCATTGGCACCGAAGTGGTCTTCATGATCGGCCCCGCGGTGGGCGCGGTCGTGGCTACCAGCGGGTTCACGGTCCTCGGCCTGACCATCGTGGGTGTGTGCACTTCGGCCGCCGGGCTCTTCCTTCTCTGGTTCAACCCGCCCACCCGCAGCGAGGGCGTCCTGGACGCCGGCCAGACGGCTGACCGGGATGCCGATGAGCTTCATGCGGCCGAAGCCGCGGTGGTGGCATCGGCTCCGGCCCATCTTCAGGAGGCCGCTTCGGAGATGGCTCCGACAGTGTCGCAACCTTCCGGGCTGCGGGGAAAGATGGCCCGGAACTTCACATGGTTCACCGCGGCGGTAGCCGCCGTGTTCGCCGTCGCCGCAGGATCCGGAATGGTCCTGAGCGGCACCGACGTCGGAATCGTCGCAGTGCTGCAGCGCGGCGGGCACGAGAGCGAGATCGGAATTGTCTTCTTCTTCTGGTGCGCCTCATCGGTAGTCGGCGGGCTCATCTACGGCGCCATGCACCGGCCCGTCTCGCCCATCCTGCTCCTGCTGGGAATGGCGGCATTGACCATCCCGATGGGCTTCGCCGGGGACACGTGGACCCTTGCATTGTTGTCTCTGCTTCCCGGCCTGCTCTGCGCGCCGGTGCTGTCCGCGGCGTCGGAAAAGGTCGCCGACATCGTGGATGAGGAGCGGCGCGGCGAGGCCATGGGCTGGTACGGCTCGGCCCTCACTGCAGGCGTGGCTTTCGGTTCGCCCGTCGCGGGCCTCTTCATCGACGGCGTGGGGCCGTGGGCCGGCTTCGTCGCCATCGGGACGGCGGGAGTGGTGTTGTGCCTTGCCGGGTTGTTCCTCCAGCTGCGTCGGCGCCGGAGCATGACCATCACCCAGGCGGGCGCGGGAGACCCCGCCACCTGAGTCGCGCCTAAGCCGCCAAACGACGACGGCGGGCCGGCCAAGGGGGCCAGCCCGCCGTCGCGGTCGTACAGATAGTCCGGATCAGTTGACCGGGCCGGTGAACTTTTCGCCCGGGCCCTTGCCCGGCTCGTCCGGGATCAGGGACGCCTCGCGGAACGCAAGCTGCAGGGAGCGGAGGCCGTCGCGCAAGGGGCCGGCGTGCTGCGAACCGATTTCCGGTGCTGCGGCGGTGACGAGTCCGGCCAAGGCGGTGATCAGCTTGCGGGCCTCGTCCAGGTCCTTGAGCTCTTCGGCCTCGGGGTCGTCGGCCAAGCCCACTTTGACGGCTGCCGCGCTCATGAGGTGAACGGCGCCGGTGGTGATGACCTCAACAGCCGGAACTTCCGAAATGTCGCGGATCTGCTGGCTTACTCCGGCACCAGTGCCGGCGGGCTCGTGGTCGAGGGAATTGCTGTCTGAAGTGCTCATGCTGGTAAGCTTGTCACAGACCGACTGGAAGTTGCCATTTTCCATGGCTCACGCAGCGCTCGGCCACCCACCGTTAATGTGCGGTTGGTTGCCGATTTCTGTAGAATTGATTTTCAGTTTGCAAGCGGAGTTCTCTCCCACCCGCGTCAGCCGTTTCCCTTCGGGGATGTAAGTTGCCGGGTACCTGGTCGGACACCGTTCAAGGTCAGCCTTGGACGGTGCGAACGCCTCCCTTGAGGGGCCGTTTCCGATCTTCGAGGCCTTCGATTGCGCCAGCAATTGGGGGCCTTCTCTATTTGCCGGTGGAATACTCATCACAACAACAGGAGCTTTGACATTAGCGAGCCAAGAATCAATGAGCGTATCCGCGTCCCCGAGGTGCGTTTGGTCGGCCCTGCCGGCGAACAGGTTGGAATCGTCCGTATTGAGGACGCCCTGCGTCTGGCTGCCGAGGCTGACCTGGATCTCGTTGAAGTTGCACCGCAGGCGAAGCCTCCGGTGTGCAAGCTGATGGACTTCGGCAAGTACAAGTACGAAGCCGCTGTTAAAGCCCGTGAGGCCCGCAAGAACCAGACCAACACGGTCCTCAAGGAAATCCGCTTCCGCCTGAAGATCGATACCCACGACTACGAGACCAAGCGCGGCCACGCGCTTCGCTTCCTGGGTGCCGGTGACAAGGTGAAAGCCATGATCCAGTTCCGCGGACGTGAGCAGCAGCGCCCTGAAATGGGCATCCGCCTGTTGCAGCGCTTCGCTGAGGACGTTGCCGAAGTCGGCGTGATTGAGTCCAGCCCGCGCATCGATGGCCGCAACATGGTCATGGTGATCGGTCCGCTGAAAAACAAGGCCGAGGCCAAGGCCGAGGCCCGCCGCGCGGCGCAGCGTGCAGAGGCCAAGGCCCAGAATGAAGCCAAGGCCGCAGGCCGGATTGACGTTTCAGGCGAGGATGCTCCCCTGACCCAGTTACTCGCGGACTTGCTGCCGGCGGAACTCCTGGCCCAGGCCGAGGAAACCCAGGCCGAGGAGACCGTATCGGAAGCCGTTGAGGCGGAGGCCGCTGAAGTCGAAGAGACTCCGGTCGCTGAGGAAACGGTTGTCGAAGAGGCTCCCGTGGTTGAAGCAGCTCCGGTTGTCGAGAAGGCTCCTGTAGTTGAAGCAGCTCCTGTAGTTGAAGCAGCTCCAGTTGTCGAAAAGGCTCCCGCGGTTGAAGCAGCTCCCGTTGTCGCGCCGGCGCCCGCAAAGGCACCGGCACCGGCAAAGGCACCTGAGCAGGCAGCTTCGAAGCCTGTTGTGCCGGCTGCCCCCAAGCCTGCTGCCACACCAGTACCGAAACCGATGGCGAAGCCCGCGGTTCCGAAGCCTGCAGCTCGGCCGGCAGCCCCCAAGGCCGCTCCGAAGCCAGCGGCACGCAAGACCAACTAGTCACGCCGCAGGAGGCATTCCCTCCGCCCGGCACGAAAGCAGCAGCCGCCCCCTATGGGGTGGCTGCACGAAAGAACTGCAGACCCAGTCTGCGGACACGTAAGGAGATCGGTTCCCATGCCGAAGATGAAGACCCACAGTGGTGCTAAGAAGCGCTTCAAGCTGACCGGCACCGGCAAGCTGAAGCGTCAGCAGGCCAACCGCCGCCACTACCTGGAGCACAAGTCCTCCACCCTGACCCGTCGCCTTGCCGGCGACAAGATCGTCTTCAAGGGCGATGCCAAGGTCATCAAGAAGATGCTCGGCGTCTAAGTTCCAAGTTTTCTGGTTGCTGCCATCCGGTAGCCGCCGACTACACCAAAGCCTTCTCAGGCCGGCCGGGTTTCCGGCAGTAGCAGCTTGGGATAAGAATTTTGAAGGAGTACGCACGTGGCACGTGTGAAGCGGGCGGTAAACGCCCACAAGAAGCGTCGGGTTGTCCTTGAACGGGCCAAGGGTTACCGCGGTCAGCGGTCTCGCCTGTACCGCAAGGCAAAAGAGCAGCTGCTGCACTCGTTTGTGTACAGCTACGGCGACCGCCGCAAGAAGAAGGGTGACTTCCGTCGCCTCTGGATCCAGCGCATCAACGCTGCATCCCGCGCCAACGGCCTGACCTACAACCGTCTGATCCAGGGCCTGAAGGCCGCTGAGGTCGAGGTTGACCGCCGCATGCTGGCAGAGCTGGCCGTTTCCGACGCCAACGCTTTCGCCGCGCTGGTCAAGGTTGCCAAGGACTCCCTGCCTGCCGACACTTCCGCTCCGGCCGCCAAGGCCGAGGCCGCTCCGAAGGCTGCCGCCAAGGCTTCTCCGGCTGCGAAGACCGCTACCGCCGTCAAGGCCTCTGCCTCCGAGAAGCCGGCCATCGAAGGCGCTGTTGTCGCCGTTGAGGGCGAAGCCGCACCGGAAGGCCACGCCATCAAGGGCAACGCCGAGTCCAACAAGTACCACGTTCCGGGTTCCACCTGGTACGACGTAACTGTTGCCGAGTACTGGTTCTCCACCGTTGAGGCCGCAAAGGCTGCAGGCTTTGAGCCTGCCGGTGGCGAAGCCCGCCAGCAGATCAAGAACTAGTCGCAACTGCCACTAAAGTTCTTTATATGAACGAAACCGGGCGCCCGCAAGAACTTCCGATGTCCAACCCCCGAGCCGATCGGGTCAGGGATGTCGCAAAGCTTGCAGGGCGCCCGGCCCGTTTAAAGCGCGGGCGGTTCCTCGCGGAAGGCCCCCAGGCCGTTCGCGAGGCGCTGGTCCTGCACCGGGAGCGGACCGCGGCGGGGGAGTCCGGCGTCGTACACGAAGTGTTCGCGAGCGAAAGCTGCCTTGACCGGCTCCCTGAACTCGCCGAACTCGCCGACGGCGTTGCCTTGCGGCTCGCGAACGACGATGTCCTGGCCGCCATGGCGGACACCGTCAATCCCCAAGGGATTGTGGCCGTCTGCAGCTTTGTGGACGTCAGCCTTGAATCAGTGCTCGACGCCGGGCCGCGGCTGATCGCCGTCATGTGCCAGGTGCGCGACCCCGGCAACGCGGGCACGGTGCTTCGGGCCGCTGATGCCGCCGGGGCGGATGCCGTGGTCCTGACGGCCTCCAGCGTTGACATTTACAACCCGAAGGCTGTGCGGTCCACGGCAGGTTCGCTCTTCCACCTACCGGTTGTGTTGGGTGCGGACGTCGGGGAACTCGTGGCCGGCTGCAAGGAGCGCGGCATCGGGATTCTCGCAGCGGACGGTTACGGCACCCTCAACCTGGACAAACTTCAGGACGAGAACGCGGCGCGCCGCCTGGGTGCGTCAGCAGCGACTTCCGCCTACGCCCTCGAAGCCCCGACCGCCTGGCTTTTCGGCAACGAGGCGCAAGGACTTTCAGACTCCGAGCTTGCCCTTGCCGACCATCGTGTCGCAGTGCCCGTCTACGGTTCGGCGGAAAGCCTGAACCTTGGCACAGCAGCCACGGTTTGCCTCTACGCCAGCGCACGCTCGCAGCAAGCCTCCTGACACTCCCGCTGCAGGTACGGTATTGCTTGCAGGAACGCGACCTCGCGGTCTGTTCGTGCCTTTCACTCACATCCCCTGAATCGAAGAAGAGGTGGAGCCTCCGTGGCTGCAAATGGCGGTACCAAGGCAATCGTGGCGGCATTGAGTGCCAACCTGGCGATCGCTGTGCTCAAGTTCGTCGCATTCGTCCTGACGATGTCGTCGTCCATGTTGGCCGAGGCAATCCACTCCGTCGCCGACTCCGGCAACCAGTTGCTCCTGCTGCTTGGCGGGAAGCGCGCACAGCGCGCAGCGAGTCCCGAGCACCCGTTCGGCTATGGCCGTGAGCGCTACATTTACGCCTTCATCGTCTCGATCGTGCTGTTCAGCGTTGGCGGACTCTTTGCGCTCTATGAATCCTGGGAGAAGTTCCAGCACCCCCATGCCATTGAAGGCGATTTCTGGTGGGTACCCCTGGCCGTGCTGCTCGGCGCTATTGTGGCGGAATCCTTCTCGTTCCGGACCGCCATCCACGAATCCAATCCCTTGCGCGGCAAACAAAGCTGGATCAAGTTCATCCGCAACGCCAAGCAACCGGAACTGCCCGTGATCCTCCTGGAGGATTTCGGAGCCCTTCTGGGCCTCGTTTTCGCGCTGTTCGGCGTGAGCCTGACCCTCATCACGGGCAACGGCTTGTGGGACGCCGCGGGCACCGGAATGATCGGCCTGCTCCTTGTGGGAATCGCCGTGGTGCTCGCGGTGGAAACCAAGTCCTTGCTGCTCGGCGAATCTGCCACCAAAGAGGACAATGCGCGGATCACGGAAGCCATTGAGTCGGATGGAACGCGCATTATCCACCTCAAGACCATGCATTTGGGCCCGGAAGAGTTGCTGGTCGCTGCGAAGATCAGCGTGGGCGCGGCAGATACGGGGCAGGCGATTGCGACAGCGATCGACGCCGCCGAACTCAGGATCCGCACCGCGGTACCGATCGCCCGGGTCATCTACCTCGAGCCCGACGTAGAGCGTGTCCAGGTCTAGGCAGCCAGCGGCTTCTTGCGTTCCAACCAGCCGCTGATGCCCGCGACGCCGAGCCCCAGGATCGCCAGGACGGCCCCGACAAGGGCAGGGGCAACGTATCCCCAGCCCCAGGCGATGACCACCCCGCCGAGGAATGCGCCAAGGGCGTTGGCGATGTTGAGCGCGGAGTGGTTGAGCGAAGAGGCCAAGGACGGCGCGTCCGGCGAAGCGTCGAGCAGGCGCGTTTGCAAGGGCGGGATGAGCATGGAGCCGATGCCGCCCACGATGAAGACCATGACGAACGCCGACCACGCCCAGTGGGCCGCGACCGCGTAGGCCACCAGCGCCAAGGCGATGAGGGGCAGCACCCGGTAGATGGTTCCCATGACCGACTTATCGGCGATGCGGCCGCCCAGGATGTTGCCTGCCACCATGCCCAGTCCGTACAGGGCCACCACGAGGGGTATCAGCGCCTCCGGGATGCCGGCCACGGACGTCATGGTGTGGGAGATGTACGTGTAGGTGGCGAAGAAGCCGCCAAAACCGATGATTCCGATCAGCAATGCCAACCACACCTGGATGCGTTTGAGGGCACCAAGTTCCCGGCGGATGCTTGCCTCCGGGTGGGCTGGCTCAAAGGGGACGAACTTCCAGAGCAACACACTCGTGGCCAGGCCGATGATGCCCACCACCACGAAGAGAAGGCGCCACCCGAAAGTCTGGCCGAGCCACGTCGCCGCGGGAACACCGATGACGTTGGAGACGGTCAGTCCGCCCATGACCATCGAAATCGCCCAGCCGCGCTTGGTGGGAGCAACCAGGCTCGCGGCGATGACCGCGGCGATTCCGAAGAAGGCGCCATGGGGCAGTCCCGAGGCAAACCTCGTGACCACCATGGTTCCGTAGTCCGGTGCGATGAAGGACGTCAGGTTCGCTATCGACAGGAACAGCATGAGCCCCAGGGCAAGTTGCTTGCGGGGGAGCCGGGCACCAAGTGCCGCGAAGATGGGCGCCCCCACCACGACACCCAAGGCGTAGGCCGAAATCAGGTTCCCGGCCTCGGGAGTGCTGATGTGGAGTCCCTGCTCGATCTCCTTGAGCAAGCCCATCATGGTGAACTCCGTGGTCCCGATGGCAAATCCACCCATGGCAAGGGCGAAGATCGCCAGCGCCACGTGACGGCTTCGGGTCTTTTGGGAGGTCTTGGTGACAGCAGTAGTGGTCATCGTCCTGTTTCTTGGGGCGAGCGGGAGGCCACTCGAAGGGAATAAAGCCGACTTTCAAGCTTAGTGCGAGTCCTGGGTGAATAGCCCTGAATGTGACAACTTCCATAGCGGGGGTGATGACCGGAGGGCCAATAGACTGTTGCGGTGACTGGACTGATAAGCGTGGCGGGCGCCGCCGTCGTCGATTCCCTTGAAAATCCGAAACGGCTGCTCGCCGCGAGGCGCAGCGCCCCACCGCAATTCGCGGGAATGTGGGAGTTCCCGGGCGGCAAGCTGGAGGCCGGGGAATCCTTCGAAGACGCGCTGCACCGCGAGTTGCTCGAGGAACTCGGGATCACTGTCCGGCTCGGGTCTGAGGTGGAGCCTGACGCGGGCGCCGCTTGGCCGCTGAACGAGCGCGCCGTCATGAGGGTATGGTTCGCCGAACTGCTCGACGGCGAGCCGCGTCCGCTCCAGGACCACGATGAACTCCGGTGGGTTCCGCTTGGCAATGGCGACGAGGCGTTGACCTTGCCGTGGATTCCTGCCGACCTGCCGATTGTCCGTGCACTGCTGGAACGGGTGGCCTCCGGCCTGCTCAACTAGAAAAGCGTGGACTGGCCCGTTGTTGGAAAGGAAGCAGGTGGAAGCGAAGCGGGCGTCTCCTTGCCCGCCGCCGCGTTCCTGTGGCTGAAACCGCTGCTCCCGGAGAAACCGTGACGGGCCTTGAAGTAGTTGATACGGCCGCTTAGCCAGGTCCTGTATTCCTTCGAGGCATACGAGCCTTGGCCATAGAGGCGCCGGTACTTGCCAACGAGCTCGGGGTGGTTCGCCGCCAGCCATTGCATGAACCATTCCCGCGTGCCCGGCTTCAGGTACAACGCCCCGGCCGTGACGCCAGTGGCGCCGGCCCCGGAGAGCGCCGTGAAGAGCGACTCCAGTGCATCATCGCTGTCCGTCAGCCACGGCAGGATGGGCATGGCCATGACACCGCACGGCAGCCCGGCCTCGCGCAGCCGCCGGATGAGCTTGAGCCTGGCGCGCGGCGCGGGTGTGCCGGGCTCCACTGCCGAGGCCAGGGCTTCGTCAGTCATGGCTAGGGAGATGCCCAGGTCCACGGGCACGTGGCTGGCGGCGTGCTTGAGGAGGGGGATGTCGCGGCCCAGGAGGGTTCCCTTGGTGAGGATGGAGAACGGAGTACCGGAATCGGCCAGGGCCCGGATGATCCCAGGCATCAGCTGGTAGCGGCCTTCTGCCCGCTGATACGGATCCGTGTTGGTGCCGAGGGCCACATGATGGTGGCCCCACGAAGGCTTGGACAGTTCCTTGCGCAAGACCTCTGCCGCGTTGATCTTCACGATCACCTGGGAATCGAAATCGTGTCCGGCGTCGAACTCCAGATAGGTGTGGCTCTTGCGCGCAAAACAGTAGACACAGGCATGGCTGCATCCGCGGTACGGGTTGACCGTCCATTCGAAGGGCATCTGGGAACCGGACGCCACCTTGTTGAGCACCGATTTGGCGGTGACCTCATGAAAGGTGACTCCGGAGAATTCGGGGGTTGAGACGGAACGCACAAGCCCGGCCAGCGGCAGCAGTGCGTCCGTTGCTGGGGCGGCTCCGGACGGACCGCTGCTGCTGTTGTCTCCGGGTGCCGGACCACGTTGTGGTGAAAGTGCCTGTGCGTCCCATCTCATGACCTCCATTCGAATATATGTTCGAACACTTGTCAAGGTCGGTTGAAAGAAGGCCGGTTAAGGATCGAACGAGCCACCTGGAAATCGCTCAGCCGTTGCTAGGCTGGGTGCATGATTCTGCTGACGGGATTCGAGCCTTTTGGCGGCGATTCCAGCAATCCCTCGTGGGCTGCCGTCCTCGAAGCACAGGAGATCTTGCGCTCCGAAGGCCATGACGTGGAAGCGCTCGAACTGCCGTGCGTTTTCGGTGAATCCGCCGCGGTCCTGCGCGAGGCCGTGGAGAGGCTGCGCCCGGAGCTGGTCATCTGCGTGGGGCTCGCCGGCGGCCGGGACCGGCTCTCCTTGGAACGCGTGGCCATCAACTGCGATGACGCCAGGATTCCGGACAACGCCGGAAACAGGCCCATCGACGAGCCGGTAGTCCCCGAAGGTCCCGCGGCGTACTTCAGCACACTCCCGGTGAAGTCCGCGCTCCGGGCGCTCCAGATCGCCGGAATCCGTGCCGAGGTCTCGCAGACTGCCGGGACCTACGTGTGCAACCACGTGTTCTATGCCCTGATGCACGAACTCGCCGGAGCCGTTCCGCCCCGCGCGCGGGGCGGCTTCATCCACGTTCCCTATGACGAAGCCCGACTTCCGCAGGGTAGTGCGACGCCTGGGATGGCGACGCGGGACATGGGGCGGGGGATCGCCGTCGTCGTTCGCGCTGAGCTTGAGACTCCGGTGGACACCAAGCTGTCCGCAGGGGCGGTTCACTAGGCCGGCGCCGTTCACTTGGCTGGCGCTGTTCACTAGGCTGGCGCCGTCGAATCCAGCTCCCACTGCACCACCACGCTCGCGGAAACCGCCACCGATCCCGCTTCGATGGGCACGCCTTCGCTCGTTGAAGCACGCTGCATACCGGCCATCATGGGCACCGGAGATCCATGCTCCGGCCGCTGATCGATGGAGAGGACGAGCCCCAAGCGGCCGCCGGCAAGCGCGGCGAAGCGGGCCGCCTTCGCTTCGGCCTCCCGCCAGGCAGCCTCCTGTGCCCGTGCCGCAACGGCCGAGGCATCCGTGAATCCCTGTTCGATCCCGTGGATGCGAAGGTTGTCGCCGCCCGCCGCCACCGCGGCGGAGATGGCCGCGGGGGCCGCCGACGGCGGGCCGACCCTGGCAACCAGGGTGGTTGACGCAACATAACCGCTGACCTTTTGCCCCTGGTTCTCAGCCCACACAAGGTCGGCGCGAAGATTGAGGCCGCTGGTCCGCAAGTCGGGACCGGCCACGCCGTGCCCTTGTAACGCGTCGGTCACCGCCGAGACGATCGCTCCCGCATCGCCATAGGCCGCTTCGGCGGCGTCGCGCCTGACCTCGACGGCGAGCGTGAGCGTGAGCAGGTCGGGAACGGCTTCCGCGGTTCCCTCTCCGGTGACAGTGATGGTGCGGACCGGTGTCATGAGGCCATGCTAGCCCCGGGCGCGCCGATGAATCGATGAGGCAGGGTCACGGGTTAAATCCCCGCGGGACCCTTCTACTAGACTGGTTGTTAGTGCCCGCCGGACGCGTCCAGCGAGCATCGCTCCTGCTTTTGCCATGGCCCTGCCTGGTGAAGACCATTTCCGACTCGTAGCTAAGAACAGTAGATGACTGACACTTTGCCGGGCGCTGCCATCCCGAACCCTCTGGATGAAGCCGCCATCACCGCTGCCGTTGAGGAAGCCGTCGCCGCGATTGCCGCTGCATCCTCCCTCGAAGAACTCAAAGCCGTCCGCTTGGCGCACACCGGCGAGAAATCGCCCTTGAGCCTTGCCAACCGTGAAATCGGCGGCCTGCCCAAGGAGCAGAAGGCCGCCGCAGGCAAGCTCATGGGTTCCTCCCGTGGCCGCGTCAACCAGGCGCTCGCAGCACGGACCGCTGTGCTCGAAGCCGAAAACGACGCCCGCATCCTTGTCGAGGAAACCGTCGATGTCACGGCAGCGCCGCGGCGGCGCCGCGCCGGTGCCCGCCACCCGCTCTCCACGCTGCAGGACCGCGTGGCGGACATCTTCGTCGGCATGGGCTGGGAAATCGCCGAAGGACCGGAGGTCGAGTCCGAGTGGTTCAACTTCGACGCCCTCAACTTCAAGCCGGACCACCCGGCGCGCGAAATGCAGGACACCTTCTTCGTGGAACCTCCCGAGGCGCACCTGCTCATGCGCACGCACACGTCCCCGGTACAGGTCCGGTCCATGTTGGAGCGCGAAGTACCCATCTATGTGCTGTGCCCGGGCAAGGTATTCCGCACCGATGAACTCGATGCCACGCACACACCCGTGTTCCACCAGTTCGAGGGCCTGGCCATTGACAAGAAGCTGAGCATGGCCGACCTGCGCGGCACCTTGGAGCACTTCGCCCGCCAGATGTTCGGTGACGAGGCACAGATCCGCCTGCGTCCCAACTACTTCCCGTTCACCGAGCCGTCCGCGGAGTTGGACATTTGGCACCCCGGTGCCAAGGGCGGCCCCCGCTGGATCGAATGGGGCGGCTGCGGCATGGTCAATCCCAACGTCCTGCGCGCTGCCGGCATCGACCCGGACGAGTATTCAGGTTTTGCCTTCGGCATGGGCATCGAGCGCACGCTCATGTTCCGCAACGAGGTCGGCGACATGCGCGACATGATCGAAGGCGATGTACGTTTCAGCGAGCACTTCGGGATGGAGATCTAACAGTGCGTATCCCACTTTCATGGCTGCGTGAATTCGCGCAGGTTCCGGCCGACGCCACGGCCGAAGACGTCATGGCGGAACTGGTCAAGGTCGGCTTTGAAGAAGAAGCTGTCCACCGCCCCACGGACGAACTCAAGGGTCCCATCGTGGTGGGCCAGGTCCTGAGCCTCGTCAAGGAACCGCAGAGCAACGGCAAGACCATCAACTGGTGCCAGGTCCGCGTGGTCCCCGAAGGCCAGGAGCAGACCCTGACCGGCAAGGGCATCGATCCCTCCGGCGTGCAGGGCATCATTTGCGGTGCCCACAACTTCGTCGAGGGAGACAAGGTTGTAGTGACCCTCCCGGGAGCTGTGCTCCCGGGTGACTTCCACATTTCCGCGCGCAAGACCTACGGGCACCTGTCCGCGGGCATGATCGCCTCCGTCCGTGAACTCGGCATCGGCGAGGACCACGACGGCATCCTGGTGCTTTCCCGCATCGGCCTGGATCCCGAAATCGGCACCGACGCCATGTCCCTCCTTGGCCTCTACGACGAAGCCGCCGAAATCAATGTCACTCCGGACCGCGGCTACGCGTTCTCGATCCGCGGCGTGGCCCGCGAGTACGCCCACGCCACCGGAACCGTCTTCACGGACCCGGCTGCCAAGGTCAATGCCCCCGCCGCGCTCTCCGGCGGCTACGGCGTCAAGCTCAACGACGACGCCCCCATCTACGGGAAGCCCGGTTGCGACCGCTTCGTGGCCCGCACGGTTCGCGGCGTGGACGCCACCCGCCCCACCCCGCCGTGGATGGTCTCCCGGCTGCGCTTGGCCGGCATCCGCTCCATTTCGCTGCCTGTGGACATCTCCAACTACGTGATGCTCGAACTCGGCCAGCCGAACCACTGCTACGACCTCGACAAGCTTTCGGGCGATATCGTGGTCCGCCGCGCCGTCGCGGGGGAGAAGATCACCACCCTCGACGACAAAGTGCGTTCGCTCGACGTCGAAGACCTCCTGATCACCGACGACTCCGGCGCAATCGGCATCGCGGGCGTCATGGGCGGAGCCAATACCGAGGTTTCCGATTCGACCACCAACGTCCTGGTCGAGGCCGCGCACTTCGACGAGGTCTCGATCGGGCGCTCGCGCCGCAGGCACAAGCTGCCGTCAGAGGCGTCCAAGCGCTTCGAACGCGGAGTGGATTGGCAGGTTGCCAACGTTGCCGCCCAGCGCGTCGTGGACCTCCTGGTGGAACTCGCCGGCGGGACGGCGGACGAAGCCGGTACCGACGTCGGGACGGCACCTGACGCCGTGACCATCGAGCTGCCTGCCGGCTACGCGGCCTCCCGGATCGGCATCGACTTCACGGAAGAACAGATCACGGGTTCCCTCAAGGACCTGGGCGCCATCGTCCTGAAGGACGAAGTGGGCGGCTCCTATGTGGTCACGGCACCGAGCTGGCGCAATGACCTGGAAACCAAGGAAGACCTTTCCGAGGAAATCGCGAGGCTGGTGGGCTACGACAACATCCCGGCGACCCTACCCGTGGCACCTCCAGGGCGCGGCCTGACCCGGACCCAGCAGCAAAAGCGCCGCGTGGTCCAGGCCCTCGCCGACGCCGGGCTCACCGAGGTCCTCTCTTACCCGTTCGTCTCCAAGTCGGCCAACGACACCTTCGGCGTGGCGGAAGAGGGCGCGGCACGCACCGCCCTCAAATTGGCCAACCCGATCAGCGAGGAACACGGTTACCTGCGTACCTCCGTGCTTCCCGGCCTGATCGAGGTGGCCCGCCGCAACCACTCCCGCGGTTTCCGGGACCTCGCCCTCTTCGAGGCAGGCTCGGTGTTCCTCCCCGACGGTCAGCTGGGCACGGCATCCATCCCGCCGCTGGGAGTCAAGCCAACCGACGAGGTCCTTGACGGACTGTACGACGGCGTCCCGGACCAGCCGCTGCACATCGCCGCTGTTTTGACCGGCCATGATTCCCCGGCAGCCGCGGCCCACACCCCGCGTGCCTGGGACTGGGCTGACGCCCTGGACGTTGCGCGGCTCGTCGGCGACGTCCTCGGCGTGGAACTCGTGGTCAGCCAAGGCAGCCACCAGGCGTTCCACCCGGGCCGTGCCGCCCAGTTGGCGCTTCGCTCGGGCGACGTCGTGGGCTACGCGGGCGAATTGCACCCCAAGCTGCTCGCAGCACATGACATGCCGGCGCGCTCCGTGGCCCTTGAGCTCAACGCGGACGCACTGTTCGATGCTGCTCCGGACGTCATTGTTGCCAAGCACATCTCGGGCTTCCCGGTCGCCACGCAGGACGTTGCCCTCGTGGTGCCGCAGGACGTTCCGGCGGACGCCGTACTGGCTGCCCTGCGGGAAGGCGCCGGCGACCTCCTCGAAGACGTTGCCCTGTTCGATGTCTACGCAGGCCAAGGGATCGAAGACGGCAAGAAATCGCTAGCCTTCGGGCTGCGGTTCCGTGCCACGGACCGCACCTTGACCGCCGACGAGGCCTCGGAGGCACGCGAGGCCGCCGTCGCCGTCGCCGCAGAGCGGTTCGGAGCAGTCCAGCGCTGACGAGTATCAACCCGGGCATCCAGGGGCTGGCTGTTCACATCCAGTCCCTGGATCTTGCCGATTCCGCCGCCATCGAAAAGATAGCGGCGGAATTGCTGTCTCCGGCCGAAACCCTAAGGGGAGACGCCATGGCTGCGACCCTGCGCCTGGAGTTCCTGGCATCCAGGCTGGCGCAGCAAGACTTCGCCGCCACCCTTCTGGGTGTTCCCGCCTCGAAGCTCAAGGCGGCCTATGAGTGCCCGGACTGCGGTTCTGGTCCGGACATCGCGCATGGCCGGCCCGGATACGTGCTCGACGGCGGCCCCGCACCCCTGGCGCTCAGCGCCTCACGGTCGTCGGGCTGGGTGCTGTTTGCCGCCGTCGCGTATCCCGGGCCCGGGCTGCGGGTGGGCGTCGACCTGGAAAATGCGGCGGGCACGGAGTTCGTCGGCTTCGACGACGTTGCCCTGACCGCACGGGAGCGGCGCCATCTCGCCGCGCTGGAACCCGGACGTCGGGCCCAAGAGCGGGCACGATTGTGGGCGCGCAAGGAAGCCTGGTTGAAGATGACAGGCGAAGGGCTCAGGGTGGCGCCGGATTCCCTCGAGGTGCTTGAACGGCCGGGGCTGTGGGATCTGGAGCTCCCGGCCAGCGCTGACGGCCGGGATCTTCCGGCCGGACTCCTCGCCGCGCTCGCGGCAACGTCCCGCTGAGTCCTTGGCTTAGCTGAATTCCAGGGTCAGCTGAAAGCGGGCAGGTCTGCTTGGTACAGCCACGGTTCCAGGACACTGGCCGCGTCGAGTCCCGGGACGTAGGCGTTGGCCGCAGCGATGAATTCCTCCGTGGAGACCGAGCTGTGGCGCTTGGCCTCGGTCCAATGCCGCAGCAACCCGAAAAACGCAGCGTCTCCGCATGCACGACGGACGGCATGGAGGGCAAGGGCTCCGCGCTTGTAGACGCGGTCATCGAACATGTGCTCCGGCCCGGGGTCCCCGATCACCAGGTCCTGGGCGCCCATGTCGAGCTTGCGCCACGCCGTCTTTGCGCGGTTGGCGAGGGACATGACGCCGGCTTCCTCGGACCAGATCCACTCCGCGTAGCAGGCGAAGCCCTCGTGCAGCCAGATGTCCCTCCAGCTGCTCACCGTGAGCGAGTTGCCGAACCACTGATGGGACAGCTCGTGGGCGATGAGGCGCTGCGCGTCCCACGATTGCACCATGTGGTTCCGGCCGAAGATCGAGAGCGTCTGGGCCTCAAGCGGGATTTCCAGTTCGTCCTCGGTCACCACGGCCGTGTATTCGGCAAAGGGATACGGACCGAAACACTCCACAAAGGTGCGCATCATGTCGGCCTGCCGTGCCAGGCCTTCACGGGCCTCGGTCAATAAACCGGGGGAGACCGCGACGAACTGGGGCACCGGAGCCTGCCGCAGGGCTTCGGCGTGATGGGCAGTCCCGGCGCGGACGCCGTCGAGGGCGGGGCTGAGCTGGTGAACCCGGTAGCGTCCGATTTGCACCGTGGCGAGATAGCTTGCCATCGGCTCGGCTTGTTCGTAGACCCAGGTTTCGCGGCTTGATTTCCTGCTGTGGGAGACGAGGCGGCCGTTGCAGATGGCCCGGTAGTTGTCGTCGGTGGTGATGCTGATCAAGTAGCTGGACTTGTGCCGCGGATGGTCGTTGCACGGGAACCAGGACGCGGCGCCGTTCGGCTGCCCGGCAACCAGCACGCCGTCCTCGAGCTCTTCCCACCCGACTTCGCCCCACAGGCCCCGGCGCGGCTTCGGGTTGCCGTCGTAGCGGAGTTCAACCGTGAAGTGCTGGCCTGCCCGCAAGCGGTCTTTGACGGTGATCACGAGGTGCTCGCCGCGCGGGCTGAACTTCGGCACTTTCTTGCCGTCAACCAGGATTTTGGAAGCCCTCAGGCCCACCAGGTCCAAGACTACGGAGTCCGTGTCTTCGAGGGTTATGCAACGGAGCATGGCGCGGCCGTTGAGCCGGTTGCTGCCCAGGCTATAGTCCAGGTCCAGCTCGTACCTCAGCACCTGGAATGCCGTGCTCCCGTGGTGCAGGGTGTAGGGATCGGCGGCAGTCGCGGTTGTTTCCTGCGCTTGGGTTGTTCCGGGTTCGCTGCGGCTCATGTGCGCTGGCTGCCTCCGTGTAGCTTGTTGTGCTGCGGTCGTGTCACGGGCCGGTATTTCACGCCCTCTTGCCAATCTACGCTACGGTCCGGACCACGGGCTGACCGGGTTGCCCATCCAGTATGTGCCCGCGGGAACCGTCTCGCCACGCATAACCAGCGACGCCGGTCCCACCGTTCCGCCGGCCCCGATACTTGCGCGCGGCAGGATGACACCGTGCGGACCCATCGTGGCGCCATCCCCGAGGACCACGGTATCGATGCTCATGATGCGGTCATGGAAGAGGTGTGTCTGGACCACGCAGCCACGGTTGACCGTGGAGCTTTCGCCGAGCGTGACGAGGTCGGCTTCGGGGAGCCAGTAGCTCTCGCACCAGGTACCCCGGCCGATTTTCGCCCCGAGGGCACGGAGCCACCACACCAACGCAGGCGTGCCGGATGCCGAACGTGCGAACCATGGAGCACTGACCATCTCGATGAAGGTGTCCACCACTTCGTTGCGCCAGATGAATGAGCTCCACAGGGGGTGCTCGCCCTCTTTGATGCGCCCCACCAGTATCCATTTCGCGGCGACCGAACTTGCCGCGGCCACCGCGCCGGCCGCGAGGACCACGACGCCTCCGAGGACGGCGGCAAGCCAGTAGGAGGTCTCGGTGGCGATCCAGTCGAGGGCCAGCATGATGCCGACGGCGATCCCCACGGTCAGGATGACCGGCACCAGCCGGCATAGTTCCCACAGGGCCCGTTTGGTCTTGAGGGCCAGCGGCGGGTTGAAGGTGAGGCTCAGATCTGCGTTGACGGCGGTCCGGCGCAGCCTGACGGGCGGACTGCCCAGCCAGGAGGTGCCCGATTTGGCCTTGGCCGGCGTGGCCGACAGGACCGCGACGAGTGAGTTCTTGGGCACGCTGCGTCCTGCGGCGGTCATGCCGGAGTTGCCGAGGAACGAGCGTTTGCCGATCTTGGCCGGTCCGATCTTCATCCAGCCGCCGCCGAGCTCGTAGGAGGCCACCATGGTGTCGTCGGCGAGGAACGCGCCGTCGCCGATGGTCGTCATGCGTGGCAGCAGCAGCACCGTGGAAGCCTCCACATTGCGGCCTACTTTGGCGCCCAGCAGGCGCAGCCACACGGGCGTGAAGAGGCTGGCGTAGATGGGGAAGAGCAGATCCCGGGCCATGTCCAAGACCCGTTCAGTGGCCCAAACCTGCCAACCGACGCGGCTGCGGACGCGATAGTATCCCTCCTTGAGACCGACGCCGAGCATCCGGGTAGTCGCCAGGATCAGCAGGAGATTGCACAGGAACCAGGCGAGTGCAGCCAGGGGAATGGCAAGCAGGAGTTCAGGGAAGGCATCCTGCAGCGAGCTCCGGCCTTGGATGAAGACCAGGATGACGATCGCGGCGACGAATGCCGAAATGTACGGAATCAAGGCGAGCAGCGCCGAGGCGGCAGCGAACGCCGCAAACCAGAGCCGGCCGATCAGGTGGTGCGACGAGGGGGTCTCGGGCCATCCATTCTTGGCTTTGCCACGGCGTTCGGCGGGGGATCCGGCAACGAGGTGCCCGGCCTTGACCTTGCCCAACACCGCGGAACCGGGCTCCACCCGCGCGCCCGCGCCGATGCTGGTTCCTGGCATCAGCGTGCTGCGGGAGCCGACTGTGGCCCCGGCACCTACATGGATGGCGCCGATGTGGACAAAGTCACCGTCGATCCACCAGGCGGAGAGGTCCACTTCGGGTTCGATGTTGCAGCCGCTGCCCAACGACAGCAGTCCTGTGACGGGAGGAAGGGAGTGCAAATGGACGTTGTTCCCTATCTTCGCCCCCAGTGCCCTGGCGTAGTAGGGAACCCACGGAGCGCTGGCAAGGCTGATGGCGCTCGAAAGGTCCTGGATCTGTTCGGCCAGCCACAGCTTCAAGTGGACTTTGCCCGATCGCGGGTAGGTTCCGGGTTGGACCCCACGCAAGAGGGTTCGCGCGGCCAGGATCGAGATGCCCATGCGTCCGGGCGGGCTCACGAACACCAGCCAAGACGCCAGGATCCACCACCAGGACACCACGGGAGCGGCTGTGAAACCGGCGAGGTCGGCCAGCAAATGGTTCGCGGCCATGAGATACGTGAGCCAGCGCATGCCAACCAGGATGTTGAGGAAGATCCCCATCAGGGTCTGGAAGACCTGCGATTTCCGGGAGGTGGGGCGAACCGTGCGTTTCGCCGCCGGCCCCTGTATGCCGCCTTCGGGCAAAGACTGCCGCGCGGCGTCGACCAGGGCGCCGACGCGGGGTGTCGCGTAGATTTCGGCCACCGTGATGGTGGGATAGCGCACGCGCAGCGCCGAGACCAGTTGGGCGGCGGCGAGGGAGCCGCCACCGTAGGCGAAGAAGTCGGCGTCGAGCGAGGTGACGCTCGAGCCGAGGACGCTTTCCCATTGCTCAACCACCCATTGGGCGTCTTCGGAAAGGTTGAGTGGTGCCTTGTCGGCATCCGCGGCGCCTGCGCCCGCCAACGGCCACGGAAGGGAATGCCGGTCTACTTTGCCGCTGGTCTTCGTTGGAAGCGAATCCACGACCGTCAGCAGGGGGATCAGCGCGGCGGGCAGGCTTTCCGTCAGGAGCTCGCGGGAAGCTGCGAGGTCGATGTCCTCAGGTCCGGCTGGAGCCAGGTAGCCGACCAGTATCTGGTTCCCCGCCGCCGTCGTGCGGACTGCGGCCGCGGCACCGGCGACTCCCGGGAGGGCCTGCAGGGCGGCGTCGATCTCGCCGAGTTCGATGCGCCTGCCGCCAAGCTTGACCTGTTCGTCCGCGCGGCCTTGGAAGATGAGGCCGGCTTCCTCGTAGCGGACGAGGTCGCCCGAGCGATACGCCCGTTCCCATCCAAGGGATGGCATGGGGGCGTACTTTTCGGCGTCCTTGGCCGGATCCAGGTAGCGGGCCAGTCCGACGCCGCCGATGATCAGTTCGCCCGTCCCGCCTTCCGCCACCGGAACCCCTGCGGCGTCGACGACGGCGAGGTCCCAGCCGTCCAGCGGCAGTCCGATACGGACGGGGCCGTCCCCGCCGAGGGGAGCCGCGCACGCCACGACGGTCGCTTCGGTGGGGCCGTAGGTGTTCCACACTTCGCGGCCTTCCACCGCGAGGCGCTCGGCGAGTTCGGGCGGGCAGGCCTCGCCGCCGAAAATAAGCAGGCGCACGTTCTCAAGGGCTTCGGCCGGCCACAGGGCCGCGAGCGTCGGAACGGTGGACACCACTGTGATGCCGTGGTTGATGAGCCATGGGCCGAGGTCCATGCCGGAACGCACGAGGGCGCGCGGTGCCGGGACCAGGCAGGCACCGTGCCGCCATGCAAGCCACATCTCTTCGCAGGACGCGTCGAAGGCCACTGAAAGGCCGGCGAGGACCCGGTCCTGCGGACCGATCGGATCCTCCTGGAGGAAGATCCGGGCTTCGGCGTCAACAAAGGCAGCGGAGGAACGGTGCTGCACCGCCACGCCCTTGGGCGTGCCGGTGGAACCTGAGGTGAAGATGACCCACGAATCGTCGTCCAGCCCTGGGGTGCGCGGAGCCGGGTGCGGTGCCGGGCGCTCCCCGGACACTTCGATCTTGCGGCCCTTGGTGACAACGGCAGATACCTTGGCTTCTCCGAAAACCAGCCGTGCCCGTTCCTCGGGATCGTCCGCGTCCACGGGCACGTAGGCGGCCGCAATCGAGAGGATCGCCAGGATGGCAATGTACAGATCGTTGGATCCGGAAGGGACCCGCACGCCGATCTTGTCTCCCGGCCCCAGTCCGGCTGCGTTGAGCGTCGCCGCAAAACCGCGCACCTGAGCCATGAGTTCGGAGTAACTCAGCGACTTGTGCCCGTCATCGAGGGCAGACGCTTCCGGGAATGTCCGGGCCGTGTCCTGGAGGATCTCGACGAGTGTGCGCGCTGGAGGGGCGGCTGCCGAGCCTTGCAGCTGGGGGAGATGCACGACTTTGAGTTCCAGGCTGTCCGCCGGGATTTCATGTTCCTGGGTCACGTTCCCAAGTTTCTCGGATTGAGGTGAACAAAAAGTGTCAGCGGCCGCGTGGCATTTGCTTCGATTTATGGGACCAACAGTAGTTTGCCTGTGGTGTTGCGCGCTTCCAGGTCGCGATGGGCCTGGGCGGCCTCGGCGAGCGGGTAGGTTCCGCCAACCCGGACTTTGAGGGCGCCGCTGGCGGCAGCGCGGAAGACTTCGGCCGAACGCCAGTGCCGTTCCTGCGGGTTTTGGAGGAAATGGCCAAGCGTCGGGCGTGTCAGGGACAACGATCCGCCTGCGTTCAGTCGCTGCGGGTCGAACGGGGGCACGGGTCCGGACGCTGCCCCGAACAAGACGAGTGCGCCGCGGATGCGAAGGCTCGCGAGGGATCCGTCGAAAGTCTCCTTGCCGACGCCGTCGTACACCACGTTGACGCCTTCGCCGTCGGTGAGCTCGCGGACCTTGTCCGCAAATCCGCTGTAGCGCAGGACCTCGTCCGCGCCGGCTTCCCGGGCCAGGGCTTCCTTCTCGTCCGACGAGACTGTGGTGATGACGCGGGCACCCCGGGCCTTGAGCAACTGCGTCAGGATGAGTCCCACGCCGCCGGCGCCGGCATGGGTCAGGACGGTGTGGCCCGGCTCTACGCGGAAAGACGAGTTGATCAGGTAATGCGCGGTCATTCCTTGCAGCGGCAGGGCTGCCGCGGTGTGGTCGTCGACGCCGTCCGGTACCGGAAGCGCTTTGTCGGCGTCCACCAGGGTGTACTCCGCGTAGCTGCGGGATCCTTCAGCGGTAGCGATCCTGTCGCCGACGGTGAAATCCACCACGTCCGCGCCGATGGCAACTACGGTGCCTGCCGACTCGGAGCCGGGGGTGAATGGATACTCAACCTTGTAGATGCCGCTGCGCTGATATGTGTCGATGAAGTTCACTCCGGCGGCTGCAACTTTGACAAGGAGTTGGCGCGGACCCGGAACCGGGACCTCTGCCTCGGTGAGTTCGAGGACTTCGGGTCCTCCGGCTTTCCGGGCAATGATTGCGTGCGTCATGGGTCTCCTTCTCCGTCGAGGCACTTTCGTGCCCGCATTCACACAACCATCCTAGGGAGCGGAGTCCGTCGAGTGTCCAGTCAGCGGCTCGGGGCGGTGGTTCGCCGTAATGTGTCCGGATGACTTCCGGGCGTGTCAGCCCCTGCCGTGCGCGGAAGCGACGGGGCAGTCAAAGCCGCGGCCCGCGGCGAGTCCGACCTCATTGAGGTAGCGCACGACGATGGCGTATGACTGCATCAACGTGGTTTCGGTGTAGGCAATCGAGTGCTTTTCGCAGTAGCTTCGGACGATCTCCGAGGCACGGCGCAAGTGGGGGCGGGCCATGTCCGGGAACAGGTGGTGTTCGGCCTGGTGGTTGAGGCCGCCTAGGAGGATGTTCATGAAGGGGCCGCCGGAGATGTTCCTGGCAGTCAGGATCTGGCGACGCAGGAAATCGACGCGGGAGTCTTCCGGCAGAACCGGCATGCCCTTATGGTTCGGGGCGAAGGAAGCACCCATGTAGAAGCCGAACACCATGATCTGGACGCCCAGGAAGGCAAATGCCATGCCAAGCGGCAGGAAGGTAAAGGCGAGGACCGGCAGGGCGAGAAGCCGTGCCAGGAGGATGGGCGTCTCCACCCAGCGGTGCTTGATGGCTCCGGGCCGGCAGATGTACATCAAGGACTCCCACTGCAGGCTGATGCCCAGCAGGAGGAGGAGCGGGAAGAAGAACCAGCCCTGCCTGCGCGTGAGGAACGCGAAGCGTCCCTGCCTGCCGGCAGCGGCTTCAACGTGGAAGGCCAGGGCGCCGGTCTTGATGTCCGGGTCCTTGGAAATAACGTTCGGGCTGTTGTGGTGCGCGCCGTGCTTCTGTTCCCACCAGGAGTAACTGATGCCGGCAACCGACGTGGCCAGGATACGCGCGGACCAGTCGTTGGCCCTGCGGGAGGCAAAAATCTGGCGGTGGCCGGCCTCATGTGCCAGGAAGCTCAACTGGGTACAAAGGATGCCCAGGGCTGCGGCGATGAGTAGCTGGTACCAGCTGGGGCCGATCAGCGCGAAGCCGAACCAGGTGCCGGTCAGCAGGAGGACCAGGGAAGCGAAAACGCTGATATAAAAGCCGACGCGGCGCTTCAAAAGCCCCTCCGCGCGGACCGTCTTGAGAAGCTCGGAATAGCTGAGCACGACGGCGTTGGGTGGCCGGACGACCTTGCTAGGACGTTCAGTGGTGGAGGTCTGTGACATATGCAGTTGCCCCGTAATACATAACGGGCAACGCTGCAACCGACGATCGGCTGCACGGTCTAGATCACCCTCTATTCAGCATACGCTCCCAAATCGGCGCCCCGAGCCGGGCTGCTACAGAAAGCCCTAAAAAGGTCGTGCATAAATATCGGCAACCATGAATAGTTTTGCTGTATAGTCGTGCCATGACTATTTCTGTTGCCGTCTCCGGTGCCAGCGGCTATGCCGGGGGAGAGGTGCTGCGCCTCCTGGCGGGCCATCCGGACGTCACCATCGGCGCCATCACCGCGCACAGCAATGCCGGTTCCAGACTAGGGGAGTTGCAGCCGCATCTCCACGGTTTGGCCAGCCGGATTCTCGAGGACACCAGCGTGGAAAACCTCGCTGGCCACGACGTCGTGTTCCTGGCCCTCCCGCACGGAGCCTCGGCTGAGATCGCGGCGCAGCTGCCCGAAGGCACACTGGTGATCGACGCCGGCGCTGACCACCGGCTCGAAGACCCCGCGGCGTGGGAAAAGTTCTACGGCTCCGCCCACGCAGGGACCTGGCCCTACGGGCTTCCGGAGCTTCCCGGCCAGCGCGACGCACTCAAGGGGGCGAAGCGGATTGCGGTGCCCGGTTGCTACCCGACGTCGGCCCTTCTCGCCCTCACGCCCGGCTTCGCCAACAAGCTTCTCCAGCCGGACGACGTCGTGATTGTGTCTGCTTCCGGCACCTCGGGTGCCGGCAAGGCAGCCAAGGTGAACCTCATCGGTTCCGAGGTCATGGGGTCCATGAGTCCTTATGGCGTGGGCGGCGGACACCGCCACACCCCCGAGATCGAACAAGGACTTTCCAACGCGGCCGGTGAACCAGTCACCGTGTCCTTCACTCCCACCCTCGCGCCCATGAGCCGCGGCATCCTGAGCACGGCGACAGCAAAGGTCAAGGCCGGGGTCACGGCCGCCGAACTGCGCAGTGCCTGGGCCGAAGCCTACGACGACGAACCGTTCGTCCACCTGTTGCCCGAAGGGCAGTGGCCCACCACTAAATCGGTGCAGGGTTCCAACCACGCAGTCATGCAGTTGGCCTTCGACGAGCATTCCGGCCGCGTGGTTGTCACGTGCGCCATCGATAACCTGACCAAAGGGACCGCCGGCGGCGCCGTGCAGTCCATGAATATTGCCCTCGGCCTGGACGAATCCGCCGGCCTCAACGTCCAAGGAGTTGCCCCGTGACCATCACCGCCCCCCAGGGATTCCGGGCCGCAGGTGTCAAAGCCGGCATCAAGGCGTCCGGGAATCCGGACCTTGCCCTGGTTGTCAACGACGGCCCCCTGAAAGCCGCGGCAGCCGTTTTCACCTCGAACCGCGTGGCCGCGGCACCCGTGCACTGGTCACGGCAGGTCCTCTCCGACGGGCGCGTTGACGCAGTGGTGCTGAATTCCGGCGGCGCCAACGCCTGCACCGGTCCGCAGGGATTCCAAAATACGCACGCAACCGCAGAGAAAGTGGCAGCCGTGCTCGGGATCTCCGCCTCCGACGTCGTGGTCTGCTCCACCGGACTGATCGGTGAGCAGCTGCCCATGGACAAGATCATCCCGGGCATCGAAGCGGCGTTCGCGGAACTCTCCGAGAACGGCGGTCCTGCCGCCGCTACGGCGATCATGACCACGGACAGCGTGGCGAAGGAAGCAGTCTTCAGCGGCACCGACTCCGAAGGCAACTCGTTCACCGTCGGCGGCATCGCGAAGGGCGCCGGCATGCTGGCGCCAGGCCTCGCAACCATGCTCGTGGTGCTCACCACTGATGCCCAGGTCCCGGCGGAAGAGCTCGACGTCGTCCTCCGCGACGCCACGCGCGTCACCTTCGACCGCACCGACTCGGACGGCTGCATGTCCACCAACGACACGGTCGTCCTGTTGGCCTCCGGGGCCTCCGAGGCCATCCCGTCCGCCGAGCAGCTTGGCGCAGGAATCACCCAGGTGTGTGCCGAGCTTGCCCGCAAGTTGATCGGCGACGCAGAAGGTGCCAGCCACGACATCGCCATCCGCACATTCAACGCGGCGAGCGAGCGCGACGCCGAAATCGTCAGCCGTTCAGTGGCCCGCTCCAACCTCTTCAAGACCGCCATCTTCGGCAAGGACCCCAACTGGGGCCGCGTCCTGTCCTCGGTGGGCACCACGGACGCCGTCTTCGAACCGGACCAGCTCAACGTCTCCATGAACGGCATCCAGATCTGTCGCAACGGCAGCATCGGCGACGACCGAAACCTGGTGGATCTCGAGCCCCGCGAGGTGCTCGTGGAAATCGACCTGCAGGCCGGCGACGCCGAGGCCACCATCTGGACCAACGACCTCACGCACGAGTACGTGCACGAGAACAGCGCCTACTCGAGCTAGACGGGATGACCATGACTGCGCACACCCGCGAAAATACCTCCATGAGCGATGCCCAGGACAAGGCCGCGACGCTGATCGAGGCACTGCCGTGGATCCAACGCTTCGCCGGTACCACCATGGTGATCAAGTACGGCGGCAACGCCATGGTCAACGAGGAACTCCGACGCGCCTTCGCCGAGGATATCGTCTTCCTGCACCACGTGGGTATCCACCCGGTCGTCGTGCACGGGGGAGGCCCGCAGATCAACTCGATGCTTGGCCGCCTGGGCATCGAATCCGAATTCAAGGGCGGCCTGCGCGTCACCACTCCCGAGGCCATGGACGTGGTCCGTATGGTGCTTACCGGACAAGTGGGCCGCGAGCTCGTGGGCCTCATCAACTCCCACGGACCCTATGCGGTCGGGATGTCCGGTGAAGACGGCGGACTCCTGCGTGCCGTGCGCACCGGCACCGTGGTGGACGGCGAGGAAGTGGACCTCGGCTTGGTGGGCGAAGTGGTGGGCGTTGATCCCAGGGGTATCGAGGACATCCTCGACGCCGGCCGCATCCCGGTGATTTCGACGGTCGCCCCCGAGATCCTTGACGAAGGGGATGGCACCGGCTCCACTACCGGACAAGTGCTTAACGTCAACGCGGACACGGCAGCAGCGGCGGTTGCCTCGGCACTGGGCGCATCCAAGCTCGTCATCCTGACCGACGTCGAGGGCCTCTACGCCAACTGGCCGGACAAGTCCTCGCTCATTTCCTCGCTGACGGCCACGGAATTGCGGGAGATGCTGCCGCGCCTGGAGTCCGGCATGATCCCGAAAATGACGGCCTGCCTGAAGGCCATCGATGAAGGAGTCGAGCGGGCGCACATCGTGGATGGCCGCCTGCCGCACTCCATGCTCCTGGAAACCTTTACGACCGCGGGCATCGGAACCCAAGTTGTCCCCGACGAGGAAGTGAACGCATGAACGAAACTGTTGGTTTGAGCCCGACCGGCGCTGCGGAGGCCGCCGCAACCACGCTCGTTTCCCAGAGCACGGGAAGCGACTGGCTTGCCCGTTACTCTTCTTCGCTCATGGGCGTCTTCGGCACCCCGCAGCGGGTCCTGGTCCGTGGCGCGGGAGCCCTCGTGTGGGACGCCGACGGCAAGGAATACCTGGACCTCCTCGGCGGGATTGCCGTGAACGCGCTGGGCCATGCCCACCCGTTCGTCACCTCTGTCATCTCCAGCCAGCTGGCCACGCTGGGGCACGTCTCCAATTTCTTCACGAGCCCCACGCAGATCGCGCTCGCCGAGAAGCTCCTGGCCATCACCAAGGCTCCTGCCGGCTCCAAGGTGTTCTTCGCCAACTCCGGCACCGAGGCCAACGAGGCCGCGTTCAAGCTGGCTCGGCGCAACAGTTCTGCCACGCGCACCAAGATCATCGCCCTGGAAGGTGCCTTCCATGGCCGCACCATGGGCGCCCTGGCCCTGACCGCCAAGGAAGCCTACCGGGCGCCGTTCGAGCCGTTGCCCGGAGGCGTGGTCCACATCCCGTTCGGCGACATCGAGGCGCTCCGTGCCGCCGTCGACGAAAGCACAGCGGCCGTGTTCCTTGAGCCCATCCAGGGCGAAGCGGGCGTCCGCCCGCTCAGCGTCGAGTACCTGCGGGCTGCCCGCGAAGCCACCACCGCCGCCGGCGCGCTGCTGATCCTGGACGAGGTCCAGACCGGCATCGGGCGCACCGGCAAGTGGCTGGCCAGCGAAGACGCCGGAATCGTGCCCGACGCCGTGACCCTCGCCAAGGGCCTGGGCGGCGGCTTCCCGGTCGGCGCGCTCATCACCTTCGGGGAGCCGACGTCGTCGCTCCTGACCGCCGGCCAGCACGGCACCACCTTCGGCGGGAACCCGGTGGCAACTGCCGCCGCCCTCGCCACCTTGCATGCCATCGAAAGCCAGGGCGTGCTGGCGAACGTTCTTAGCGTCGGCGCTCGCTTGCGGGCCGGACTGTCCGACGTCGACGCAGTCACCGAAGTGCGGGGCGAAGGCCTCCTGATCGGTTTCGACCTTGACGCCGACATTGCGCCTGCCATGGTGACTGCCGCGCTCGACGCGGGCTTCATCATCAACAGCCCGGGCCCGCGAACCATCCGGCTGGCTCCGCCGCTCATCCTGACCACCGAGCAGGCCGACCGTTTCCTCGACGCGCTGCCCGGCATTATCCAGGCGGCGGCAGCCCAGAACGCTGCACCCCTGACCGCTAAGGACGCACAGTGAAGACCACACGTCATTTCCTCAAGGACACGGACCTCACACCGGCCGAGCAAGCCGAAGTGCTTGAGCTCGCCGTTCGAATGAAGGCCGCTCCGTACAGCGTCCAGCCGTTCGCAGCTGCCGGCAATGGGCGCAAGACCGTCGCTGTCATCTTCGACAAGACCTCCACCCGGACCCGTGTGTCCTTCGCTACCGGAATCGCGGACATGGGCGGGAACGCGCTCATCATCAATCCGGGCGAGGCGCAGATCGGCCACAAGGAATCCGTGGAGGACACCGCAAAGGTCCTCGAACGCATGGTCTCCACCATCGTCTGGCGTACGTCCGCGCACTCCGGCCTCGTAGCAATGGCCGAAAACTCCAAGGTTCCCGTCATCAATGCCCTGTGCGACGACTACCACCCCTGCCAGTTGCTCGCGGACCTCCTGGCAGTCAAGGAGCACAAGGGCGAACTCAAGGGCCTCACCATGGCCTACCTGGGCGACGCTGCGAACAACATGGCCAACTCGTATCTCTTGGCAGGCGTCACGGCGGGCATGCACGTCAGGATCTCGGGCCCGGAAGGCTACCTGCCCGCGGCCGAGATCGTGGCGGCAGCGGAGGAGCGCGCTGCCGAGACCGGCGGTTCCGTGCTCATCACCACCGACGCCAAGGAAGCCCTGAACGACGCCGACGTCGTCGCCACCGACACGTGGGTGTCCATGGGCCAGGAAGCCGAAAAAGAAGCCCGGATGCAGCTCTTCCGCGAGTACTCCGTGGACGAGGCGGCCATGGAACACGCCGCACCGGACGCCGTCGTGCTCCACTGCCTGCCTGCGTACCGAGGCTATGAAATTTCCGCCGGCGTCATCGACGGGCCCCAGTCCATCGTCTGGGACGAAGCCGAGAACCGCTTGCACGCCCAGAAAGCGCTCATGGCGTGGCTGATGCACAAGTCGGGACTCGCATTCGTCGACGGCCTTTCCCCCGTTGAGGGCACCGGGGAGAGCACGTTCTAGTGTCCACCCATCCTGCGTCGCAAGGTGCCAGCCCTGCCACCAAGACTGCCCGGCAAGCGCGGATCACCGCGATCCTGACGGGCGAGTCCGTGCGCTCGCAGGCCGAGCTCGCGGCACTGCTGGCGGACGACGGCGTGCAGGTCACGCAGGCGACACTCTCCCGGGACCTCGTGGAACTTGGGGCGGTCCGCGTGCGCGGCAAGGACGGCGCGCTGGTCTACGCAGTGCCCGGCGAGGGTGGCGACCGCAATGCGAAAAGCGGTGTCACCCAGGAAATCCTGGACGCTCGCCTGTCGCGCCTTTGCGGTGAGCTGTTGGTGACCGCCGAGGCGTCGGGCAATATCGTGGTGCTGCGGACGCCACCGGGTGCCGCGAACTTCCTCGCCTTGGCCATCGACCACTCGGTGATGCCGTCGGTATTGGGTACGATCGCAGGCGACGACACCTTGCTTTTGGTTGCCAGGGATCCCGACGGCGGCGCCGAGCTGGCAGCCCGTTTCCTCCAGCTGGCCCAGGAAGCCGGACCGGGGAACTAGTCCAGCCCGGCAAGTGAACCATTCCGGCGCTGTTCCACCCGGGCCTTCGGCCCGAACCAAGCTTTGACTCAAAAGAACCAAGCAACAACAAAGGAGCACTCTCGTGACTGAGCGCATTGTTCTGGCCTACTCCGGTGGCCTTGATACTTCCGTAGCCATCGGCTGGATCGGTGAAGCCACCGGGGCCGAGGTCATCGCCGTGGCCGTCGACGTCGGACAGGGCGGCGAGTCGCTGGAGACCATCCGCCAGCGCGCCCTCGGCTGCGGCGCCGTCGAGGCCTACGTGGCCGACGCCCGCGACGAATTCGCCAACGAATACGCCATGCCCACGCTGAAGGCCAACGCCCTCTACCAGGGCCACTACCCGCTGGTTTCGGCGATCTCGCGCCCCGTGATCGTTAAGCACCTCGTCAAGGCCGCCCGCGAATTCGGTGCCACCACCGTTGCGCACGGTTGCACGGGCAAGGGCAACGACCAGGTCCGCTTCGAGGTCGGCATCCAGACGCTGGGCCCGGACTTGAAATGCATCGCACCCGTCCGCGACCTCGCCCTGACCCGCGACAAGGCCATCGCCTTCGCCGAGGAAAAGGGACTGCCGATCGAGACCACCAAGAAGAACCCGTACTCGATCGACCAGAACGTCTGGGGACGCGCCGTCGAAACCGGCTACCTCGAGGACATCTGGAACGCCCCCACCAAGGACATCTACGACTACACGGCCACCCCGGAATTCCCGCCGGCACCGGACGAAGTCACCATCACCTTCGAAGCCGGCGTCCCCGTGGCCATCGACGGCGTCAAGCACACTCCGCTCCAGGTCATCCAGGAACTGAACCGCCGCGCCGGTGCCCAAGGCGTTGGCCGCATCGACGTCGTCGAGGACCGCCTGGTGGGCATCAAGTCCCGCGAAATCTACGAAGCTCCGGGCGCGATGGCCCTCATCACCGCCCACAAGCACCTCGAGGACGTCACCATCGAGCGCGAGCAGGCCCGCTTCAAGGCCACCGTCGGCCAGCGCTGGTCCGAACTGGTCTACGACGGCCAGTGGTTCTCCCCGCTCAAGCGCTCCCTGGACGCCTTCATCGAGGACACCCAGAAGTACGTCTCCGGCGACATCCGCATGGTCCTGCACGGCGGCCAGGCCATCGTCAACGGCCGCCGCTCCGACACCTCGCTCTACGACTTCGACCTCGCCACCTACGACACCGGCGACACCTTCGACCAGTCGCAGGCCAAGGGCTTCATCGAGCTGTGGGGAATGTCCTCCAAGGTCGCCGCAGGCCGCGACCTGCGGGTGTCGGGCAAATGACGTCGGTGGGCCCACGGACGCCGGGGTCCCCGGCCGAGCGCAGCGAGGTTGGGGAGCGTTCGGCAACGAACACTGGCGCGCTGTGGGGCGGCCGGTTCGCCGGCGGTCCCGCGGACGCGCTTGCGGCGCTGAGCAAGTCCACGCATTTCGACTGGCGGCTGGCCCGCTACGACATCGCCGGCTCCAAGGCCCATGCCCGCGTGCTGCACAAGGCCGGGCTGCTGGACGACGCCGAACTAGAAGGCATGCTCGCGGCGCTCACCCAGCTGGATGACGACGTCGCGAGCGGCGCCTACCAGCCGGCCGAGAGCGATGAGGACGTCCACGGTTCCCTCGAACGCGGGCTCATTGAGCGCGCGGGAACCCACCTGGGCGGCAAGCTCCGGGCAGGCCGTTCGCGCAACGACCAGGTGGCCACGTTGGGCCGCATGTTCCTGCGCGACCACGCCCGCATCATCGCCCGCGGCGTGCTCGCCACGATCGACGCCCTCGTTGATCAGGCCAAGGCCCACCAGGGCGTTGCCATGCCCGGCCGGACGCACCTGCAGCATGCCCAGCCTGTCCTGCTGAGCCACCACCTGCTGGCCCATGCCTGGGCACTGTTGCGCGACGTGCAGCGGTTCCAGGACTGGGACAAGCGCGCCGGTGTCTCGCCCTACGGTTCCGGTGCCCTGGCAGGTTCCTCGCTCGGCCTGGATCCCGAGGCCGTCGCTTCGGACCTCGGCTTCTTCTCGGCGGTCCACAACTCGATCGACGGCACTGCCTCGCGCGATGTCTTCGCCGAGTTCGCGTGGATCTGCTCGATGATCGGCGTGGACCTGTCGCGGGTCTCCGAGGAAGTCATTCTATGGGCCACCAAGGAGTTCTCCTTCGTCACGCTCCATGATTCTTACTCCACGGGGTCGTCGATCATGCCGCAGAAGAAGAACCCGGACGTCGCCGAGCTCGCCCGCGGCAAGGCAGGGCGCCTCATCGGCAACCTGACCGGGCTGTTGGCAACGCTCAAGGGCCTGCCGCTCGCGTACAACCGCGATCTGCAGGAAGACAAGGAACCGGTATTCGACGCCGCGGACACCTTGGAGGTGCTGCTCCCGGCCGTCTCCGGCATGATCGCCACGCTCACTTTCAACACCGAGCGCATGGCATCGCTGGCACCGCAGGGCTTCGCGCTTGCCACGGACATCGCCGAGTGGCTTGTCCGCCAGGGAGTGCCGTTCCGCGAGGCGCACGAGCTCTCCGGTGCGGCGGTGAAGCTGGCTGAAGGGCGCAGCGTCGAGCTGTGGGACCTGACGGACGAAGAGTACGCGGGCATTTCGGAGCACTTGACTCCCGAGGTCCGCACCGTGCTCAGCACCGAAGGTTCACTCAACAGCCGCAACTCCCAAGGCGGAACGGCCCCGGCCGCCGTCGAGCGCCAACTGCTTGCCCTCGAAGCGGAGCTCGCGGCGGTGCGGAAGTACGCGGAGTAACGAAAAGAAGGCCAACGCCGGCGGGTATTTCGAGGCAGTCTTTTTCGCAAAGGCTGCAGCGAAATGCCCGCCGCTGCCAGTTAATCCTCGTTAACAGTCATTAACCCTGTCGGATACTATGGCGCTATGACCGAGATCACTACCTCAGCGCTTCTTGCCGAGCTCCACAAAGCAGCCGGCACTGTCACCGACGTTGTCGCCAAACTCGACGACGCCGATGTTGCAGCTCCCTCCGAGCTGCCCGGGTGGACCCGCGGCCACGTACTGGCTCACATTGCCGGTATCTCGAACGCCATGGCCAGGCAACTGGAATACGCCGCACGCGGCGAGACCATCGACATCTACGACGGCGGCTACGAGGGCCGTACGAAGGCGATTGAGCTGGCGGCTAGCCATAGCCTTGCCGAACACCGTGACGCCACCGAAGCGGCCCTCTCGCGGGCCCTGCGGGCCTTCGAGAGGCTTGTGGAGTCCGGCTGGAACACCCGGATCAGCTTCCGGAACGGAACAGTGCTCGACGGCGGCCTGGCGCTCTGGCGCGAACTGGTCATCCATGTCACGGACCTGGGAATCGGTCGCGGACCGGAAGCCTGGAGCCGGCAATTCTGCGAGCACCTTTTCGATTTCCTCTCGGCCCGCGTGCCCGCAGACCAGAAATTCGTGCTTCAGCCCCTGGGCCTGCCGCAGGTGGTCATCGGCTCGGGGCGGCAGTCCGTTGCCATCAACGGCATGATCACGGATATTGCCGCCTGGCTCGCCGGCCGCACGCCTACCCTGGGGAGCCTGCGTGCCTCTGCCGACGCGGACGGTGTTGACTTGCCGGAGCTTCTCCCGTGGCCATCGAGCGTTCCCGCGACACGATAGCGCTGCCGCGTTTGCTTGCCGCTGCCCTCCACAGATGCATCGTGGCGTAGGAACGCCACGGGCTCACGTTGCGGAAGTCTGTAGGCAGGCCCTCCGAGGCGGCCAAGTTCTTGAGGCCGTTCCGGACGGCTGCGTCGTTGGCGAGGAAGACGTCCGGGTCGCCGATGACCCTCATCGCCACGTAGCCCACGGTCCATGGTCCGACGCCGGGCAACGGCAATAGTTTGTCCGCGAGCGTTTGGGGGTCGTCGCCATAGTCGAAGTCGAGTTCCCCGCTGGCCATGGCTGCTGCCGCGGCAAGCACGGAATCTATGCGGCGCTGGGGGCCTTTCAGTAGTTCCCGGCCCGAGCGTGCGATTTCCCCGGCCGTGGGGAAGAGACGGTCCAGGCCCAGCGCGTGTCCCGGGTGCCCTTCCGGCAAGCGGGTCCCGGCGTCGGACAGTTGGCTCAAAGCGGTGCGTGCGGCGGCTACGGTGATTTGCTGGCCGATCATCGCCCGGATCAGCAGTTCCTGGGGATCCACGGCGCCCGGAACCCTGATCCCGGGCGTATCGCGAACTGACGGGCAGAGCCTGGCATCGGAGGCCAACGCCTCGTCGACGGCCACGGGATCGGCGTCGAGATCGAACAATCGCCGCACCCGGCTAAGGAGCACGGGAAGATCGTGGAGATCCAAGGTGCTGACGGCGAGGGTCAGCGCGCCGCCGCGCGCCCCGGCGTCGTACTCCACTGCGAACACTGCGTTGCCACGGGGCAAGCGGAGGGTCCGCGTATAACTGGTGGGGCCTGCCAGTTCGACGCCGGGAATCGCGCGGGCCGCGAGGAAATCGAAAATCCCCGTGTCGAAAGGCTCCCGGTACGGGAGGTTGAGGGTCAAGGAAGTGGCCTCACCCTGCTTGCCGTGATGGCCTAGGGGCTTGGCGGTGGCCCGGAGTGCCGTGGGAGTCAGGGCGAAGACTTCGTTGATGGTGTCGTTGAACTGGCGGACACTGTTGAACCCGGCGGCGAACGCCACGTCCGAAAGTTTCATCGAGGTGGAGACCAGAAGCGTTCTGGCCGTCTGCGCCCGGCTGGCCCGCGCCAAGGACAGCGGCCCGGCCCCGAGTTCGTGGCTGAGGATCCTGTTGAGCTGGCGGGAGGAGTAGCCCAGCCTGGCGGCGAGCCCTTCGACGCCCACCCGGGAGATCGCGCCGTCGTTGATGAGCCGCATCGCCCTGCCGGCGACGTCCGAGCGCAGGTTCCACGCAGGCGTACCCGGAACCGCCTCCGGCAGGCAGCGTTTGCAGGCCCTGTACCCGGCCTCGTGGGCGGCGGCCGAGGTTTCGTAGAACGTCACGTTTTCTGCCTTGGGTGTCCGTGCCGGGCACGACGGCCGGCAATAGATGCCCGTCGAGCGGACGGCGGTGAAGAACTGGCCGTCGAACCGGGGATCCCGCGCATCGATCGCACGGTAGCGTTGCCAAAAGTCCATGACTTCATCCTTTCAGCATCGGCAGGCGCGTCCTAGCGGAAATCGGACATTGCCGGCCACGGCCCGGTTGGCGGATTTTTGCTAGGGTCTGGGCATGACAACGCAGGGTGCGTCACCGGAGGCCATCAGGGCCATTCTTTCCGGTGATCCGCGGCACGTTGCCCCCTTGCTCCTCGGTGCCGTGCTGAGCCACCGGACTCCCGAGGGCACGGTGTCCGTCCGGCTCAGCGAAGTGGAAGCGTATCTGGGCCCGCGGGGATCGGCCCAACCCGACCCTGGATCCCATACCTTCGGCGGCCCCACCGCCCGGAACGCTCCCATGTTCGGTCCGGCAGGCCACCTCTATGTCTACTTCACGTATGGCATGCACTATTGCGCCAACATTGTCTGCGGTCCCGACGGCGTTGCGTCCGCGCTGCTGTTGCGGGCAGGGGAGGTGGTGGCCGGCCAAGCCTTGGCACAGTCCCGCCGTCCGGCGTCGAAATCGCCGACCGATCTTGCCAGCGGGCCCGCCCGGCTGGCGTCCGCCATGGGGCTGACGACGGCGGACAGCGGCCGGGATGCCTTGGCCGAGCCCTTCGGCCTCGAACTTCCGGTCACTCCGGCGGCGCCATCGGCAGTCGCGAGCGGGCTCCGGGTCGGAGTATCGGGCGACGGCGGTTCCGCCGACTACCCGTGGCGCTTTTGGCTCTCCGGGGATCCCACGGTGTCCCGCTACAAGCCGGGCCGCAGCCGCACCGTCGGGAAGCGTTTGTAGGGGCCCACGGAGGAATTCTTCAAGCGGCGTGTTCGGTCCGGGCAGGCTCCGCGACATATGCACACTGGTTGTCGGCCAGCTCGAACGGCGCGAGGCGGCCAAGCAGGGACTCGCGCACGTGGGGCCATTCTTCGCGCAGGATCGAGAACACGGCGGTGTCGCAACGGCTCCCGTCGGGAGCGAAGCGGTGCCCCCGCAGCGTGCCCTCGTAGCTGGCACCAAGCCGCTGAATGGCCGAGGCGCTGCGCGTATTGCGGGCATCGCAGCGGAAGGCCACCCGGTGGACGTCCAGCACATCGAAGGAGTACGCCAACAGCAGTTGCTTCGCGGCCGGATTGACGTGGCTGCCCCAGAATGGGCGCCCGTAAAAAGTGCCGCCGATTTCCAAGCGCTGCTGGCGCGGACTGTACTCGCACAGGGATGTGGTTCCGAGCAGCGCTCCCGTCCGCTGTTCGACGACGGCGAACGGCATGGTCGCCGGATCTTCGAGGCGGGCCGCGAAGAGTTCGGCCAGTTCCGCGGCACTCAAGGGCTGCTCAGCGGCCATGCCGGACCACATCCCGGAGTCCACAAAATCGAAGAGCGGACCGGCATGTGCGGGGGAGAGCGGGACCAGGCTGATGCCGTGTCGGGTCAGGGCAACGTCGTGCTGCATTGCAGCATTGAAGCACCACTTGGTGCGGATGGAAAAGCTCAGGAGGTTAGCGCCGGGTGAACATTGTGTGACGCACCGGCGTGCGGGCAGTTTCACCCACGTCAAGCAAAACCGCTGTAGAATGGACGGTCCGTCTTTTTCGATAGGGGAACGTTTCGATGCACGACGCTGATTTGATCCACGAGCGGGAGTACGTGGCCGGTCTCTACTCGCGCCTGGATGAGCTGCGGGAGGAAAAGCGCCAACAGCTGGCGCAGGTCCGGCGCGCCGGAGCGGTGGGCACCATGCAGAACGTTTCCGAAAGGGACGCCTTCGCGGCACTGTACGAGGACCGGCTCGCCCAGCTGGACGCCGTCGACGACCGTCTCGTGTTCGGACGCCTTGACCTGGACAGCGGCGAGGCGCAGTACATCGGCCGCATCGGACTGTCCACGGCGGATCTCCAGCGGCTTATGGTCGACTGGCGCGCCCCCGAAGCCGGCCACTTCTACCAGGCGACCGCTTTCGACCGGCAGGGCGTCCGCCGTCGTCGTCACCTGATCCTGCAGGGCCGGGAGGTCAAAGCGATCGAGGACGATGTCCTGGATGCCAGCATGCTGGCGGACAACGCCTCGCTCCAGGGCGAGGGCGCACTCCTTGCCGCCCTGAATTCCAAGCGCACCGGCCGCATGTCGGACATCGTCGGCACCATCCAGTCCGAGCAGGACCGGATTATCCGTTCGTCCATGTCGGGTGCCTTGGTTGTCCAAGGCGGCCCCGGTACCGGCAAGACGGCGGTCGCGCTCCACCGCGCCGCCTACCTGTTGTACACCCACCGTGACCGCCTGAAGTCGGCAGGTGTGCTGCTTGTTGGACCTTCGTCGTCGTTCATGCACTACATCGAGCGGGTCCTGCCGTCCCTCGGCGAGACCGGAGTCGTCATGGCGAGCCTGGGCCGCCTCATGCCCGGTATCCACGCCGTCCCGGAACAGGATCCCGACGTCGCAGCCCTCAAGGGCAAGCTGAACATGGCCGACGTGATTGCGAATGCCGTGGCCAACCGCCAGCGGACTCCCGCCGAGGACCGCATCCTCGAGGTTGACTCGCGCAAGCTCACGCTGTCCGTGCGGCAAGTCCGCCGCGCCCGGGACAGGGCACGCGCCACCGGCAAGCCGCACAATGAAGCGCGCGTGACGTTCGTCAAGATCCTGCTGCGCGAACTCACGGAGCAGCTGACGGAGATCGTCGAGGAATCGAACATCGGCAACAATGCCGACCGTTCCTACCTCGCTGAGGACGTCCGCTCGGCACGCGACGTCAGGATCGTCCTGAACTTGTGCTGGATGCCCATGACTCCCGAGAAGCTCGTTTCCGAGCTCTTCAGCAAGCCAGCCATCCTGGAGGCCTGCACCCCGCACCTCACGCCGGCGCAGCGTGCCCTCCTGCTTCGCCCCGCGGATGCACCGTGGACGGAAGCCGATGTTCCGCTGCTCGACGAGGCCGCTGAACTCCTCGGCGAGCTCGATCCTGCTGCGGGCAGGGGACTGGCCCAGCAAGAACACGACCGTGCCCGCGACATCGCCAACGCCAAGCAGACACTGGTCAACATGGAGGCCATGGGCGTCGACGTGTTGATGACGGCCGAAGAACTGGCAGACCAGAACCAGGAACGCGAAACACGGCTGACCGCCGCAGAACGGGCCACGAGCGACCGTTCGTGGGCGTTCGGACACATCGTGGTTGACGAAGCGCAGGAGCTCTCGCCCATGCAGTGGCGGCTTTTGGTCCGCCGCTGCCCGCTGAAGTCCTTCACGATCGTCGGCGACATCGCCCAGACGAGTTCCTCCGCCGGTGCGAATTCCTGGCAAAGTGCCCTCGCGCCGTCGTTCGGGGACCGCTGGCAGCTCGAAGAACTCACCGTCAACTACCGGACTCCCTCGCAGATCGCCGAAGCGGCAGTCCGCATGGCGAACCGCGCTGGGCTGGTTGTTTCTGCTCCCAAGGCCGTTCGCGAAGGCAAATGGTCACCGATCGTGGACCGCGTCGACGAAGCGGGGATGGTAGACCGGCTCGTCGAAATCCTTCCGGAGGAACTGGAAGCGATCGACGGCGGCCTCCTGGCCGTGATTGCCGACGGCGCCCTCCTGCCTCGGGCTGCAGCCGCCCTCCGTGGGGTCTACGGTCACCGTGTGGGCACCGGAGCGGGCAGCTACTCCCAGGACATCGTGGTCATCAGCCCCAAGGAAGCCAAGGGCCTGGAGTTCGACGGCGTGGTTGTTCTTGAGCCAGCCGCGATGCTCAATCACGAGCATGGCAAGGTGGGCGATCTCTACGTTGCCATGACCCGTCCGACGCAGCGGCTGCGCCTCATTACCGCGGCGCCACTGCCGGCGGGTATCGAGCGCTGAGCCATGCGAGCAAGCCGAAGGGCAATCCTGCTAACTTAGAACTCGTGTCACACGTAAACAACCTCGAGTCCCAGCACAACGACCCGGGCTTTGCCAATATCTGGCAAGAGCTCAAATGGCGCGGCCTGATCCACGTTTCCACTGATGAAACGGAACTGGAAAAGCTGCTCGCCGGGGACCCGATCACGTATTACTGTGGCTTCGACCCCACGGCTCCGTCACTGCACCTTGGCAACCTTGTCCAGCTCCTGCTCATGCGCCGCCTGCAGTTGGCCGGCCACAAGCCGCTCGGCCTGGTGGGCGGCTCCACCGGACTGATCGGCGATCCGCGCCCGACGGCGGAACGCACCTTGAACACCAAGGACACCGTGTCGGAGTGGGTCGGCTACCTTCAGGCCCAGGTCCGACGCTTCCTCAGCTTCGAGGGCGACAATGCCGCACGCATGGTGAACAACCTTGACTGGACCGCGCCCCTGAGCGCCATCGATTTCCTGCGCGAAATCGGCAAGCACTTCCGCGTGGGCACCATGCTCCGCAAGGATGCAGTTGCCTCCCGTCTCAGTTCCGACGAGGGCATCAGCTACACCGAATTCAGCTACCAGATCCTGCAGGGCATGGACTACCTCCAGCTCAACCGCGACTACGGTTGCGTGCTGCAGACGGGTGGCTCGGACCAGTGGGGCAACCTCACCAGTGGCACGGAGCTGATCCGCAAGGTCGACGGCAAGGTTGTCCACGCCCTGGGGACGCCCCTCATCACCAACTCTGACGGCACCAAGTTCGGTAAGAGCGAAGGCAACGCCATTTGGCTCGACGCCCACATGTGCAGCCCGTACGCCTTCTACCAGTTCTGGCTCAACACTGCGGATGCCGACGTCGTTGACCGCCTCAAGGTCTTCACGTTCCTTAGCCGCGCCGAGATTGAGGAACTCGCAGCCGCTGTTGCCGAGCGCCCGTTCGCCCGCGAAGGCCAGCGCAGGCTCGCTTTCGAGGTCACTTCACTGGTGCACGGAGTGGACGCGACGGAGAAAGTGATCGCTGCTTCGGCTGCACTGTTCGGAAATGGCGATCTCTCGGTTCTGGACGAAGTGACCTTGGCGTCGGCAACTGCAGAGCTGCCGTCTGCCTCGATCGGCCTGGATGGCCTCGGGATCATCGACCTCTTGGTTGCGTCTGGATTGTCCGAGAGCAAGTCCGCTGCCCGCCGCACGGTGGGGGAGGGCGGCGCCTACGTGAACAACAGCAAGGTGACCGACCCCGACGCCGTCATCGACCAGGCGGAACTGCTACACGGCCGGTACCTTTTGCTGCGCCGCGGCAAGAAGAATCTGGCCACCGTCGAAGTGACCGTCTGACGCCTACTTAGCTCCACGGTGTGTTCTTGTGTGGGCGCGCCAGACGGGCTGTTCCATGTTCTATTGCACGCTCCTCCAAGCCGACTTGCGCGGCTCCGGGGGAGCGTGTATCGTTTTCTGAGTCGCTGCCGCTGAAGCGGATAAATTGCGAACAAAATCCCATTGAATGTGAATAATTCGGTTTAGACCAAAAGTCTGGAAATCGGATAATTTATCGACTCTGTGGGGAAAATTCGATTCACTTGGGTAAATTTCTGGAGAAATCCTGGATTTGCAAAGTTGAAATGAATGAAATAAAGTAGAAACATCGCAGCGAGGAAATGCGGAACATCGAATTTGTTCCGAGGAGTATTCGGATTGTGTCTGTTGTTTGAGAACTCAATAGTGTGCCAAGTTTGTTGATACCGATTTGTTTTTATGAATTGGTTGATTTTGCCGGGCCTTGTCCGCCCCTGTGGGTGGGGTCTGGTTTTCA
>NZ_JAYKZI010000010.1:31408-130905 GCF_036662515.1 Arthrobacter sp. S2(2024) | reverse complement strand
GATGACGTTCAGGACTCCGGCGGGCAGGCCGGCCGCCATCATCACGGCGGCGAACAGCTGCGAGGTCAGCGGTGTGAGGTTGGCGGACTTCAGCACCATGGTGCAGCCGGCTGCGACGGCCGGGGCGATCTTGCGGGTGGCCATGGCCAGCGGGAAGTTCCACGGTGTGATCAGCAGGCACGGGCCCACGGGCTTCTTGGTCACCAGCAGGCGGTCCTTGCCGTCGGGCGAGACGGAGTAGCGGCCGGAGATGCGGACCGCTTCCTCGGAGAACCAGCGCAGGAATTCGGCGCCGTAGGTGACTTCGCCGCGGGCTTCGGCCAGCGGCTTGCCCATTTCCATGGTCATCAGCAGCGCGAAGTCCTCGGCCCGTTCGGTGACGAGTTCGAAGGCACGGCGGAGGATCTCACCGCGTTCACGGGGCGGGACCTTCGCCCAGGATTCCTGTGCCGCGGCTGCGGCGTCCAGGGCCGCCTTGCCGTCTTCGGCGCCCGCGTCGGCAATGCTGAGGAGCACCTTGCCCGTGGCGGGGTCCTCGACGTCGAACGTCTTCCCGGAAGCGGCCGGACGCCACTCGCCGTCGATCAGCAGCCCAGTGGGAACAGAGGCCAGCAGTTCCTCTTCATTTCTTGCTGTATTAGTCACGTACATGCTCCTTGAGCATTTAGGAACGAGTTGGAATAGTCACTACCCGCGTTCGTTCAGCTTCAGCGTTCGGAAAAGTGTTCAGATAGGAGGCGGCTGTGAGACCCGGGAAGGCTATTCGTGAAGCCCGGCCAGGCGGCTCCCGACTCTGGCGAGCAGGGAGGTCTTGTGCGAACCCAGGCTTTCCTCCCACCGGTCGGCTACGCCGAAAAGCCGGTACATGGCATGGACCCCCAACCAACGGATGGGTTCGGGTTCCCATTTACCGGAGTCGTACCCTACCCATGGGAGTGTGGTGAGCTCTGACTTTGTCTCAGACATGAGATCAACCAGTGTCCTTGCGGCAAGATTTGTGGCCGTTACGCCGTGGCCTGCATAGCCCATGGCGGAGCTGATTCCGCTCCAGGGGTCGTAGTGAATCGAGGCGCACCAGTCGCGGGTTACACCCAAGACGCCGGACCAGGCATGGTCAGCCTCGAACGTTATCCCGGGGAAAAAGGTGCGTAGCCGGCCGAGCAGAAGTCCGACGGTTTGCGGCGGTGTTTCCCCTGCGCCGCCTACGCCCGATGCATACCGATAGGGTGCCCCCCGTCCGCCGATGGCGATCCGGCCATCGTCCGTGCGCTGAGCGTAGATGAACGTATGTGCCGCGTCGTTGAGGCATTCCAGGCCGTTCCAACCGATCTGCTGCCAGTCCGTATCGGAGAGGGGTTTGGTGACGATCATGGATGAGTTGATGGGGATAATCTTCCGTGATCCTACGATCGGTCCGGAGTATCCTTCAGTGCAAATGGCGACACGGTCCGCACTGAGTTGCCCAAGCTTGGTCTTGACCCTGCCTGGTTCCACCGTTTCCACTTTCGAATGCTCATAGACGATTACTCCCATTTTGGCTACGACGGCTGCCAGCTCGTGGACGAGTTTGGCAGGGTCTATGCGGGCTACCTGGGGATAAAAGAGAGCCCCGCAGGTTCCATCAATGTTGATACGCTCACTTGCCAGGTCGCGGCTCAGCAACTGAACCTCACCCTCATCGAGGCCGTACTGCAAGTCCGTATCTCGTCGTGATTGAAGACGGGCCCACCCGGCCATTGTGGTCGCGACCGTCAGGTTGCCGCCCTTGTGCTGGTCAGCGTCGATCTTCTCCAGTCGGCAAATGTCCAGGACCTCGTCCACTGTCTCTTGCATCGCCCGCTGAAATCGAACCGCGGACTCACGGCTGGAACCCGGGGCTGAGGCAAACTTTTTCCGGTTTCCCGGTGTCAGGGCGGAGAGCCAGCCACCGTTTCTGCCGGAGGCGCCATAACCTACGTTTTCGGCCTCCAGCACGACCACGTTAAGGCTGGAGTCGGATTTCTTTGCGTAATAGGCTGTCCAAAGGCCCGTGAGGCCGCCGCCAACGACGACCAGGTCTGCAGTCGCTAGCCCGCCACGGAATTGGGGAAATATGGGGAGGGAGTCGCCCGCCTGCGTCATCCAATGGGAAATCTGGCCATTGCGATACTGGTTCATTGCGGGTCCAATCGAAAAAATGATTCTTGATTTTGGGTATGACTGTTTAGGCTCGTCACCCTTGCTGTGATGGGGTGGAGCCTGGGGGAGCGTGTTTACTTGTTCAGTAGCTGGGCGGGGCTATGGCCCAAAGGACCGTCGCTTGTTCTCCGGCCGACTCGGCGACTCGATGAGCTTTGCTGCTGGAGTAGGGCAGGGAATCGAGGGCGCTCAGGTGAAACGTCTGGTCGCCGACTGTCGCTTCTACCTCGCCGTCTATGACTAGGAGAAGCTCTTCCGAGTCACCGTGTGAGTAGGGCTCAACTCCGGTCGATCCGTATGGTTCGAGGACGCCGAGAAAGACTTCGAGATGGTCGAAGGACTTTGGCGTGAGCCTGCTCTTGCGGGCGTTGACTCCGAACGAAAACCCGATCGTGTCCACGAAGCGGTTAACGGCCGGGCTGCCGTTGACGCTTTCCTCGAAAAGGTCACCCACATCCAAACCTAAGGCCGCTGAGAGTTTCTGCAGCGTACGCACGCTGCCAGAGTGCACGCCCCGCTCAAGTTGAGAAATAAACCCCTCCGCAAGCCCTGTTTGCGCTGCTACTTCCCGGAGCGTCATGCGCTTGGCTTTTCGCCGGCGCCGCAACCGCTGGCCCACCGACTCGTGATCGTTGTGCGGCCCGCTGTGCATGGATCCACTCAGTGGTCCGGCACCTGGTACAGCCGAATCTTGTGGTTGAGCCTCTGGCATCTGTCCTCCTGTTTCCAACCAATTTACCCGTGACTAGGGTCACGCACAATAGTTTTTAGAATATACCTCAGTTTTCTGAGGTAAATTGAACCCCCTCAGTATTCATCGACGTTGATGGCGTTGATGTCAAAGCAGTGGCCTTGCAGCCATGGCACCCCGGCCTCGGCCCGTTCCGTGACGGGATCGGCGGCCCCGCTGCAGTATCTCGCCGGGCTCACGCACGGGCACCTTCACGCAGAGCTCCTGCGCAGCAACAGCGGCGGTGCCGTCCCTCGGTCCTCCCCATGGTGCACAGCGATTCCGTTAGGCCTTAGAGCGGGCACTACGTGCCTGTGACGCCTTGAAGTTACTCAGCGAACGCTGATAATAATTCCTCGGCATCAGTGGTCTGGAAATCAGAGGTGGGCGGACTTTGAGGACGTTGCCTGATAACCTGCCGCGGATGTGCTCCTATGCCTTCCGGTCCAGTAGTTCGGCGCGTCTTCTGACCGCGGCGGTGTAGGAGTGCAGGTCCTGCGGGGAGAACGGAATGGTGTCGCCGGCGAACCTGCGCAGCGGGCCACGGATGTCATCCTTGACCCGGAGGTATGTCAGTCCGTTGTGTGGTGAGAGGCTGTACGTGCGGGTCGCGCTCAGCAGGCCGGGCAGCAAGCCTGTTTTCCAGATCATGACCTGGCCCGGCATTTGCTCCACGTGCGTCCGGAAGGTCCGGCGGCCGCCGGCGGCGGTCCTGATTCGGATCAGGGCGCCGTTGCTGACCTCGCCGTCCACCCACGTGATTCCGGATTCCCAGACCGTGAAATTCCCGGCGATCCTGTACGGACAGGCGCTCACCCAGAATTCACCTGGAGTTCGTTCTGGGACGGTCGGGCCGAAACGGTGGCAAGGTCCTGAAGATGCCCCGCCAACTCTTGGTGGATGCCAGCAATGGCGACGGCAACAATGTCAGCCGATCTAGCCCCGCGTTTCAATGGCTGCCGCTGGCGGGCGGCACCCGTGCCCCGACCGGAAATCCCTGTCAGTGACGCTGCAATAAAGCCGGTGTCCCCGGCGTTGTCCAAGGCGTCCTTGGACATGGCGGGGGAACGCTGCGACGACAGTTCCTGCGGTGGCTGGCCGGTGTGTCAGCGGGTGGAGCAACTCCGCGGGCACTCCGAACCGACCTGCCCGCCAAACGGCGGCTACCCGGACCTCTGCTGGGTGTGGTTGGCGGAAAGGCGCGCGTCGAAATCCGGGCTGTCGATGTCGCCGATGCCAGCAAGGTCCGTCACCAGCGCTTAGAAGGCGGGCCGGATTTTGTCCGCGAAACCGGATCCGGGCCGCAGCCCGAACACGGGGAAGACGGCTATCCTGACGGACACGGACATGATGGGATTCAACGCCGGCCAGGGATGTCCGGCGGGTCCGCTGGTGATGGGAGTCCCCTGGCAGCCGGCGGGGCGTCTGATCCACGCGCCCCCAAACATGGCAGTGAGTCTGGACCGGCACCTGATCTGTGCGTTCGTCGGTCCGGCTGGCTACCTGACCGAGTGGGGCCCGTAGGGCTCCCGGACGGCAGACTCCCTGGATCCCGCAGCCACAATGGGCGGACCCAGAACCGGTGACCTGGGCCGGATCGATAGGTTGCTCGAAGGGCCCGGTTCCGTCCTCCCTTGCACGGATCCAGCGCCGGGCAGTTCTGGTGGTGCCGCAGCAGCCGATGTGGAGGCGCTGCGGATTCAGTGGGCCCGCTGGAACCGCTGCCAGCCAGTGGTCGTGGGCACGGGTCTCTTCATGAAGACTCCTTTGGCGTGCGCGTGATGCTGTAACGCTTGGCGCCAATCTCTTAGACCCTGTTATATACACATGTCGATTCACCCGCAGGATTCTTGCCAAATGTCGCGGGTCATTGGTGGCTGTCTTCCGAGTACCGTGGCTACAGGCCGCTCCGGCATTGCTGGATCAACACCCCCGAAAGCGAGAGAAGAAACGTGTCAGTCAACCAAGAACTTCCCGTGCTGTCCCACTGGATTGGTGGGGAAGAAGCACCGTCCTCCGGAGACCGCACTGCTCCCGTCTTTGACCCGGCCCGCGGGATCGAGACCAAGCGGGTGGCACTCGGTAACGCCGCGGACATTGAGGCAGCCATCTCCTCTGCGCAGAAGGCGTACCCGGCCTGGCGTGATCTGTCGATCACGAAGCGCCAGCAGATCGTCTTCCGCTTCCGCGAGCTGCTGAACGAGCGCAAGGGCGAACTCGCCAACATCATCACCGCTGAGCACGGCAAGGTAGTCTCCGACGCGCTCGGTGAAATCACCCGCGGCCAAGAAGTGGTGGAACTCGCCACGGGCTTCCCGCACCTGATCAAAGGCGAGCACTCGGAGAACGTCTCCAGCGGTGTGGATGTCTACTCCACCAAGTCCCCGCTCGGCGTGGTGGGTATCATCAGCCCGTTCAACTTCCCTGCCATGGTGCCGCTGTGGTTCCTCCCGATCGCCATTGCCGCCGGCAACACGGTGGTCCTGAAGCCGAGCGAGAAGGACCCGACGGCGGCGAACTGGCTCGCTGAGCTGTTCACCGAAGCCGGCCTGCCGGACGGCGTTTTCAACGTTCTCCACGGCGACAAGGAAGCGGTGGACGGTCTCCTGGAACACCCGGACGTCAAAGCCATCTCCTTCGTTGGTTCCACCCCGATCGCGCAGTACATCTACGAGACCGCGGCGCGGAATGGCAAGCGCGTCCAGGCACTTGGCGGGGCGAAGAACCACATGCTGGTCCTGCCCGACGCCGACCTTGAGCTGACTGCCGACGCTGCCATCAACGCCGGCTTCGGTTCGGCCGGCGAACGCTGTATGGCCATCAGCGTGGTGGTCGCCGTGGAGCCGGTGGCCGACGAACTGCTCGAAAAGATTACCTCGCGGATGGCAACGCTGCGGATCGGCGACGGTCGCCGGAACTGCGACATGGGCCCGCTGGTCACCCGCGAGCACCGTGACAAGGTGGCGGCCTACATCGATGTGGCCTTGGAAGATGGCGCCAAGGTGGTCGTGGATGGCCGCGGCGTAACCGTGGACGGCGACGAAAACGGCTTCTGGCTGGGCCCGACGCTGATCGACGACGTCCCCGTCACCTCACGCGTCTACAAGGAGGAAATCTTCGGCCCGGTACTGTCCGTGGTCCGTGTCCGCAGCTACGAGGAGGGCCTGAACCTGATCAATTCCGGCGCCTATGGCAACGGTACTGCGATCTTCACCAACGACGGCGGAGCTGCCCGCCGTTTCCAGAACGAGGTGGAGGTGGGCATGGTAGGCATCAACGTGCCGATTCCCGTTCCCGTGGCCTACTACTCCTTCGGCGGGTTCAAGGACTCGATCTTCGGCAGCTCCAAGGCGTATGGCCTGCAGGGCTTCCAGTTCTTCACCCGTGAGAAGGCCATCACGTCCCGCTGGTTGGACCCCAGCCATGGCGGCATCAACCTCGGCTTCCCCCAGAACTAAGAGTTGCACCAGAGGGCTCCCGGCAGACCTGGCGGGAGCCCTCGGGTGTTCTCCCTTAGCGTTCCTCCAGGAACTGCACCGCGGCGAAGTTGTTGGCAAACCATTCGCGCACGGTCTCCAGCAGTTCAGTCTGTTCGGCGGCATCGTGCGCTATCAGCCTCTGCAGCAGCCCGCGGGCCACCGGCCCTGCCTTCTCTTCGCGCAGCAAACCCAGCATCCCGCCGTCGGACAGTTCAGGGAATGCGACGACGGCACGACCCAGCCCCGCGGCACGGCACAGCGCCCGCGTGGCTTCCTCGAGGGCATCCGCCAGGCCACTCATGCGAGCGCGACTTCCCATCCGGGGACACCGAAAGGTCCCAAAGCACGCACCGCGTCCTCGGAGAACCAGCGCGGGAACTCCGCTCCATACGTGACTTCACCGCGGGCCTCGGCTAGCCGGTTTGCCCATTCCAGGGTCATCAGCAGCGCGAAGTCCTCCGCACGCTCCGTCACCGGCTCAAAAGCGCGCCGCAGGAATCTCACCGCGTTGGCGCGGCGGCACGTTCGCCAAGATTCCTGAGCCGCCACCGCAGCATCCCAGGCCGCAGCACCATCTTCAGCACCGGCGTCGGCGACGCTGGCCAGCACCTCCCCGGTGGCGGGATCCTCGACGTCGAACGTTTTCCCGGTGAGGGCAGTACGCCAATGACCGTTGATCAACAGGCGCGTGGGAACAGAAGCCAGAAGGCTGCTTTCGCGCACAGCGGCCAGTAGTGCTGGTGTGGACATTCGGGTCTTCGGATTCATGTGGGACTGGGCTTCAGATGAGGATGGTCAAGGGATTTTCGATGCGGGCCTTGAAGGCCTGCATCCACTGGGCAGCGACGGCCCCATCGATGACCCTGTGGTCAGCCGAAAGAGTGCAGGTCATCACGGTGGCCACCGCCAGGGAACCATCGACGACGACGGCGCGTGGTTCAGCTGCCCCCACCGCGAGGATGGCTGACTGCGGCGGGTTGAGGATGGCGGAAAATTGCCGGGTGCCAAACATGCCCAAGTTGGTGACGGAGAAACTTCCACCGGTGAGTTCCTCTTGGCGGATCTTCCCGGCCTTTGCACGTTCCACGAAATCCCCGATCGCTGCGCTGACTGCGCTGAGCGTCTGGCTGTCAACGGACCGGACTACCGGCGTCAGCAGCCCGCCGTCAACGGCAATTGCCACGGAAATATCGGCAGCGGTGTGCTGGAGCTGGGCTTCGTCGCTCCACGTGCAGTTGGCTCCCGGGGTGTCCAGCAGCGCGAGCCCGACGGCTTTGACGATGAGGTCGTTGACCGTAATCCGCCGGGTTGCGGATTCGTTGACCTGCTTACGGAGGGTAAGGAGTGCGTCCACCCGGACATCTGCTGTGAGGTAAAAGTGCGGAACGGTAGTTTTGGACTCAGTGAGGCGGCGGGAGATGGCCCTTCGCATCTTGGTGTGGGGAACGGCAATGACTCTGGTCGGGACATCCTGGGCCTTTGCCTGAACAGGGTCGGCTGCCGTAGGCTGGACCGGGACCATTTGTGCCGTCCAATCCCGGGAGCTGTCCGCGCGGCCCGCGATGACTTGCTGAACATCGCGCCGAACGATTCTTCCCCCGGGGCCCGATCCGGGTATAACTGCAACGTCCACGTGGTTCTCCCTCGCCAGCCGGCGGGCGAGGGGGGAACTGAACCGGCGTTCGGCCTGTCGAGGTACCTCCGCCACCAGCACGGGGTTAGCACCAACGCTGTCCTCGGGCGCGGCGGCCGGTGTCTGAGTTCCAGCGTCCCGAAGGAATGTGACTACTTCCTCGTCCGTTTCACCAGAGGTCCTGATGACTAGAATCGGTGCGCCGACTTCGACGCTTGCTCCTTCCTCCACCAGCAGCCGGGCAACGACGCCGTGATGTTCGGCCGGTATTTCGACAGTCGCTTTCTCGGTTTCCACTTCGGCGATGGCATCTCCAACTTCAACGGTTTCACCTTCCTTCTTCAGCCAGCTGGACAGCGTGGCCTCAAGGGCGTTGGCCATGACTTCAGGCATGTTCATTAGTGCGGGCATTCATGTCTCCCAAAAGTCTGTTGGACGCTGACCTAGAGGCCTTGGTCATTTTTGATGGTCAGCAGCTTTGCGCCCACTTCAGAAACACCGGCATAGGATGCGCGCTCCAGGACCTTGGAGATGCTGGGCGAAGCTTCACCGCCGGTAACGCGTTGAATGGGGTAGTCCAAGTGGTCAAAGTATCGGCGCTGGATCTCGTCACTGAGCCATCCGCCGTAGGAAGTGCCCTGGGCACCCTGTTCGACAATGAGGACATTGTTCGTCTTCATGATGCTTGCTCCAATGGCCTCCCAATCAATGCTGGCGCGGTCCAGCCAGCGCAGATCCACCACCTCGGCGTCGATTTCCGTCTCCCTCACCGCCACCAGCGTGGGGCGGACCATCGCGCCGTAGGTCAAGACGGTCAGTGAGTCTCCGCGGCGGCGGATGGCTGCCTTTCCGAACGCGATCTGGTAATCGAAGTCGTCCACTGGCAGTTGGCCGGTGGTGGTGTAGAGGTCAACGTGCTCCAGCACCACCACGGGATCCTTGAGCGCCAGGGCAGCGTTCATCAGGCCCACGTAATCGAACGGAGTGGATGGGGCTACGATCCGCCAGCCCGCCGAGGTGGCAAAGACGCCCGCAGGATCCATGGAGTGCTGCGATCCATACCCTGTACCCATGGCGATCTTGGACCGCAGGACCAGCGGCACCTCGCCGGTTCCACCGAACATGTGCCGCGCCCTTGCAATCTGGTTGAAGATCTGGTCGCCGGCCACCCACATGAAGTCGGCATACATGAACTCGACCACTGGCTTGAATCTGCCATCCATGGCCATTCCGCCCGCAAGCCCTGCGAACGCGTTTTCGCTGATGGGTGTTCCAAGGACGCGGTCCGGATGGGCGTCCACGAGGCCTCGCGTGGCACCGTTTGTTCCACCCTTGAGCCGATGGACGTCCTCACCCATGACCACGATGGATGGATCGGCGGCCATGCGTGCCTGCACCACTTCAGCGACAGCGTCGACGAATTTCCCTTCCCGAAGGCCTCCCTTAAAAGTTAATTCTTCCTCGGTCCTGGCCCCTTCCAGCTCAGACAGGTCCCCCCGGATACCGACATCGACGAATGAAGGGTCCGGCCACAGTTCGGGGCGGATGCGCCGTTTGCCGGCCTTGCTCTGAGGATCGGTTTCAGTCAGTTCGGACACGGCGAGGTTGCAGGCCGCGCTGACCTGCTCCTGCATCTGCAGGAATGCCACGTCATCGAGGTGTCCCAGCTTCTTCAGCTCGGTTGCCATACGCTGGATTGGGTCCCGGTCCCGCCAAGACTTTTCCTCCTCCTTGCTGCGGTAGCCGAAAGCACTGCCCGGGAAGGGACCGTTCTGATGGAAGTACCGGTACACCTCAGCTTCGATTACTGCGGGTCCCCCGCCTGAACGCATATGTTCGGTAGCTTGCTCCATGGCAAGGTGAACGGCCAGGGGGTCCATTCCGTCGACGCGCCAGGACCGGATACCGAAACCGGGGCCGCGTCCGGAGAGCCGCCCCTCACCGGTCACCTCCGAGACATGCGTTGAAACGGCATAAAGATTGTTCTCCACGAAGAAGCACAAGGGCAATTTCCACGCAGCAGCCAGGTTCATCGTTTCCAGCACTGAACCAATGTTGATGGCCCCATCGCCGAAGTAGGAGACAGTGAGATCCATGCCGGAGGCCGACGCCGTGGAGTGCTTCTGGGCCCAGGCATTGCCGGCTGCCAGCGGTACCCCGCCGCCCACAATGGCGTTGGTTCCCAGGGCGCCTGCGTCCAGCCACTGCAGGTGCATGGATCCGCCCCTGCCATGACTGAAGCCTTGGTCGAGCCCAAGAATTTCCGCAAGAGTACGCTGCAGGAATGCCTGGACCTCGGCCCCGACGGCGGCTTCCGGTTCCATCCGGCCGTTCATAGCTGCCGAGAGATGCGCCAAGCCCTTTGCCAAGAACTGGTGGTGGCCCCGGTGGGAACCGTTGACGCCGTCTCCCGACCTGAGGTTCACGATGGAACCCACAGCTCCGCCTTCCTGCCCGATGCTCGAATGCGCCGGCCCATGGACCAAGCCCTCAGAAGCGAGTTCCAGGACGGCCTCTTCGAAGGAACGAATGATCTGCATTTGGACGAGCATGGTCTTGAGCAGCGCCGGATCGGCTTCCTGCCAGTCTTGCTCGGTTGTCGTGAGTTGGATCCATTCGACATCTGGGGCCAGTTGGATGTGGCGGGTCATGGCTGCTCCGGAGGGGTTGGCCGCTGAGATTGCGGCAATTTATGGGCTTAAGAGCCAACAATACAAGCCATAATGTATCCAATACAAGACATCAAGGGCCTCTTTCTGTGGAATTTGCCACCTCAGGACCCTACTTTGGATCCATTGGCTGACAAATACTGTTACCGAGGTGCGCCACTGCCAATCGGGCCTCCAGTACCGCACGGACACCGAGCGTGGCGAGCACACCCGCGCAGCCTGCGACGAAAAGCCACGTCATAACCCACGATCCCGACCACCCCGTAGCACTGGCTTCGCCGAGCACAAGGCATTCAGCACCCAGTGGAGCCAGCCGAAAGGCCTGTACGGCTCCATCTTCTGCACCTTGGGCTGGACAGCCCGGAATTGCCGCCACGTACGCAAATGCGGCGGCCAAGCAGGCCAGTGAAATTAAGCCCAATCCCCAGCAGCAGACGGCCAGGGGGTGGATCCTGCCGCTTTCCACAAGGGCTGGGACGGGTGGCCCGCCATGCCCCCCGCCGGGTATGGGACTCTCTTCATGGCGCCACTGTGGCTCCTGCATGACGGCTCCTTGTGGCGCAGCGCGGCCGCCCTGACGGCCCGATATTGAATCCAATATTGCAGAATATTGGCCAATATGGAAGGAAAAAATGTTCACCGCATGCATAATGGATTCATTCACACACAAGGAGGCAGTCTTGCAGCGTGGAATACCCGGAGCGCAGGGCATCGACCACATCGGCTTCACGGTGCCGGACCTGGACGAAGCGGAGAAGTTCCTGACCGAGGTCTTGGGCGCAACACTCATCTATACCTTGGGCGCCAAGTGCTCAGAGGATGATTGGATGAACGTCCACATCGGCGTGCATCCGCGCACCAAGATCCGCGAAATTCGTTTCTACAGGCTTGGCAACGGTTCCAATTTGGAAGTCTTCCAGTACGAGGCCGCCGAACCGCAGGCACGCCAACCCCGCAACAGCGACATTGGTGGCCACCACCTGGCCATCTACGTTGACGACATGGATGAGGCATTGGCCTACCTTCAGTCCTGCGGGCTTGAAGTGATGGGGGAACCCACAGCAAGCAGGCAATCCGCCGAAGGCCAACGGTGGGTATATTTCCGGAGCCCATGGGGAATGCAGTTCGAACTGGTGAGCTTCCCAGGCGGCAAGGCGTACGAACGGGACGCCAGCCTGCACCTGTGGCACCCCGGCCACCCGGGAGAATAGCGGGTATGACAATCGAATCCACGACCCATGGCAAAGCGGGCGCCCGTGTGGCCGCAGCCATGCGCGAGGCAATCCTGGCCGGTACCTACAAACCCGGCAGCCGGATCCGGCAGGAAGACGTGGCCGAACGGTACGGTGCCAGCCGCGTGCCTGCCAGGGAAGCACTCCGGATGCTTGAGGCAGAAGGCCTGGTGAAGGTCGTGGCCAATACGGGCGCCTGGGTCACCAGCCTCAACCTCGTGGAGTGCGAGGAGATCTACCAGGTGCGTGAGCGGCTTGAACCGCTCCTGCTCCGGTACAACGTCCCGCTCCTCACTGAGCTCCAGATCGAGGCATTGGACGGCCTGGCGCATGAGATGGAAACTGCTGGTGACGTGGAGACGTTCCTGCGCCTTGACCGGGACTTCCACCTTTCCTGTTACACCGACGCCCAGACGATCATGCTGACGGACACGGTATTGCGGCTGTGGAACCGGACGCAGCCTTACAGGTGGGCCTACACTTCTGTTTTCCGTTCCGAGGGTGATCGGAGCGCTCACCACGAGCACCATTTGCTCGTGGCCGCACTGCGTCGCCGCGATGCCGATGAGGCGGAACGCGTCCTCGCCTCGCACATCAGGCGCACCCGCCTTGAGCTGGCCCGGCATCCGGAAATCTTCGAAGACCCCGCTACTGCGCCGCCAGGCCTGGAGGACAACGACTGACTCAGCCGTGTTCCTTCCCTGATGCCGGGGAAAGATCGATCGTTTCTGCGAGGTAGAGTGCAGCCCAAAGAATCCCTTGCCGCTCCTTGACTCTGTGCCCCAACAACTCCTCTGCGCGCCTAATACGGTACTTGATCGTGTTGTTCGCGACGCTCAGCTCTGCTGCGGCACCCGCGGGACTGCAGTTGTGTTCAAGATAGACGCGAACTGTCTCACGCAGGGCCGCCTCCTTGGAGCCGGCGAGGGCACCCAACTCGTCCCGGGCAAAGCTGGCCGCCTTCGCGGGATCTGCGGTCAGCAGCACCGCAAACCGGGCATCCTTGAAAAAAACGGGTTCACTCCATGGCTTGCCGGCTGGCGCAAGCAGGGATACGTTGGCCGCGCTGACCGCTTCTTCATGGCTGCCGCGGAACCCCTCCAAACCGGTTGCTGGACGCCCCACGGCAACGAGGGTGTGCGGGACGCCCTTGATAGCGGCCATGTTGACTGCTTTAGGCTCGAGAAAGGCACCCCAGGCCCACACCTCATGGTTGCCGGCCGGGAGCACAAGCTGCGCCGTGGCGCCCATGCGCGCCAACAACATCGCTGCTGCCCGATCAAGCCCTTCAACGGTTGCGTCGTCACGGCCTTCGCGACGCAGGACCAGACCTACGTGGGTGCGGTTGGCGAGCTCGTACCGAAGTTTTGCACGGTCCGGACCCAGCGCCTCTCCCCGCAGCAGTGCGCGGACCAGTTCGGCACGCGAACCATCCACGCTTGCCAGCCACGCCTGCTCCTCAGCTGCATAGGCAGCACTGCTCGCCAGAGCAAACGTGCTGACGTGGTCAACAAGGAAGTGGGAGAGCTCAGCAAGTTCCTTTGACTGCATCTCGGCAGGTACAAGGCGCCGGAACTCTTCCACCAGCACGTCACTGAAACGCGCGTGGGAGACCCGCTGCACTTCGAGGATCTTGGCCAGCGGCACCCGCTGCCTGACGGCACGGGCCGTCTGCAAAACCATTTCCAACGGAACAGTGGTGGGAACGGGAACGCCCTGATCAAGGGCCAGCAGGGCCTCCATGACCACCGCTTCAGCAGGGGGACGCAACTCCTGTGTAGCTTCCTCCCGCCTGGTTGCGGGCGTCGCCGGGTCGACGCCCAACTGCGCCAGTTCCAGCGATATTTCTACGGCCCACAAGGCCGCGTCCAGGCCGATACGGCCCACGGTCCTGTTCCAGGTGGCCGGCAGGCAGGCAGGCTTCAGGCGATCTGCAGACCCCGCAGGATGGAGATCCCGCACCCAGGATCTAGCTCTTGACATCTGTCCTTCCCCCGCATCCTTGCGGGTTCCCGAACCATTCGGGACTAATGCGAGCACTATACGCGCCCGCTGGGCAAAGCTCATAGCACGCCTGGCGCGGAATTTGCCAGGCCTGAATGAGCCAACTTCGCCTCTTTTTTTGAAGCGCTAACAGGTGTTGGTGGTTTTGGCGGGTAGGGGGCAGGCGGTGAAGCCGGGGGAGGGGGTAGCGTCATTGCGCCCAGGACAACATGGATGAGGATGGACTGCTTCTCCACGTTGGGGGTGTACGACCACGGCTCCTTCCATCACTTTTCTTGGTTACAGGACTTTCCATCCGGCCGACTGTCCAGGGAGGCCAGGGCGAGAACTGAGGCAACGATGCAGAGGGCAATGTTCATAGTGTCTCCTGTGGCCGACTCGAAAGAACGCTGGGTGAATCGGTCACCGGATCCCTCAGATCGCAGGTTCACGCTGGCAATGCTCAGCTCCGAAGGATGGGACCAAGCGCTGGATACGGCACCGGATCACGTGGCTTTGGTTCGCTCCCTGGCCTTCGACCCGCCCATCAAGGCCCAGAAACAGCAACTCCGAGCCATAAGCCAGCGCATCAAGAGGTGGTTGATCCTGAGGAACGCTGCCTCCGCTTACCCTGCCCACCCCTGATCAGTTGCGGGTTGCACAGGAAAGTGGGCCGCAGGCATGCCCACGGCCCACTTTGTTGACGCCTTGGGATCAGGGCGCCGCTTCCGGGTGCAGCTCCACTGCTGCCGTGAGGATGCCCTCCCAGGTGGTTTCGTTGAACTCAATGATGTTCCCGTCTGGGTCCTTGAGATAAACGAATCTTGCAGGGTCGCTGCTCCATGTGCCGGGATCGTGGACGCGCTGCCCACCAGCGGCCTCAGCGCGAACCAGAGCATCGTCCATGTTGTCTACGTGCAGGGCAAAATGCATGAACGAGGCTTGGGTCTGCGGGACACCGATTGTTGTGTTGGGTTCTGGAATGAACTGGAATAGTTCTATCCCAAACCCGTCGGGCAGTTCGATGTAGGCGATGACGTATTCGGTGTCCTTGACGCCGAAGAAGATCTCGGTCAGCTGAGGGTTGTTCGAGTAAGGGCGCAGGACCTCCTTCCCTCCAAGGGCCTCGACATAGAACTTCGTGGAGCGTGCGATGTCTGAGACCCGCACGGCCAAATGCTGGACAGTCGCCATCAGAGCGCTCCTCTGGCGCCGTGTTCGTCCAGGCCAGAGGCTTGCACGGGTGCTTGGTTCGGAAGATGTCCATTGACCATCGTGTTGGTACCTTTCTCCATGTTCGCCAAGATCGGCTTCGTTTCATGATGCGGCCCCCGTCCGGGGCCCCGCTTGCCTTCCCGGGCCAAAGGGCCGTATCGGTTTTGGCTGGTGAGGGCAAGCGGCATGGGCGCCGACAGAGTTGACTGGGTCACACTTTCCGATGCTCGGCACGAGGCCGGACGAGATGGAGCCCAGAGAAGGGAACCGACGATGACGTCGAACCAGGCAATCAACAACAAAGTGGACCAGAGCCCTGCCGCCACCGCGCTCGTCCCGGACGGTCAGCTGCTGGAAGGCATCTCGCCCGACGAATTTCGGCTGGCTTTCCGCAACCATGCGGCCGGCGTGGCTATTATCACGGCCGACGCCGGGGACGGTCCAGTCGCCATGACGGCGACGTCCGTGTTCTCTGTCAGTGCGACGCCGCCGTTGCTGGTGTTCTCGGTGTCGTCGCTGTCTTCCGCGACGCCGACCATCCTGCGGTCCCCATCGCTAGTGGTCCACCTGCTTGACACGACGAATATTGCCTTGGCACGCCTCTGCTCCACGAGTGGGGTGGACCGGTTCGCCGATCAGGATTCCTGGGATGTCCTGCCGACGGGGGAGCCATACTTCGTGGAGCCGCCTGTGCGTATCCGGGGCGAGGTGGTGAATACCTATGAGGCCGGCATGTCACGCCTGGTGGTGGTCAACGTTACGCACGCCACATCGCCCGGGGCCGACGTCGAAACCCTCAACGCACCTCTGGTCTACCACAGCCGTAAGTGGCTGGCCCTGGACCGGACGGCCACCCTCGCCTGACCACTACGTGGGTCTTCCGGGTGTCATGACTCAAAAGCTCGCTAGTTTCCATCCCGAGGGTCCCGTCGGGGCGCCTCAATACCAGATACAACGTGCACTGACATGACAAAGGAGTCGTGAAGATTATGCAGGACAAAGAAATTGTTGTGTTGGACGAATCCAGGTCGGCGGCGAGTGGGCTCACAGAAGCCGCGCCGCCCGCACTCAGCGTCCGCGACGGAGCGGCTGTGCCGCAGGAACCGGTCTCGGGCCTGTGGATGGCCCTGTACACCTTGGCGAACATTGGTTACTGGCTTGCCGTTATCACTCCTGGAGTGATAGCGCTTCCGCTCAAGGTGACCAGCCTGGTGGGTTCGGAACAGGCTCCTGCTGCATTGGGGATCGTTGCAGCTGCGGGACCGGCCATTGCGCTGATCGCCACCCCGGTTTTCGGCAGGCTCAGTGACCGCACCACCTCACGGCTCGGGCGTCGTCGGCCCTACCTGCTCCTCAATCCGCTCATTGGCGTGGTGGGGGCTGTGATGGGTGGCCTGGCACCGAACATCGCAGTTCTGGCCGTCGGGTACGGGCTGTTGGCGATCGGTTTCACCGGTTCGTTCGGCGCGCTGGCGCCTGTGGTGGCAGACCGTGTCCCTGTCAATCAGCGTGGCCTCGTCTCCGGCCTGATCGGCATCAGCGTTCCCGTGGGGCTCGTCGGCGGAACCTTTGTGGTGCAGTACATCGCCACGGACCCGCTGTTGCCGCTGGCTGTTCCGGCAGCTATGGGCGCCATCCTGATAATCGTGTTCGGCGTCTATATGAAGGATGCACGGCTGGCACCGGAGTCCCGGCCGGCGGCGTCATGGCGGAGCCTGCCCGCAACCTTCTGGGTCAATCCGCGCCGCTATCCTGATTTCGCCTGGGCATGGTGGGGAAGGGCCCTGCTCCTCCTTGCTTATGCCCTCCTGACTCTGTACCAGACCTTCTTCCTCATTGACCGGCTGGGCATCCCGGCCTCTGAAGTGGCCAACTATGTGTTCCTGTCCATGCTCGTCCTGTCTGTGACCATGGTGGCCTCTAGCATCATCGGCGGACGCCTCAGCGATGTGATGGAACGCCGCAAGCCATTCATCATCGGCTCCGCCGTGATCTACGGCGCCGCCGTCCTGGTGATCGCGACATCCACCACCTTCACCCAGTTCCTGATTGGAATAGCCATTACCGGGTTGGGCAACGGCGCCTACACCGCGGTGGATGCTGCCCTGGCCACCCAGGTACTCCCCAATCCGGATGACACGGCAAAGGACCTGGGCGTATTCAACATCGCCGCCACGTTCCCCAACGCTGCAGCGCCCGCCATCGCTCCGCTGATCCTTGCCATCGGCGGCGGAAACTACACCGTGCTCTTCGCCGTGGCCGGTGGCATTGCCATCATCAGCGCCCTGGCGATCGTCCCCATCAGAGGCGTCCGCTAGGCTCCCGCGCAGATCAGCCACGGGCTGAGCCGCACTCCTGGATTCCAATACACCTGTACACCAGAAAATCACCCGAGTGACGGGTTGATTGTCGAAAGGAAAAATTGTGACTGATCGAAACATTGTTGTTGTTGGGGGCACCAGCGGCATCGGCCTTGAACTGAGCCGCAGGATTGTGGCACGGGGAGACACGGTCATCCTGACCGGCCGCGACGCTACCCGGGCTAAAGATGTTGCAGCGTCCCTGGGGCCAAACGCCACCGGCATCAGTGTTGACCTGGCGTCGCCGCACACGATTGCTGAAAGTCTGGCCTCCGTAGGGGAAGTCCATGGATTAGTGCTCTCCGCCGTGGAACGCGACTCGAACACGGTCCGCGACTTCAGCATTGACAAGGCAAGCCGCCTGGCAACCCTGAAACTGGTGGGGTACCTGGAGACCATCCATGCCCTGATCGGGCGGATCGAGGAAACGGTGGATACGGGGATCGTGCTCATGGGCGGAATCGCCAGGTACCGCCCCTACCCCGGTTCGTTGACGGTATCCACCGTCAACGGTGGCGTTGAAGGGATGGCCACCGCCCTCGCCGCAGAGCTTGCTCCAGTCCGAGTGAACGTCCTCCACCCGGGCATCGTCGGCGACAGCCCATTCTGGGAAGACAAGACCGGCGCACTCGACGCCTACCGTTCGCGGACCCCTGGCGGTGAGCTCGCGACGGTAGAGGACGTGGTGGAATCAACCCTGTTCCTTCTGGACAACAAGGGCGTCTCAGGAACCACCCTCCACGTCAACCGCGCCACCCTGACCACGTGAGCCCCACCGTGGACAGTCACCTGCAGCAGCCGTCCGGTTGCCGCAGGACCCAACGATCTTTCAGGAGGACTCAATGAAGAGCACCGGCACCACCGGAACCAACGCCGTTGACTGGGAAGCCAGGGTGGACTTCGACCGGCTGCGCGATGAACGCCTGGGACGCCTCAAAGCAGAGCTGGCAGCATCCGAGCTGGGTGCGATCCTCGCCTTTGACTTCTCCAACATCCGGTACATGAGCTCCACACACATCGGGACGTGGGCGGTGGACAAGCTCATCCGCTTCTCCCTGCTCACCCGCAACACCGACCCGATTGTGTGGGACTTCGGTTCGGCAGCCAAGCACCACAAGCTTTACAACCCCTGGCTGGACACCACCACAGCCGAGATGGACGCCAACCCCGATGCACCGCACGAAGGCGCCAAACGGCCCCGCCTGGAAAGTGGGGCCCGGGCCGGCATCTCGACCCTCCGCGGCGCCTTTCCGCCGGATGCGCAGATGGCCGAAAAGGTAGCCAGGAAGATCAAGCGCGAGCTGGAGAAGTTCGGCCTGGCCAACGAACCGCTTGGTGTTGACGTGATCGAGTTGCCCATCCTGTTTGCTCTGCAGCAGGAGGGCATACAGGTGGTGGACGGCCAACAGGTATTCATGGAGGCGCGGCGGGTCAAGACCCACGACGAGATCCGCCTACTCACGCAGGCCGCCTCCATGGTGGACGCCGCCTATGAGGAGCTCTACCGGTTCCTCCGACCAGGGGTCCGCGAAAACGAGGCTGTGGGACTGGTGGCAAAGACCCTCTATGACCTGGGCTCCGAATACGTCGAAGGGGTGAACGCGATCTCCGGTGAGCGTTGCTCGCCGCACCCCCACGTGTTCTCCGACCGCCTGATCCGGCCGGGCGACCCGGCATTCTTTGACATCCTTCACAGCTACAACGGCTACCGCACCTGCTACTACCGCACATTCGCAGTGGGCTCGGCCAGTTCGGCGCAACGAGATGCCTACACCAGGGCACGTGAGTACATGGACAAGGCCATCGCCCTCGTGAAGCCAGGCGCCACCACTGCGGACATCGTGGCCGTGTGGCCCACAGCGCAGGAGTTCGGTTTCGAGAATGAGGAGGCCGCCTTCGCGCTGCAGTACGGACATGGTGTGGGGCTCTCGATCTGGGAGAAGCCAATTTTCTCGAGGCTGACCTCCCTGGACCACCCCGAGGTGCTGCAGGAAGGCAACGTCTTCGCCCTCGAAACCTATTGGCCATCCGCGGACGGGTGGGGCGCTGCCCGCATCGAGGAGGAAGTGGTGGTCACGGCCACGGGCTGCGAAGTCATCACAAAGTTCCCCGCGGAGGAACTGCTGGTGGCCGGAAAGCGGTACTACACCATTGGTGGCTCGCTCAACCTGGAGCGCGACTCGCAGTCGCACCTCAACACCACCTGGGGCCGGGGCCAGGCGTGACCACTCTGGGTTTCCTTGGCCTGGGTTCCATGGGATCCGGCATTGCCCGACGCCTTCTCGACGCCGGGCACGACGTGATCGTATGGAACCGCTCTCCGGATGCGGCTGACCAATTGGTGGCCGCGGGCGCCCGACGGGCCCAACAGCCCGCCGAGGCCTTCGCGGCCGAGGTGTCATTCTCCATGCTCGCCAATGACAAGGCTGTACTGTCCATCCTTGATGAGTCAGCCATCCGCTCACTGGCAGGCCGCACGCACGTGGTCATGGCCTCGATCAGTCCTTCGTTGGCAGACCGACTCGCCGCTGCCTTCGACTCGGCAGGGGCTACCTACGTGGCCGCACCGGTCCTCGGCCGTCCCGATGTGGCAGCGGCCGGCCAACTGAACATCCTGGCGGCCGGGCCGCCCACTGCATTGGACCAGGTCCAGCCCTATTTTGACGTCATGGGTAAGCGGACCTGGCAGATCGGCGACAGGCCATCGGTGGCAAATGCCGTCAAAGCCTCGGTGAACTACAACATCATCCATGCCCTGCAGGCCATCGGCGAGACGGTGGCCATGGTTGAGCGCCAAGGCGTGGATCCGGGACTCTTCACTGAGTTGCTGTCCAGCACACTTTTTGGCGGTGTCGTCTATACCGGCTATGGGGACCTAATCGCCCGGGGCAACTACACACCACCGGGGTTTCAGATGGCCCTGGGGCGGAAGGACCTGGGCCTTGCCGAGGAAGTGGCTGCCGCCAGCGGTTTGGCGCCCGCGACCCTGCCAGCGCTCAAAGCCGTCTTCGACCGCGCCCTCGCGGACCCTATTCTGAAGGAATCTGACTGGAGCGCCATAGCCGAAGTTTCGCGCCAAAACCTGCTGTAACACCGGAATCATCGATTTCCTTACTGAAAGAACCGACGTAATGAGCCTCGCTTTTGACCATGAAATCCTCGCCCAACGGGTACTTTTCGGAACAGGCACGGCCGCCGCCCGGCTAGCCAGCGAGGTGGCCCGGCTGGGCGCGTCCCGGGTCATGGTGATCGCGTCGAAAGCCGAATCCGAACTGGCCACATCCACCGCGTCAGGGATCGACGTCGCGCTGTGGCACCACGATGTGGTGATGCACGTTCCGGCCGCGACGGCGGAGAAGGCTCGGGCCGCGGCCTCCGAGTATGGGATCGACCTGGTTGTCTGCATCGGCGGCGGCTCGACGACGGGACTCGCCAAGGCGGTGGCCCTCACCACGGGATTGCCCATCATCGCTGTGCCCACCACCTACGCCGGGTCAGAGGCGACCAATGTCTGGGGGCTGACGGAGGAGTCCAGGAAAACAACTGGGATGGACCCGAAAGTCCTGCCCGTTGCCGTGATCTACGATCCAGCCCTGACCCTGTCCCTGCCGGGGGCAATGTCCATAGCCTCCGGACTCAACGGTCTGGCGCACTGCATCGACTCTTTATGGGCTCCGCGGGCCGACCCCATCAACGCTGCCCTGGCAGCTGAAGGCATCCGCGCCCTCGGCCAGGGGCTGCCGCGCATTGCCCGGGATTCCCATGACCTGGAAGGACGCGAGCAGGCACTGTACGGGGCGTACCTCTCCGCCGCCGCGTTCGCTTCCGCAGGATCCGGATTGCACCACAAGATCTGCCACGTCCTGGGCGGGACCTTCAACCTCCCGCACGCCCAGACGCATGCAACGGTCCTGCCCTACGTGCTAGCCTTCAACGCCCCGCACGCGCTGGGCGCAGCAGCAAGAATCGCTGCTGCGTTTGGCGTGTCCGGGACCGGCGCGGAGGATGCCCTGGCCGGGCTGCAGCACCTCCGCTCCCGCCTGGACGCCCCCAAGTCCCTTGCTGAGTATGGCTTCAGGGCTGACGGGATCGGACACGCCGTGCAGATCATCCTTCCGACCGTCCCGGCGTCCAATCCCCGTCCCGTCACGGCGGAGAACCTTACCGCCCTCCTTGAAGCTGCGCTGACCGGAGAACGCCCCGAAGCACTCCTCACGGCGTGACGGACCAGCACCCCACATTCCAAACTTCAGGAGGAACAATGTCTGAACCCACCGTCCAGCACCACAGCATCAGCCCCGAACAGGAGGCGGTGGAACAGGAACTTGTGGATACGGTCGTCGCGTCCTTTAAGAACACCGAGGATCCCCGGCTGCGGATGCTCATGCAGTCCTTGACCAGGCACCTTCATGACTTTGTCCGTGAGGTCAGGCTGACCGAGGACGAGTGGACCGCTGCGATCGGCTTCCTTACGGCCGCCGGCCATATCACCGATGACCGACGACAGGAATTCATCCTGCTCTCCGACGTCATGGGCCTGTCCATGCAGACGATTGCCATCAACAACCAGACCCACAGGAACGCCACCGAGGCCACCGTGTTCGGGCCGTTCTTCAGCCAGGATTCTCCGGAAATTCCGTTGGGAGGGGACATTGCCTGCGGCGCCCATGGCCAACCGTGCTGGGTTGAGGGCACGGTCAGGGATGTTTACGGCAATCCCGTCCCGCGGGCACGGGTGGAGGTATGGGAGGCAGATGAAGACGGCCTCTATGACGTCCAGTACGCCGACGGACGCACTGCGGGCCGGGCTCATCTCCATACCGATGCCCAGGGAGTGTACAGATTTTGGGGTCTGACGCCCACACCGTATCCGATCCCTCACGATGGACCGGTGGGTGAATTGCTGGCGGCCACCAACCGCTCGCCCTTACGCGCTTCGCACCTGCACTTCATGGTCACCGCACCGAACCTGCGCACGCTGGTCACCCATATATTCGTCCGGGGGGACCCCCAGATTGAAACCGGCGACTGCGTCTTTGGCGTCAAGGAATCCCTGATCAAGGAATTTGTTGAGCAGCCTGCCGATGCACCCACACCCGACGGGCGCCATCTCCAAGGCCAGACCTGGAGCAGGACGCGATTCGACATCACACTCGCGCCGGCGGCTGTCGGCTGACCTACGTGGGCGGTGGATGAGGGTCACAGATAACGCCGAGCGGCCGCCTTCATCGAAGAAGGCGGCCGCTCGGCCTTATCAAGCTGAGGCTCCGGGTTTTTTACTGTACTGCAGCACCTGGAATCAGGCTCGCTGGCAGGGATCCAACGGCTCGTGCCGGTGGTGGGGCCGGAACTCGTGCCGGTAGTGCAGCCCAATCCAGGGCGACGCCATGAGCCCGTCGATGTCCGCTCCCGGCAGGGGCGGCGCGGGCGTTTCGAGTGCGTGGTGCGCCTCCGTCACGCTGGATCGGATTGCTGTGGGAAGGGTGTTGCCTGGTTGTATGCGGTGCTTGAGCATGTCCTTCTCTTTCTTCTAGGTAGCGGAGGCAGCTGCCCGCCGCCAGCGCGTTCCAGGCGTAGCGGCGGGAGGCACCTGGTACGGCCGTGGGGTCGTTACTGCGGCGGGAGGTTGAAGTGGGCCTGGGCGAGCATCTGGCCGATGTGGGGGCGGTGTTCGGCTGTCTGGGCGCGGGACATCTGGGTGGCCAGGAAGTAGTCCTGCAGGGGAACTCCCTTCTGGGAGACGGAGGATCCTACGGAGCGGAAGAGGAGTTCCGTAGCTTCGTGGGCCAGCCGTGAGGCGGCGTACAGCATGTTGCCCAGGGCCAACCAGTCTTCAGTGGCGGCGGGTTTGCCGTTCGCCCCTTGTTCTCCGAGGTGGCCGTAGTCGCGTGCCGCGGTGAGGACCACTGCCTGGGCGGCGTCGATGATGCCGCGGGCTTCACCGTAGATGACCTGGGTTTCGGGGTGCTTGTAGCGTTCGATCTGCGGGGGGTAAAGCCGCTTTTTGGTAAGGATGGTTTCCTCGAACGCGTCCAGCGCTGCACGGGCCGCGCCCACCTGCACGCAGGCCAGGGAAGCGGCGTAGAGGGGCTGGATGTTGCCCACGTAGAGGGGGTTCTCGGTGGAAGCGGTCCCGTGGGTCCCCTGCGGGTAGTTGGCTGTGCCCCAGTCGAAAGGGGAGGTTCTGGCAGCGGGGACGAATACCTCGGTCAATTCAACAGTGTTGGATCCGCTGGCGCCCAGGGCCATCGTCATGTGGGCCCCCCAGTCGTCGCGGACAATGTAGTCCTCTCGGGGCAGCAGGGCCACGATCATCGCCATTTCACCGCTCTCAGTGGTGGTCACTGCGGTGACCATGGCGTGCGTCGAATGGGCCACTCCCGAGGAGTACGGCCATACGCCCGTCAGCAGGTAGCCGCCTTCCACGGGGGTGGCCATGCCGCGGGGGCTGGCCGAGTGAGGGGCGATGAAGAGCCCGTCCGAACCAAAGGCCTCCCGGACCACCTCTTCAGGGTAGTGGGCAACCAAGGGAATAGTGTGTCCCGTACCCAGGGTCAGGCACCAACCAATGCCGGGGTCTCCCCGGGAGATCTCCATCATCACCCGGTAATAAGTTTCCAGGCTGAATTCGTAGCCCCCGTACTGGCGGGGCTGAACCAGACGGTAGAAGCCGGCCTGGTCAAACGCCGCGTGGAGCTCGGCGGAATAAGCGCCCTCCTCGGCGGCTTTCAGCCGGTTTTCCCGCAGGACCGGTCGCATGGCCGCGGCACGGGCAATAACCTGGTCCGGTGTCAGATCCGGCTCCGGCACACGTAAACCGGCGAAGACAGCGGCTCCTTGATTCGACGTCATCGTCATTCCCTTCCATTCGGTTCCACCTCGTCCAGCCTCATGCCAGGCGAAGGAAAGTGTGACCCAGTCAACACCGCTCCACCACCTCGCCGCTTGCCCCCATCAGCCAAAACCAGCGCCAACCTTTGTCCTCCACAGGCAAGCGGCGGCGCTGCCCAACACGGCATCCTTAATAAGGCAGCTGCGGCGAATCGAGGCTCAACCAAACCAAAGGAAAAAGGCATGTCCACGATCGTCCATTTTGAGATTCACATCGATCCCGCCAAACTCGGCGAAGCCCCACGAGTGCTGCGTGAAACCTTGGCGGCAACCCGCGCCTGGCCAGGCAATGAGGGACTGGAAGTTTTGACGGACAACGCCGATCCCTGCCACATCGTGGTGGTCGAGAAATGGTCCAGCACGCAGGCGCATGACAGCTACTCCGAATGGCGCTCTAAACCGGCTGGCAAAAATGACCTGGGTACCATCCTGGCCGCCCCGCCAGCCCTACAGCGCTACTCCAACATCATTCACCTAGGCATCTAGGAGCCAACGATGAAAAGCGAAACCGCGCGGTGGCCCGGTGACAACCGGTCCAATATGGCACCCTCCCACAAATTCGCTCGGTGCTGTCATGAGAAAAATTGAGAAGCAAAAGCTTCGAAACTGCGACTACTACAGTTTCATGTCGCTGGCGGACTTCATGGCATGGGTAGATGCGGACGAATTCGGCGAACCACGAGTGACCCACGTGTGAACGATGCTGATTCGCTCAAGAATCCTCTGCCGAATGCCAGTTCGCCCCGACCCGGGGTATGTCGCCTCCTTGATGAGACAGCTCCGACGACTTCGTAGCCAAAGAAGCGATGACAAGTTCTGCCGGTACAGCCGTCAGGTGGTGTAGGCGCTACTGCGATGGAGCCGGGGCGATATGCGCGAACCACTTCGATTCACATGCGGATATCCAGCAGCCGATCATTCCGGGCGAACACTCCCCTTAATCTGCCAGCAGGCCCAGCCGCCGGCAGTGCCACTCTCTAATACGCAGTATTCCTTCGGTTGGGTGGAGGTGAATTCAGGTGAAGAACATCAAACTCGTTTACGAGCGGCGCAGACAGTGGGAACAGACCCACCCTAAGCCGGAACCCAAGAAAGCCTGATGTCCAAAGTGTATTAAGCGCGGGGTTTCCGACCGTGACCCCTACGGCAGGACCCACTGCCCGCTCAGTCCCCATGTCGAGGGTCGAAAACCTGTGCCGTTTCCTCGATGGCGAACCCTCGCCGGTCGTAGGCAGGTCCTCGATGCGGCTCTTTCAGCCAAGAATCTCGTGTGGTGTTCGGCGAAGTTCTACCGCCAGCGGACGCACGGTCATATACGGCCGCTACTTCCGCGAAGGGATCATCCGTGCTGGAAAGGAAGGGAACGACGTCGACACCGACCTCCCCGCGTCGGCGTATGCCCCATTTCGGGCATGGTCGGGCCTTGATGCCAGAGGCGCATCAGGCCGGCGCGGATGCCACCGAACTCTCGATCATGGATTTTTCGCGAGACCACCCTGGCCGTGGCCTGTACCGCGGGCGCAAGTAGTATGTTCCGCGGTGTCGCGTACGGATACTGTCCGTCGATAGGCGACGTCCGTTGCCTCCTTGGACGACAACCGCTCGATCAGGACGGCCTCGGGCAGGTCCTGGGCCCGTCACAGACCACGATCAGGCAGTCCTGGATGCCGCGGTTCTGGATCTCGGACAGGACCCGCAGTCAGTACTTTGCCCCTTCCCCGTCGCTGTGCTCGCCGGCGCACAGCCCGAGGATCTCGCTGGTGCCCTCGGAGATTACCGCCAGCGCGACGTAGATCGGCCGTTCCGAAACCTGCCCCCGCGGACCTTCACGTTCACCGCATCGATGAGGACCACAGGGTATAGCTGAGGTCTTATCGATGCTGGCAGAGTGGACTTAGTAGACAAGCCGATCAGCCGCCGATACCTGACTCAGGATGACCGGATCGAAATCGCAGACCGCCTCGCCGCCGGTGAGCCAGTAAAAGCGATCGCCGCTCGGATCGGGAAAGCTATCAGAGCGTCTACCGGGAGATCTCGCAACCGCTTGGCCAAGCGGCCGCTACTAACCCCGGTACGCCCACGGCCAAGCCCATCAACGTTGGCTCAGGACCAGAGAACGCTGCCTCGCTCTGGATAGGGTGCTCCGGGACGTTGTAGCCGGAAAGCTTGATAACCATTGGTCACCCACCCAAATCAGCCGCTTGCTCAAACGCCGCTGGCCCAAACGCAGCTCCTGGCATGTCTGCACCAGACCATCTACGAAGCCGTCAACCGTGGTCTCATCGCCGCGCAGGACAGCTTCACACTTCGCACGGGCCGAACGTGCCGCCATAAACGTGGTCGCGGCAGGACCCGTGTGGGGGCGTTGAAGCAGCCCACCAACCTGAAGCCGATTAGCCCACGCCCCGCACTCGTCGAGACTCGCACCCGGCATAGGGCCGTTTTCAACAACGCAGCGAGCCGCCGTATGCGAGGCCCGCACGTACGGGGGTGTGACAGGAGGGCCGGGAAACCCGGCCCTCCTACTCGGTTTTACGCCTTTCCAGGAACTGCACTGCGGCGAACAGTTCGAGGCGGTCGCGCATGCCGTCCAGGTTCAGGCCAAGGATCCTGCCGGCGGCGTCTATCCTGTTGCGCAGGGTATGCCGGTGGACGCCCAGCCGTCTGGCGGTCTTGTCCCAGACGCAGTTGTTGGCAAACCATTCGCGGACGGTCTCCAGCAGTTCAGTCTGCTCGGCGGCGTCGTGGGCAATCAATGGCTGGAGCAGCCCGCGGGCCACCGGCCCTGCCTTCTCTTCGAGCAGCAATCCCAGCATCCCGCCGTCGGACAGTTCTGGAAATGTGACGACGGCGCGGCCCAACTCCGCGGCACGGAGCACCGCCCGAGTGGCTTCCTCGAGCGCATCCGCCAGGCCACTCATGGCGGTTTCGGCCGAGACACCGCACACTGCACCGTGGCGTTCAAGCAGTACCAGGACCTTGTCGTGGTGGGCCCGTGCCGCGAGGACTATCAGCAGGTCACCGCGCACAGCGTAGAACACCGCGCCGCGGTAATCGTCGGATAGGAGTTCCAGGGCCTCGAGCAGGTTCGGCGCAGGACTCTCCTGGCGTGAGGCCGTCACCAGCAGCGGCTCCCGCGGCAGCTGGCCCCACACTTGCCGCGCCGTCCGAATGGCCACGTCGGTGCTGCCCGCCAGCAGCTGTTCAAAGACGCCGGCGCGGAGGTGCCTGCGGGCAGTATCCAGGGTGCGTGCCTGTTCCAGGGCCAGGCTGGCCAGGCCGATGACGCTGTTGACGATGTCCGCCCTCGCGGGATCCAGGGGTTCGATGGCGCCCAAAACCAGTGCTCCCCGAAGGCTGCCCTTACGGCCGAGTGTCTGCAATGTCACTGACTGGCCCTCGATGTCCAGGAGTGAGGCCGAACGCGTGCCAAGGTCCAGTGCGTCCCGTACGCGCTGGCTCACGTGGGCGGCGATGTTTGCGGGAACGGGGCGGTTCCGCGGCATCCGGACGTAGTTTCCTGCGGCGTCGTACAGGGCCACCCAACTGTGAAGTTGCCGTTCGAGTTCGCCCAGGATGGAGGTCAGGCCGTCCGGCCGGAGGGCTGCGCGGGAAATGGCACGTTGCGCCTGCAGGGACCACTCTGCCCTGGCGTGCTCCTCCCTCGCGAGGTAGTCCGCCACCATGCGGATGATGGCGATGAACGGTGTGCGGTCCGGTACCTCCAACAGGGGCAGGCCCTGATTCCGGCACGCCTCCTCAAGTCCGGGCGGCAACGTCCCGTGGATGACCTGCGTCGCGAAGCCGAGGCCCACGATTCCATGGTCCACCAGCCGTCGCACATACTCCTCATACCGCCGGCCGTTCGGCACTTTCCGCGGCGGGCCCCCGGGGGCCTGTTCCGCCGTCGTCGTTCCTGCCGCACCACCACCCACGCCGGCAACGGGGAACTGCGTGCCATCGGTGAGCAGCAGCTGGCCCGGGTCCAGGAACGGAGTGGGGTCCTCAAGGTCAGAGCTGTGCACCCAGCTGACCGGTTCTTCCAGCTGTGCGGCGCCAAGGTCGGGCACAACGAGTCGAAGCTTCAGCGACCGGCTGCGGAGGAGGATGTTCAGGCTGGGTGGCATCGGGGACCCCAAGATGTGAAAACGTCGAACAGCACTGAATTGATTGTACAAACGTCTACGGCGCCGCGAGGCCTTTAGGTCGGATGATGAAGGAACTTCCCCATCCATCCACTGAGAGGAACCGTCATGCTCGCCAGCCCGGCAATCCTGGACACAGCAATCGATAACGCAGGCCCCAGCAACGCCGACGTCGTTGCCCTGGACCGGGCGAACGTCTTCCATTCCTGGTCTGCGCAAAAGTCCCTCAACCCCCTGGCGATCGCCGGCGGCTCCGGCAGCACCGTGTGGGACCACGACGGCAACACCTTCCTGGACTTCTCCAGCCAGTTGGTCAACACCAACATCGGCCACCAGCACCCCAAAGTGATCGCCGCCATCGCCCAGCAGGCAACAAGCCTGGCAACCGTGGCCCCGGCACACGCCAACCACGTCCGGGCGACGGCAGCGGCCAAGATCCTCTCCCACGCCCCCGCCACCATGGACAAGGTGTTCTTCACCAACGGCGGCGCAGACGCGAACGAGAACGCCATACGCATGGCCCGCCTGCACACCGGCCGCGACAAAGTCATCTCCTGCTACCGCTCCTACCACGGCAATACCGGCGCCGCGATTGCGGCAACGGGGGACTGGCGCCGCATCCCCAACGAATACTCCCGCGGCCACATCCACGTCTTCGGCCCCTACCTCTACCGCTCGGAATTCTGGGCAGAAACCCCTGAGCAGGAAACCGAACGGGCACTGCACCACCTGCGCCGGGTGCTCCAGGCCGAAGGACCCCAGTCGGTCGCAGCTGTCCTCCTCGAAACCGTCCCCGGTACCGCCGGCATCCTTGTCCCCACGCCCGGGTACCTCCAAGGGGTGCGGGCCCTGTGCGACGAATACGGCATCATGATGATCCTCGACGAGGTCATGGCCGGCTTCGGCCGCACCGGCGACTGGTTCGCCTTTGACGCCTTTGACGTGACACCGGACCTGATCACCTTCGCCAAAGGCGTCAACTCCGGCTACATCCCGGTGGGCGGCGTCATCATCTCCGGCGATATTGCAGCCACTTTCGACGCATGCGTCTTCCCGGGCGGCTTGACCTATTCAGGCCACCCGATCGCCGCGGCGTCCATCGTCGCCTCCATCGAAGCCTTCGAAGAAGAAGACATTGTTGGCAACGCCGCACGCATTGGCCGCGACCACCTGGAGCCGGGCCTCCAGGCACTTGCAGAAAAGCACGATGTCATTGGCGACGTCCGCGGCCGCGGGGTTTTCTGGGCGCTCGAACTCGTGCAGGACCGCAGCACCCGCACGCCGGTCACCGCCGATTACATGGGCCGCCTTAAGGCCGAACTGTTTGGCCGCGGACTGCTGCCATTCATCGCTGAAAACCGCATCCACGTGGTCCCGCCCGCCGTCGTCACGGCCGAAGAAGTGGCCCAGGCACTTGCCATCTACAACCAAGCCCTTTCCGCCGTCAGCATCTAGGCTGGCCTGCTTCCAGTTGACGTTGAATCGCCGCTCGGCTGAGGCCCGGCGGCGATTTACTCGTCTGTGGCACAGTCGCTTTTCGGGCCTTAGCTGCACAGAGTCAGGAGATTGGTTACATCGTAAATATGTGAAGACCTCTAAGGTTGGCGGTTACCACCCACAGCCAACGACTACGGGGTCTTCATGTACCACCGTAATGCCCGACTGGAGGGGTTCTGCTGGCCGTCGCCTGCCCGGTGCTTCGCAGGATGCGTGAACCGTGCTAGGTGTACTGCGCCACTAGGTTGGTGGCATCCGGGTGATGGGTGTGGTTCGGGACTGCCCCCGGTTTTGTTGACTCCTTGACCTAGCGAGCTGGTGCTCGTGGAAGGATGTTGACCATGCCCACGGCTTATGGGGCGGAGTTCCGCCAGGATGTTATTGATGTGGCCCGCAAGGGCGAGGCGCCGCTGGCGCAGATTGCGAAGGATTTTGGGCTGTCGGTCACGACGCTCAAGCGCTGGATTGCCATCGCGGAACGTAAGGAGTCCGGGGCCGGCCCAGTGGCGGCGGAGTCGGCCGAGGTGCGGGAGTTGAAGAAGCGCAACCGCTTGTTGGAGCAGGAGAAGGAGATTCTGCGCCGGGCTGCTGCTTATTTGGCGAGGGACATCAACCCAAAATGATCTACCCGCTGGTCACGGATCTTGCCGCCGAGGGTGTTCCCGTGGCGGTGACCTGCAGGGTGTTGGGATTCAGCAAGCAAGGCTATTACCGGTGGAGGGCCAGCCCGGTGACGGAACGGGATTGGATCGATGCGCATTTGGTCAACGCTGCCGTGGACATCCACGACGACGACCCGGCCTTCGGATACCGTTTCATCGCCGACGAACTCCCCGAGAAAGGCATTACGGCGGGCGAGAACAGGGTCCAGCGCTTGTGCCGGGACCATGGCATCTGGTCCGTGTTTTCCAAGAAGCGGGGCCTGAACCGGAAGCCCGGGCCGCCTGTTCACGACGACCTGGTGGAGCGGGACTTCACCGCCGCGGCACCGAACGAGCTGTGGCTGACCGACATCACCGAGCACCCTACCGCTGAGGGAAAGCTGTACCTCTGCGCGGTCAAGGACGTCTATTCCGGGAGGATCGTCGGGTACTCGATGGACTCGCGGATGAAATCCTCGTTGGCGGTGGCCGCACTGGAGAACGCGGTGCGCTCACGCCGCCCGGCCGGAACGGTGGTGCATTCGGATCGTGGATCCCAGGCCGGTCCCGCCGCTTCGTCGAATCGCTCCGACACCACGGGCTCGCAGGGTCGATGGGCCGGGGGCGCGCGGACAACGCCGCAATGGAATCGTTCTTCTCGCTGCTGCAAAAGAACGTTCTGGACCGTCAGCGGTGGAACACCAGGAAGGAACTGCGCCTCGCCATCACGACCTGGATCGAAAGGACCTACCACCGCCGGCGACGGCAAAGACGGCTGGGAAAACTCACGCCAATCGAATATGAAACAATCAACCGGACCGCGCTCACAGCGGCCTAAGACCCCGAGTCAACAAAAGCCGGGGCAGTCCCCAATGACGCTGCCTGGTCTCGACGGGGACGACCCTGAGCGTGCGGCCAAGACTCTCGACGATCAAGCCGCAGCGGTCATAGACGTCATCACTCGACTCGGGGTCTACGGGGGATCAGTCGGCGACTATCGTCGCTCACAGTGGGGCTAACGCCCCCGTCAGCCTCGTCCTTGACCGCCACCCTGAGCTTGTCCACCGAGTGGTGTGGGTCGACTCCGGCCCTGTGGCGGCGGGAAGCGTCTTCGCCCCGGACACCCCGGAGGGATTGGAGGAGCTTCCGCTGCCGTCCTTCGACGTCCTCGCACAGCAGGCGAGCCTCGAAGGCCTGTGCGCAGAGGTCCTCGGGCGTTTTCGGGCCAGGGCCGTCCCTGGGCCCGGCCCCGTGCTTCGTCAGCCCGTCGAGCTCACGAACGATGCCCGCCGCAAGGTCCAGACCACCCTGGTGTGCTGCTCGATCCCGAGCGCGTAGGTGCTGGAGCTGGCCCGAGCAGGCCATGCCATGTTTGCCGAAGTCGCGAACCTCGAACATCTCGATGTCATCGACCTCCCCACGGGGCATTGGCCTATGTGGAGCCGTCCCCGCGACCTTGCCAAGGCCATTCACTCAGCGGCTTCTCGAACCAACTGAACTGAACGTACATAGCTCGAACGCGGAGGCCGGGACCGAGCCACCCCGGCCGACCCTGACTCGACCGGCCTCCGCGGCGAATCGCGCTCTGACAGACGCACGCATCTCGGCCATCGAGTTCGTCAAACGGCCTCGATACTGTCGGACCGCCCTCCCGCCCTCCTCGCTCTCCCGATCTGACTCGCCCGCCTACGCTCACCTGCCCGGGGTGGGGCCAGCTTCAGATGCCCTCCTGGGGCCAGAAATATTTGACACGATCACGTTGAAGACCAATGCTCGGGAAAGTCACGTTAGTGATTGGGCTTCCTTGAATTGGCATGCAATTCTGTTCTTGAGCATGTCGATTCTGTTGCGACCAGAGGTTTTACGTCATTGTTTTCCAACACGGCTTGTCGACGTGGATGTCACACGTTTCATTCCTCGCGGCCAGGTGTCGGTAGACAGTTGTCCGACGCATCTGGCTGAAATAGACAACCAACCTGCACCAAGGCTTCAGTAGAGTTGTGTCTCATGACGGTGACTGGATCGATGGTGAGCAGACTTATAGTCCTTCGCGGCAACTCGGCAGCCGGTAAGAGCACAGTCTCACAGCTGGTGCGGGAAAAAGTTGGTCCCGGTCTCGCCGTCATTGAGCAGGACCACGTCCGCCGCACGGTCCTCTCCGAGCAGGACCGAACGGACTCGGTCAACATTGGACTGATTGACACCATGGCGAGGTTTTGCCTTGATTCCGGCTTCGATGTTCTGATTGAAGGGATCCTGGACAGCGACAGATACGGGACCATGCTGCGGCAGCTCACCCAAGATCACCGAGGAATCGCCGGACATTACTACCTGGACGTGCCCCTGGCCGTCACCCTCGTTCGTCACAAAACCCGCGCCAAAGCAACCGAATTTGACGCCACAAAAATGCAAAGCTGGTATCGCCCGCGGGACGTACTACCAGGCCTCGCCCAAAAAGTCATCGATCAGACCCTCACCGCTGAAGAGATCGCTCAGATGATCTTTGAAGATCTGGGATCACCTGATGGCCGGTCACGGCCAGCGACCGCAATATAAGGGGCGAAAACAGCCGTAGGTCCCCTTTTTCACTGATGCTGTGTCAGGTCACCTTCCCCACAAGAGAAGACCCCGAGACAGTCAACGAACGAACCAGGGCGGGCCACCGTTATCGCGCAAGATCGGCTCAGTGTGACTTTTCCGAGGATTGGGTCCTCAGGCCCCTTTCCGCGCCCGGGCTAACCGTTGGCCTGTTTGAGTATTCGTTGGGCTTGAGGGCGGGGCTCGCCGGTGGGTGAGACATACCTGTAGAGGGTCTGTCGGGAGGCGCCGAGTTCTTTGGCGAGTTTCCCGATGTGAGTCTCGGACTGGCCCATGGCAGACATCGCGAGACGGATCTTCGCCGGCGTCATCGTGAAGGGTCGCCCACATCACGTCCTACCCCTACCCGCCGGCCGGGACCAAAACAGTCGGAAACGGCAAGCCCCCAGGACGCACCATGAAACAACCCACAACCGTCACCGAAGTCCTGATACAAGAAATGTCACCGATCTCCTGATACAAAACCGTCACCTATGTCCCGAGACATCACAGTTTTTGTCCGGCCAAAGGGGTGTGCACATTGTGCACACCTTCTTGCACGGGCGGCTTTCGGCCTGCATTTCGGTCCCTTGCTCATGGTTGTGCCTTCACCAGTACATGCAGTTCTCTGTTCCGGGTGACATGACGTTGCGGCCCACATTTTAGGTTCTTGTGGGACGTCTCTGTCATCGGGCACCTCTCATGGCATATCTATTGCCCGTGCACGATCCGTTGACAAAGTGAAGGTGTGTGGGATCCGGACTCTTCTTCCGGGTGTGGTTTGTCCACGGTGGGACGCACAATTTTCGAACTCGAGGTTAGCATTTTCCTCCCATACATCCAGTCAGTGCTGTAACCGCTGAGAAAGGCGTCCGGCGCCGGTAGATCAGGCGGCGGTTGCCCGTTCGAGGCGCGGCTTTGCGGCAGTAGTCCGCTGTCACTTCTCCTTTGGCCCCGACTGTAGAGACGAAAGTCCGTTCCGCGTTGTCGTCGATGAGGGTGGTACCTCGGGGTTCAGATGCGGCCTAGCCTGTCGATGTCATCGAGGAAATCGTTGACTGTTTTTTCGCTTGATGTTGCCCGCGTTTGGGCGATGGCTTCGAGGTAGTTCCGTGTTTGCAGGGCAGGCTCGCCCCTACCGGCAGGTGTGCCGTAGACAGCCTCTTCCAAGGCCCGCTGGGATGCCTTTCGTGCGGCGAATTCGATGTCGGCCGGAGAGAAACGTTCGGTGCTTTTGGCCAGCACGTCGATATCGACGTGCTGATTTACGCTGTCTGGAATGTAGCGTTCCCAGATAGCCTTGCGGGCGTCGAGATCCGGCAGTCCAATGGGGATGACATAGTCGAAACGCCCGTGGCGAAGGAATGCCTGGTCCAGAGATCGTATGAAGTTCGTGGCGCAAATGAGCAGCCTGCCGTCCTTAGCGCGGAAGGCCGGTATGGTCTTCAACAGTTCGTTGGTAACGCCCTGAAGGGGTGATGGCGGCCCGCCAGTTCGTTGGGCTGCGATTTCCTCGACTTCGTCGATGAAGACGACGGCGTGTTCGAGGTGGGCTATGTCCAGGAATGTCTGGCGGAGTGCCGCGGCCAGTCCGCTGGGATCTGTGGCGAGACGGGATGGAAAGACTTCAACGAAGGGCCACCCGAGTCGTGAGGCGACGGCTTTGGCAAAGGTTGTTTTCCCGGTTCCCGGGGGGCCAAACAGTACCACCGAGCGCGGGGGTTCGACACCGAGGGACTTGGCGAGGTCTGCCTTCGCAAGAGGCAAAACGAGCCTGCGTTCGATGAGCTCTTTCTCGCGTTGCATTCCTCCCATGTCGTCCCACAAGCCTCGTGGGGATGCTGATCCGCCGAGCCTTCCCAGGGTTTGTAATTCCTTGGGTTGCACGGGGACGCTGCGTTCGAAATACACGAGTTCTTCCTGCGGTCCGAAACCGCTGTTGTGGAATGCCTGAACTCGTGTTTCAGTGGCCGGCAGCAGCGCGGATATCTTGACAACTTCAGTTTCAGCGAGGCTCTCCTCCAGAGTGGAGATCAGCGAACTGCCAAGTCCCTGGTTCCGCCACTGTGGGGCTTGGGCGAGCATGAGGATCCATGCACGGTCTACTTGGATCCTTGAGACTGCGGCTCCGACGAGCTCGGTGCCGACAAAGGCGCCGATGCTGTTGCCGTCACTGGCTGCGGCCATGATGTCAGAGATGCTGTAAACCGAGTGGAGGTGTCCGTCTCTGGAGGAATGCCAGAGTTTTATCAGCTGGTCCAAATCTTCGTGTTGAAGTTCTCGTAAGCGCCATGCGTGCACGGAGTTGTCCTTTTGAGTGTTGAAGCAGTGGAAGCGCGCAAGCGCATGGCTAGCGGGGTGTGAATGCCGCGGTTCGCAGGCTGCGCAAAGCACGCAGGACAATTGTGAGGATTTCAAAGTCCCTGTTGTTTGATGTCTCGCGGGCGCTCAATTCGGAGAGTGCGTCTGCGATCAGTCCGAGCCGGCTTTCAATGACGGCGCTCGACACCTGGCGGGAGCTGCCAGCCTTCGGTGTGGCCAAGGCGACTGAAGCGCTGGAGAGGACGTCATAGAAATCTTCACGCAGGGCGGCCCGAGCCATGGTTTCCCATGGGTCGTTGCGCGCCAGGGAATCGATCCTGCTCAGCAGACTGCTGCCTTCGATTTGTTCGAAGAGATCGAAGTACGTGGTCGCCAGTAAGGACGGTGCGATGTCTGCGGTCGATGCGGCCTCTGCAATGTCCAGTAACGGATATTTGTAAAGCAGCGTCGCGGACCGCACAGCGAATTCCGCAGGCACTCCCTGTGCCTCCAGTTCGGCGGCGCTGTCCCGGATTCCCTGGAGTTGGATGGGTCGCAGGAGCGTGTCCAGCTGCGCCGAAAGTTCTTCCCCCGGTCGCCGGTACTTTTCGATCTCGGCCAGAACATCCCAGGTCCCTGTCTGGTGCTTGAGGAACCACCGGCTTGATCTGTCGAGCAGGCGCCGCATGATGCGGTCCATCCGCTCCTGGACGGTGGCCGGAACCTTTCCGTCCAAGCCCCGGATGTAACTGAAGAACGCCGGCTGGTTCCAGATTCCAGCGGAAATGAAATATGCCCGGACCGCGTCGGCTTCACTCGCCCCGGTTTCTTCGCACAGCCGGAACACAAACGTGATGCCTGAGTGATTAAGGATCCTGTTGGCCAGGGAGGTTGCGATGATCTCCCGCTTCAAGGGGTGGCTTTGAAGATGTCTGCGCGCCTTATGCAGAAGCTGTTTGGGAAAGTACTCTTCGAGCTCCTGCTGGGCCCACGCTTCGTCCGGTATCGAGCTGGCGAGTATTTCCTGGCTCAGCGACGACTTCATGTAGGCCAGGAGGACGCAGATTTCAGGCCTGGTCAGGCTCTGTCCCATATCCAGGCGCCGAAGGATTTCCTCGACACTGGGCATCGAATCCAGACGGCGATGCAGGCGGCCTTTGGACTCCATGAACTTCATGGCCCGCAGATAGACCTGAGTCATGGACCGTGTGTGGCCCACCGTAGTGCCGAGGGCGAAGTTTTGTTCGTAGTTGTTGGCCAGGACGGACTGCGCTACCTCGTCGGTCATGGCGCGCAGGAGACCCGGCCGGTCGGTTTCGGCGATGTCTCCGGCTGATACAGCCAAGTTGAGCAGGATCTTGATGTTGACTTCGTGGTCGGAGCAGTCGACGCCTGCGGAGTTGTCGACCGCGTCGGTGTTGATTCGAACGCCCGACAACGATGCTTCGACCCGGCCGCGGGGTGTGACTCCCAGGTTCCCGCCTTCGCCGATGATCTGCGCCCTGAGTTGGTTGGCGTCGATTCGGACGGCGTCGTTGGCCTTGTCCAGCACATCAGAGTGGGATTCCAGGCTGTGTTTGACGTAGGTTCCGACGCCCCCGTTGAACAGCAGGGTTGCCGGGGCTCTTAGGATCGCTCGGATGAGTTCTTCCGGGGTGAGGGTGACAGGGCCTTCGTAACGGAGGGCATAGGCTGCCTCGGGTGAGATCAGGAGGAGCTTGGCTTGCCGGGAGAAGATCCCTCCTCCACCCGAGAGTTTGTTCCGGTCGTAGTCGTCCCAGGACGAGCCTTCGAGGCGGAAGAGCCGGGCACGTTCCTGGTGGGACACGGCCGGGTCCGGGGTTGGGTCAAGGAAGATGTGCCGGTGGTCAAACGCAGCTTTCAACGCGATCTTATCGGTGTAAAGCATGCCGTTGCCGAAGACGTCACCGCTCATATCACCGATGCCGATCGTGTCGATGGGAGCTGAGTTCCACGGAAAGTCCGCTTCCATGAGGTGGCGCTCGACCGATTTCCAAGCGCCGCGGGCGGTGATGCCCATTGCCTTGTGGTTGTAGCCGACAGTACCTCCGGAGGCGAAGGCGTCCTTGAGCCAGTATCCGTGCTCGGCGGCGACTTCGTTGGCCAGATCCGAAAAGCGGGCAGTACCTTTATCGGCCGCGACGACCAGATAGGTATCTTCAGCGTCATGCCTCACGACATTGGCCGGTGGTTGAACAGTCGTGCCATTGTCGGCAGGGACTATATTGTCGGTCAGGTCCAACAGTCCGTTGATGAAGGACTTGTAGGCTTCCCGCGCGCCGGAGCCGGAACGATCGGTTCCTGCTCCACCTTTCACGTAAAAACAGCCCTTTGCGCCGGTGGGCACGATCACGGCGTTCTTGACGACCTGCGCTTTGACGAGATCAAGGGCCTCCGTGCGGAAGTCCTCCCGCCGGTCACTCCAACGAAGACCTCCCCGGGCGATGGATCCAAAACGCAGGTGTATACCCTCGACCGTTGCGGCGTAGACCCAAATTTCGCTTTCCGGACGGGGTTCGGGCAGCAGCGGCAGCTCGGCGGAGGCGATTTTCAGTGAAACGTAGCCCTTGGATGCCCCGTTGGCGCCCGCCTGGTAGAAGTTGGTCCGAACAGTTGCCTTCATCGCGTCGAGGTACGAGCGGATGATCCTGTCATCGTCCCGTGCCGTGATGTCATCAAGGGTTTCGAGAATGCCGGTCAGCTGCGACTGGGCCGCGCTTCCGGTCGGATCAAGACCGGGCCTGAATCGGGCGTCAAAGTACGAGACCAGGCGCGCCGCAATGTGACCGTGACCTCCCAGGACCTGGGCGACGCGTTCCAAAGAGAAGCCCAGTCCGCTCTGCCTGAGGTACCGGAAGTACGCCCGCAGCAGCAGTGCATCACGGTATGTAAGCCCAGCCGCGGTGATGAGGCCATGAAAGGCATCCGATTCGGTCGTCCCGGACCAGACCGCCCGGATGGTCTCTTCGATCCGGGCGTGAATCTCTTCAGCTATGGTTTCGTCGCCGACACCGTCAATGCCGAGGTCGTAGATCCAGGCTGGCCGCTGATCAGCGGGGGCGATCCGGTACGGCCTTTCGTCCCGGATGGTGATGCCCAGATCACGAAAGGGCGGCACGATTTCCTCCAGGGACAGTTCCGAGGGACCTAGGATTTTCAGCCTCTGGCGCCCGGCGTCGGCTTCCAGATTGTAGAACCTGAGAATCTGCGCTCCAGCCGCACCGCTTCCGGCCTCGATGGCCAGGCAGTCCTGGAGCGCCTCCGTGGCGCTGAACGTTTCACGGTAGGAAAGCGGGATCGCGCCGATCCAGCGGCGGACCAGCGCATCCGCCTGACCGGCTCCCACAGCGCGGCGGGCTTCTCCTGCAAAGGACGTGTCCCATTCAGTGATCCAGTCGGCAAGGTTCTTGCGGGTGCCGTGGGTAGCACCGTGCTGTGGAGGTGCTCCGCCGCTCTCGCGGGTGCGGTTCGGGGACTGATCTTCGGTCAGGTGCGGCATGGCGAGCTTCTTCGATCCTTGGTTGGGGCCTACGAGAGGGACAGAGCCGGCCTGATGACTGCGGAGAGGAGTTCCACGACGGCCAAGTGCGTGGAGACATCGATGTTGTCGACCTTGGGGTCCACAACCCCAACAACGGAGTTGATCAACCCGACATCAACGCCCCGCCGCAGGAGTGCTTGTTCCAGATCAACGGTGTGCACGATTCGCGCATCGCTCAAACGGATGGCAAGAGCTGCCGCAACGGCGTAGCAACCCCAGTTCGAGCAAGCAGCGGTGACAAGGGCCTCGACCTGGGTTGTCGCACCGAGCCCTCCGCCGCAGGGGCAGGAACCCTCAGCACCGTGGGAAATATGGGTTGCAACAGCCTCTGCCACATTGCCCATGCCGATTTCGTTGCCGCCGTCGCCGACAGCCACGGTCGGGATGCCCAAGACGTAGGCAAGGTCGAACACGTAGTCCACCCGTGCCCGGTCTTGGCCGAAGTTCACCCCGCGCATGTTGTAGTAGAAGCCGTTCTTGTTGCGTCCAACGCGCTCCGTGGAGAACAGCAGGTCAGGCTTGTACTCATCAAGGACCTTCTGCGATTCGGCTGCTGCTTCGTCGTCGCTGGTTGTGAAGGGCACCAAGGCTACGGCCAACAGGGTGCCGCCGGCGTTGGCTTCACGAGCCTTTTCAGGGGACAGAACCGTCAGGCCTGCCGTTTCGAAGATCGGACCAAGCGCCGGGATGAGTGTGGCTTCGGCGAGAACGATGGGTGTCACGCGCTTAGCTATGGCCAAGGCCCGGGCGATGACAGCTGCGCCTGCAGGTCCGTCGTTCTCGCCGATGGTCGGTGAGATCCAGGCCCGCGATACGGAACCCGTCGTCATCAGAACGGTTCCCTTCTCGGGGACGGCAGCGAGAAGATCAGCTGCCCGTCCGACCAACGACCAGCCATCCTGGCGGCGAAGGGCAGCCTCATGCAGATGTTCTACGCCGCGGCCACCGATGTCCACGTTGACGATCTTGTCCAGCCTGCTGTCGTGTGGTGCGAATGTGCGGCTGAGAGCGGTCGGTTCATGTGTTTGCAGGTCTGTCATCGTGAACTCCCAAGAATGAGGGTGGATATAGCGTCTGTGTCTTCGAATTGAGCGGCCAAAGTGTCCAAAGCGGCGTCGACAGCCTCTGCCACCTTCAGCGGGCCACCTGTACGTCGAAGTGCGTCAAGGGTGGGCTTCAGGCGCAGCGACACGCGTGCGCCCGGTTGACCGTGCGTGTTGACGGTGAGGATGCCGTAATCCCGCAACAGGAGCGCTCCGAGCGCGGATGTTGTTTCGGCGGGAACGAGAGTCGAAGATGCGTTGCCTGCCCGCTGCAGGACAATGGCATGGACGTCATCTTCATGGATCATGGGTCCAAGGTCGCTGCGTTCAACAACGGCACCCAGTCGTGCTTCCAGGGCATCGGAGATTTCCTGCCCGGACACCGACTCCGTGAGAAGGTCCTGTGGGTTAAAGCTTTGCAGTGAACGCAGCGCGCCGGCGGCGATGGGTGCGCGTGCTTCCGCACCGACCTCCGAGGCTTTTGCCGAAGCAGCGGCGACCAGATGGGGGCGGCCAACCATGATTCCGGCACGTGGACCCGCCAGTCCGGCTTTGTCGCAGTTAGTGATGCTGATGTCCGCACCGAGGTGCAGGGAGGGCATTCCCCCGTGGAGGACCGTCCGCAGCCGTGCACCGTAGGCTTCATCGAGGAGGACGACAGATCCCTCAGCCTGGGCAAATGCGACGGCTGAGATGCTTTCATTGTCTTCCAGCCGCTCCAGGCTTGAGGTCACGGTTGTGACGATCACCAAAGCGGGGCGGTTGGCGCGGATGACTTCGCGCCAGTCCTGGTCGATGCCAACTTCGAGACAGGACACGCCTGCAAGCTTCGCTCCCCGCGGCAGGGACGCGTGGGAACGCGCCCCTGCTGGGACAACTGATACCACGGGCATGTCGGCCGCCAGCGCACAGATAGCAGCGATGATGCCGGCAGTAGTCCGGTTGAACGCCGCCACCGCGTCGTCGGGCCCGCCGCCGAGGTGGCGGATGGCTGCTTCCTTTAGCTCATCGGCGAAGAGACCTGGACCGACCCATTCTTCGGCATACGTTGCCAGATCCTCTACCTGTAGGGGCAGGTCCCTTTGGTTGCCCGTGTAGACGGCCACTGCATCAGCACCTGAAGCCCGCACCCGCTGAGCAGCGATGGCCTGCCCGTGCCGCAGTCGGCGGCCCTCGGCAATACTGGAATCGATGATAGTGCCGCGGGCGTACCCCACCATCGGGTCAATGGGGTTGCCAAAACGATCTGTTTTGACGGTTGGTACGGTGGCTTGGTTAGCTGACAAAACGGCTCCTATTTGTTACTGCGGGTGGTGCGAAGACCTGCGTTGGTTGACGCTCAACGGTTGCGGTGCGTGCCAACGTGGTGGCTGCGATGGTCTTCATGAGTGCGATGACATGCTGGTGGGTCTCCAGCGGGATTCCATCGGTCTGCAGGTTTGCGGATCCCGTGGCGCCGTCTCGTGCACCGGCTGCGATGCAGGCCCGCAGAAGGATCTCCTCCTCTTCAGGCGTGTGACAGACGTCAGGGTCGCGGAAACTTGCTGCCAGGGCGGCGGCCAGGGCATAGCCACCCCAGTTTGAGACCGAGGCGCTGATGGTCACCTGTGTTTTCGTGACGGTGTAGATCCCTGAATCGCATCCGGACCGGCAGGTGCCGTCGCCGGGGAGCCTGCTGGCGATCCGGCGCCGGTGGGCGCCGAACCCGATTTCGTTGCCTCCGTCACCGATACCGATCGTCAGGATCGAGGACCGGCCGGCCAGGTTTGCCAGGTGGTGCAGCTGGGCCACGTCGTTTGCGGATCGGCAGTCTCCCCGCACGCCGTGAAACCGTCCCTGGGTGCCAGGGCCATCCCTTTCGATGAAAATCACAGCCGTGGGCTGGTACAGGGTGATGAGCCGCTGAGCGGTCTGCCGCCCCTCTTTTTCGCCGGGGGCCACGAGCTCGATCTCCGGCTCAAACCCGTCCGGGAACGCCAGGCTGTCCATGGCCGCCCGGACGGCCGGTTCGTGGCGGGCCTCCGTGACGAAAACTGTCCGGGCTTTCAGGGTCATGGCAATGGCCCTGCCCAGCACCGCGGCACCCATCGGCCCATCCGTTTCACCCTGGGGCAGCCAAGGCCCAATGCCTGCCCCGGTGGCGATGAACACGGTGGAGTTGGTGGCCACGGATTCCCGCAGCCGTCGTTCGGCAAGCCCGGTGAGGGGCTCTCCGAAGTAGTCCCGGCAGGCCCCGTACAGTCCGGAAACGATTCCGGCGGGGAGCTTGCCATCTGCTGGCCTGATTTCTATTGTCATGAGCCGGTCCAGGCTTTCCATAACGGCAGCAAGGTGTCGCTCATCGGCCACCGGGGCGGCAGTGGGAGCTTCGTCAAGGACAGGACTAACAGACTCGGTTTCCATGGCTACAGGTCGATCCGGCTCTTGTAGGTTTCTTTGAGGAGGAAGGTGCACGTCAGGCTGACAGCTGCGGCGATAATGACGTATACGGCGACGAGCTTGGACTGCCCTGTTGTGCTGACCAACCAAGCAGCAACCAGCGGTGTGGGTGCGCTGGAGATGATTCCCGAGAGCTGGTACGCCAAGGAGGAACCGGTGTAGCGGTAACGCGCCGGGTACTGCTCAGCGTAAATAACTGCGTGCAGGGAACCGGTGGACGCGTGTCCAATGCCCAGGCCGAGGATGAGTGCGAGCCAGACGAGGGGCTCAGATGCGGATTCCAGGAGCCAGAAGAAGGGGAAGGCGTAGAGGCCGAGGAACAGCGATCCGGCCCCGTAGACCTTTTTCCGGCCGAAGCGGTCCGAGAGCCAACCGAAGACCGGCTGGAGGCAGAGGTCCACGGCCGCGCCCATCAGTACGCCGGTCACGGCCCAGGTGCGCGGCAGGTGCAGGGTTTCGGTCACGTAGACCAGTGAGTAAACGGTGATCAGGAAGTAGCCGACATTTGCTGCGCTCTGAAGAAAAACGAGGTTGAGTGTGCGGCGCTTGTCGTTAGCCAACACGTCGCGGATCGGAAGTTTGGCGATGTGGCCTTCTTCCTTGACCTTCTTGAAGGCATCGGATTCCGTCACGGCAAGGCGGATGTACATGCCTATGCCCAGGAGGATGAAGCTTGCCAGGAACGGGATGCGCCAGCCCCAGCTGAAGAAAGCTTCATCGGGCATGGCTGAGACCACTGCGAAGGCACCCGTGGAGAGGAGCAGACCTGCGGGGACGCCCATTTGCATCGTTGCCCCGAAGAGGCCGCGCCGCCCGGCAGGTGCGTGCTCGACAGACATGAGGGCAGCTCCGCCCCACTCGCCACCGAGGGCGAAACCCTGGAAGACCCGCAGAACGATCAGAATTACGGGAGCCCATATGCCGATGGTCTGTTCCGGCGGTATGAGTCCGATGAAGCCAGTGCAGACGCCCATGACCATCAGCGTCAGGATGAGCATCTTCTTGCGTCCGAGTTTGTCCCCGAAGTGCCCGATGACGACGCCGCCGACCGGACGCAGCAGGAACGCCACAGCGAAGGTTGCCAAGGAGCTCAGGGTAGCGACGGCAGGCTCAAGATCTGAGAAAAAGACCCGGGGGAAGATCAGGGAGGCTGCGGTGCCGTAGAGGAAGTAGTCATACCATTCGATGGTGGTTCCGATGAAGGAGCTGGCTGCTGCCCTGACCGAAACTTTGCTTTTGGTGTCGACCGATTCCGGTTTCATTACACCTTGACTGCTCATGGTGGGTCCTTTCGGTTCCGGAGTGCTTCCGGAACCAAGCTGGGGAGGACGGTTGCCTGGCGTATATACCGGGCATCCGGTGTGGCTTGATGGATGGCGGGAGAAGGCGGGCGCGGAGTCCTGCGCACCTTCTCCCGCCGGTCTTTAGAGAGCGATGGTGACGCTCTTGCGCTGGGTGTAGCTTTCGAGTGCCCCTTCGATGGAATACTCGGCGCCGATGCCGCTCTGTTTGCGGCCGCCGTAGGACATGCCAGGTAGCTGGCCGCCGGCACGGTTGATTTGAACCCACCCGGCGTCTACGTTTTCGGCCATCCGGAGAGCGGTGTTGAGGTCCTGGGTAAAGACGTAAGCCGCGAGTCCGTAGTGGGTGTCGTTGGCCCATGAGGTCACTTCGGCTTCGCTCTGCCACGGAATAGCGACAAGTACGGGGCCGAAGACTTCTTCACGGGCGATCCGCCAGTTGTTGTCCACGCCGGCGATGACGGTGGGCTCCAGGCGCAGTGGCGTCTCATCGTCCAGAGTCGCCGAGGGGCCGCCGGTCAGGAATTGCGCACCCTGCTTTTCCGCCTCCGAAACGAAATCGGAAATCTCCTGGTACCTGGTGGTGTTGATGACGGCGCCCATGTCGGTAGCCTCGTCGAGGGCGTCACCGATGACGAGTTCTTCTACGGCCGCGATGACCTTGGGCATGAAGTCGTCCCAGATGTCGGCGTGGACGAAGAGCCGGGAACCTGCGGTGCAGGACTGGCCCTGACGGGCAAAACGCATCGCGGCAACAATGTTCTTGGCCGTTTCCTCATTGTTGCTGTCCGGGAACACGATAGCCGGGCTCTTTCCCCCAAGTTCCAGGGTCGCGTGACCGATGCGGTCTGCCACTGCGTGCAGGACGCCACGGCCGACCTCGCTTGAGCCGGTGAACGAGACTTTGGCGACGTCCGGGTGCTGGGCCAGGGCTGCTCCGGCGTCGGATCCACGTCCCGTGACGACGTTAAGAACACCGGGAGGCAGGATTTCGGCGGCGAGTTCGCAGACGCGGATAACGGCCAGAGGTGCGTCCTCGGCGGGCTTGAGGATCAACGTGTTGCCCGTTGCCAGCGCCATGCCGATTTTCACGGCGCCGAGCACGAGCGGGGAGTTCCACGGAATGATCGCTGCAACCACACCGAGCGGGTCACGGGTGGAGTAGCTGAAGAGTCCCTGGCCAAGGGGCAGGGTCTCGCCCTTCTGTTCCGAGGCGACACCGCCGTAGTAACGGAGCACTTCGACGGTGGAAGCCACTTCACCGCGGGACTGCGTGCGGATCGCGTTTCCGGTCTCGGCGGCAAGGAGTCGGGCGATGTCTTCGGCGTTGTCGGCGACGGCGTTGCCAAGGCGGGTAAGGAACGCGCCCCGTTCACGGGCGGCCAACAGGCGCCAGGACTTGAAGGCCTCTGCAGCAGACGCGACAGCACGGTCAACGTCGGCTGCAGTGCTGCGGCCGACGGTGGCAACGGTGCTCCGGTTACTGGGGTTTTGGATGTCCAGTGTCCCGCCGTCTTTAGGATCGATCCACTGGCCGTCGATCAGAAGCCCTGTTGAGCCCTTGCTGGGAAGCACGAGGGTCCTCTGGGGGTTCATGCTTGGTTCTCCTTGGTTTTTGCAATCAGCTGCAGGCCGAACAGCTCTTCGTAGATTTCGTTGACGCCAGTTGAATCCTGTCCGCCCAGGCCCTTGGCGCGTGCTGCGTTATACGTCTGCATGACGAGTTGGCTCAGAGGCATCGGAAACTGTCCAAATTCCTTCAGGCACAGGCTGATGTCCTTGTGCATCAGGTCAAGGGCGAACAGCGGCGGCCGTTCCTCGGTGAAGAGCGTCTTGCCGAAGTGGTCCAGCATCTTGCTGCCGGCAAGGCCGGCTTCGAACACCTCGGTGAGCGTTTCCAGGTCGCCTCCGGCCTTGACCGCGGCCGCCAGTACCTCACCGGCCGCAACGGTGTTGATAGCCACCAGCATGTTGTGGCTGAGCTTTGTCAGCTGCCCGGATCCCACAGGACCACAGTGGACAATGCGCGTGGCGATTTTCTCCAGGTATGGGCGGACCTTTGCCAGGTCTTCGTCGCTGGCCCCGACCATAGTCAAGAGGGTTCCCGAAGCCGCGCCGGCGACTCCGCCGCTGACGGGGGCGTCCAGGAAGTGGCCGCCCCAGGCTTCGACGATCGCTGCGAGAGTGCGTGCGGTCTCGGGATCGACGGTGCTGAAATCGACAATGGTCACGCCGGAAGCGGCGCCGGCCAGCACCCCGTCAGGTCCCTCAACGGCATCCCGGAGGATGGCTGGATTAGGCACGCTGGTGAAGACAGCTTCCGCGCCTTGTGCGGCCTTGGCCGGCGACGAGGCGGCAATTGCCCCTTGCTGGACCAGGGCGTCAACAGCTTCGGTGTTGGGATCGAAGATCTGGACGGTGTGGCCAGCGCCGAGGAGCCTCGCCGCCATGCCGGATCCCATCCGGCCTACGCCGATAAATGAAAGTGTGGCCATGTTGTGGTTGTCCTTCTGTAGAGATGAACACAGGCGCAGTTGTGAGGCGTATCTCGGTCGTTTGATTCAGATCACACCGCCTGGTGTTAGAAAAAGACTAGGGAACCCTAAACGACGGCACAAGTTTCTTTTAATTGCATCAACCGAAAGAAAAGCTTTCCTAACGATGCCAGGGGTTCCGTCAGAAACAGCTCCGGCGGTGACGATCGCCTGACGAGAAATGCGTAAGATGAAAGTGGAAGACGGAGCGCCTTCCGTTACTTTTCCTGACGCTTGTCCCGTGGGAGGTCCCCGAGTGATTAATGTTCAGAGGCTTCGGCTCCTGAGGGAGCTCTCGTTCCTGGGGACGATTTCCGCAGTGGCCGACTCGATGGGGCTGACGCGACCGGCAGTCTCTCAGCAGCTTTCCCAGTTGGAAAAGGACACCGGGCTCGTCTTGGTCGAACGGGCCGGGCGCACTGTGCGGCTGACCGGAGCAGGTATCCGGCTCGTTGAACAAAGCCATGAAGTCTTTGAGTCGCTTGAGCGCATTGATGCAGAAATTGCGGTCACGAAGAACTCAATCTCAGGCGACATCAGGATCTCCGCTTTTCCGTCGTTCTCGGCCACGGTGCTGCCGACGGCAATGGCTCTGCTACGTGGGTCCCACTCACGGCTGAAGGTCCACATGGTCGAACACGAGCCGGCTGAAGCCATCATTGACCTCATGGCCAAACGTGCGGATGTTGCGATATTGGACAACCTTTCCGATCAGGATCCCCGCAACGAAGCAGTTTTTTATCAGCCCTTGTTCGCGGACGACTTTTACGTGGTCATGTCCGAGCAACACCCTTACCGGAAACTCGACACTGTGCCTTTGGCGCACTTGGCGAGCGAAGACTGGGCGCTCAATAGGTCCGCGCGGATCTACCACACGTCGATCGTCGACGCGTGCCTTGCGGAGGGTTTTCGGCCCAACATCACCTGCGACTGCAAAGACACCACGACAGTGCTGCAGATGCTCCGCGCGGGCTTGGCCATCTCCGTCCTCCCCGGCCTGGCCCTCATTGGCCGCCACACCGGACTCGTCGTCAGACCCCTGGACCTCGCACTAAGGCGCGAAGTGCTCTTCGCCACCCTCAAGGGCCGCGCCAATCACCCGGCAATACTCGAATGCTTCCGCGCCATGCGATCCTCGTACGCACGCCGCGTCCAACCCGGACTCCAAGGCTTCGCCGATTCCCAATCGACGGAACATCCATTTGATCCGGACTCAACTGCGAACTGAAAGACGCCGTTCGATAGGCAATTGGCGGAGTAGCCTTTTGTACACCGCGCCGTCATCCTCAGCAGGCACTTCGCCGACGAGCAGTGCGGACTGATCACGCGGGTCGCCAAGAAGTGGAACGCCAGGGATGCTCCGCTTCGCGCCGTCGCACGCACGCTCGGCCAGGCGCCGACGCCACCGGTGACGCCGGATCACGCCGGCCGTTTCGAGTCGCTGTTGCTGCACGCGCTGTCGCCTGAGCTCGTGAACGTGAGCGCTCTCCCTGACGCCGCCGCCCACCCGGCCCCTGCAGGCGAAGACCCGTACGGTCAGGACCGCCACCGCCCCGATCACCCGCTGCACGGCGTGTTCGGCGCCGATCCGCGCCAGCTCGACGTCGACAGCGCTGCTCCTCTCCTCGCCTACCTGGTGGACTGGGCGGCGGGGCTCGCCGACGAGGCCTGAACACGAATACGCCTCTGAGGAGGTGCCGCTTCGGAGCGCGTCAAAGTCGATGTCGTCGATTTTGTCCTTGTCGAAACCACGCCGAAGTCGTCACTCTCAAAGGCTCCAGCTACCGGCTCAAACACTATGAGGATTGTGGTGGCTGGTCCGGGACTGGCTGGCAGAGTAGGTACCGGCCGTTTGCCCTGTGGTCGTGACTCATCAAACACATGGCCCCCTGGGTGCCCTTCTGGTGACTTGTCCGTCCATGGAGTAGGCGGCCGGTACCTGCCCGGCCCACCTCGGTAACTTGATCAGAAGGTTGCCCGCCTCGAATGACTGGGGGCGTGGCTCGTCACAGTGTTGTTCCGAAGTGACCTCTACCCGGACTGGTACCGGCCGTGCGCGGCCCTGACCATATCCGTGAATAGAGGAGAGTGCCAGAACCGCTATGTCTATCGTTGCTCATTCCCGCCCGTTTGTCGTCGGGGTCGACACCCACGCCAAAAGCCATGTCTACGCCATCATCGCCGCCGCCACCGGGGCACTGCTCCAGACCCGGGAATTCCCCACTACCAGCGCCGGGATCAACCGGGCCATCGCCTGGGCTGCGCGGCTTACCGGCGCTGACCTGGCGACCCTGTGGGTGATCGAGGGCGCTGCCTCATACGGGGCGTTGCTGACCGGCGCTGTCGGCGCTGCCGGTTACGAGGTCTCCGAAGCCGCACGGATGGATGCCCGGGCCCATCACGGGGTAGGCAAGTCCGATCCGTTGGACGCGCACCGGATCGGAGCCGCCGTCCTGCCCCTGGATGAGCAGCAGCTGCGCCGGCCCCGGCTGAACGAAGGAGTCCGGGCGGCCCTGCGGATCCTGGTCACCTCCCGGGAATCCATGACCACCGACCGCACCCGGGCGGTAAACGCGCTGACCGCGCTGGCACGGGTGAACGAGCTCGGTCTGGACGCCCGCAAAAAACTGACCGAAACCCAGATTGCCGAGGTCTCCCAAAACCAGCTGGGGGCACCCACCGCTTACCTTGCTGCAGGCGCGTTGATTCTGGTCTTTGCCGTCGGATTCACTTCGATGGGCCGGCACCCTTTCGTGACGATTCCGTCCTCGTATCGAGTCCTTGCTCATCGCGGCAGGGTGGTCCGCTCGGGACGGATAGGGGTCTGACAGGCCTAAGCCTGCTGAGCTGTTTGTCAATCAACAGCTCAGCAGGCTTCGACCAAACGAAGCGGCCCCCAGAGAAGGGCCTACTTCGTCGGGTCGCAGCGCTTGGAAGTCCGTGGGGAACATCCAGGTCAGCAGTCAGGTATGCGGCTGCCCGGAAATTGCTTAGCGGCAGGTTTTGGGGCTTTGGTAACGCTTAGCGGTGCTCCTGATTGATGAACTGCGGACGTCCGGCTATGACGGTGGCTATGACAGGGTTGGAAGCCTGTTGTTCGGGTGTCAGCTGCAGGGGATCGGCGCCGAGGATGGTGAAATCGGCGCGATAGCCGACCTTGATCTTGCCCGCCGAATCCTGATGTCCCGCCGCTCTGGCGGCGTGGGTCGTATAACCCTCGTAAGCCATCAGGGCTGTGAGAGCCTGTTCGGGCTGGACTGGCTGGATATCCGGTTTTTCGACCGGACGGCGCAGCTGGGAGTCAGCCATCATGGCTCGGGGATCAACGGGAGTGACGGGCCAGTCCGAGCCCAGCGCCAATGTGACTCCTATGTCGCGGAGGTCTCTGCATCGCCATCCGTGTGAGGCCCTTTCCTCGCCGAGGCGTGCGGACCATGTGTCCGTTCGATCGGCCCGGGTGTGGTGGGTCGCGTGTACTGGCTGCATGCTTGCGATGACGCCGAGCCTGGCGAACTCTTGGACGAGGTCATCCGGTATGGTCTCGATGTGCTCGATCCTGTGGGGGACCTGTGATTCGCTTTGCTCGGCTGCACCTATGGCATCTAGTACATAACGCACGGCAGCGTCGCCGATGGCATGCGTTGCCGTTGGGATCCCCGCGGCGATGAAGTATTGGACCGCACGTCTGTATGCGCTTGGATCCTTCCAGATTGCTTCTGTGTTTTCCCCATGGATGTCTGGGTCCTCGAGCCATGCTGTGCCGTTGTCAATGGTTCCATCAATCATGAACTTAATGCCCTCTACCTGCCAACGCCTTCCGCCAAGGCCCTGGAGATTCAGGAGGTTCTTCCATTGGCCTTCGTCCATATCCGGCGTGCACATCGGGGACAACCTGAGCCGCACCGGGAGATCGGTCGCTCTCTCGATGGCCTCGAGAATTTCCTGGCTGCCCTCCGTAAAGTCCATGACATGGCCACCGGTGAGTCCGAGTGATGCCATTGTCTTAAGTTGTGTAAGAACAGCTGCCGTTGTTTCTTCGAAGGTGAAGCTGGGAAGGTATGGTTCGATCAGGGCCATGGCGCTGAGTTCGAGCAGTAGTCCACTGGGCCGGCCGTCGTCGGCAAGCTCCACCAATGACTTGTCGGCAAAAGTTTCCTCTCCTGTTATTCCGGCGAGCTCGAGTGCGCGGGGACTGACAATTGCGGAATGTACATCCCTGAGTCGCAGGTAGACCGGCCGGTTTTGCAGTGATTCCTTGAATGAGCGGCCACTCATCGGCCCGTTGAAGATGTTCGGATCCAGTCCCCATCCAAGTATCCATTCCTCAGGGCCAATGGGGTCGCTTTCTTGCAGGCGTGCGGTGACGTCGTGCAGTGTGTCAAGACCGGTCAGGTCTATCCCTTTTGCTATACCCGTGATCCCCCAGATCGGATGTACGTGGGCGTCTGTCAAGCCAGGAAGCATAGCGACATCGCCGAAATCCAACACCTCGGTGTCCGGGCCGATCCACAGCCGCACACCTGCGAAGGAACCTACAGCGACGATAGTGCCGTTTTTGACGGCAACGGCCTCAGCCTGTGCTCTGTCGGGATCGAAAGTAACCACGCGGGCCGCCCGATAGACAGTGTCAGCGCTCATTGTTCCAAAGCCACGCGCTTCCGGTAGCGCGGGAGCAGAAAGCGTCGAATGGTTCATCGTGCGTTCCTTGCTTTGCTCGGTTCTTTTTCATCAATTGGAGTTGTCGTGGTGGTGTCGGTTGCGGTCTCAGTTTCGTTCAAGTGCGCGAAGAGCTCTTCGACTCGCGCCCGTTCTTGAGGTGCCGACGGGAGCGCAAGTGCGCAGCCCACGTAGAGCAACACGTTGACGATGAGGGCCGCGACACCGGAAGTGAGTCCCCCGAGCCACGGAATTGAAGTCGGATATAGGATTTCTAAAATTGCCGCGGTGATAAAGCCGCCGATCATTCCGGCAGTGGCACCTGCGGCGTTACCGCGCTTCCAAAAAATCCCGAAGAAGAGTGTGGGTGCCAGCTGGCAAATGCCTTGATAGGAAACGAGCGCGAGGACTATCAGGCCCGTAGAAATGTTCAACGTTGCGAAGGCTCCGGCCGCCGCGAGTATGGTGAGCACAGTGACAGCGATTTTCCCTGTTTTGGGGTCTGTGACGCGATGATGGCGCGCAACGCCGATGATGTCATTCGCCGTCATGGTGCCCAGTGCCTGCAAGTTGGCTCCAACGTTACCCATGGTGGCGGCAACGACACAGATTCCGGCAACGGTCACCAGGCCGACGCCCCCGATTCCAGCGGTGATGAACCAGACATTATCCGGGGCCTCGGCCACCTCTGGAACTGAGGATGCCAAGATGGAAAGGAGGGTAAGGGCCGTTCCGAAGATGAACAGGATGGGGGCTGCCTGAGCAGCCGAACGCTTGATGGTGGACGTGCTGCGTGCGGTGAAAAGGCGGACGAAGATGTCGGGCCAGCACCAGCCACCAACCGCGCCGGTCAGAACCAGCGACATGAGATACATGGGGCCTAAGGCGCTGCCGGGACCTGGGATGGTGAAGAATCCTGGGCTGACCTGCCCGAAACCATGACCGTTGGTAAGAAGCCAGACCAGGATTCCCAGGATCACAGCCGTCCCGATAAAGTAGGCAAAAATTCCTTGAACCATATCGCTGATGACCACGCCCCGCATTCCGAAGCGAACGGTCCAGATCTGACGAACACCAATAAGCAGAATGCCGATGACGACTGCAGCAACACCGCTAATGGCACCGAATGAAAGATACGTGAATACAAGTCCCAGCGACTGCATGCCCAGTATCACCCAGGGGAAGGAGGCGATGATGCCGATGGCCGCGGCCGTAACACGGACGACCTTGGAGTTGTAGCGCAGGCCGATCAGATCAGCCTGCGTTCGCAGATCGAAGCGTTTGCCCCACCTGTTCACCGGCTTGGCGAGCCAGAACATTAAGACAGCGGCCAGGAGCGAGTATGGGACAAAGTAGAAACCTATGACACCTGCCGCGGCAGCCAAACCGGCGAAGGCAATGAAAATCGTCCCAGGCAACCACGTGTTTACGAAGGCCATAGTGCTATAGAAAGACCCGAACGAACGTCCAGCGGTGGCGTAGTCGCTGAAGGTCGCATCCCTTCGCTTTGTCTTCTCAAGAACGACGATGACGACGAGGAAGAACAAAGCCACGCCGCCGTATCCGATGAGGATGTCCACTATTGCTCATCCGCCTTCTCGTCCAAGCGGACCATAAGGAAGAGCGATGCCATGACGGCCAGCCCGGCACCGACGAAGTAACCAATGGACGCCAATGGGCCATTGGATCCTGCCAGCCAGTGGAGGGGCGGAAACAGCAGGAGAGTGGCGTCGATTGCCACCAGCGCTGCTGACCACTTGGTCCACTGGCTGGGGCCTCTGTGAGGTAAGGGAAAAGACATCTGCCTGTCCTTCAGGATTTGGGGCGAATAGCCCGTGAAGATTGCCGGAACGTTCCGGCAACTGAAATAATCATGATCCAGATCACGCTGCCAGTCAAGGTTTCGTCTTAATTCACCTGATTGAAACCTGGATGATGACGTTCTACTCCTGTGGGCGAGGGAGGCGTGATGGCGTTACCCCACGTGCCTACACTGGGCATATGGCAAAGTCTGCGGTGACCATAGTCGACATAGCCCGTGAGCTCGGGATGTCGAAGACAACGGTCTCGGATGCCCTCATAGGTTCGGGCCGCGTTTCGGAGGCAACCCGGCAGAAGACTCTCTTGGTCGCGCAGAGAATGGGATATGTCTCCAACCGGGCAGCGCGCCTGCTGCGCCGCAGCCAAACTGGCGCTTTGGGCCTGTACATACCCGGTCATGTCCGCAATTTGTCTTTCTACATGGAGTTCGCTTTTGGGGCGGCGGACGAGTCGGCACTCCATGATCTTGACCTGACGCTGATAGGTCGAGGAGTAGGCAGCAAAAGACGCTCAGGGCCACCTCAGGTTGATGGGCTCATTGCCGTTGATCCTCTTGACGGAGATCCTGTCCTTGAGTCGTTATTGGGCTCCGATCTTCCGGTGGTAACTGTCGGGCGAATATTGGACGAGACACAGAGCCGTCCCCTGGCCGTGATCGAGATAGACCACTACAGCATGGCAACGGCCCTGCTTGAGGCACTTCGTGCCGCTGGTGGGCGCCGGCCGTTGCTCCTTGCATCAGATGAGAAGTTCAGCTCGTCCTACACCTTTGATGTATCACGTGCCTATGCTGACTGGTGCTCCGGCTCCGGTATTGAGCCTGTAGTGATTCCCCTCTCCGTGACCCCCACGGATCAGGAGCTCGCCGCGGTCATGCAAGGAATTGCGGACCAGAATGACGTCGATGCTTTGGTCTCTGTAGCGCAGGGGCTGGCGGGACGCGCCGCGCCCGTACTTCAGTCCATGGGACGTCGGCTCGGCAAGGACTTCCACCTAGGCTCCCTCGTAGGGGACCCGGCCACTGAGCTAAGGAATCCATTGATTCACGCCGTGGATCTCCGTCCTCGGGAGTTCGGCCACGAGGCCGTGAATTTTATGCGCGAGATCATTTCAGGCCAGGCATCCGAAACCGGCCGGCGAAACCATCGCGCGACGTTGACCGCCGGCTAACTCCTGGACCCGCATGGGTCGAGGACCTGCAGCTACCATCGTTCACCCGCGCGCCTTTCTGCTGGATCCCTCCGCCGGCGCGTATGGCGACAAACGCACTCAGATCGCGAACTGGACACCGGGCCGAAGAGCCACTGAGCGTGGCCAGCTCCCACCTTACGGAAGGAGATTCGGTTGCAGGTGTTCTCTTTTCTTCGAAATGGGACGGAAAGGAAACGCGGGTGGGCGTCTTACTAATCAAAAGCTTTTCAAGACACCGCGTTCGCATCTGGGAAGCTCAGGCGGCCGTGAACCGCAGCGGTAAATGTCACGGTTTCCGCGTCGGTTAGTGTCCGATGAGCAGCGCTTCTTGGGCGGCGTCGACGGCCTCGGGGGTGAGGTACTGGCGGTTGTTGATCTCGAGGATGCGGTTGATTTGGGTGATGAGGCGGTCGGCGAGCCGGAAGTTGCCGGTGGTGGCGCGGACGATGGCGGCGATCGCCGCTGTGTGCGCCAGTCCGTCGTCGTCGGGGTCGGGTGCTGGGAGTCGTTGGGCGGCTACAGAGGCGAGTTCGTCTTTGCGAAGTGTGCGGTATTCGTGGGCAAAGCCGACGCGGCTGTAGAGCTGGGGGTAGCGGGCGAGCCGCTTCTCTATACCGGGCATGCCGATGAGGATCACGCCCAGGCTGTGGCGGTCGTAGAAGTCTCGGACTTGCTCGAGCCCGGCTGTCTTGAGTCGGTCGGCTTCGTCGATGATGAGCAGTTCGGTGCGGCCGCAGTGTTGTGATTCGGTGTGGACGTAGGGGTCGACGTGGCAGTGTTCGGCGTAGTCGATCGCCCAGGAGATGTGCTGGCAAGCTCGTGGCAGGCCTTGGTCGATCTGTTTGATTGTGGCGGAGACGGTGGGGGTGAAGAACGCGGTCTTGCTGTGCAGCACTTGTCCTGGGACGGGCGGGAGGTCCTCTTTGCCGCTGCTTAGCGGGTGCCATTGCTCCCATTCGTCCGTGCCGGCGTAGCGACGAGCCGAGAGCGTCTTGCCGACTCCAGGCGGGCCGTAGCAAAGGCCGATATAGCGGTGCGTGCGGACAGTGTCGGCGAATTCGGTGAATCGGCGGTGTTCCCGAGTGGTGACGAAATTCGGCTGCGTGTTGAGGTACGGAGGTGGGGCGTCGGTGAATTCGTCCCAGTGGCCGTTGAGGAAGCGGCGGCCGTCGTCGTTTTCCTCGAAAAGGACGGACCGGGGATGGCGTTGGAGGCGCTCATTCGGTGGCATAGGTCTTCAGCCCGTGCTTCCTTGGTTCGTCCGGTGCGGGACCGGAGTCTTGGGGAGGCCCGGCCTGGGGTGCTGAAGCGACCTGGTGGCGGGTGTCGGCGGGCAGTGAACTGGCAACGCGGCGTCGCTCGCGCAGCTGCTTCTTCAAGGCGCGGCCGCGGGCTGTGCGTGCGGTCTGGAGGTCGGCGAGTGTGTAGCTTTCGGATGAACGTTCCGGGGCGATGGCTCGGCACAGGAATGCGTTCTCGTGGAACACACGGATCTCGCCGAGATCGCGGGGGTCGTCGCGGACAGTGATGTCTTCGCCGACATAGGCGGCGAGTACCGGTGAGATGTAGCGGGTGGATGCGAATCGGATGCCGTCGCGCTGAACGCGTCTTGTTGTCGCAGCGTTGAGCAGGAGCAGGTCGATGTCCTCGGGGTGCGCCGGGCCTCGCGGGACGAACCCGGTACCGCGCCAACGCGCGTGTGGAGCGGTACCTGTCTCAGAATGCGGCCGCTCGTTGTATTCGTGGACGATGAATCTCCCGAGCGTCTCGTCCAGTTGGCGGATGGTCAGCGCAGGCTCGGTCAGGGGCGCGCCGCCGGTCCCGTGGGGGATGAATCCGGGCAGGTGGGGCAGGAGCTCGGTGGTCAAGGTCCCGTAGAAACGCTCGATCTTCCCCCGTCCCTGCGGCCTTCCGGCGCGGGAATGGACCAGGCGGATGTGCAGGTCGAGGCAGACCTGTTCGAGGCGGGTCGAGGTGAAGTCCGAGCCGTGGTCGCTGTATAGCACGTCCGGGAGCCCCGACACGACCCAGACAGGGTCGTGCTTGCGGCTGACCGCCTGATGGAACGCTAGAGCCGAATGCTCCGCCGTGGGCGCCTGGACCGACAAAGCGTATCCGGCAACTGCGCGGGAATAATCGTCCAGGGCGACCGTCAGCCACGGGCGGACAGGCCGCTGCTTCTCGTCCAGGATCATCACGTCCAGAAGGGTGTGGTCCATCTGCCATTGCTCGTTCGCGGCGGCGGCCGTGCGACGGAAGACCAGCTCAAACTTGTCACGGTAGGCGGCATCGCCACCGGCCGCGAGAGTGCGCAGGCCCGCATCGAGCCCGTGGATGATGGCCCGCACCGTGGTGTAGCTGGGTGCCGCAAGGCCTCGGTCCCGGGCGATGTCGCCCACGCGACGGTGAATGTACGCCGCCGTCGGTACGGGCCGCTGCAGCGCGAGAGCCTCCACCGCTTCGATGAGTTCGGGCGGGGTGTGTCTAGTTCCTTTGTCCCTGCGCGCGGGTCTGGCTAGCCCGCCTGCTTCCAGCCGTGCGGCCCACCGCTGGACAGTCCGTGTCGGGACCCCGGCGGCATCAGCGATCCGCACCCACGTCACGCCGTCGAGATGCCGGTGCACCAGCTCTGCCTTCTCATGGTCACTGCGCTGTGCCATCACGGCCCCCTTCTCCTCAGGAGTGCTCGACGTGCTGGGTCAGGTGGCGGTAGATCGTTCCGCGCGAGACCCCGAATGTCTCGGCGATCTGGGCCACGGTGTGCTGCCGGGCGTCGTACATCGCTCGGGCTTGGGCCGCCTTCGTCGGGCTCATCTTGAGTCGGCCCCCGCCCTTGCGCCCGCGGGCCCTTGCCGCCGCTAGGCCATCCTGGGTGCGCTCCACGATCAGGTCGTGCTCGAACTCTGCGATGGCGGCGAGCATATGGAAAAACAGCCGCCCTCCGGGGGTGGTGGTATCGATTCCCTGGGAGAGAGCTTTCAGGCCGATGTTCCGGCGCTGGAGCGTGTCAGCGACCTCCTTCAGGTTTCGCACCGACCGGCCAAGCCTGTCCAGCTTCGCCACGACCAGAGTGTCGCCGGAGCGCAAGTAACCGAGGGCCTCACCCAGCACCGGCCGGCGCGTGAGCACCCCGGAGGCGTGCTCGACGAAGATCTTCTCGCATCCGGCCGACTCCAGGACGTCCGTCTGCGCCTCCGGGTTCTGCTCCCGGGTCGAGACCCGCGCATATCCGACCAACGCCATGCCGAGAAATGTATCGTGGACGCGCCTGAGAGTACATAGCTCTCGGACACGGCCCATGGAACACGACACGCCGGGTTTGCCGAGTCGGCCAGTGTCATTTTCCGAAGTCGTCTGCACGAAATGTCCAAAGTCGTCTGCACGGCCACTACATGTCCGGAAGGGGAACCGTACGCGGGACACCACTGGGATTGCGGAGGTCAGTCCGGCGAGGACATCTCCTCTTCGCAGTCCGGGGTATCGCGGCATCCTTGGTCACCCAGTCGCTGCACCGCGTGCCGGACGATCAGCTACGGAGGTCTCGCTGTTCTGTATAGCCGAAGGGGACCGCGTCACTAAGCCCGACTCGGAAGAGCCCATCGTCGAGGCGCGCCACCAGTATGCCGCGTGTCGCGATCCGGACAGCAATTTCAATCATCTGTTCCACCGCCAGGTTGATGCAGCAGTCCATCGAAGCCCGGTCAAGGGCCACGACGTCAACACTTAGAGATTCCAAATTTGGTAATGGTTGCGTTGCCTCACGCATACTTTCGGCCTCTTTCGGCGTTATTCAGGCACTGCGGATGATGGGCCTGCCGGAGGTCGGCAGGCCCATCCAAATCAACCGCGTTCCTGTCTGTTGTTTGTGGCCATTAGCTGGCCGGTGGTGTCATCACGTACCAGTCCTGTGCACGGGCGTCGATCGGGGATCCGTTGGCGACCCGCATCTCACACTTGCGGTTTTCCATGGTGACTGTTGCCAGTGTGGCCCAGCGGTTGCCGAACGTGGCGTCCGGCGTGGGGACACAGCAGATGCCGGGCTGATCGGGGTCGGAGTACAGGAAGTGCAGGATGTCATCCACGCCGGTGGATGCCGGGTAGCGGTCCAGGCGGGACTGCACCAGGGCCAGCCGGTCCTGGGAGTCGGGGTCGTAGAGGCCCGGTTTTTCGCCGGCACCGAACTCCTTGTCCAGGAAGTGGTTGGTGTGGGCGAGCGTGCCGTTCTCCGGCAGGATCACGGACACCACGCCGGGGCTGATTTCCACCGTGACAGCGGTGTGCTCGTCCATGAAGGTCAGGGCGCTGGAGGTGCTGACCACGGCCGAAGACACGATGCTGGTGGCTTCCTCCACGGAGGAGGCGTTCGCCAGGACCTCGGCCGCCAGTAGGTGGATAGGGATGCCCCGCGGCTCGTCGTTGACATGCCCCAGGATGTTCAGGAACACGGACACGCCGGCGTCGTTCATGCCGATCTTGCCCAGCATGCCGTGCTCGGCGAGCCCGACGAAGGACCGCTTGGCGCCCGAGACGCTCTGGAGGTACCAGTGGTCATTCATCTCCTCGTGCCAGTCCCAGGTCTGGACACCGAAGACGTGGCCGGCCACGCGGCCAATCGTGGTGCACTCGCCCGGCCGGGCGCCGAGCGCCTGTGACAGGATTTCGGTCCGGCCATTGAGGGCGGCGATCTGCCACAAATCCACGCCGGAACCGGAGGCGATGCCGTTCATTTCGGCCACCAGATCCGGGGACCAGTCCGCGACGGCATCGACAATCCGCTCCGCGTCCGCGCGGACGGTGTCCATGTTGACCCCGACAGTGTGGAAGAGCCGCTGGTAGAGCTCGATTCCGCTGAGGACACCCCCGCCCAGGGCCGTGCTGCGTTGCACGCCCCGCTCAAAGGGGCTGAAGCTGTTGACCTCGATCAGGGCGCGTCGGGTGTCGATCTGTTGATTCATCGTGAATTTAGCTCGCAATCTTTGAGTTAAGGAGTTCGATCACTCCGCGTTTTGGCTTCCAGCCGGGCTTCGTCTCCCCGCCCACAACCGTGCGTGCGATCCTCGCCGAGAGGAGTGATTCAGGCCCGGCCGTGAAGGGGTTCGTGTCGATCACGGTGAAATCCGCGAGCAGACCTGTTTCCAAACGGCCCCGCTCTGATTCGGCACCGCATGACCAGGCCGCGTCGCGGCTTGCATGCGCGATGGCATCGGCGAGCTCAACAGTCAGTCCGCGGCCCGGTGGCATGCCCGGCGAGATGGCCGAGCGGCGGGTCGACGCTATGAACACATTGTGCAGGGCAGAGTGCGGTGCCGTTGGGGCGTCGGTACCAAATGCGAGCTTCGCGCCCTTTTCCGTGAATTCGGTCCATGGGAATCCGCGTTCTACCCTGTCATCGCCGAGCATTGCCTCCCAGTTTGACTGAACCGCGGGATCGGCGTGAACCGGTTGCATTGAGGCGACGATTCCGAGCCGGGCCATCCGCTCGGCGTTGCCGGGTTTGACCACTTCAAGGTGCTCGATGCGGTGACGGCGGGCTCTTGGCCCGTTCTTCAGGTACGAGTGCTCAAGAGCCGAAAGGACAATGTCCGAAGCCTCGTCCCCGATTGCGTGGAACGCGATCTGGAGACCTGCCGCGTCCGCGGCGCTCACGACCGGGATGAGGGATTCCAGATCCCAGATCGGTCCCGGCCGTGACCCATCTGCGAAAGGTTCAGTCATGGCTGCCGTGCACGCATCGATGACTCCATCGACAATGATCTTGATCCCGGCCACGCGCAACCAGGGCGAGTCGATGCTTGCTGCCAGGGCGATGGCCTGTTCAATCTGGCCAACGTTGTCGTCGTCCGAGTCCGTTCGCTCGATGAACCAGTGCCCGACGACGCGTATCGGCAGTACACCGTTTCCGCGGGAGAGTGCCCGCTTCAGGGCTTCGAGATCCAGTGCGGTGAGTGCCATGTCGATGCCACCTGTGACCCCGGCGGCAAGGTAGGTCTCAAAGGCGCGGGCCAGGGCGGAGTCCCGCTCCGCATCGCTCACCTGATCTGCAAGCGCGGACCACGCATATTTCCAGGCGGCGGTCTCAAGCAACAGCCCCGTTGACTCCCCGGTTTCAGGGTCTCTCTCGACCGTTCCCCCCACCGGGTCAGGTGAATCCTTGGTGATGCCCATTTCCCTGAGTGCTGCGGTATTGACCCAGCACGAATGGAGGTCGTTTGCGTCAAAATATACCGGCACATCCGATACGACGGCGTCAATCATTTGCCGAGTCGGATTCCCACCTGGCACCTGGTCGAAAAGCCAGCTCCGGCCGAGGATTCGTTCAGCGTCCGGCTCGTGCCAGCGCGCGTGGGCGAGCCTGCGCTGGATCTCGTCAAGATCACCGGCATCGACCAGGTGGACCTTCTGCAAGGCCTGTCCCATCGACAGCAGATGGGTATGGGCGTCAATGAAACCAGGCACAACGAACCCCCCGGCCAAGTCGATCACGTTGGGATTGTCACCGGCCATCCGCTCGGCGGTAGCGATGTCGCCGACCCAGGCGAGCCGGTCACCGTGAACGACGATCGCTTGGGCTGGTCCAGTTGCGCCGGCCGTAAATATTTCGCAGTTTCGGAAAAGTGTAGGCACCTGCGAGGGTCCTGATGTCATAGCAATTCATCTCCCAACTATTAAGAACAAGGGGCGCGGGTGGGGACCCTCTCCAGGGACACGGCACCCCGAGGTGACGCATCACGGGCAAGATTAGGGAAAGAAGGCACCGATGCAGGTTGCCGCTCCCGCCCTTGACAACGCCGAGATGTTGCGGGGATCCGGATCATTCATTTTGCTGAACGCAGCCGCGCCATGGAGGGGCTTGGAGGGGCAAGAGCATGATCGCTTCCAGCGCCAATAGTCCCACGACACCAGATAAATGAATAGAATTCATTTATAGAACAGGGAGACACCCCCTGTCAATGACAGGCGAACCTATGCCTGGAATGCGCTGCTACCCAGACCTGATCGCCCCGATTTCAGGTGAAGGTGCCAGCTTTGGAGACTCAAGGTGCCTCCAGCCGGCACCTTGACGAGTACACGCCTCGGCGGCGAGGCCGACGGATACATCGGGCTCAGGTCCTTTTGGACGGGTCAGCAGTTGTGCTTCAGGGGCGATCGCACTGCTCGGCGTCTACCGGGAAATGAGCTTTTCACCGTCAGGGCGCAGTTCGCCCGCCGGAGACACGTGCCGATAGAGGGTCTGGCGGGTGATGCCGAGTTCGGTGCAGAGGTCGCTGACTTTGGTTCCGGGCTTGCCCATGGAGGCCATGGCGAGCCGGAGTTTCGCCGGTGTCATCTTGTACGGGCGCCCACCGTTCCGTCCGCGGGCCCGGGCGGAGGCGAGACCGGCGAGGGTGCGCTCGGAGATCAATTCGCGTTCGAACTCGGCGAGGGCGGCGAAGATCCCGAAGACGAGTTTCCCGGAGGCGGTGGTGGTGTCAATGGCCGCGCCCTGGCCGGTGAGGACCTTCAGCCCGATGCCGCGCTCGGTGAGGTCATGGACGATGTTGACCAGATGCCGCAGGTCACGCCCCAGCCGGTCGAGTTTCCATACGACCAGGGTGTCACCGTGACGCAGGGCTTTGAGGCACGCGGCCAGGTGAGGCCGGTCATCCTTCTTCCCTGAGGCCTTGTCTTCGTAGAGGGAGTCCGTATCGATGCCGGCGGCGACGAGCGCGTCGCGCTGCAGGTCCGTTGTCTGGGAGCCGTCCGCCTTTGAGACGCGCATGTATCCGACGAGCACGGGGACTTCCTCTGTGATTTATATGTTCGTTTAAGTGACAGTGTGATTCAAAAACGGTTTGGGATCGATATATGTCACTTAACCGGTAACTTATTCTAAGTCATGTAAAGGACTACTTTTTACCGTGTTTGTGACAGATAGTCGAGGATATCTTCCCGGAGCGCACGCTCGGATTCTTCACTCCAGCATCCGCATCGGGCGTGGCCGTCGAGATGCTTCTCACCGCCTGCGACCAACCACCCGGACCGGCAGACGCGGCCACGCGCTGCTGCTGGTCGCCGTTCAGACCGGGCTTTGGATCTCCGAAATCAGCGGACTCACCCGCGCTGATGTGCACCCTGGCGCCGGCGCGGACGTGGCTTGCCACGGCAAAGGGCGCAAAGACCGGATCTCTCCGCTGACCAGGGGGCACCATCACAGCCCTCCGCGACTGGATCACCGAACAGCACAGCGATGCCAACACACCCATTTCCGACCCTCCGCGGCACGAAGCTCAGCCGCGATGCTATTGATCACCGAATCGCGCACTACGCCAGGACAGCGGCCGCCGGCCGCCAATCGCTGCAGAGGCGGTGTTTTGGTTGCCGTTTTCGCACTTTGCCGCGTTTGGGTCGTTGCGAGCGGCGTTGGCCGATCCAGAGATATGCCCGCCGAAGAGTTTTCGGCGGGCATATCTTGGGCTGCACAGCTCGCGGTCGAGCAGATCCAATCAGAAGTGTGCTGTCTTCCGTGCTGCAGGATTCAAACTCCCGTATAGGTGGTCTTACTCCACGTGAAGAATTCCACCGCGTTATGGCCTTGCTCCCTGAACGTGTTTGTTGAGGAATCCTTCACTCCGCCGAAAGGTACGTGAAGGTCGAGACCTGCAGTAGGACGGTTGACTTTGACTACTCCGACTTGGGCGCGTTTTGCGAAGTCTGTTGCTTTGCCCAGGTTATCGGTGCAGATGCCTGCGGTGAGGCCGTAGTGGGAGTCATTGACGTGTGTCAGACCGGTTTCATAGTCCGGTACTTCCAGGACTGTGAGGATTGGGCCGAAGGTTTCTTCGTGGAAGACCGGATCCGTTTGGGGGAGTCCGGTCAGGATCGTGGGTGGGAAGCTGAGGTCACCGGCCGCGGTCCCTCCGTGGAGTACGGTTGCACCTCGTCCGATCGCGTCCTGAACAGTTTGGACGTTTTGCTGCAGTTGGGTTTCGTCGACGACGACACCCATGGTTGTCTCGGGGTTGAGGCCGTCACCGACGACCCGCTCTCCGGCCAAGGTGATGAGCTCGTCAAGGAATTGTGCCTTGATTCCGGGGGTGACGTAGACCCTGGAGGTGGCGGTGCAGGCCTGTCCGGTGAGGCCGAAGGCTCCGCCAGCGACAACCTGCGCGGCTTTGTGCGGGTCAGCGTCGTCGAGGACGAGGACGGCGTTGTTGCCGCCCATTTCGAGCTGGACTCGTGCCCTGCGGGAGTTCAGGGTTTCTTGCAGCCTGAGACCGACGGCCGTTGAGCCGGTGAAGGACAACGCAGCGATTCGGGGGTCGCGGGCGAGGGCGTCACCTACTTCGCGGCCTCGGCCATGAACGAGGTTCATGACGCCTGCCGGCAATCCAGCATCGTGGAGGGCAGAGGCCAAGTGTGTCGCGGACATGGGGGTAAGGGCGGCGGGTTTGAAGACCACGGTGTTTCCGCTGATCAGGGCCGGTGCCATTTTCCATGCAGGGATAGCAAGGGGAAAGTTCCAGGGGGTTATGAGTGCCACGACTCCGAGTGGCTCTCTGCTGGTGGTCACTGTGGTGTTGGGAACGCCACTGGTGAGCACTTCCCCCGTGGGTGCCCATCCCAGGGAGCCAAAGAAGCGCAGGACGTCGATAGCGCGGGTGACTTCGCCGGTGGCTTCGGTAAGTGTTTTTCCTTCTTCCCGCACCAGGTCAGCGGCGATGGTGTCCCGGCGCTCCCGGAGGAGGTTTGCTGCTGCAGCGAGAATTGCGCCGCGTGCGGGCGGTGGCGTTTCGGACCATGTGTGCTGTGCCTCTGCGGCAGCGGTGATGGCTTCGTTGATGGTGCTCAGGCCGCCGGTGGGGGCAAGGGTTGCCAGTTCGCCGGGCCGGGCGGGATTCATCCGTTTCGTGGTTGCTTCACCGAGCCATTGCCCGTTGATGAGGTGTTGTGCGATTGCTGGATTGGACATCGTTGCTCTTTTCTTCGAAGGCTGGCGGCAGGCTAGGTCAGAGGGTTCGGATGAGCCCTCCGTCGCACCGCAAGGCCACTCCGGTGATGTAGGACGCGGGACCGCTGCAGAGAAAAGCTGCCGCGGCTCCGAACTCGTCGGGGTCGCCATAACGGCCTGCCGGGATGGAGCGGCGGGACGCTGTCTGGATTTCGTCGAGGGTAACTCCGGTCCGGTCCGCTGCCGCTTGATCGAGTTCACCGACGCGGTCAGTGGCGATTCGTCCGGGTAAGAGCATGTTCACAGTGACGGAATCCTCTGCCACTTCTGCCGCGAGGGTCTTGAGGTAGGCGGCCAGTGCGGCGCGGCCGGTGTTGGACACGGCGAGGTTTGGCAGAGGTGCGGCTACACCGCTGGATCCCAGTGCAAGAATGCGTCCCCATTTACGTGCGCGCATACCAGGCAGGATCCGTGAGACAAGGTGGTGGTGTGGTTCGACGAGACTGTGGAAGGCATTGGCCATCTCTGCGGACGACAGGGTCGCTGCGGGCCCAGGTTTGGGTCCTGGGCCGTTGAGCACGAGAATGTCGATCTCGCCCAGTTCGTCTTGGGTTCGGCGCAGTGCAGTGTCAACGCCTTCGTTGGTTTGAAGGTCTGCTGGGATGCCTATCGCGCTCGGCAGGTCCGCAGCAACGCGCTTGGCGACGTCGGCACGTCGGCCGGTGACTGCCACCTTTGCCCCGTCAAGGGCCAGCGCACGAGCGACAGCTAGCCCGAGGCCGCCTGTGGAAGCGGCTACCAATGCGGTCCGGCCGTTTATCTGCAGATCCATTAGTGACTCTCCAACTGAACCTGCGGCACTTCCTGAAGGTGCCTGAGCATGGACGAGCGCAACCCTTCCGGGAAGGTTGCCGCCGGTTGTCTGACGTGCGGGCGGTTGATGAGGCCTCGATTGTGGAGGCATTCCTTGCGTATGGCGAGGGCTATGCGTGGCTGTTGCTCGAAGTTGATAAGGGGAAGGTAGGGCAGCAGAGCGTCTCTCGCCGCCTCGTACCCTTCTTCGTGCCAGGCCTGTATGCAGGCAATGAGCGCCTCCGGGTAGGAGAAACCGGTCATTGCCCCGGCGGCGCCGGCGAGCAATTCGTCCAAAAGGCCTTGCCCGCCGAGTCCGCCGAATATGGGCGCCTCGATTTGGGGACTGATGGTTGAAATGGCGGCGCTGGTGGGTGCGTTTTCGGCCTTTACCGCTGCGATGAAGTCACACGCCTTTACGACGTCGATCAGGTCAGCGGGTTTGATGGTGACGCCGGTGGCGGCGGGATAGTCCTGCAGAACGATCGCCGCCCCTGTGTCCCGACGGATTGTCTGAAGGTGGTCGGTGACCACTTTTGGGATGGATGAATTGACCTGGATCATGGCCGCCGCGAAGCGCATGCCAGAGACGGCCTGCGCGGCGAGGATTTCGTCGATAGCAGCCTGCGTGGACAGTGCTGTCACCCCGACCACCTGTGGCAGGGAAGTTGCGTTGCTGACAGTTTCCAGAACCAGCGCCCGTTCTGACAGGGTTAGTGATGCTGCCTCACCGAATACACCCAGAACCGTCAGCCCTGTGGCTCCGATGCTTTCGTAGTGTCTGGCCAGATGGTCCAGGCTGGTCGTGTCCACTGCGAGATCGCGGTCGAGGAATGGTGTCGCGATGACTCCCCAGACGCCTGGGGCCAGATATTGGTTGCTCATGGGTTTTCCTTCAAGTCAGTCAGCCGGTGGCTGGTCCGGTGCCGACGGCGTGCGGCGGCCGGCGCCGGGACGGTTACCTGCGGGTTGTCCGGCTTAGCGGAGGACGCCAAGTTCAATCAGCCGGGATATTGTGGCTTCGTCGAATCCGTTTTCATGGAGTATTTCGACGTTGTGTTCGCCTAACCGGGGAGCTGCCCGGCGTACTGACGCCGGTGTGGTGGACAGCCGGATGGGTGCGTTGAGCATTTTGACGATGCCCAGTGTGGAGTGTTCGGCCTCGACGATCATGTTATTGACGTGTGTCTGCTCGTCCTCCAGGGTTTGTTCCAGGGTGTGGACTGGGGCGTTAAGAAGGCCTTGCTCTTCAAGTTTTCCGGTCCAGTACGCGGTGGTGTTGGTTGCGAAGTGTTCCCGGAAAATCTCCTGCAGGTCGGGCTTGTTCTTGAACTGCGCCTCCAGCGTCGCGAAGGCTGGTCGGTCGGTCAGGTCCTCATCGAGTCCGAACGCCTCGGAGATCCGGGCGAGCGGGTCCGGTGTGAAGCCGCCGACCATGCAAACAGCGCCGTCGGTGGTTTCGAAGACGCCGCTGAGCGGCATGGCTCCCCAGTTGACCTCGTAGCCGCGATTTAGCTGCATGCAGGCCTCTTGCATCTGCAGGTGCAGCATGGAGTCGTACATGCTGACTTCCACCTTCTGTCCGACACCGGAGACCTGGCGGGTGCGCAGTGCCAGCAGGATGCCCTGCATGAGGTGCATGCCTGTGATGTAGTCACAGAGCGGAGTCGGATAGATCGACGGCGTGACGGTGTCGGAGTTCCGGCGCCACATCACCCCGGAGTAGGCCTGCGCGATTGCGTCCTGGCCGCCCTTATGGGAGTAGGGACCCTCGGGGCCGAAACCCGTCCCAGAGGCCCAGATAATGCCAGGGTTTTCTGCTGTGAGGTCTTCGTAGCCGAAGCCCATTCGTTCCATGACGCCGGAGCGGAAGTTGCTGACCACGACGTCCGCTTCCCTGAGCAGCTGCTGCAGCACGGCACGGCCTTCGTCTTTGCGTGTGTCGACCGAAAGGCTTCGTTTGTTGCGGTTCATGGCCAGGAAGATCGGGTTGTCCTGACCGTCCTTGTCCGGGAAGGAGTTACGGGAGATGTCGCCGGCGCCAGGTCGTTCGACTTTGATCACGTCGGCGCCGTAGTCGCCCAGGAGCTGGGTGGCCGACGGTCCCATGAATACCTGGGTGAAGTCCACGACGGTGATCCCGGCCAAGGGCAGGGCCGTAGCGGTCACGGTGGCTGGGGCCGTGGTAGCAGTGTCGATGACGGTGCTCATGCCCCGGTCTCCACGGCCGCTACCGAACCGGCGTCGATGGTGGCGTTGGCGGAGGGGATATCGCCCGGGTCTGCGTTGTGCTGGCGCATACCTTGTTGGATGTCGGCGGCCTCGATATCCCGGACCATGACGCCGTTTTCCGAGGCGAGGGCTGCGGCGATGCCAACGGCTTGGCCCATGGCCATGCAGGGCGGGATTTCGCGGGACATCTTCTGGGCCTCCGGTGTTGCTGAGTAATGCCTGCCGGCGACGAGGAGCTGGTCGACGTCCTTGGGAAGGAGGGAACGGTATGGGTAGTAGTAGTCGCGGCCGCGGGCGACGGTGTCTGCGAAGTGGCGGCGGCTGGTGACATCGTCCTTGGTCATGACGTATTCGCCTTCGAGCAGGCGGGTTTGCCGGACACCGATCTGCGGCGCGACGTCGAGCAGGTGCGCGTTTGCGAAGCCCGGAAGGTTTTCCTTGACGTACGCCAGGGCTTCGGTGATACGGTCGCGTGCTGCGAATTCGGCTGCGGTGAGGTCGGCCGGGTCCACGCCGCTGTAGCCGCTCATGTGCGGGGCGTTGCACCAGACGACGCCTTCGATAGGGGTTTTGAGCCACCACAGTTCCCAGGCTCCGCCGAGGAGGCGCTTGATCTTGCGGTTGATGGCGCGGCCTTCTTTGGGGTTTTCCTGTTCGAAGCGTTCCGCTTCGGCTGTGTCGACCCCACCGAGGCGGAAGACCAAGGTGGTGATGTAGGAGTCCTGGATGTAGCTGGCCCCTGCCCGGGAAGCGACGTCGATGTCACCGGTGGTGTCGATGACGACGTCGGCGAGGTAGGCCTGGGGTCCGGATTTCGTTTCACAGATGACGCCTTTGATGACTCCGTCGTCGACGATCGGGCGGGAGAACCACGAGTGCAGGCGCAGCGTGACGCCAGCTTCGCGGACGAGGTCGTTGGAAACGCGCTTCCAGCCGTCTGGGTCGAACGCGGCGGCGTAGCAGATGGGCTTGGGAAGTCCGTGGGCATGAAAGTCGAAGGTTCCATAGCGGCTCCATTTATTCCACAGTTCCGTTGAGGTCTTGCGGTCCTCGACTGGTGGAACGATCGCCAGGCCTAGCATTTGCAGCCGTTCGACGTATTCGGAGACAATCCCGGTGACCGTAATGTCCTGTCCGTTGACCATGTCGTCCAAGACCAGGACCATGCCACCGGAAGCGAGGCCTCCAAGGGTTGGATACCGCTCAAGCAGTGTGACCGTGGCGCCAGACCGGGCAGCGGTAACTGCCGCTGAGACCCCTGCGGGGCCGCCGCCTACGACCAACACTTGCGACCGGGTTACCACCGGGGCCTGGAGTTGGTCGCTGGAGACGCGCAGATCGAGTTCGTTCATTGTTATTCCTTGCTTTCTGTAAATCTGTGGCGCTGGAGGGTGCGGGGACGGGGTTGGCGGAGCCTCCGGTGCGTCCCTCCGTCGCCAACCGGAGGGACGCAGTCTTCGGGTAAGGGGCTATTCGCCGGCGTAGATGCCGCCCTTGCGCCGCACGATGATGTACAGCAGGACGCTAATCAGGGAAAGGACAGAGATGTAGACGGGGAACATCCAGATCATGTTGTTGTCCCTGAGCCACAGCAGCAGATAGGAAGCGGTCCCACCGAACAGTGCAACGCCGATGCCGTAGCCGAGCGCGACGCCGGTACCTCGGCACGCTTTGGGCAGTAGCGAGGTGGCGACGACGTTGTAAATGGTCGAGTTCAGGGCCAGCATCACTGCGCCACCGAAGACAACGGCAATGAAGGTGCCCATGCCCTGCGCCGTGTAGAGCAGCATCAGGAAGACCGAGGGGATTGCCAGCAGCCGGGTCCAGATGAAGACACGTGAGAGCTTGAAACGGTCAGCGAGTTTTCCGCAGATTGGGGATGCGACGAGGAGAAGAACGCTCAGGACCGTGGTGACCGCGAAGACCATGGTGGGGTTTTCGCGGTAGGTGCCGCGGGCCAGGTTGGGCAGTCCCACGTTCCAGGCGTAGATATAGGCCTGGACGGCACCGACGACGAAGACGATGGCCAGAACACCCATCCAGGCACGGCGGACGCCGGACCAGATCTGCGGGGTTGTTTGGCGGTCAGCTTCAACGAGGGACTCGGGCAGGCTCCTGCGGAGGAAGATGACGACCGCGCCCAACAGGGCACCGACAAGGAATGGGATACGCCAGCCCCAGCTGTTCATGACTTCTTCGCTGAGGAAGAGGCTGTTGAAGAAGCTCACGAGGGACGCCAGGAGGATCCCCAGATTGACGTAGAAACTCATGTAGCCGCCGGTACGTCCCTCATTTCCCTTGGGGGTCAGTTCCACGGCATAGCTTGTTACGAGGGGAATTTCGACGCCAGCGGAAATCCCTTGGATGACCCGGCAGGCGCACAGGATGATGCTCGCCCAGGGCCCGATGGCGGCGTAGGAGGGTGTGATCCCGATAACAAGGGTCATCAGGGCCATGAGGGTGAAGGACCATAGCAGTACCCGGCGCCGGCCAAAGCGGTCTGCCACGAAACCAAGGATGACACCGCCAACAGGACGCATGGCGAAGCCAACCGCGAAGATGATCAACGCGTTCATCGTGGCAGCCAGGGGGTCATGGGACGGGAAGAACTGCGGACCGATGAAGGAGGCGAGCAGACCGAAAATGATCCAGTCGTACTGCTCCATTGTGTTGCCCAGGCCAAGGGCCAATAGAGCCCTTTTGTTTGACCTTGTGGTGGAAATGTTCTGTTCAGCTGCGACGACTACTGTCGTCTCTGATCGGTCAATCATGTTTCAATCCTTTGAAAATGGACGCAGCTCACTACGGTGTGGGGCTGCGGAGAATGAGGATTAACAGAAAGCACGCAGGGGACATCGACCAGAGAGATCGATGCGAAAAGAAAAAGACCGGTAGGACTGGTAGATCTACCAGGTGGGTGGCGTGATCACCCAGATGGCGACGCAGGGTTCGTCAGTGGGATTGACATACCAGTGGGGGATGGTTGATGCGTAACGGATGGAGTCTCCGGGGCCGAGCCTGTGACGCTCGCCGTCGAGGTATACGTCTTTGGTGCCGGAGAGAATGTGTCCGAACTCTTCGCCTTGATGGACGAAGGGGTTGGCGCTGGTGTCATGCCCGGGCATGGATACTACGCGGGTTACTTCCAGTGCTCCTCGAAGGTCGGGGGTGAGCAGCTCATAAACCCCGCCGTCGGGTTCGAATCCGTGGCCGCCCAGCTGACGGCGTTCATTGTGCCGCACGACAGGGGAGAGGTGATTCTCCTGTGGTGTCAGAAGCTGGCCCGCCGGAACTCCAAGTGCGTGGGCCAGCTGAGCCAAGGTAGTGAACGAGGGATTGCCGTGGCCTCGCTCAAGTTGGCTCACGATGCCGGCACTCAGGCCGGAAAGTGAACTGAGCAGCTGGACCGTTAGTCCGCGGCTCTTGCGAAGGGAACGGATTCGCGTTCCCATCTCATTCATCAGCGCCGAGACCGGGACTTCCTGACGATCATTCATGGTGTTCCCGGAACCCTCCGCCTCGACGACAATCACCACTATGATGAACGTTTTTCATCATGTCAAGCAAAAAACATTGACGAAGTGAATATTAGTTCATTATGGTCAGGATTAGCGGGTGTGTCGCCCGTCACCCCGTCAACTTTTCAGATTGGAACGACCATGAGCGAAACGACGCTGTCTCAGCCCTTGAAGTTGGACGAGCTGCAAGGAGAACAAGCGGTTTTCAGCAAGACAGTGGGAGAGTTCGATGTTTATCAGTTCGCTGGGGTAACCGGTGACTTCGCGCCCTTCCACGTTGACGCGGATCTAATGAGCAAAAGCGCCTATGGTCAGCGGATAGCTCACGGGGTTTTGATCCTGGGCTACCTGGCTACCGCCTCTGCCGTCTACTGGAGGGTCCCGGGCAGGGAGGGAGTCGGCGTCTCGTTGGGTTACGACAATGTCCGCTTCATCAAACCGGTCTTTCTTGGTGACACCATTACCGCCACCTACCAGGTGACCGGCTGGGACGAGGAGAAGCGTCGGTTCTTGGCTGAGGGACGGGTGACCAACCAGCACGGCGAGCTGGTTTTGGCCGCAACCCACCTGACCAAAGCCTTCGCTGTCGAGGGCTAAAAGTTGTCCCAGGTCCGTGGATTCCCTGCTCATGGGCCTGGGAAGTCATGGATGTCATATTGCATGGCTTTCTGCTCGCCAGGCACTAAGAGCCGGGGTCGCCGTCGAGCCGCCGAAGCCGGTCCTCACCTTCGATCAGCAGCACGCGGCCCATGCCGTTCTCGAGCCACACCCAGACGGCAGACCCGTCAGGCATGACGCTGTCGACGCGGCCTGTCCCTGAGATCCTGCTGTTCCAGACATGAACACGCTCCGCCTCGACAAGCTGACCCCAGTCCCGGTCAAAGTACGGGCCTACGCTGGAGGGTCCGCTGTGGGCTGGCAGGGTGTTGTCCGACGGTATGCCCTCCCCGGACGGACGCCGTTCAGTGTCCGTGGGATAAGCTCTGGTACCTCCAAAGCGGGAGACATTCTTGTGTGTAGTTCCTACGAATCGCATGTGTTGGGCATCCAATCTTGGTTTGATCGCCACCTGTAGACGTCCGCTCAGAGGCTGCGTTCGAGTGTTTCTCCGACCGGGACCGTGTGGTCGACGGAGAGTGAGTAGCTGGCGGGGCCGTGCCTGGTGACAAGAATTCCGCTGGCCGCAGACACAGCGACTGGGCGCAGCTGGTTTTCGGCCCAGGTCAACATCTCGGGAACGTCGCAGGGAGACTGGACGGTGATGTGGATTCCGTTATCCCCGACGATTATCCCGCTGGCCAAGGGTGCAGTCCTGACCAGGGTTTCGTTCCTTATGCCCTCGCCGATGGCCTGGATGATGATGTGGATGGGGTTTTGTGGTTTGCTTTGCACGACACGACCTTTGTTTGGTAGCGCAATTAATACCGACGACGCCCGGCCCTGTTGCCAGGTGCCGGGCGTCGATGGGTGCACGGATTACGTTGGGGACGCTAACTCCCAGGGCTGCGCTCCAGTCCAGGTTGTTGCTTTGGCTCCGGCCGCGACGGCTTGCCGAAGGGCTTCCTCTGCAGTGGCACCCAGCGCGAGGCTGGCTGCCAGGGTCCCGGCGAACGCGTCACCGGCGCCGGTGGTGTCTTGAACGGTTGTTGGCCCGGGTCGGAAAGCGAATCCATGCCAGCTGGCACCGTCACCCCCGAGCGTGACGCACGGGTTGCTCAGGGCCGGGAGTTGGGCCCGCTCGTGTTCGTTGACGATCACGACGTCGGCCATGGCCGCCAGTTCAGCGGCCTGCTCCGTGACCGGCGAGGCGTTGAGGATACTCAGCACAGAATGCTTGCGGGCGATCAGCAGGGCTTCGCGGACGGCGTCGGGCGGGCTCTCCAGTTGAAGGAGTACGACGCCGGATTCGGCGATGGCTTGTTCAGCTGATCGCACGTCTTTGGCTGTCAAGACACTGTTGGCACCCGGGACGACGACGATGCTGTTTTCTCCGGCGCTATCGACGCACACGTGTGCCCGGCCCGTGGTCTGTCCCGGGGTTTCGATGACGAAGTCGATGCCGATGCCGTGTTCAGCGAGTTTGTCCCTGTAAGTCCTGCCCGCGGCATCATTTCCCGTTCGCCCGATCAGAGCCGTGGCAGACCCTGCACGGGCAGCAGCCAGTGCTTGGTTCGCGCCTTTACCGCCGGGGCGGTCTGTGATGGAGGAACCCAGGACCGTTTCCCCAGGCTTTGGATGCCGCTCTGTGGTGAGGACAGTATCGACGTTCAGGGAACCAACGACGGTCGTGCGTCCGTTCATGCCGGGCATCCAGCCTGGACCGTGGACATGAACAGCCTTTGCATGGCATCACGGTCGATCGACATTGCTACGTTGATCAAGGAATTTCGGACGGTCGTTCCGTGCAGCTCGCTTTCGCCCTCGTGACTGCGCTGATCCACGATGGTCTTGCCCCGGCAACCCCCGGCCAGTTCGACGGAAACCGGGAACTTCTGAAGAACGGCTGTTTCGGGCCGGGCCACCAAACAGGCAGCTCCTGCATCGCCCAAGGTCGCGCCCCCTTTCAGCCTGGGATCGGAGGACTCCTTGGAACCGGAGTGGCGCAGCAGCTCGCCAACCAGGCGGACCCCCGCGTCTGCCGAGGACAGCAGCGGCAGGTAGTCCTCGCTGGGGAGCGTGGCCGTGTAGAAGACATCCAGGCCGTACATCGTGACCGGAACACCGGCCTCCAGCACCACCGACAGCGCTTCAGGATCGTGCCAGGCGTTAAACTCGGCAACCGCGGTGGCGTTTCCCATGCCTACCGAGCCGCCCATGAAAACGATCCGTTCAAGCTTGCGTGCGGTGTGTGGATACGCCCGGACAAACAAGGCGATGTTCGTCAGGGGTGCCAACGCCAGCAACGTGACCGGGACCTCGGATTCTTCGATGGTCCTACGCAGCAACTCAAGAGCAGGGAGCTCGGAGGCTGAGTGAGGGCTGCGCGGCAGCTCAAGATCGGCGATGCCGTTGGCGCCGTGAAAGCCGTGGGCGGTCCGGGCTTCGTTGATCAGTGGGCGCTCAGCGCCCCGGCCGACCGGAGTAGATCCGGCGCCTGCCAGCTCCAGTACGTCGAGGGTGTTCTGGACGACCTGGTCCACGTTTGCGTTGCCGGCGACGCAAGTGACCGCCGCCAGGTCAACTCCCGGGTCCCGGACAAGGAAAGTCAAGGCCAGCGCGTCATCAACGCCGGTGTCCACATCCGCTATGACACGGACAGGGGACCGCTTGTTGCTCTGGCCATCCGCGCCGGCCTCGTTGACCGGCGCGGATGTGGGTTGGTTGAGGGAACTCATCTGCTTCTTTCAGGTGATCCGGCTAGTCGCGGGTGCTTCCACCGTCGACGTTCAGGACCTCACCGGTGATCGAACGTGCGGCCACGGATGCGAGGAACACTACTGCCGCGGCGATTTCGTTGGGCTGCTGCATGCGCTTGGTTGGGATGCTTCCGATGAAGGCTTCGCGCTGTTCCTCCAGGGACAGACCCGTCACCGCGGCGACGTCTGCAATGACTTTGGAGATCATAGGGGTGTCTACGGTTCCGGGAGCGATGCCGTTGACGGTGATGTTGGGTGCCAGGTCCAGTGCCGCTGCCCGGGTCAAGCCGATCAGGCCGGCCTTGGATGCCGAGTAATCCACTTGGTTTCCGAAGGCGTGCTTACCTGCGACAGAGGCAATGTTGATAAAGGCGCCCTGACGGTTCTCGGCGATCAGCCGCCGGCCAATCTCACGCTGGATGATGTAGGGGCTGGTCAGGTTGATGTCCAGGGTTCGGCGGAAATCCGATGTCTCGACATCGAAGGTAGGACGGTTGGCGTAGAAGCCGGCAGCGTTGACGATGATTTCGGGCACTTCGTCCAGCTCGGCGAGGGCGCGTTCGACGTCGGCGGTGTCGCTGAGGTCGATCACCATGCCCTCAACGTTGGGGGAGTCGTCCGCTACACGGTCCCAGCCCAGTACCCGGGTGGCACCGGCAGCGACGAGCGCAGAGGTGATGGCCCGTCCTGTTCCGCCTGCGGCGCCGGTGACGAGGGCTGTTCTGCCGATCAGGGAGAATCCCAGCGGGGAGAGGTTGTCGGTCGGTGCGAGTTCAGTCGCGGGTGCCAGGTTGTTCATTATCGTGTTTCCTTCCACGTGCGGGATTCGGCGGAGTTGCGAATGGCGTCCATGGCGCGGGCATTTGCAAGGCCTTCCTCGAAGGTCGCCACTCCCCTCTCCTTGGCTTGATTGGTGTAAATCGCTGCGATGCTGCGGCTGATGGAGTCGGTGTCGCTGTCGAAACCGATGGTCCGTAGACCGGTGACCTTGTTGCCGATCTGCAATTGGTTCGGGTGCGCGGAGGTCCATATGGCGCTGCCGGTGGTTCCATCGATGCGGAGTTCGATTTCGTCGAAGGCGCCGTGAGCGAGTTCGGTGCCGTAGACCTGCCCGATGACGCCGTTCTCGAAGGTGAGCATGGCGGCGAACAGATCGTCGTTTGGCGGGGTGACGCGGCCCTTCTCTGAGCCGGTGTCGTAGTCGCGTTCGCCCATGTAGCCGAGCAAGGCGTTGGCTGCGGTGATTTCGGAGCCAAGGACGAAGTGGGCGAGGTCCAGCCAGTGCGAGCCGATTTCGATCACTGTCCTGGCGGGGCCGACCTGGGTGGGGTCGTAGCGCCAGTCGAGTCCGCTGGGGCTGGCGTTCCATTGCTGGCGGTAGTGGCCGAACACCGAGACCGGGGAACCGATTTCACCTTCGGCAAGCAGGTCTCGCAGCATCTGAATGCCCTCGTCTTGGCGGCGGTTGAAGTTCAGGTAGTTCGGCACGTCGTTGCTGGTGACGTGGTGCAGGGCTTCGGCGGCGAGTTCGGCGGTAGGGGCGAGGGGCTTTTCGCTGATGATGCTCAATCCCCGCTCCGCGGCTTCGCGGATGGGGTCGTTGTGGTTCATCGGGGTGGTGCATACGTGCATGTGCGAGACGCCCGGTAGATCCAAAGCTTCGTTGAGGGAGTTTGCGGCGGTGGCGCCCCAGAGGGAGGCGAAGCGTTCACGGTTGGCCCGGTTGGGGCTCCAGACGACGGCCGGGGCGGTGCCGAGGTCCCGAAGTGCCTTCGCGTGGCTTGCAGCGATCATGCCGGATCCGATGATGACCGGACGGACGTGGGGAATCTCCACGGTGTTCTTCTTTCTTAGGTATGCAGAGCTAGTAGTCGATGCGCGCAGCGTTGTTCAGCCAGGCATGGAAGGGTTCCTTCTTTTCCTCCAGCGCAGCTTCCTCGACCGGGGTACCCCAGGTCGACCGGTCGCGGGCAAACATTTCGTAGAATTCGAGGTCGTCGAATCCCCCGGCGGCCGCGTCGTGACGGTCGGCCGCGTAAACGACCCGGTCCACCCGCGCCCAGAGGGCCGAGGCCATGCACATCGGGCACGGTTCGCAGGATGAGTACAGGGTCAGTCCCGAGAGGTTGAAAGTGCCCCTTGCCTGTCCGGCGTTGCGGATAGCGACGACTTCGGCGTGTGCAGTGGGATCGTTCAAGCGGGTGACCTGGTTCTGGCCGGTGGCGATGAGTCCATCTGCACTGACAAGTACGGCGCCGAAGGGGCCGCCGCCTGCCTGGACGTTTTCGGTGGCGAGGTCGATGGCCTGCTTGAGCCAGGCTTGGTCCTGGGCGGTGAGGTTCGTGATGGGGTTCATGGCGGTGCCTATCTGGTGTGGTTCAGGGGGTCAATCGCGCAATTCAGCGAAGCTGACGGCTGACCCGTTGGTCTTTTTGGCGATGTACGCGGCCACAGTGACGGCGACGATGGTCAGCAGGTAGGGCAGCGCCAGAAGGAATTCCGTGGGCAGCTTCCATCCCTGGACCTGCGCGAGGATGCCCAAGGCGTTGGCGAACCCGAAGAACAGGCACGCACCGCAAACTCCCCAGACTGTGCCGCCGCCGAAAATGATGGCGCTGAAGGCTAGGAAGCCGCGACCGGCGGTCATGTCCTGGGAAAAGGAGTTCAGTCCGTCGAGGGAGAGCTGGGCCCCGCCGAGGGCGACCAGAGCTCCACAGGCAATGAGAGCCAGAAGACGAAGCTTGGTCGGGGACTGGCCAGCGCTACGGGCAGCGAAGGGGAACTCGCCAACGGCGTTCATCATCAAACCAATCCGGGAGCGGCGCAGCAGCACCCATACGCCAAAGGCGACGACAGGCAGCAGCCAGACAAGGATGGACATGCCGCCCATGATGGAGAAGATTCCGGCGTCCGCCCCGTCTGAGATGGGATCAGGAAGCGTCGTCGGAGACGTTGCCGTGGCCTGGGACCCGTACAGGACGTTGAGCATGAACACAGTGGCGGTGAGCCCGACGGTGGAGAGCCCGATACCGACGATGATCACGTCACCTTTGAATACGGTGATGCATGCCCAGTACACGACAGACACTGCGACGGTGACGAGGATGGCAATGACGACGGCCAGGAACACGTTGCCCGTGGCTTTTGCCGCGGCCACGGCGGTGAAGGCGGCGATGGCCATCAGGCCTTCCAAACCGAGGGTGAAGACGCCGACCCGGAAGGCTATCAGTCCGCCCAACGCCACCCACAGGAGCGGTGCCGCGTCACGGATTGCGGTAGCTATGAACTCATACATGGGCTTTCTCCGGGACTTTGTCGTTCTTGGCGGTGGCCGTTTCCTGCTTCTTGCGCAGGACAATCTTGCGGAATTTCAGGGTGATCAGGACGGCGATGAGGCCTTGGATCAGGTCAAGGGCGGACCGGGGAACGGTCGTTACTGCGGGGAGGTACTGCAGGGCAGCTTGCAGGCCGCCGAACAGCAGGCCAGCTGCGATGACGCCGGGGACCCGGAGCAGGCCGACCAGGGCGACGAGCACCGCGGTGAACCCGAGTTCCGGTGAGAAACCGGCAACAAGGCGGCCGGCTGGTCCGAGCAGGTCCATTGCCCCGGCCAGGCCGGCGGCAGCTCCGGCTGCGCCGAAGCAGGAGAATGCCAGCCGGTTGCAGGAAGCGCCTTGCCATCGGACGACGACAGGGTTGCGGCCCAGCAGGTCGGTGGTCAGCCCGCTGCGGGTGGAGGACAGCCAGGCCCACACGATGCCGATCACGACGACGGTGATCGCGATCAGGGTTGGGGAGGTGCCCAAGCCGTTGGATAGCCGGGCATCTGCGGCGATGGCAGTGGTGGAAGCCACCGCGCTGGATCCTGCCTTGTCACGCAGCGGACCGCCAGCGACGTACTGGACCAGCAGTACCGCGATGAAGTTCAGCATGAGTGTCGAAAGCACTTCATCGGTGCCGAAGACGACTTTCAGGACAGCTGCGATCAACGCCCAGATGGCGCCGCCTGCCATGCCGGCGAGAACCGAGAGGGTGGTGACGACTGGTCCGGGGGCGTTCACGGCCAGACCGACGATGGCCGAGCATAAAGCGCCGATGTAGATCTGTCCCTGGGCGCCGACGTTGAAGAAGCCGGCCCGGAAACTTACGAGGACGCCCAAGCCCGCAACGATGAGCGGGATGGTCCAGCGGATTGTGTTCTGCAGGGCACCTGGAGCTGTGATGGCTCCTTGGAGGGTTCCGGTCCACAGGGCGACGATGTCGTAGCCGGAGGCGAAGATGATCAGTGATCCAAGGAAGAACGCCGAGAGCACCATAAGTGCTGATCTGCCGATGGCTGAGAAGTCACGCATGTACGCCACCTACCATTTCGGTTCCAATGTCGATGAGGCTTGCTGTTGGGGGAAGCTCAGCGACGAGCTTGCCACCCCGGAGGACGAGAATTCGGGTGCTGAGGGCGCGCAGTTCATCCAAGTCGCTGGAGACGAGGATGACGGCGCCGCCGCGGTTTGCGATTTCGGTCAGGCTGCGCTGGACGAAGTTAATGGCTCCGATGTCCAGGCCGCGGGTTGGCTGGGCTGCGAGGACCAGGACAGCTTTGGTGTCCAGTTCGCGTGAGAGGATGGCGCGTTGGACGTTTCCCCCGGACAGCTGTCCGGCGGGCTGGTCGATGGATCGGTAGGAGACGTTCCATTTTGTGAGCAGCTCGGTGACGCGGGCGCGGAGTTTCCGGCGGGAGATGATGCCGCTGCGCTGCATCATGACTTCGGAGATGGCGACGTTGGGCCAGAGCGAACTTGTTGAGCTAACCCCTTCAAGGTTGCGTTCAAACGGGATGGCCCGGACGCCTTTGCGTCGCCGCTCCAGCACCGGAGTTCCGGTGATGTCCTCTCCGGCGAGACTGAGGCTTCCTTGCGACGGGATAAGGCCCACGATGGCTTCTACCAGTGACCGTTGGCCGTTGCCTTCCACGCCGGCGATTCCTACGATCTCGCCTTGGCGGATCTCGAAGCTGACGTCTTCCAGAGCGGCGTCATTGGGCAAGGACTTGGTTTTCAGTGCATTGGCTTGAAGCAGCGTCGAGCCTGCGCGGCCGGTGAAGGTCACGCCGCCGCCATCGACCGTTTCGGCTGCCTCCCCTGCTGCGGCGTTTTCGCCGATGATGTGTCGGGCGACGATATCGGGGGTCAAGTCTGCCACAGGCGTTTGGGCCATGGTGACGCGGCCCCTCTCCAAAACCGTGACCGTGTCGGCAACGGCGAAGACTTCCGAGAGCTTGTGCAGAACGACGACGACGGTCATTCCACTGGCCGCGAGTGACCGGATGCGTTCAAAAAGCGCAGGGACGTCAGCTGCGGGAATGGAGGCGGTCGGTTCATCGAAGATCATGACACGGGCGTTGCCGCTCAGGGCCCGAGTGATTTCGAGGGACTGGCGCTGCGGGACCGAAAGGTCGCGCACCCGACGCTTGACGTCCAAGCCCAGGCCGAGGGAATCGGCGGCTTTTTGCCAGTGGGCTTCCAGGGCGCGCCGGCCGTGGAATGCGCGGGAATCGGTGGAGAACATGGCCAGGCACTCGGCGATGGTCATGGACGGGGGAGAAGTGAAGTGCTGGTGGACCATGTCGACGCCCTGCTTGCGGGCGGCGATAACATCGCCCGCGGCAAGGGGTTTGTCGTTCAGATAAACCGCCCCGTCTGTGGGCTCGTAGAGCCCACAGACGACGCGTGCGAACGTGGTCTTGCCTGCTCCGTTTTGCCCTACTACGGCGTGGACCGAGCCGGGCTCAAAAGAAACACTGACATCGTCAAGGGCTGCGAAATCACCGAAACGCATGGTGACTTGGCTGATGTCGAGGCGTGGACCTGTCATTGCTAGTGCAACTTTCCGTGAGGGATCTCTGGCTAGATGCCGTTGGTGTCGTAGGTGACCTTGATCTGGCCGCCCACGATCTGCTTCTTGAGGTCATCGAGCTTGGGCTGCAGGGCCTTCAGAGCCGCTGCGCGGGGTGAGCCGCCGGACAGGAAGCTGTCCGAAAGCTTCAGACCCACGAGGTCCTTGTCGAGGGAGGCAGCGTAGGTGCCCAGGGCCTTGCCATCCTTGAGGACTTGCTCAGTGGCATCAGCTAAAGCGTCACCAAACTTCAGGAACGTAGTACCTGCAACGGTCTTGGGGTGCTCCTTTGCCACAGCTTCCGAGGCATCAGTGAGGACCAAGGCATCCTTGGTCTCAGCTGCCTGGATGATGCCCAGGGAGCTGCCACCTGCGTCGGTCTGGAGCATGTCTGCTCCCTGCGAGATCATGCCCAGGGCGATATCGCGGGCCTTTGCCGGATCAGAGAAGGAACCGACAATGCCGGAGATGACTTTCACCTTCGGGTTCGCGGCCAGGGCGCCTGCCTTATACGCATGGAAGTTCGCGTTCAGCAACGGCGATCCCGCACCACCGATCCATCCCAAAGTATTGGACTTGGTCAAGGATCCAGCCGCGTAGCCACTCAAGTAGGCGGCCTTGTAAACGTCGAAGCTCACACTCGTGAGGTTGGCGATAGGTGTGGGAGGGGCGTCGGCAAAGATATGCACGAACTGAGTGTTCGGAAATTCTCCAGCCACCGTCCGCAGGGCGTTTGTGATGTCCGGGAAGGCCCCGGCAATGACCGTCGCCCCGGCCTGCGCAGCGTTGCGCACGGAGGATTCATACGTGGAAGGGTCAGTGGCTTCGATCGTCTTCGTCGAAGCTCCGGTCTGATCTTTGATCTTTGCGAGGCCGGCAATCAGATCATCGACGCCGGAACCGTCCCCCGGCGGCTGGGTGGTCACGAAATTTACGGATTTCGTCGTGTTGGACGATGCCCCGGATGAAGCCGGTGCAGAACACCCGGAAAGAAGAAGAGCGGACGCGGCCAGAGCGGAAATGGCAGCAGTCAGCGGCAGAGATGGGATTTTCACCTTAGAACTCCCTATTGACATGAACGGAGATGAGCGCCGGACGCAGATTGCGTGTGCGCTGTCGAAAGCTCTTCGAAGGACCGTTTCGTGCACTGTAAGCCGTGTGGAAAGGGGTGGTCCGCAGGGCTCCGGTCTGTTTGAAGTAAAGCCAGCATAGGCGTGTTATGCGCATAACGCAAGGGCTTTTTGTGATCCCGTGTACATCCAAGGAGAAAGATGAGCGCCGGACTTAGTCGACGAGGGGTGCGATCCCTGTCGATTCGCGGCCAAAGTAACTGGTCGGGACCAGGATGGGGGCGGCGACGATCCCGCCAACCCTGGCCTTCAGCGCTTTCCCTGCAGCCGCGCCAAGTTCGACAGCGGACAGATGGATCGAGGACAAAGATGGCGCGAGTAGCTGAGCTGGATCGCTGTCGTTGAACGCGACGAGTGAAAAGTCCGCTGGGACGGACAGTCCCATGGCCCTGGCCCCGGCGAGGACGCCATAAGCGTGCCGTTCATCGGAACAAATGACGGCGGTGACCCTCTCATGACGCCAGTGCGGCCATTTGCCGGAAAACAAGTCGGCAGTCGCGTCAAGACCGCCTGTTGTGACGCGCAAATCGGGTCCGACCGGCTGGATTCCGTGGGCTTTCAAAGACCGAACCACGGATTTCCGTCGCTCAATCAGCGTCAGGGAGTTAGCAGCCAAGGAGACGTAGCCGACCCGCTTGTGACCCAGACGCGCCAGCTGGGCAGCCATTTCATCAATACTCGGATCGGTATCGAAGGCCACCAACGAGGCATTTGACGGGGCTTCCGGAGCATCCACCACCACCGTTGCCGCCAGCACGTCGCCAATTGCGCCTAGTTCCGCGGAAGACGGGCTGGCCAGAATCACTCCCGTGGTGTCGGCACCAACCGCGACCGAAACGAGAGCCTCAGCGGAGTCCTTTCTGGACCCCCCGTTGGGTCGCGAATCATAAAAGGACAGATCCCACCCATGGCCTAGAGCCGAGCTCACCCCTTCAAGAACGGGACCGAAGAAGCTGTACGAAAAGCCAGGGAAAATGAACGAAACCGCCCGCCCTGTGCCGCTGGAAAGCTTCTGTGCCGTACGGTTTGGAACATAACCAAGCTCGGCGACAGCAGCCGCGATGCGTTGTTGCCATTCGGGCGTGAGTCTTCCCTCGTACTTGCCGGTAATCCAGAGGGAAACAGCAGCTTGAGAGCAGCCGGCCAGCTTCGCAACTTCTGTTGCTGTGACCCGGCGCGTTCGTTGGGTTGCCGTGTCAGCCATAGTTTGAGTGATCCCTTCTTTGCAAGCACCGTCGAGCACACGGTGCGAGATGAACCCAGAATACGTCCTACGCTGATCTGGCAGGGGACGTGCAAGACAGACGCGCACGGACTCGGCGCTAAAACCGGTCCCACCGCCCTGCCCGAGATGTGGGCCAATGACATTTGATGAGGATAGAACCATCTACATCCGCTTCATTGAGTGCCAACGCGAGCGGAGAGATCGGCGGGCGAAACGGCTCAAGGCGTAGACCCTTGAAATCGCACCAAAGAGCGGCAACGCTCTGAACAAGGATCCGAGGCCAAATTCGGGTCCTTTGTTCGTTCAACGCCGCCCCCGGGCTGTTGCCCGGTACGTCGACTTTAGCTGGAACTCCGCCCCCGATCCGGACGACGCCCGGGAACTAGACCGCCTGGGGACCCAAATACCGGAGCCTGCCCGGGCGGTCGGGAACGACCGGGTTGAACCCAGTGGGGACAGCTTTGAGCTGTGGGGATGGCTCCACCTGTCCACAATGGGCACAACCCTCCCGACGTGGCGGAAACATACGCCCGACCGGGAGCAACCGCCTGCCCGCTGGCTGTCTTTTGCCCGGCAACCGCAACTGGATGCGCCGGCGTAGGTGTCCGGTGTGCGAGGCTCATGAGGTGGGGGAAGAAACAACAGGGGAGCGGTCCTTTTCCAGCCGCGACGAATGGGAACTGATGTACCGGAGCGGGCTGAGCCCCGCGGTGATCGCCAGGACCTGCAACGTGCCGGTGGCCACGGTCAACCGGACCCTCGGCCGCCGCGCACGCGAAGACCCCCGTCTGCGGGACGAACACCTGAGCAACGCCCCGGCCACCCCCGTTGACGTCCCGACACCGGACTGGACGGCTAGGCTTCGGGAATTCCAGACTTTCCTGAAGGAGAACGGCCGGCCGCCCGGAACAGCCACGGGGAGCAGCCCGGCTGAACGGAGCCTGGCCCGCTGGCTGTCCACCCAGCGCACCCTGCACAAGCAGGGCAAGCTCAGCGGGGACAGAATCCGGCGCCTCGACCATGCAGGGCCGTGGCGGAGCTCTTACCGGCAGGACCGGGACGAACGCCACTGGCAGCAATGCCTGACCCGCCTCGCGCACTTCCACCTAGCCGGGGGCCGGTGGCCGGCATGGAAGAACCCGGAAGGCGAGGACGAACGGCAGCTCGGCACCTGGCTGCACGGTCAGCGTCAAGCCGCCAGCCAAGGCCGGCTGAGCGGGGCTCACCGGGAACAACTCGATACCCTCGTCCCCGGCTGGAACATCTGGCGGACCGCGACGTAGGCGGTTTCTTATGCAGGCGCCGGTGCCGGGAACGACCGGCGTGGCACCTGCTTCTCTTCATCGGCTCGGGCGCCGGGAATACCATGAGGGGACTAGGGCGCATATTGGCCCACCTCACGGGGACGCACCATGACGCCAGGCAACAACATCCAGGACAGCAACCATGGAAGCCGCACCACCCCGGCGGCAACCACGCCCCGGCCAGGGCACCGCATCAGGGAAATCCGCCAGGACCTCCACCAGCGGCAGCACCAGGCCCTGAGGCGGTACGGGCTCACTCCTGCCGGCCCGTCCGCAGCAACCGGCCGACCCCCGGTCCTGTCGGTGACCTCCGACGAATATCAGGTTCGTCTCTATGTGAAGTCCCGCGGCACAAACCTCCGGGAGCGTCTCCGTGCGGCCCGCGAAGCCGTGGCAACCTCGCCCCACATCTGGGAAGACCTCAGCGCCGACGGCGTGAAGGAACGGGTCGAGGACTCCCTGGGGGATGACGCGCTGCTGGCCGGCGCCCTCGAGTCCCTGGGTGAGCTGGAGGCCCGAGACCGTCCCTATTTCGGGAAGTTCACAGCCGAGCGGATCGACGAAATCCTCACCGACGCGGAAGCCGCATACTGGTACCGTTACTGGCACCCGGGACACCGGTTGTAGCCCTCCGGCTGCCGTTCAGTAGCCGTCCGTCCGGATCACGATGATCCTGTGCCCTTCCGGGACCAGGGCCTCGGGCCGACGTCTTGGCTTCCTCGTAGCTGCCGGCCGTGGCATCGACGGTCGATTGTGTGCCGTCAGGGGCTTCGATGGTCAGGATGACTTCCATGCCTGGATTCTAAGTTCCCCCGCGCTGTTCCGGATGCTTTCGAGGAGGGCAGCTTTCGACCTGATGCGTGGCGGTCCCCGGCGAGGGGGCCGGGTCCGGCAACGGCAGCCTAGCGGGCAGTGTCGCCGCCGGTGGCTGTGTCGGTTTCCTTGAGGCTTCGGAGAATGGCAGCCAGACGACGGACAGCGGCCGGGTCGTCTTCCCACCTGCTCCCGTCACGCGCACAGGCGCGGAACGTTCTCACGCCGGACCCTTCCGCGGCTTTCCGGAGTTCAATCCAAGCCTGTTCCACGTCCTCCGCCCGTTCAGGTGCCAGCGGATCCGGCGTCGTGGGCGTACCCGCCGCAGGGGTCGATTCCTTCGCGCCAGATGTCGTCCGTCGCCTCCGGAAAAAGCTTCGCAGGTCCATTGTTGTTCCTCAAGCCGGTGGATCGTCGGGAGGTCCGGTCAGGCCGCGTTCGCGCAACATCTCCTCCTGGATCGCGATGGCCGCTTCCAAGGACTCGAGAACTTCCGTGCACCGGGCCTGGGCGGCCTTGCTCTCGATGTCGTTCGGCCTCAGAGCCAGGGCAGGTTCAATCGTGCCGGACAGCAGCCGCATGGTCTTCGTGTGAAGGGTCCGGACCTCTCGCCAGTCCTTCTTGGTCCAGAGCCTGAACTCCTCGTCCATGGGACAAGCCTAGGACCGGCAGTACAGCACGGACAGAGCTACCCTTGCCAGCGCAGCCCCCGCCTGGTTTCCGCTGCGCTGCAACCAGGTAATCGGGCGTCCGCTCGGCGGCCGGCTGTGGGGTCCAGGACGCGCCGTCGCAGAGCTCCGGACCCCCTGAACCTTGGTGTCTACGACGTTTTTTGGCTGCTGTCCTTCGGATTGTACGTGTCCGCTCCACCCCGTCAGCCCCTCCGTTCCTCCGGGGCCTGCGGCCCGAAGAATCGGCTCCGGCGCTCCTACGTCGCTTATTTCCTGCGCTGATTCCCCGCCCCTTGCCCTGCGGGTAGACAGGCTTCCGTCGGCCACAGCTCCGCAAGCTTCGCCAGCAGCCAAAAAACAACAGGGGAGGAACCGGAAGTAGCTGGCCCGGTCACGCCGCTCCCTCACCCAATCCTCTGCAAAGGACACAAAAACCATGACCGAAACCCAGACACCCGTGCTGGAAATGCTCGACCCCTCCACCCTGACCGTGGACACCAACGTGCGGCGCGACGCCGCACTCACGCCCGACTTCGTCAAAAGCATCAAGGAACTCGGCGTGCTCGAACCCGTGATCGCCCACCGCAGGGACGACGGCACCGTGCACGTCCTGATGGGACAGCGCCGCACCCTCGGCGCCGTCGAAGCCGGACGCGGAACCATCCCCGTGATGTTTGTGGGCAGCCCCGAAGAAGCCGACCGCATCCTCACGCAGGTAGTCGAGAACATCCAGCGCACGGAACTCTCCGACGCCGACGAGGCCGACGCCTACCACCAGCTTTCCCTCATCGGCGTGTCCGCCGCACAGATCGCCAAGAAGACAGGCCGCGCCAAGACCACCGTCGAGGGAGCGCTCAAGGCCAAGGCATCCGAGGCCGGAGCCTCCGCCCTGGGCAAGGGATGCACCATCGAGGAAGCCCTGATCCTCGCCGAGTTTGAGTCGGATGAGGAAGCCATCGCTGAGTTGGAATCGGTCATCATGGATGAACCCGAGCAGCTGCTCCACGTAGCCGCCCTCGCGGCGCTGATCGCGGAACTGGCAACCCAAGGCAAAGCCATCGTGGAGGACGCCGGGAACTACGCCGACGAGGAGAGCCTGTACGTCTCAGCGGCAAACCGGGCAGATGGAGAACCGGCCATCGTGGAGGACGCCAACGCCTACCTGATCAGCACCGACTACCGGGGCCAGCACAACGCGAAGCCCGTCATCACAGGCTGGAAGGAACTCGGCTTCACACCGAAGTACGAACGCTACGACGGCGGCACCCAGGCCCAGAAGGGCCCGATGACCGACGAGCAGAAAGCCGAACGGAAAACCCTGATTGCCAACAACAAGGCCATGGAATCGGTCCTGTTGACTGAACTTCATGGAGCCCGGACCGAGGTGCTTCGGAGAGGTGGTCATCATGGACGAAATGCGGTTGAAGTTGCTTGAGGGTCAGATCGGGTTACCGGGGATCGGTGCGGTCCGGCAAAACACGGCGGGCCTGCTGCCGTATGCAGTCGTCGACGAGGCAGGGCGAGAGATCGAAGAGTTCTCGGTATTTCTAAGGGACCTGGTACTGACAGATATGAGCCCGCTGACGGTGCGTTCGTATGGCAATGACCTGCTGCGCTGGTGGAGGGTGCTGCAGCTGATCGGGCTCCCGTGGGACCAGGCGGGCCGTATGGACGTCGAGGTCATGGTCGGCTGGATGCGCTCGACGGTGAATCCTCAGCGGCGGGGGAGCGGGGCCAGGCTGATGAACCCGCGGACAGGGAAGCAGCCATTGGCTGCGGGGTATGCGCCATCGACTATCAATCACGCACTGGCTGTCCTCGCCTCCTTTTACGCGTTCCATGCCCGTTTCGCTCGTGGACCGGTGGTGAACCCTGTGCCGGAGAGCCCTGGCCGCCGGGCACGGCTGGCACACCGCAGCCCGTTGGAGGAGACCCCGGGAATGCGTCGTGCGCCGTTGAGGCAGAAGACGGCCGTTCTGGCACCGCGCTCCATTCCTGACGATCTGGTCGATGAGCTCATCGGTGCCCTACGGACGAGCCGTGACAGGGCGCTCGTGAGCCTCTACCTGTCCTCGGGCGCCCGGGCGAGCGAGCTACTCGGCGTCCGGGGCGACCAGGTGGACTGGGCCGGGCAACGAGTCTGGGTGGTTTCAAAAGGGTCCCGGATCCTGGAACCGGTCCCCGCGTCGCCAGAGTCCTTGCAGTATTTGGCAGCGTACTTTCATGAGCACGGCACCCCGGGCCCTGGCGAGCTCGTCTGGCGGGCCCTGCACGGAACGCCGCGACCCCTGACCTATCACGCGGCCCGCCGCGTCCTGCAGCGCGCCAATGCCGTACTTGGGACGGACTGGTCGCTGCACGATCTGCGGCACACGACGATCGACCGGATGGTGTCGGACCCGAACCTGACACTGCCCGAGGTGATGGCCGTGACCCGCCACCGGCGCGTGTCCTCAATGGCACCCTACCTGCGGCCGCGGATAGATGAAGTCTTTCAAAAAGTGCAGGAGCACTTTGCCGCGCCCCGCCCCGAACCAACGTTGACGCCCGGTTATGACGCGGATGACTTCACGGTGGTGTTCGGTGGTTAGGGCACTCCGGCACCCTCAGCAGAGGCTGCTTGAGCCGGCATCTTCGGGCAGGAAGCTGACCCGCAGCGTCATCACGCCCGCCCCGGCAACCGCGCCGGCGGTCCCGCCGCGCCCCCACGGAGACCTCAACAAGGGGACACTGGAGACGATCAACGGGCTGGTCGATCTGATTTGGCCCCGGACTCAACCCAGACGCTCGCTGCGCCGCGCGGGATTGAGGTGGCTGCTCGGCTACCTCGAAGGCCACCCGGGCAAGACTTGGCAGCAAAGATGGATCGCCTCGGGCCTGAACGACGGGAAACGCCGGATCCGGGAACTAACCACAGGGAACCTTCGCCTGGACAGGGAACTGGGCCATTCCCTTCTGCTGCTGTGTTGCCTTCGCGTGATCAGGCCGTCGTTGGCAGCGTTCCGCGTCAACAGCTTCGTGCGCTACCACGAACACTTCGAAGCCGCCCAGAACGACCCCGACCTGGAGCGGTTTCTGACATTGGTCGACAAGCACGAAACCTCCGGGCATTTCAAACGCTGTGCCCGGTTCGATGTTGCCGCGGCATTGACGACTCAGGGCATCGCGTTCGCCGATCTGAGCGCGGAAGCGCTGCTTCATTATGCGGTCGCCACCCGTGAGGGCGGCTGGGGCGCCGGCTACGAGTCCTACGTCGGTCACCTCGCCTGGCGGGTGATGGCCGAATCCGGCCACTTCCCCGCGCACGTTCCTGCAACGTTGCGCGGAGCGATGCGCGCCCCGGCCATGACTCCCGCGGAGCTCGTCGACCGGCACAACATCACCGACCCCGACATCCACGCACTATTCGTGGCCTACCTGACCAGGCGCAGCCATGACATCGACTACACGACCTTGCGGGACATCGCAGCGGACCTTTGCGGAAAGTTCTGGACCGGGATCCTTAGGGTCAACCCCGCCCAAGCGGATCTCGCTCTCACGCCGGAAAACTATGAAAGCTGGCGGACAGTCCTGGAGATCCGCGTAGACGGGTTGCCACGTCTGAGCGCGGACGCGGTCCTGACGACGATCCGGGCCTTCTACCTCGATATCCAGGGCTGGGCAGCCCAGGAACCAGAAATGTGGGCCCGATGGGTAGCTGCCTGCCCCATCGGCAGCAGGGAAACCAGGTCACAGGCGAAAACGAAACGCCGAGCCAAGGAACGCATGGATGGCCGCATACGCTTGCTTCAACCCCTCCTTCCTGCCTTCGTAGCGGCCGTCACCGCACGCCGGGACCACCTGCGTGACCTCCTGACGGCAGCGACCGATACCGAACCCGACCAGGAACTGACGGTCGGAACGAAGCGCTATCGGCGGCTGTTCACCGTCGGTGACGCCCGGCACGCCGAGCGTCACGGTCATGCCAACATCCGGGTGCTCGATGAGTCAACCGGACGGAAGCTCAACGTCACCTTCACCGAGGACGCCGCGTTCTGGCAGTGGGCAGCGGTTGAGACTTTGCGGCACACCGGGCTGCGTTGCGAGGAACTCCTTGAGCTATCCCAACTGAGCATCCGCCAGTACGCCCGGCCCAACGGGGAAGTTGTGGCATTGTTGGTGGTCGCCCCGTCCAAAACCGACCGCGAACGCGTGATCCCGATGACCGCCGACTTGTTCCATGTGATCGCGACGATCATCCGCCGCCTGACTAGGGACCGTAAGGGTGTGCCGTTGGCGACGCGCTTTGTCAAGCAAGAACGCATCACAAGCGAACCCCAGCCCTTCCTGTTCCAGCGCACGATCGGGCAACGCACCGAGGTCATTACTCCCGAGACGCTCCGCGCGGAACTGGCCAAGCTCAGCGATGCCCTGGCAGTCGAGCACCCGGAGCTGGCCGGCTGCCGGTTCACCCCGCACGACTTCCGCCGCCTGTTCGCCACCGACCTTGTGAACCACGGCCTGCCGATCCATATAGGCGCCGCCCTCCTCGGACACCTGGACGTGCAGACCACCCACGGCTACGTCACCGTCTTCCAGGAAGACGTCATCCGCCACTACCAGGCCCATCTGGCCGGGCGGCGGGCCGCCAGGCCGGGCCGGGAATACAGGTCGCCGACCTCAACGGAATGGGCCGAATTTGAAGAGCACTTCGACAAACGCAAGGTCGAGCTGGGCAATTGCGGGCGTCCTTACGCGACCCCCTGCGAACACGAACACGCCTGCATCCGCTGCCCCATGCTCCAGATTGACCCCGGCATGATCGATCGCCTCGACGAGATCAATACTGACCTCATCGCCCGACGCGAACTCGCCCAAACAAAGGGGTGGCTAGGTGAGCTCGAAGGCATCGACCTCACCCTCCGGTTCCTTAAAGACAAACGCGCCGACGCGCAAAAATCCGCCCGGCGGGGCCCTACCAGTCTGGGCATCCCGGCCATTCGCATTTGATACGGGGGGATGGGCGCGGCCTGACCGACGCGGGGTCTACTAGATGAAGGGAGCGGCGGTGGAGGATCGAGCGACGATCTCGGGTGGCGGTTGACGGACGATTTCGTCCGAAAGCACCGCTCCGTCTAAGTGGTCCAGGAGCATTTGTGCGGCGACAGCTCCAGCTCGCCGTAGTGGCATCCGGACCACAGTCAGTGAGGGAACGAAGACTTGCGCTGTCCACGAGTCCTGGATGCAGATGATGGAGAGCTGCCCGGGCACTCGGATGCCTCTGTGTGCGGCTTCCGAGGCGGCGCCCAAACCTGCGTTGACACTGGCGACAACCACTGCGGTCGGTGGCGGACCTTGTTCGAGGAGTTTCCGCATCCCGGCTGCACCAGCGTCGGCTTCCCACCCAGCCGTGAGCATCCATTTGGGGTTAATCTGCAATCCTGCGTCGGCCATCGCCTCCATGTAGCCGGCGCGGCGGCGGGCGGCCGCATCATGAAGGGAGGTCCCTCCGAGCAGGGCTATGTCGCGGTGACCCAGTCCAATGAGGTACTCCGTAGCGGCCCGGGCTGCCGGGACGTCGTCAAGCGTGACGGACCCCGTTCGGTTCGGCAGGACGGAGTTGAAGAGGACCACCGGGGCCGGAGTGTCGATGTAGGAAAGCAGGGTCTTGTCATCGACGGTTTCGGGTCGCTGGAGGATGACTCCGTCGACGCGGCCCTGTCCGATGACGCTTGCCAGGCCGCGGCCTTTCGTTCCATCGATTGAGGCCTGGCCGAGAAAAACGGACACCCCGCGTTCCTCGGAGATTTCCTGGACCCCGGTGAAGAGGTCGGAGAAGACCGAGTTGTTTACGTCAGGGATGATCAGCCCCAGGGCGCCTGAGCGGGCGAAACGTAGTGCCCGGGAGCGGTGGTTGGGCACATAGCTGAGTTCAGCGGCGATGGCTTTGACCTTCGCTCGGGTGGTCTCGCTGATCCGTGAGGTCGTGTCGTCGTTGAGCACCCTTGACGCGACGGACTTCGAGACGCCGGCGGCCGCGGCGACGTCCTGTAGTGTTCCCACAGTTCTAGAAACTACCATGTGCCCTTCCTTTGTCCATTTTGCTAGATATTGCTGCCTTGGGTACGCATGGCTGCCCTGACCTGCTGAACGTCGAGGTTAGCGAATTGTTTGTCCTGCTCCAGGGAGATGATCGTTGCGGCGCCGGCCGCGTGCCCATACTCGAAGCACTGGGCGGTGACCCTGGCGGATGCCAATGCTTCGTGCCGGGCGCTGAGGCACCTGCCGGCGACGATGATGTTGCTGCCGGTGACCGGGACCAGGGACAGGTACGGGACGTCGTAATAGTCGTCGAGAAGCCATTGCAGGCGTGGCTTGTCGCCGTCGTGCAGCTCAATGGGCCACGGTGAGCGGCAAATACTGTCTGCAGTCTTCCTGCCTTCGACGACTGCTTCGTTTTCCAGCGTGGCCAGCCCTTCGATGCTGCGGGTTTGCCGGATGCCTGCTTCGACTCCGGTGTCCATGACATAGGCGTCCCCGCAACCAGGCAGATTTTCCCGGATGAACTTGGCGTACGAACGGACCTGGCGCCGGCCGTTGATCTCGGCCAGAGTGAAGTCTTCCGGATCAATCACGTTCAATGCCCGGCCGTCAGAGCCGGTGAGCCTGGTCGCGTTCACAAGCAGTTCCCCCTCGTTCGGGGTGGTGAAGACGAAGATTTTCTGGCGGGGCAGGTCCGCGCCTGCCTCGCGCTGCTGGGTGATCAGCTCGCTGACCCAGACAGGGGAGATGCTGTCCGGCCCGTATCCGGCGACGAACGCGTCCACGTCAACGCCGGCGATCCGGAAGAACGTGGTGGGGTTTTGAATACGCCCGTCCTGGCCGAACCGGTAGCGGTGGCCGGCGCGTGCAATGACGGCTGCGTCACCGGAGGCATCGATAGTCCGCCGGGCCTTGATGAGGGCACGTCCGGCGTTCGATTCGACGACGACGCCCGTATGGCTGGCCCCGTCCATCGTCACGCCTACCACAGCAGCGTGAAATATGGTTCGGACCCCGGCAGCGGCTAAGAAGTCGTCGGCGACGTCGCGCCAGACGAAAGGATCATGTGCGACAGTCCAGGTCTTGCCGTACTTTTGCGGGGCTGTGAGGCCCCCCTTGTCATGCAGTGCTCGTCTGAAGCGTTCGGTGAAACCGAAGACGACCTGCTCGGGGGATCCGGACTTGTCGGAGGCGGCGTAAAGGCCGCAGATGGTTCCGGACATGCCGGCGACGGCTGCGCCGCCGGCGAAACCGTACTTTTCGACGAGGACGACACTCTTGCCTGCTTCGGCAGCCGTGGTTGCTGCCGCGACTCCTGCTGCGCCGCCCCCGACGACGACGACATCGACGTCGGCTAGGACAGGGAGCTCCTCCTTTCCTGCGTAAATGGCATCAAGCCGCCAGGATTCGAGCCCGGGGGTGGAGTGGTCGATCAGCATGAGGCTCACTTTCCAATTCCTGCGGTTTCGGCCTGTTCGCGGCCCTTTCCGAATTCGGGTTTGCGCTTGTTCACGAAGGCGCGGACGCCCTCGATGCCGTCGGCTGTCCGGAACAGGGAGTCGAGGAGTTCCTGTTCTGTCTCGAAGCCGCCGCGGGGGAGTCGTGCCACCTCGGCGATGGCCTGTTTGGCGGCTGCGATGGCCTCCCGCGGACCGGCGGCCAGGCGTTTGGCAAGTGCCCCTGCGGCGTCGAGGAGTTCGTCGGGTTCGTGGATGCTGGAGATGATCCCGAGTGAGCGGGCTTCCTCAGCGGAAAGGCGGGTGGCGAGCATGATCATTTCGGTGGCGCGGTGCCGGCCGAGGAGCTTGGTGATCCGTTGGGTTCCGCCCCAGCCGGGGATGAGCCCCAGGCTGATCTCGGGCAGGCCAAACGAGGCAGCGGTTGAGGCAAGCAGGATGTCGCAGCTGAGGGCGATCTCGAATCCGCCGCCGAGGGCGACACCGTTGATGGCAGCAATGACGGGGATCCGGGACCGTTCGATGATCTTGCTGAGTGCGTTGGCCGAGGCGGTGAAGTCTTTGAGGATGTCGGGGTCGGCCTCATGGTAGTTGCTGATGTCTGCACCGGCGCAAAAGGCCTTGCCGTTGCCGGTGATGACGATGGCGCCTACGTCGTTCGAGGCGTTGGCCTTCGCCACTGCCTCGCTGATGCCGGTGATGACGGAGGAATCGACCGCGTTGTACTTTCTCTCACGATTGAGTGTCAGGTACAGGACGCCGTTCTCGGTCGTGGCCAGGACGGTGGGTTCAGTGGTCATGGCGCACCGCCCCGGAGGCGAGAAGCCCGTCGATCTTGACGTCGTCGTACTGCAGGGTCCGGAGAATGGCCCGGGTGTCGGCGCCCAAGCCGGGCGGGACCGTCCGCAGTCCCGGCCTCTTGCCGTCGTACTTGATCGGGTGGCCCAGGACCTTGACGTCGCCCGCCTGCGGGTGGGAGAACGTGAGGAACGTTTCGTTGTATTCCACCTGTGGATCAGCAACCACGTCGGCGTACTCATTGACCGGGGCGAACCAGACCTTGTGCACGGCGAAAATCTCTTCCCAAGTATGGTTGTCGCGGTCGCCGAGGTGCGCGGTGATGCGCTTGTTGACCTCGTCACGGCGTGTGTAGGACTCGTCGTCGCCGACAGTTTGGAACCACGGGTCGTTGAAGACTTCGCCGAGGGTTGCCAAGGAGTTGATGGACAGGCAGAGGTGGCCGTCGCGGGTTTCGAAGACCCCGTACGGGGCCTTGTAGTACCGGGAGGACACACCGGCGGAGCTCCGGTCCCCCTTGAAACCGTTCAGGTAGTAGCCCAAGGGTTCGATCTGCAGATCCAGCGCCGCATTGAGAAGGTTGCTTTCCACCCTGCACCCGGTTCCGGTGCGTTCGCGTCCCTGCAGGGCAGCCAGGATGCCGAAGGCACCCAGCACGGCGCCATGCTGGTCAACCAGGGACGCGCCTGTGGGAGTCGGCGGCGCGTCGGCCTGTCCGGTCGCTGCGGCGAGTCCCGACAGCGACTGCAGCAGGATGTCCTGGCCGGGACGGTCCCGGTACGGGCCATCGGACCCGTATCCCGAGAGCGAGCAGTAGATCAATCGCGGATTGATTTCCTTCAGCCGTTCGTAGCCGAGCCCCAGCCGGTCCATGGCACCGGGCCGGAAGCTTTCAACCAGTACATCGGCGGTGGCCACCAGGTCGTCCAGCACTTCCCTGGATTCCGGGGCTTTCAGATCGATGGACAAGCTGGAGACGTTCCGGTTGGCCAGCAGGAAGAACACGCTGGTTTCGTCCAGATAAGCGTCCGGGCCTGACCAGGAGCGTTCGAAAGCACCCGTTGGGGGTTCAATCTTGATCACCTCTGCTCCGAGGTCTCCGAGCATTTGGCTCGCGGAAGGGCCTTGCAGGAAATGGGTGAAGCTCAGTACACGGATTCCGGACAACATTGTGGGGGTTCCTATCTGCGGTGGCACTCGTCCGCATGGAAGGAATTGCGGGCGATTGAGATGTCGTCGAGCGGCCTTGCCTGGCTTCCTTGCTCCGACAGAACCGATTCAACACATTCAAAATTACCCTTGCACAACCGGTTGTGCAACCCCGGGGTGATGTGGTTCACTCGAAGTACGCCCCAAAGGAGAGGTATCAATGAATCCACAAAACAGTCCTGTTCCCAGCGCGGTCGGAGACGTTATTCGCGCCGGAGCGGTGCTGCCGGCGCACCCGCTGGCATTGGACGCAACGCGCAGGCTGGACCCTGTGCGGCAAAGCGCATTGACGCGCTACTACATCGACGCAGGAGCCGACGGAATCGCAATTGGCGTGCACACCACACAGTTCGCCATCCGCCAGCACGGTCTCTACGAGCCGGTTCTGAAGCTCGCCGCCGAGACGGCGCGTTCCTGGACGGGACGGCCGTTTGCCCTCATCGCCGGTGTCACGGGAACGACGCAGCAGGCAGTCTTCGAAGCGGAGATGGCGAAGCACCTCGGCTATCACGCGGTCCTCCTGAACCTCGCAGCCCTCAAAGGAAGGTCCGAAGCGGACATCCTGAAACATTGCCGGGAGATCGCCCAGATCATGCCCGTCATCGGGTTCTCCCTGCTGCCCGAGGTCGGTGGATTCCACTTGTCGTACGGTTTCTGGCGGGAGTTTGCGGCCATCGAGAACGTGATCGCCATCAAAATGGCGCCGTTCAACCGTTACCGCACGCTGGACATCGTCCGAGCGGTTGTCGATGCCCGCGCGGAAGACCGGGTCACCCTGTACACCGGCAACGACGACCACATCGTCCTGGATCTGCTCGCCCCTTACACAATCAACCGCGGAGGCGAAGAGGTCACGGTCCGCATCCGAGGGGGCCTCCTGGGCCACTGGAGCGTCTGGACGCGGGAGGCCGTTGCCCTGCTGCAGCGGATCCACGAACTGCCCGACGGCGCCGCCGTCCCAGCCGAAATGCTCGCACTGGACTCGGTCGTCACCGACTGCAACGGTGCCATCTACGATGCACTGAATGATTTCCGCGGCTGCATCCCGGGCTGCATGGAAGTCCTGCGCCGGCAGGGGCTACTGAAGGGCACCTGGTGCCTTGACCCGGACGAAGTCCTCAGCCCGGGCCAGCTGGACGAGATCGACCGTGTCTATCGCCAGCATCCGGAAATGAACGACGACGAATTCGTCAAAGAAAACCTTCAGCGGTGGCTCAACCCCGCACCGCTCGTCACCGTCAGCAACAACTAGAAAGCGATTCAGCATGAACACCGACTACCTCAAAGTCGCCGATTTCCCCGAGTACTTCCGCGACGTCGAGCACCTGGAAGACTTCATGTCCACTCCGTCACAGGAGCTCATCCACGACCTCGCCGAAGTCCCTGGCGACGTCACCATCCTCGGCGCCGCCGGCAAGATGGGCGTCACCCTCGCCCGCCTCATCAAGCGTGCCGCCCCCGACAAGCGCGTCATCGCCGTCTCGCGCTTCTCCGAAGCCGGATCCCGCGAGCACCTCGAAGCATGGGGTGTGGAGACCATCCCGTGCGACCTGCTGGACCGCGAAGGCGTCAACAAGCTCCCCAAGACAGAGAACGTCATCTACATGGCCGGCCTGAAGTTCGACTTCAAAGGCCGCGAAGACTTCCTCTGGGCAATGAACACCATCGCACCGGCGATCGTGGCCGAAGCCTACGCCGGCTCCCGGATCGTGGCCCTGTCCACGATCCATGTCTACCCATGGAGCAACCCGCTGCAGGGCGGTGTCACCGAAAAGACCCCGCCGCTGGCACGCCCGGGCGAGTACGCCAACTCCGTCGTGGGCCGGGAACGCATCTTCGAGTACTACTCAAAGCTGCACAACTCCCCGGGCCGCAACGTCCGTTTCGTCTACGCCATCGACATGCGCTACGGCGTGCTGCAGGAAATCGCCCAGTGGGTCCTTGACGGCAAGACCATCCCCCTGGAAACCGGAACCGTGAACATCCTGTGGCAAGGCGACGCCATCAACCAGTTCGCCCGCCTGCTCCGCCACACCGACACCCCGACGTCACCGATCAACATCGGCGGCCCCGAGCTCGTGAGCGTGCGCCACATCGCCAACCGCTTCGGTGAGATCTTCGGCCTCACACCGACGTTCTCCGGCACCGAAACGGACTGCCTCGCCGTCAACTGCGACGAAGCGGCCGGGATCCTCGGAAACCCGAACGTCCCGGTCGAGACCATGATCAAGTGGGTCGCCGAGTGGGCGAAAGCCGGAAAACCGACCTTGGGCAAGCCCAGCAAGTTCGAGGTCCGCACGGGCGTCTTCTAAACCCCCGACAGTCCCGGCGTCGTTCATGCCAGCCAGCATCAACGCCGGGACCATCAACCAAACCCCAACCCTCAAACTCAGAGTGGAGATTTGACGTGGACTCTACCCCCCAAACCCTACAACCACCATCCGTCGGGCCAGGCTCCGTACAAGACGTGACCAGCCGGCTCGAACGCCTGCCGCTGTCCAAATGGCAGGTCAAGGCCCGTGTCCTTATTGGCACCGCCACCTTCTTCGATGCGTTCGACGCACTGACCATTGCCCAGGTTCTTCCAGTACTCGTGACAGCCTGGGGCATCAACGGCGCCCAGGTCGGCCTGCTGATCTCGGTGGGCTATCTCGGCCAGCTCGTCGGCGCACTATTCTTCTCGTGGATTGCGGAACGCTACGGACGCATCCCGGCCATGGTCGCCTCCATCATCACGTTCGCGATCGTGAGCATCCTCTGCTCCTTCGCCTGGAACTTCGAATCCCTGCTGATCTTCCGCACCATCCAGGGACTCGGTCTCGGCGGGCAGGTCCCCATCGCCGCCGTCTACATCAGCGAGATGACCAAGGCCCACGGCCGCGGGAAGTTCGTCCTCGTCTACGAACTGATCTTCTCCGTTGGCGTTGTTGCCGCCGGCACCGTCGGCCTCTGGATCGTTCCCAACCTGGGCTGGCACTACATGTTCATCATCGGAGCAGCACCCATCCTCATGGTTTACGCCATCCGCACCTGGCTGCCTGAATCCCCGCGCTGGCTGGCCAGCAAGGGACGCCACCAGCGCGCCGACAAGTCAATGAGCCTGATCGAGAGCAAAGTCGAGAAAGCCACCGGCCAGCCACTCCCTGAACCCGCCCAGTCCCTGATCGTTCCCGTGCAGGATAAGAAGACCACTTGGGCCGAGCTGTTCCGCCACCCTTACCTGAGGCGCACCCTAGTCGTCTGGATCATGTGGTTCGCTGCCTATCTTGTCTACTACGGCATCGGAACCTGGCTGCCCACCCTGTACAAGACGGTCTTCAATCTCCCGCTGGAAGAATCACTGCGCTACGGACTGATCAGCAACGCCATCGGCTTCGTCGGAGCCGCCGTCTGCGCCTTCACCATCGACTACGTGGGACGCCGGAAATGGTTCGCTTTCGCCCTTACCGGGACCGCCGTATTCCTCGGCATTCTGACGCTCACAGGAGCCAAAACCCCTGCGGATGTTCTCATCTACGGCAGTGGCGCCTACTTCTTCGCCGCCGCCGTTGCCATTGGCCTCTACCTCTACACCCCGGAGCTGTACCCAACACGAATCAGGGCACTGGGCGTTGGCACGGCAACCGCGTGGCTCCGGCTGGCATCCATGGCGGGACCGGTCATCGTCGGTACGCTCATCACCTTCGGGTTGGCCTCCGTATTCGCCATCTTCGGAGTCGTCGCCCTCATCGCAGCGGCCGTAGTGGCAATCTTTGCCCTCGAAACCAAGGAACGCGTCCTCGAACAGCTTTCACCCTAAAGGACCACGGTCTTTGAACGCGGACGGGCACCCGGGAAAGAAACGGGTGCCCGTCCGCCTTCCTACAAGCCTCTTCTCCGCGTCGCGTGGCACGGAGAAACCGAATTCACCATAGATAACGACTTCTTAGCCGATAGGTCCAGCAAGTTGAGCGGAACAATATTCGATGAATGGTGCCTGCTTCGCGGCACGAATGTGGAACTGTGGCACGAAGGCTGCAAAGTGCGGGAAGGCTGCGTCGAGACAGCAAGCCACGACTCCTCCATGGCCTGGCTCACGGCCGACGGAAACGACCCCCGGATGCTGATCGAAAAGGCCCGTGGACACGAACTCAAAATCAGTAGGGAGCAGTGGCTGCTCAGGACTCAGGCGGCCGGCCTGAAGTACCCGGCATGAGGCGAGCCGGGAGGGCGCTGGCGGGCAGAACTGGGACGCGGAGGAATACGGTTCCAGAGACGTGGCTGGCTGTGTCTCCCACCAGGACTCTTGGTGAACCAGTGCATTGGATCGGCCGCCACCGCCCATGCCCGTCTGGGGGACGGCCAGCGCAATGGCCGTGGATTGTAATCCGGCTGTCCGCGGGCACATCCAGCGTTGTTTCAATTGCGGTTGCTGTTACGGTTGGAATTCCGGCGCCCAAACGTTGACAAAGGACTAGCGCAACCGAGCGTCGCCCTCGTAAGTCGTCTGCACTTGAAAAGTGCAGAGAAGCGACGACCGTGCGCCGCGACTGGGTCAAGACACTCCTTGCCCGCGAGACCGTACCGAAGGGATGGCAGTACTTCACCGTCCACGCGATCACCCACCACCCCGAAACTGCCAGCGGCTACGACGGCAAGGTGGCCGCCGAAATGATCGGAGCCAAGTTCGAAGACAGCGACCGCTGGGCGTGGAACCCGCTCCGGGACCACGTCGCCAAGTCGACAACGCGGCCCGAGATCTCCCTGATCGCGCTCGTCTGCGCCGGGTACGAGAAGACGATCGTCAAGGACTCGTGGCGCTCGGCCAGCGAGCGGCACGCCGACTACCTCGGCCAGCTCGTGGCATGGGGATACACCCCCGCCGAGGTCGAACAGATCATCCTCGACAAGCACGCCCCCTCCGAAACCAGCGAGGAAACGGCGGAATAACACCGGCGTGCCGGGCGGAACCCCACCGCCCGGCACGGCCCCCCGGCCACACCACCCGCAGGCCCGGAACCGTGAAATGTCGGG
>NZ_JAYKZI010000010.1:0-31294 GCF_036662515.1 Arthrobacter sp. S2(2024) | reverse complement strand
CCCCGGCCACACCACCCGCAGGCCCGGAACCGTGAAATGTCGGGCGGGCCGCCGCTCCAGGGCGAACCAACCGCAGCTGGTCACCAGCGGCGGCCCGCCGTTCAACGCCACCACCAGGCACCGGCACCCCCGGTGCCGCGCTTCAATAATGTCCGGCCCTTAAGAAAGGATGCCCCCATGGACATCATCCGGATCAGCAAGCTCCTCGCCCTGCTCACAACAGCCATCGCCGTCGGGGCCGGTCTCGCGGCCATCGCCGCCGACCCTGCCGGCAGGCTCGCACCAGCGGCCATGATTACCGTCATGGCCTTCGCCGCCCAGGCTGCTTTCACCCGTAGGCTCAGCCCGTCGGCCTTCGTCTACGCAATGTTCGCCTCGCTCGCGGTCTTCGGTGCCTTCTTCCATGGCCCCTGGTTCCTGCTCGCAGCGATCATGTGCTGGAGCGGACACCATGTCCTGCGCCTCCTCCCGGCAGGGACCCGCTAGACTTGCCCGCAGATTTCCTTTTGCAGAGGGAAAACCCCAGGGGCCGGCACATGGCCGCCCCTGGTTGCTTAACCACCAACCAGCCCTGGTCAATGACCGGTTATCTGCCACAGATCCAGACCCATCCTTGCCGCCGTCAACAGCAACGCCGCAGCCGAGATCCAGACGCCGGCGATCTGCCAGGCACTGGCCCGCGGCCGCCGTCCATCCTCCATGCTTCCCCTTCCCCTCACCCAGTGGGGAAACCATCCTAGAAGCCAGGAACGACACCCAACGGACCGCCGTCGCAGCCCCGATGCGTTGCGCACCCGATACCCACAACCACACGGGCCAACCAGCCACCGTCTGTGGACAACCAGCGCCCGACCATGCACAGAAAAGACCCGGCGAGCCCCCGGAACCCGGGCGCGCCGCTGCGGTCCACCCAGATCCGGAGACAGGCCTAGGGGGTCAGATGGTCGGGAAACGGGACATCGGCGGGGTCCAGCTCCGGGCGCGCTCCTGGTGGAGTCCGTTATTCGGAACCGTAGATATTCTTGGCGCTACAGGCCTCGGATGGAAGCCGCTGCCTAAGCTTCCCGATCGTTTTGGATGCACCGGCTGTCCCCGCGGTCAGTCCTGGCTGAAGGCGGCGTCGAAGGAGGTCCACGACGTCGGGAAGTCGAACTTCTTGAGGTTGGCGAGGGCTTCGGGGGCGCCGTGGAGACGGTCCATGCCGGCGTCTTCCCATTCGATGCTGATCGGGCCGGTGTAGCCGATGGCGGCGAGGGCCCGGAAGGAGGATTCCCAGGGGACGTCGCCGCGTCCGGCGGAGACGAAGTCCCAGCCGCGGCGTGGGTCGCCCCAGGGCAGGTGGGAGCCCAGGACCGTGTTCCGGCCGGTCGGGCGCAGCTTGGTGTCCTTGCAGTCCACGTGGTAGATCCGGTCCTTGAAGTCCCAGATGAAGGACACGGGGTCGATGCCTTGCCACATGAAGTGGGAGGGGTCCCAGTTCAGCCCGAACGCTTCGCGGTGCCCGATCGCTTCCAGGGTCCGGACGGTGGTCCAGTAGTCGTAGGCGATCTCGGAGGGGTGGACTTCGTGGGCGAAGCGGACCCCGCATTCGTCGAAGACGTCTAGGATGGGGTTCCAGCGGTCGGCGAAGTCCTGGTAGCCGGCCTCGATGACTTTCTCGGGGACGGGCGGGAACATCGCGACGTATTGCCAGATGGAGGAGCCGGTGAACCCGACGACGGTGTCCACCCCGAGCGCCTTGGCGAGGCGGGCGGTGTGTTTCATTTCCTCGGCGGCGCGCTGGCGGACGCCTTCGGGGTCCCCGTCGCCCCAGACCTTGGCCCCGACGATCGCCTGGTGGCGGAAGTCGATGGGGTCATCGCACACGGCCTGGCCCTTGAGGTGGTTGGAGATGGCCCAGACCTTGAGGTTGTATTTGTCCAGGATGGCGAGTTTGGACTCGGCGTAGCCGGGTTCGTCCCAGCGCCAGGCGTCCAGGTGGTCCCCGGACACGGCGATTTCCAGGCCGTCATAGCCCCAGCCGGAGGCGAGCTTGGCGACTTCCTCGAAGGGCAGGTCGGCCCACTGGCCGGTGAACAGGGTGTACGGGCGGGGCATCTCAGGCACCTGCTTTCAACGCCGGGGTGGACGGTGCGACCGCGATGATCCTGCTCCGGTCGTTGGCCGAGGCTTCGATGGCAGCCAGCACGCGCTGGATCCGCAGCCCGTCCTCGAAGGAGGGCGCCGGAGCGGTCCGGGCGTCGATGGCGGTGAGGAAGTCCCGGATCTGGTGGGTGAAGGTGTGTTCCCAGCCGATGACGTGGCCCTGCGGCCACCAGGCGTCCATGTAGGGGTGTTCGGGTTCGTTGACCAGGATCCGGCGGAAGCCCTGCTCCCGGATCGGAAGGGTTGCGTCCAGGAAGCCGAGTTCGTTCAAGTTTTCGAGGTCGAACAAGAGCGTTCCCTTGGAACCGTAGATCTCAATCTGCAGGCTGTTCTTCTGCCCCGTCGCAACTCGCGATGCCTCCACCGAGGCACTGATCTCACCGGTCAGCCCGAGGGTCGCCCATGCCGCGTCATCGACCGTGACCGTCTCGATGCCGCCGGGTCCGGGCCGCTCCGTCACGAAGGTGCGCAGCGTGCCGGTCGCTTCTGTGACGTTCTCACCCGTGAGGTGTTGGATCTGGTCGATGGCATGGGAGGCAATGTCGCCCAAGGCCCCGGACCCGGCCGTTTCCTTCCGCAAACGCCACGTCATCGGTGACTCTGCATCGGAGAGCCAGTCCTGCAGGTAGGCGGCTCGGACGTGCCGTACCGTGCCCAGCCGGCCCTCGGCGATCAGTTCCTTCGCGAGGGCCAGGGCCGGTACCCGGCGGTAGTTGAAGCCGATCATGGACTGGATGCCGCGCGCGCGGGCGGCACGCGCGGCATCCGTCATGGCTTCGGCCTCGGCGAGGGTGTTCGCGAGGGGCTTCTCCACGAGCACGTGCTTGCCCGCTTCCAGCGCCGCGATGGCGATTTCGGCGTGCATCCAGCCCGGAGCGCAGATATCCACGACGTGGATGTCGTCGCGTTCGATCACCTGGCGCCAGTCCGTGGCGGACTCGCTCCACCCGTACTTCGCCGCGGCCTCGGCGACCTGTTCCGCGTCCCGGCCCACGAGCACTTTCTGCTCGAAAGCCGGAACATCGAAGAAACTGGCCACGTTCCGCCACGCATTCGAATGGGCCTTGCCCATGAACGCGTAACCGATCGCTGCAACACCGAGCGGGGTGCCGCGTCTGTCGGTAGTCCTCATGCGTGCACCCCGTTGCGTGGGATCCCGGTCGGCGTGAAGAACGGAGCCGTTCCTTTCATATGATTCAACCTCTTTCGTTGGGCTTCGAATATCTTTATCCGGCTGCATGAACTTTTGTTTTCGTTGATCGTGTCCCGATTCCAAGGCCGAGAGGTGGCTTGTTCGAATGGAGAAGTCGATGGCTCTTGATGGTCTGGATTGGTGCGGTGTGGTGGCTGCGCACCACCCCGGCATATGAACGGGACGCCCAGCTTGGAAGGCCCAAGCTGAGCGTCCCAACAGGGTCCTGGCTGGCAGCCGGCAGTGGCGTGCACCGGCATTCTTGGCCTGAAATTTCTGGCTGATGATGCTGTTGCGTCACTTCAAACGGCGTCCCGCTTTACGGGTGCGCCGGCACTGTTACCGGAAGGGTCCGGCGAATCAGCGGAGACCGGTTGCGGCGATTCCCTGGATGAAGTGCCGTTGGAGGAACATGTAGAGCACCAGGACAGGGAGAAGGAGCACCAGAGCGCCTGCGAGGAGGACGCCGTATTCAGTCATGTTGGAACCCTGTGATGCGACCGCCAGTCCCACGGGGAGGGTGTAGTTGGATTCCGACTGGGCGACCACCAAGGGCCAGAGGAAGTTGTTCCACGCTGCGAGGAAGGTGAGGATGCTCACGGCGGCTGTGGCAGGTCCGAGTAAAGGGACGAAGACCTGCGCGAAGACGCGGAATTCCCCGGCCCCGTCGAGCCGTGCCGCCTCGATGAGTTCTTCCGGGACCGCAGAGGCAAACTGCTGCATGATGAAGATCCCGAGGGGCAGAACGACCATGGGTGCGATGATCCCCCCGAGCGAGTCGGCCAGCCCCAGCTGCACGATGACGCTGAACTGGGGAACGAAAAGCGCCGTAACGGGGATCATGAGACTGGCCATGACAGCGCCGAAGACGAGCTTCTTGCCGCGGAAGCGCAGCTTGCTCAACGCATATCCGGCCATCGAGCTGAGTGTGACGTTTGCGATAACAACCACCGCTGCAACGACCAGGCTGTTCACGAAGTAGACGAGGAAGTCCTTCTCTGTGAAGAGAACAACGAAGTTGTTCAGGTTGCCGAAGCTCTTGGGGAGCCACGCACCGGGATCGTGCAGGATCTCGCCGGTGTCCTTGAACGCTCCGAAGACCACCCACGCGAAGGGAAGAAGCGACACCCCAGTGACGACGGTGAGGATCGTGTAGACGAGTGGACGGGAGAGACGTGCGGTAATCATTCTTTGGTCCTGAATAGTCGGAACTGGACAAAGCTCACCACGGCGATCAGCAGAAGGAGCACGTACGATCCCGCCATGGATGGGCCGATGTTGCCGAAGCCGAACTGCTGGAAGACCCACAGTGCGATCGTTTCTGTGGAGCCGAGTGGTCCGCCCTTCGTCAGCAGGAACGGCTCGTCGAACACGTTCATGTAGAAGACGGTGACGAGTACGGTTACCAGCAGCGTTGTGGGGCGAAGCATCGGGAGCGTGATCAGGCGGAAGCGGCGCCATGCCCCTGCGCCATCGAGCGCGGCGGCTTCGTAGACATCCGTGGGGAGAGACTGGAGTCCTGCGAGGAAGAGAACCATGCAGGTCCCGGCGTTGCGCCAGATGCCCATCGCGATCACCGTGGGCATGGCCCAGTTCGGGTCGCCCAGCCAGTTCGGACCGTTGATCCCTGCCGCGGATAGTAGCGAGTTCACCGGTCCGCTCGGGGTGAAGGCGTACTGCCAGATGACGGCGACCGCAACGACGTTGGTCACCACGGGGGCGTAGAGCGCGGCCCGGAAGAATGTTTTTAACCGGTTGATGCCGTTGTTCAGCGCTACCGCCAGTGCCAGGCCGATGGCGATTGTCAACGGGACGCCGACGACGACAAACGTACCGGTGTTCAGCACTGAGCGCTGGAATTCGGGACTACCGAGGGCGGTCGCGAACGTCTGCAGGCCGACGAAGTCCACCGAGTAGGGGTGCCGGAGGTCGCCGGCTTTGATGTCGGTGAATGAATAGGCCAGGGCCATCAGGGCGGGGACGAAGGTGAAGACCGTGAAGACCAGCAGGAAGGGGGCGAGGAAAAGATATGCTGCGCGGTCACTGCGGGGTGTGGAACGCCGTGCCGGCGGGGGTTTCACATCCCGCACGGTCGCGGTCGCGGTAGCGGTGGTCATTTGCCGGCCCCTGTGCCAATCGCATCGGCCTGCCGTTGGGCTTCGTCCAGCGCGGTCTGCGCGCTGGCCTGGCCGCGGGCGACTCTTTCCAGCTGCTTTCCGATGATTGTGCCGACCTGGCTCCACGTCGGCACGGCCGGGGCCAGAGCTGCGGTGTCCATGGCGGTCTTCACGGGCCCCAGGAGCGGGTTTCCGGCGATGGACTGGTCGTTCCATGCGCTCTTGTTTGCCGGCAGGTTACCAAAAATGCCGTACCACTGAACCTGAGCCTGCGGCGTGCTCATCCAGCGGGCGAGCTTCCATGCCGCGTCGGCATTCTTCGCATCCTTGAGGACAGCCAGGCTGCCCCCGCCGAGAGACGAAATGCTCCCTCCCGGGCCCGCGGGGACGGGGGCGACTCCCAGGTGCTGCGCAGACCATCCGGTGCCGTTGGCCGAGTCAAGCCAGCCCGGGAACCACGGACCGCTGACAACCGAGCCGATCTTGTGCGTGGTGAAGGATGACACGGTGTCCACGAAAGTCGGGGAGTCCGGGCTCGCGTAGCCCCTGCTGAACATCGAACCCCAGAAGCCGGCGGCCTCGACAGCCTTTGGGTCGTTGATCGTCCATTTCGTGCCGTCGCCGCTGATCAGTTGCCCACCGGCTTGACGCACGTACGAATCGAGGGCCTGGGCGGAGTAGGTGTCGTACCCGATGTCCATCCCGATCGCTTTCGTCGCGCCGGCCTTCTGGAGACCGTCAAGGAACGACTGGAAGCTGGACCAGGACGTCGGGGCCTGGAGCCCGGCCTTGTCGGCCAGATCCTTGCTGTAGTAAAGGACGTTGGCATATGCGTACCACGGGATGGCGTGGGGGACTGCTCCGACCAGCGTGGCCTTCTCTAAGGATGGGAAGAAGTCGGCCGTGTTCACCAGGCCGGCCGGCACGGGGGCAAAGGCACCCGTGGAGAGCATAGTCGTCTGGGTCTGGCTGTAGAGGTAGACCATGTCGGGCACCGTGCCGGCCGAGATCGCGGTTTGAAGCTTCGTGTCGAACTGGTCAGAAGGAATCTGGGTGACCTTGACGGTCACACCCGGATTGGCCTGCTCGAAGGCTTTGACGAGCTGCGGGAGCTTGGCGCCGTCGTCGCCGCCAGCCCAGAAATTGACCGTGCCCGTGGCTGGTTTGTCGTCGACCGTGACCGTGCTGGCCGCTGCGGTGTCCGATGAGCGTCCGCAACCGGATAGCACCAGGGCGGAGGCCAGTGCCGCGGCCCCGAGTGCGAGGACCCGTGCGCGGGCCTTCGGAGATGAGTTCAGCATGATTGGATACACGCCTTCCTGTCTTGATCGTCCCAATGGGATCTGGATCACACCATTATGCGAGAGAATCGCAGAATAGGGAAGACCCTGACGGTAATGGATGAAAAATGGCCAAAAAAATTATGTGACAGTCTCCTGTATATGTGCAATGCTTGGTCGCACATCCAACTACCAATGGAGATAGACGTGACAGGACAGCCCAGCCGTTACCGGGTCGGCATCATCGGATGCGGGAACATCGCCTCCCGCTACTTGACCGGATTGGCGCGCTTCCAGGAGCTCGAGGTGGTGGCCTGCACCGACCTGCGCAGAGAACTCGCTGAATCGCTCGCCACGCAGTACGGGATAGCCGTGCACGAGTCGCCGGACTCAATGCTGGCCGACCCGGACATCGATCTGATCGTGAACATCACCCCGCCCAACGCCCACTTCGCCGTCAGCGCCGCCGCGATGCGAGCCAGGAAACACGTCTACGTGGAGAAGCCGATGGCCCCGGTCCTCGAGGATGCCCTTCGCCTCATCGAGATCGCCGAGGAGCAGAGCGTCATGCTCGGCTCAGCACCGGATACGTTCCTCGGAAGCGCCGGCCAGACGGCCCGGGCGGCCCTGGACTCCGGCCTGATCGGTGAACCCATCGGCGCGATCGCCGTGGTGCGGCACTCCAAGGCCGAGCTTTGGCACCCGGACCCGACTTTCCTGTTCCAGCCAGGCGGCGGCCCCGCACTTGACCTCGGGCCTTACTACATCGCATCCCTGGTGAACCTGCTGGGCCCGGTGGAGTCCGTGTCCGGGTTCACCCGGATCGGGGCATCCCCGAGGTCCGTGACGGCACCGGACCGTCGGGTCGAGAGCATCGATGTCACGACCCCGACACACATGAGCGGCTCACTGGAATTCCGCTCCGGAGCGATCGCCACACTGATGATGAGCTTCGACGTGTGGGAAACCGATTTGCCGCACATCGAGGTCTACGGGACGGAGGGAACACTCAGTGTGCCCAATCCCGACCTTCTCGACGGGGATGTGCGCTTCCGGCCCAACGGTCAGACGCAGTGGAGAACCCTTGATCCGGTGCTCCCACCCAGCGGGCCGATCGAGGACGGGTTCCTCCAGCGCCTTCGCGGGACAGGCGTTGCCGATCTCGTGGGCGCGATCGAGGGAGCTCCCCACCGGGCGAGCGACCGTCTGGCCGCGCACGTGCTGGAGGTACTCCAAGCCGTCCAGACCTCCTCCGACACGGCAACCGTCGTGCGGCTTTCCACAACCTGTGAGCGGCCCGCCGTAGGCCGCGAGATTTCCGAAAGGACCAAGGCATGACCACCACACCTGCACCGAAATTCGGCGTCGACCTCATCACCTTCTACGACCCGCGCTTCTGGGGCCTCTCGACCAACGAGGAGCTTCTCGAGCTTCGCCGTGTCGCCCCATTGGAGCTGTGGACAACCATCCTCGACACTCTCGGTGCCGCCGGATTCACCGCGATAGAACTCACCTTCCCGCCCGCGGACCCCACTTCCGCCATCGACGCCTTCGGTTCCGTGGAGGCATTCAAAGCCGAACTCGATAAGCGCGGCATGGAAGTCACAAGCGCCTTCTGGGCGGGCTCGGACCATGACTGGCGGTTTGCTCAGGACATTGATGCAATCGTCGCCGAGGCCGAAGAACGGGCCGACTTCATCGCCCGCGCCGGCGGAAGCGTCCTCGTCGCCGGCCTACCCATGCGAAAAACCCTGGGCGAGCGACCGGCGTTCTTCGTTGATGCGCCTTACATGCAGCGCATGGCCGACATCGCCCACCGCGTGGGCGAGGCGACCCTCCGCCACGGCATCCGTACCGCTTTCCACACCGAGTCCAACTCGACGCTCTGGTACGAGCGGGACATCGATCTCTTCCTCGGGCTTACAGACCCGAGATACGTGTACTTCTGCCCCGACTCATGCCACATCACCCTCGGGGGCGGCGACCCCGTCCAGGTTGCCGAGCGGCACGCAAGCCGCATCGTCCTGGCTCACTGGAAGGACGCCGTCGGACCGATGGAGGCAGAACTTGTCATCGACGAGACAGTGTACGAACGGCAGCAGCCGTTCATGTGCGCGCTTGGCGACGGCGTGGTCGACTGGAAGGGCTGGGGAGCTGCAATGGCCCGCACCCCTGGCTCGGATACGATTCTGATTGAACTGGACGCCGCAGCCAATCCGCTCGCAGCCATGCGGGCAGGCAAGGCAGTAGTCGAAGGCCTGAGCTAGAAAAGAGAAGACGACATGGATGAGCCGGCCGCGAACGGCATAGATCTCGAGGGCATGCGCCGCCACAATACTGCGGCCACGCTCCGAGCCCTTCACCAGGGCAGGGACCTGACTCTCGGCCAGCTCACCCATGCCACCGGCCTGTCCCGGCGCACCGTAGAGAAGATCATCGCTTCGTTCGTAGACCTTCAGTGGGCGGTGGAGCGCCGCCCGTCAGGCACAGCCAGTGCCGGACGTCCGGCACGAAGCTTCGCCTTCGTCGCGAGTGCGAAAGTCGCCCTCTCCATTTACTTTGCCCGGGACCAGGTCGAACTCTCCGTGTGCGACCTGTACGGGACCAGCCTTGGCCGCTGGTCTGAAATCGTCTCCGCGAAGGCAGGGCTTGAGACCCGCATGAGCGCAGCGCGTGGGCTCGCACGGCAAGCCTTCGCGAACATCGGCATCGGCCGTGAACGTGTCGGCGCCGTCGTCATCGCAGCCTCCGGCGTGGTCCATGACAACGGATCAGTCGATATCGGGCCATTGCTCGGACACAGTCTCTCCACAGGCCTGGACATCGGCCTTTACGACCTGGCGGGCAAGCTTCGCTCGGAGTTCCCCTGCCCGATATTCATCGAGAACGACGCAAAGCTCGCCGCGATCGGTGAGGCCTGGCGCGGGGCTGCAGCAGGCTGCCAGAACTTCGCGTGCTACTACACGTACGGTCCATGGGTGGGCGTCGGCATCGTCATCGACGGGACGATCCACCGCGGCGTCGACGGGCGAGCAGGGGAAGTACTCTGGGCAGACGCGTTCGAGCGGCAAGCCATAGCCGAGAATCCAATCTCCCACCTCGGCAGCCCCGACCTGGTCCGCGCTGCCAAAGCAGCGTCAATCGTCGAATCAGCCCGCAACAACGACCCCGACGCCCTCGATCAGATCCGGAACTACGCCCGCCTCATGGCGCCCGGAATCGGCGCCATGGTGTGGCTCCTTGCCCCCGAAGCCATCGTCATCGGAGGAACCCTCGCCAACGCCGGGGACCTGCTGCTGCCGATGCTCTCCGAATTCGTCACCCTCAGGGTTCCCCCGAAAACCCGGCTTCTGGCTTCTGATCTCGGGACATCTGCAGTAAGCCTCGGTGCACTCCGAACAGCCCTCGATCGGATCGAGGAGTCATTTGCCGACCTGGTAGTCGCCTCCTAAAAACGGCACCTGTGAGCGCCAGCATCGGGTGCGCTCTTTTAGCGCGGGTGCGGCGTCGGATTGACAGCCCCTTGGCTCCCAGTCCTTGGTCATGGTTCTTGGGCAAACGATGCCTACAGATCGTTGGCCATACGGCATGCCACCGTGGACAACGAGATGCAGATCATCGACAGAAAAGGTCCGGCGCCACTGGGTCCCGGGCGAGCCGCTCGGAACCGACTTATTGGGGCAGGTGGTCCGGAAACAGAACAGCTGCCGGATGCAACTCGGGTCGGACCCGCAGGAGGCGCACCGGATGGCGGAACGAGCCGCCCGACCACGCCACGTCTGCCGAGACTTCCACGACGAGAGGCTCCACCAGCGTCAGAAGCACCGTGCCCCGTTCCCTGCTGAATCTGTCCAACATCATCTCAGTGATCTCTTCCGGCCACGGATGATCTCTGCGAGGCGCCCGCAAATGCATGGCAAGGGATCTGCCGGCATGCGCCGCCAGGGGAGTGGAGCGGCCGACAATCCGCAGCCGCCCACCAACCGGAAGACCGACTACCGCGGCGGTCGGTTGTGCGCGCGGGCCGATGACCGCCGCGCACACGACGTCCACGGACCGACGGCTCTTCACCTTAAGCCACTGCCTCTTGCCGCCCACGTACAGCTGGGAAGCGCCCTTGCAGACCAGGCCTTCAATGCCGCTAGACGTCATCTCCTCGAACCAGGACACGGCCACTTCCCGGTCCCCGGTCACCGGGGAGAGATTCAACGGAGCGACCCAGTCCCGCGCCAGCTCCTCGAGCAGCGCACGGCGCTCCGAAAACGGCGCCATCCGCGTGTCGTGCCCCGCAACGGCGAGCACATCGAACGCCACGAACGAGGCCGGGAGCTCCAGCACCAGTGAAGGCAGAGCCGCCTTGGACGTGACCATGCGCCGCTGCAGCGCATTGAAATCCAGCCGGCCCCCTGACCAGATGACCGCCTCACCATCGACAATACAACCCGGCGGGATCTGCTCCGCGGCCGCCGCCACGAGATCCGGGAAGTACCTGCTCAAGTCCTTGTTTTGCCGGGACATCAACGACACCTCGTCTGCACCGACCAAACAAACCGCGCGGAAGCCATCAAACTTCATCTCGTACACCGAGCCGCCCGGCAGCGCATCCGCGCGCGGAATCGACTCCACAGCCTTCGCCAGGGCGAGAGCCACGGGAGGACGCAACGCAGCCGGCACACCCTCAAACATCGTGGGCACAGAGTAGTCCCAACCCGGCACTGTCGGTAGCGGCGTCCCCCGCAGAAAAACATGGCCATGGACGACCGGGATCGGAGGACAACGGGGAACGGGGGCAGAACGTCACCGAAGACGCGGACCGGCATTTACCGAAGGCTCTATTCCGAGGACCAGCCATGTTGCTGCTATTCGCCGGAAGCTGTGTCATTGTCCGAAGCTAACTGCACAAACTGTCCCGTGATTTCGCGGGTTGTGCAGGTGAGTGCGGACAAGGAAGTGTCAGAAGTCCTCTGCGCAAACTACATTTCGGTTCGTTCTCCCCTCCGCAAACCCTCCCGCGATTTCGGGTTGTGCTGATGCCATGTGAACACTGGCTGAGCGGTACTTCTCTGCACTAAGGTCGCTTTTGTTCGGTACTCCTGTTCCCAAAGGAGGCAGGCATGGGCGCCGATTCGGTTCGCATTGTTGCAGGGGGACAGCTGACGACGTCCGATGCCGAATGGGAACAGACCCGAGGTCGGGCAGCAGTGATCGGACCATTGGCAGCGAGGACCGTGACAGGGATCGCGGCCGCTGACAGGGCCGCTGTGGAACTCGGTGTGTCCCGGCGTCAGATTTACGTGCTCGTGGGCAGGTACCGCAAAGGCTCTGGGCTTGTTACTGATCTAGCGGTCCACCATTCAACCGGCGGCAAGGGCGGGAACCGTCTGCCTGGGCCTGTCGATGAAATCATTCGAGACCTAATCCGCAGGCGGTTTCTGACACGTCAGAAGCGGAGCGTCGCGGTGCTCCACCGCGAGATCGCCCGAGCGTGTGTCACGCGCGGATTCAAAGTCCCGAGTAGGAACGCGGTGGTCCGGCGCATTTCGATGCTCAATCCCGTTGAGGTTGGCCGGCGCAGGCAGGGCGCGGACGCCGTGAGGCCGTTGCAGTCCGCTGGCGGTGATGTGCCAGTGATCAGTTCAATCCTGGAGCAGGTGCAGATCGACCACACGGTCATTGACGTGAACATCGTGGACGAGCGCGAACGTCGATCGATCGGCCGCCCGTATCTGACCGTAGCGATCGATGTGTACAGCCGTACGCTCGTCGGTATGGTCGTCACCTTGGAACCGCCGTCCTCGGTGTCCGTGGGGCTGTGCCTTGCCCACGCCGCCGCGGACAAACGACCATGGCTCGAAAGGCTTGGCGTCGAGGCAGAGTGGCCGATGAGCGGCATCCCGAAATCGTTGTTCCTCGATAACGCGGCAGAGTTCAAGAGTGAGGCCTTGCGCCGCGGATCTGAGCAGCACGGTATTCGGCTGGCGTACCGGCCGAAGGGACAACCACACTACGGTGGCATCGTTGAACGCGTGATCGGCACGATGATGAACCAGATCCATGAGCTTCCAGGAACAACTTTCTCCAACCCGGCAGGGCGTCGAACATATGACTCGGAAAAGATGGCCGCGCTGACGCTGCCTGAGCTGGAGAGATGGCTGGCACTTGCCGGCGCCTCCTACCATGGCACCATGCACAGCACCTTGGGCCAGACCCCGGCCGGGAAGTGGGCTGCCGGGGTCGGCGCCGCCGGCCAACCATCCCTCGCGACAAACCAGACGGCCTTTCTGGTGGACTTTCTCCCGGTCTTCCGCCGTACCCTGAGACGCACCGGCTTCGTCATCGATCATGTCCACTACTTCGCGAACGCCTTGAAGCCTTGGATCGCCCGGCGAGACAACATGGCCCAATTCATCATCCGACGGGATCCACGCGATATCAGCAGGGTGTGGGTCCTGGAACCCGAAGGCCACCACTACGCGGAAGTTCCGTACAAACTCGTTATCCAGATGCTCCAGTGACCTCCGCATTCTGGACTGAAGATCAAAAATGAACTTCGCCGGGTCCCTCGGTTTCCGCAAAGCCTCATAGTGGAGCTCACGGGAAGCATCGAAGTCCTGGGGAAGGTCCTCTTCCGGATCCCGCCACTTCCCGGCCCCGTCCACGAAAACCTCACGACGGCGCAACCCGTCCCGTAGGGACACGAGCAGGCAAAGCTCGTACGGGATCCGCTCAATCCTGCCCTTCTCGTCCCGGACAGCACCCTCCCAGGACCTAGGCACCACCCCCGCCACCGGGACCACCTCCCCGGGGGCGAACAACTGGCTCTTACTTCCAGCAACCGCGTACCGTTCCAGCAACGCGATGGCATCCATGATGGGACGGAACGCCGTGTTATGGCACCGGAACCGCAACACCGACAGCAGCGCCGGCAACATCCGCCGGTAATGATTCGAATACGACCCCCGCAACACAGTGCGGACCTTGCCCTGGAACACCGTCTCGTTGGCCTTTGCCTCCCGGACCAGTTCCCGCAGGGTCTTTTCACTCACCACCGGGAACACGGCCTCCCGGACCGTCTCATCAGGGCATGCAACCGCTGTCTCGGCGAGTTTGAACAGCAACGCCGTCTTCCCACGGACCCTTTGCAGATCCTCGGTCAGCTCCTTCTCGACCTTCCTCACCGCGCTGGTATTGATCTTCAACACCAGGACCAGCAACAGATCGACCAGGCTGTCAGCGATCTCCGCCGTACGTTGATGACACAACGCCGCCAAGAGCGTCAAGCGCACCGGCGCCGGCGCGTCATGGAAATCCGATGGATACATCCGCGCCGCCCTCGCCCGCCACGCACTCACGACCTTCTCCGACACCCCGGCGAACAAACCAGAAGGAAGAGCAAGACCCTGGGCTGCTGAAACCTTCTCCACCTCCGCCAGCAACGATTCCAAACCAGCCGGGCCCGGATCAGCCTTCAACACCGACAACAGAGAACCCGCTGTTCCATCAGCGACGAGAGCCTCCAGACCAGCCGCACCGTCCTGCCCCAAAACCTTGACAACATCAGCACACAGGCGCTTTTCAAACAACGCCCTGCCAGCACCAACAATCCTGCCCGCACGCCCCGGCGGCTCAATCCGCTCCTGACGGCACCGGGAGAGCAGAGCCTCCACAAGCGCAGACTCACGAACCTCCGACGGGCACACCCTCTCCGCCAACCACCCAGCCAGCCGGGCCTCATCAACGGAGGTGAACTCACGGAATCCAAAATGGGACCTGATCTCGGCCCGGTGGTACTTGATTGACCGACCACCCCAATAAGGACCCAGCGCATCGATAGGAACAGAAATCTGTGCCGCAACATAGTTCAAAGCTCCGAGTGGAAGATCAGAAGGCCCGACCGGAAACCTGGCATGTTGCTGGAAGAACTTCAGCAACACAGCAAACCCGGCCGAGTCGCTCCTGACTTCCGGGCCATCAATGCCACATCGTCATCAACCAGCGTCCACGAATCAAGCAGCTCACCCGTCAGCTCAAGGCCCATACCCAGAACCTAACCACACCTAGATTGCCCCTGAAGACACCTTCAGGAGTACCGGGCCATGATTGGAAGTCACCAGGCTCGACCCCGTCCGAGAATATGAGTCGGGGGCTGCAAGACAATGATCACGCCTACGCGACAACCCCAGCCGAGAGTCTGGATCTGGCATGCATTGCAGATCTCGGCACGTGGGCAAAAATGGCGGCATTCTTCCCGAACCCCAGGACTCTCGGTGAGAACGAGAAGATCCTGACCTCATAACTCACTGTTAGTAGGGTGTGAGGTGATACAAACCAGACATCGGGGGCGATGAGATACGGTTCCCCGGGCTAAGCCGCGGACATTAGTGCGTCATCACAGAGAAACTTCCTCGCTTCATTGGCGTCGCGCCATGGAATGGTAGTCGGACGGCCATGCAGTCTGCATGCCGTCCACTTGGCAGGACGTTACCCCAGCACCAGCAACAGCTGGAGCCAATTTTATTTATTGTCAGTATTGACAATAAATAAAATTGGCCATAGGGTTGCTCCAATGCGGTTGGCCGAAGATCGGGAGGACAGGGTGGCGACTTCTGAACCACGCGGCCAGGAAGACCTTCGTAGGACAGGCCCGCGCTGCCTGAGTAGCTCGACGCAGCTAGCGTGTTCCAGGTGGACCCATAGGGATCGGCAACCTATCCGGTTGCTTTCTACCATCAAACAACTGCGGGCGCTGGACTCGTCTCGATCCGCCGGTATGGAAGCGTTGGCATGTCAGGTTCGCGTTCATTTGGGCACGGAGCAGCGATGCGGCGACGGAAACTGCAACACATGTCGAAAGAAGGGAAGCATGGGGAGCTATCTGAAGCTTCTTCAGGAACCGGGGGTCCTGCGGATCACCAGTTCCCAGCTAACAGCTCGGTTGCCTTCTGGCATGCTGGCCCTTGCGATCGTGTTGCATGTTCACAATTTGACAGGATCCTATGCAGTTGCCGGCGCCGTCGTGTCGGCATTGAGCATCGGTGAGGCCATCTTCATTCCTTTGACGAGCAGGCTGTCCGGGCGTATCGGCATACGAAAAACGCTTATCACTGCAGCTGTGCTCAACGCAGCGGCCCTGGTTCTCCTAGCTCTGATGCCCGCAGAAGCCTGGTTGCTTGTTGCCCTGGGCTTCGCCACAGGAGCCACGGTCCCACCCTTGATGCCCGTCGTAAGGGCACTTTATCCCCGTCTCGTGAACCAGTCGTCGCTACCGGCCCTCTTTGCTCTCGATACCACCGCCCAAGAACTGATTTTTGCGTCGGGCCCCCTTATTGCGGCAGTGTTGGCGGCGGCGATAAGCCCCAGTACACCTCTTCTGGTTTCCGGTGCCGTGTCATTTCTCGGTACCCTCTGGTTCATTTCAAGTCCTAAGCTTGGCGCGGCAACCCTGCCCCGAAGCGCCGGACGTTTCGGTGGCGTTCTCACCAATGGGAACTTGCTTGTCTGCATGGCGTCCAGCAGCGCGCTAATGGCGTCGTTCATGTCCATGGAGTTGGGCATAGTGTCGGCATATGAGGGACACGGGGTCACTGCCGGTGTGGCGATCGCGATCTCATGCGTTGCTTCATTGGTAGGTGGGCTCGTTTTTGGCCAACGCCAGCTGGGAATCGTCGGACTAATTCTTGCTCTACTGGCGACTGCCATGGGCACGGCACTTGCAGGAATTTTCTCCTGGCTTCCGCTTGTGGCATTGGCGTTGTTCGTATCCGGGCTTGGATTTGCGCCGGCTCTGGCAACCCTATACCTGATGGTTTCCTTGAGCATCGACAGTCACAAGGCTGCAGAAGCCTTCGGCTGGGTCACCACCTCAAGCTTGGCCGGAGCCGCATTAGGAACCAGCCTTGCCGGAATAGCCAGTGAGTCAGAGGGAGCGCTTGGTTCGTACCTTCTGGGCTCGGCTTTTGCATTGGTTGCAGCAGCGTTTCCTGTCTGTGCCCGGCTCCGGGGACCTGTTGTTGGTCTGTCCCGAGGGTACTGAGACGATCTGCAGACTACATCGACCATGCGTGCACCGTCCAAATATACGTCGCTGGTGTCAGCTCAAACTCATTCCTGACAATTGAAATGGCAGAAAGGACCCAATCATATGACCAATCAATCCTCGCGAAGGACCGCGTTCATCGGAGGGAAAGTGTGGACAGCGGGCTACTCCGCTCCGCGTGCCCTAGACGTTTTGGTGGAGGGTGGGCGGATCGCTCGCGTTGCCCCAACTGGCCAACTCGAGCTCAATGACGCGGAGATTCATGACATCAGCGGCAAGTTGCTCATGCCGGGATTCCAGGATGCCCACATACACATGGGAGCCGGCGGCGACGATCTGCTTACCTGCAATCTTGCCGGTCTTAAAACCGCGGAGGAAGTGTACGCTGTGATCGCCGCATACAGCGATGAGAACCCGGATCTTCCGTGGGTTACCGGAGGAGGTTGGGACAGGAGAGTTTTCCCCTATCCCGAAGGGCCAAACCGCCGGAAGCTTGACGAACTTGTGGGGGGCCGACCGGCTTTCTTCAGTTCTTTCGATCGCCACGGTGCGTGGGTCAGCACTGCCGCGCTGAAGGCTTCGGCAGTGGACGAGGATACCGCAGACCCCGAACGTGGGTTCTTCCGGAGGGATAAAGACGGATTTCCCACGGGTATGGTCGAGGAAGAATCCATCACCGCCATTCGCGCTGGCATGCCGGAGCTCAGCACGCAGGACAGAATGGATGCGATTCTTCGCGCGCAGGACCACGTTATCCGGATGGGTATCACCTCGGTGCAGGATGCGCTGGTCGGCGACGGACTCGGCATGCCGGACCTCCATGAGGCCTACCGTGAGCTGCTCAAGAACGGTGGTCTCAAGCTGCGCCTGACAACGGCACTCTGGTGGGATCAGCGTCGAGGCGTGGAGCAAATACCCGAACTCCTGGAACGTCGCAAACAGTTGGAGAGCGTAGCTGGGCCTCACCGCATTATTGCTGACACCGTGAAGATGATGGTTGATGGGGCTGATCTGCTATTTATGGATTCAGCGGCAATTCAAGAGGCGACGGTTGCCCTCGACGCTGACGGTTTCAGCGTCCACTATCACTCCTACGGCGACGCGACTACCCACTGGATCCTAGACGCGGTGGAAGAAGCCATCAAGAAGAATGGAACCAAGCCCCGACACCATCACATCGCACACCTTTTTGTGGTCTCCGAGGCCGACTTTCGACGCTTTGCGCAGCTGGGAGTTACAGCAAACGTCCAAGGATTCTGGCTGGGGACCCCGGTTCTTCACGACCACCTCCATGAATCCACCAGTGTGGACCATCCTGAGGACCTTGAGTATCCTTTTGGCCGAATCCATGCAGCAGGCGGCAACCTGGCTGCGGGGAGTGACTGGCCGGTCACCACGCCGGATCCATTGGTGTGTATCCGTAACGCCAGCGGCTATTTCATCGATCCAGAAGGGCGCACAAAGCTGGCAGAGGATGACCGGTTGGATTCGATCACAATGATGACCGCATACACGACCGGATCTGCGTTCGTTAATGGACGGGCCGACAGCACTGGGCGTATCGCCGTCGGGTTCCTCGCCGACCTTGTAATTCTGGATGGTGGTGTCTTCGATAGCAACGATGCTTTGCGTGACAGTGTCGTCCAGGAAGTTTGGATCGGAGGGCAGCTGGAATATCGGTCGCACCGACCAGCCGACGAGGCGTCCGACCATGATGTTGATCGGGCAATGCGATCGGCAAGTAATCCGGCGGCCCAAGTTACAGGTCCCTAGCCGAGGGTGCCCGGCCACTCTGTTGCCTGGTCGGGCATCCTCAACTTTCTAGGGCGCGGCACGAAGCAGCCGGAGCGTGGCAAAGTCTCACTGGGCCTTCAGGGGACTTTCTCATTTGTTGCGAATGCCCCTGCCAGATGAGCTTCGGGTTTCGCCCGTTGGCACCTACCTCAATGCGGTGAATGGTTGGCAAGCGGATTACGTCCCTTGCCCGGGGGACCGGCGTATCCCTGGATTACGCTTAGCCAGACCTCGGCGATTGGCCCGACCGCACTGACCGAGACATCCTCAACGTGCCGCCGGCGTGTAGCCAGCAAGGCGAAGTCCAGAGCGGGTCCGCTGACCCGCTCCTTAGCCTCCTCTCCGCCCCAAGCCCACATCTCGTCCTGGTAGGAGAGTTCGACGCGGACGTCTTGGGTGGGAAGGCGAAGACCATTAATCTGGAAACTATACGAGCGGGCCGCAACTGCCAGATAGGCAACATGGCGTAGTCGCCGCGACGGGCAAGCTCCCACTCCAAGGGCGTCCCGAATGTCTTGGCCATGGGCAAAAGTCTCCATGATTCTGGCGCTCACGGCCGACGACAAACCCATTGCTGGCCCAAACCAAGGTACGCGCAATGAAGGGTCCGTGTCTCGCACAAGTGCCGTGGCGCGCTGCTGGTAATCGATCCAGCGGCGTTTAATCTGCGCGGGTGGGACGGCGGCGCCGGCACGTGCCGCCGCATCGACAGCTCCCTCCCCGTCAAGCAGAACCAGCCTGCGGAGGGCAGCGAACTTTTCCGGCGCGGAAAGAGCCAAGACGAGCATCTCGTCGGTCCACGCGAGATGGGCAATCTGGTGCCCTATACGCCAGCCGTGAGCAGGCGTCGCCATGTCCCAGTCTGATGGTTCCACAGAATTCAGCAATGATTCCAAGGTTGCCGTTTCATCGGCCCAGTCTTGCACGAGGTCGTCGAGCAAAGAGACCGCCATCAGCCTGAAACCTTGCGGCGCAATTCGTTCTTCATGATCTTTCCAGTCGCATTTCGCGGTAGATCATCAACGATGTCAACGAGAAACGGGATCTTGTACGGCGCCAACCTTTCCCGGCACCACGAGCGAAGGTCCTAAGGTGAGCAAGACGTTGTGTTCAGGACAACAAAAGCCCTTCCAACCTCTCCCCATTTAACGTCCGGCTGACCTACTACCGCTGCCAGAACCACGGCAGGATGCTGATACAGCACGTTCTCGACCTCTGCCGGGTAGACGTTTTCGCCTCCTGCGATATACATGTCCTTCCACCGGTCCACAATATGGAATATGCCATCGTCGTCGCGGCTGGCCGCATCACCCGTGCGCAGCCATCCATCAGGGCCGATAGCAGCGAGCGACTCCGCTTTCTTGTTCCAGTAGCCCTGCATGACCATAGGCCCGCGAATCCAGAGCTCGCCCACGGAGCCCGCGGCCAGAGGGACGCCGTCGGCGTCCCGGATGCTGGCTTCGGCATGCATGACCGGGACGCCAACCGCGGACGGACCGTCGCGTCCGCGTGGCGGCATCGCCAGCAACGAGGATCCGGCTTCTGTAGCACCATAGATTGGCATGACATTGACACCGCGTTCTCGCCACTGTTCAATCATCGCCGGGGGAACAGGGGACCCTCCTACTGTAGCGTTGATGGGCAGCAGCTTCGCGTCCTCAAAACGCTCGGAGGAGGCCATGAATTGGAAGTTGGCGGGGACTCCGCAAAAATGAGTGACGCCCATGTCCTGATCTTGAAAAAGCTCCAATGTCCGCCGGACATCAAACGTCTGCATGATCAAAGTTGTGCCGCCGTGCATGAGGGCTGCATTCGCGTAAATATGCAGTCCTGCTACGTGGAATGTTGGCAGCACCGTCAGCGCCACTGTCTGGCTGTTGACCGCACCGGCGAATGCTGAGTTTTCGATGTTGGCCCGAACGCTTCGGAAAGTATGGACGGCGCCCTTGGGTACTCCGGTTGTACCGGAGGTGTATATGATCACCCACGGGTCATCGTCAATGAGGTCCTCGCGGCGTGATGAGGGAGCAGAAGTGGCCACTATCTCGTCGTAGTGGTCATCCTGGCCAGAGCCCCAACTCAAGCGGTCCACGGTGTGGTCGGTTTCGAGCAGATCAGATATAAGGCCGCCATTTGCTTCATCGTGGATGAAGAGTACTGGTTGGAAGTCATCCAGAATTACTCGTAGCTCATGGGGCGAAAGTCGCCAGTTCAATGGGACCATAATTGCGCCGATTCGGGCGCAGGCGTAGAGCGCTTCAAATACCCGTGAGTTGTTTTGCGCCAAAACGGCTACACGGTCGCCCTTACTGACTCCATTCCTTGACAGATATCCTGCCAAGCGGCTTGTGTGGTCCAATAATGCGGCATATGTGGTGGACCGTCCCACCCTCAGGTCGCACAAGGCAGTCTTGTGTGGTACGCGGGCGGCTTGATAATCAACCCAGGGTACAGGATTGCCCATTAATTCCTCCTCAGAAATGGGTTGGTGCGTATTGGATGGCTGCTCCCAGCAGCCACTCGAGCCATGGAAAGTACAAATCTTGCAGGGCTGAGTTGGCTGAAAGTAGTCGGAAACACACGCTATGGACTTTCGACTTACACCAAGGCAAGCGAGGCTTGGAAGCTTGGCCTCGCCACGTAACCTTCTGCCCACTCAAACAGTTCGCGAGGATGGTTGCCCTCCGCCGCCAGCCAAAGAATGCTTGAGTCCGGCATGGCATCATCAACGACTCCCACCCTGACCAGATGATCGTTTAGGTAGATCTCGATGCGCCTGCCAACAAGCAGGTTCCAGTCATCCAAGGGTTGACAATCAGTAAGAGTTCCCTTGCTCCTGGCGGGACCAGCCTCCGCTGAGGGGCCGACCCCCCGGTTCCGCCTTGGGACAAAGGAATCGCTGGCATTAATTTTGCTGCATTCGGTTGGCCCCGCCGTCATATTGCTGATCGTGCTGTGAATTGTGCTCATTTAGATCCTTGATGAAGGGGGAGTGGGCTAGCATCTGCGAAGGAGCCGATAGCTCGGCCACCAACCAGGTCGCCTGATTTCGGCTGGGCCCAGCAAATGGATTCGAGCGGCCACGGCTAGGCCTGGCCGCCCCTTGGTTGAGACTGGTCCCTGCCCGGAAATCTGCAGTACAACTTGCGACGCCGGGCCGCGCGCCGGTGAGTGCTCAGTACTTCGCCGGCATTCATAGGGCTTAGTTTTTTCGCCGTGCGGACGTCCGCTGAGTTCCAGAAACACGCAGGCCATCTGTTTTCACGGTCTGCACTGGTTGGTCATCTGCGAGTTCCTACTGGCGTTCGCTGGGAGGCCTGTTTTCCTTGAAAACGGTGCCGTGCCAGGCTTTACTGGGACGTTTGTCGTGATTGATCATCACGTGCTTGACGCTGGTATATTCCTCCAACGCGTAGATACTCATGTCTTTGCCAAAGCCGGATGCCTTAACACCACCGTGTGGCATGTCGGAGACAAGCGGAATGTGATCATTGATCCACACGCACCCCGCCTCTATCTCATCCGAAGCTCGCATCGCTCTGTCAACGTCAGAAGTCCAGGCGGATGCTGCCAATCCATACTCGGTGTCGTTGGCCAACGAGATGGCTTCGGTGTCGTTCGAGAAGCGGAGTGCGGTCAGGACCGGCCCGAAGATTTCATCCTGCACCGCTTCGCTGTTCTGAGGTGCACCGACGATAAGCGTGGGACGGTAGAAGGCTCCCTCAAGTTCAGGTTTGTAGCCTCCGGATAGGACAGTAGCTCCGGTCTGGCGGGCCCGGTCGACGAAGCCAGCAACGCGGTCCCGGTGGTTTACAGATATTAGTGAACCCATGTCCGTAGAGGGATCGGTCGGGTCCCCAACGATCATGCGGTCCATTAGTTCTGCAACGCGACCAGTGAAGTGATCAAACACGGAATCGTGGACGTAGGCACGTGTGGCTGCAGTGCAGTCCTGGCCGCCGTTGATGGTCGACGCCGCGACGGCGCCGCGTGCAGCGGCTTCGATGTCCGCATCGTCGAAGACAACAAAGGGGGCCTTCCCCCCCAGCTCCAAGTGGACTCGCTTCGCCGACTGCGACGCCATGCCCATGATGTGGCGACCTACGGCAGTTGATCCGGTGAACGAGACCATCGCCACTGACTTGTGATTTACGATCGCTTCACCAGTCTCGCGGCCTGACCCTACTACGACATTGAGTACACCGTCGGGAAGTCCGGCCGCGGCTGCGCAGTCTGCCAAGAGCCATGCGGTGCCTGGGGTGAGTTCGCTGGGTTTAAGCACGATGGTATTTCCGGCGGCAATGGCGGGCAGGATCTTCCAAACCGCCATTTGCAGTGGATAGTTCCACGGGGCTATGGATCCTATGACGCCCAACGCCTCGCGGCGGGTCATGGATGTAGTTCCGTCCATGTACTGGCCCGCAGCGAGACCCTGACGATTCCGCGCGGCACCGGCAAAGAAACGGATATTATCCAAGCTTCCGGGGACATCAAATTCCGTCGACATCCGGATTGTCTTGCCCGTCTGCTTAGTCTCCAAAGCCGCGAATACGGGAACCTTCAGTGACATCTGATTCGCCAACGCGTGGAGGTGTTCGGAGCGCGTAGCGGGAGTAAGACGTGACCATGAAAGAAAGGCCTTGCCCGCTGCCTGAACGGCAGCATCCACGTCATCGGCGGTCGCATAGGCGATCTCTTCGATGGGCAGGCCGGTGGCGGGGTTGACCAAAGTGTGAACTTTTCCCCCGCCCCTTTTGGGCTGCCCGTTCACATACTGGTGCTCGAGGTTGGTCATGCTCTTTATTCCGTCCTGCCTTGCGGCATGAGGTAAATTTTCCGCAATGATGTGTGCGCGATCCAGGTGGTGCGCATCCCCTTGAACAGGCGGGCGACCGTCCCGGGGCCAAGCTCAATTTCTGTGGCCGGGAAACCGTTGTCCTCATGGACATGGACGGTCGCCCTGCCGGATAGGACAATGAAACTTTCGTCCACTTCACAGTCGTCCATGCTTCCGGCTGTCATTTCCCAGACACCCAAGTCGAGGCCGAAGGACTCGCCGATCGGGGCCGTCGCTGTGGCAGCGGCCAACGGAGCAACGGAGTGCTCGTCGGGATTCAGCAGTAGTTGAAGGGCATCCACTTGGCGAAGGGCAGGTTCATTTCCGATGCTCATGAGTCGAAGCCCATGCCGATGGCATCCATAATCCGTAGGAGTGGTCCACGGCGACCTTTGCGTCTGTCGGCTCGGAATAGTGCAGCGGACATAGCCTTTACTCCCAGCCAAGCAACCGGTTCCGGCGGGAAGGGCAGGGGTTTGCGGCGTACCATCTCTAACATAGTTATCTGTGTCTCTTGCCCGGAGAGCAGGTCCAGCATAGCGCGGGCTCCGAAGCGCGTTGCCGCAACACCGAGGCCCGTGAAACCCGCGCAGTATGCGACTTTTCCGCGCATGGATATGTCGAAGAAGGCGAAAAAGCGGCTGCAGGTGTCGATGACACCGCCCCACGCATGCGAAAATTTCAGATCGGATAGTTCGGGAAAGGTTGCGATGAAGTGGGCAACCAGTTTCCGATACGTGGCCTCACTGTCGTAATGCGCGGCATCAATTTTTCCGCCGAACCGATAGAGGGCGTCGTATCCTCCGTAGAGGATCCGCCATTGCCCATCGTCGTCGATGATTGGCCGAGCGTAGTGGAACCTGTTGTTCAAATCTGACAGGCCATGAGGGACTGTCCAGCCGATGGCCTGTCGCTGCTGTTCGGTCAAAGGCTCCGTTACGAGCGCGTAGTCGTAGACCGGAACCGTGTAAAAGCGGTGGCGTTTTAGTAGTGACGGGAAGGCGTTCGTTGCCAACGCCACCTTGTTGGCCGTCACCGCCCCGGAGTGAGTGATGATTTCGACAGTGATGCCACGGTCCTTTAGCTTGAGCGCCGGTGTTGATTCGTAGATCCGGACACCCAGCTGCAGGCAAACCCGGCGCAGGCCCCAGGCCAGTTTGGCTGGGTTGACAAGAACTGTGTCGCCTTTTGTCCAGAGCCCCGCCAAGAAGGCATCGGACTTTATCAGTTCGCCCAGTTCAGACTTGCTGTAGAACCGGTGCTGCGGGCCGTTGGCTTCATCGCGCAGCCACTGAACTTGGTGCTCTTCGGTGGCAACCTGCAACCTCCCACTGGACTGAAGGTCGCAATCTATGCCGTACTTCTCAAGAGTGCTGAGGATACCTTGCAGGTTCTCGAGGCCGAGTTGAGTGAGTTTTTCGTTTTCGGCGGGAAGATGGAGCTCTCCATTGGATTCCCCGTGCACTAGGCTCGCTTCGCAGAAGCCTCCGTTGCGCCCTGACGCTTCTCCACCCACCCTGGATGCTTCGAGCAGGACCACAGTCCGCTCGGGATGCTGTTCCTTGGCGATCAGCGCGGTCCAGAGACCGGTGTACCCGCCACCGATGACTGCCAGATCGCAGAGATCATGTCCGTCCAAGGGCGGGAGGGGTTCGGGGGCTTCGCTGCTGTCAAGCCAGAACGGGTACCTTACCGTGCTGCTTAGCGACTTCTCAACAATACGGGAATCAACCAGGCGCTCGGCTTCTTCGAAAAACGTGGGTTTGGCGGGGCTCACAAGTTCTTTCCTTCACTAATTGGGGGGAATGGTCTCCTGCTTTGCTGAGGGGGTAAACCTCGAACGAGGAGCCAGCATGATGTATGCCATTTACATGGCCGATGCACTGGCGGAGGTACGGACCGGCGGAATTACTGGCCGAGGACGGGGATGTTGCCCGAGGCTCATGGTTCTGCCCGCGATTCAAGTCGATGCCGATCCGTCATCTTTGAGGTGAAGAGAGGGGACACCCAGCCGCCATAGGCGGGCCACGCGGCGACTTGTTCTCCTCCGGGGCCTCGTCGGGAGAAGGATGCTATACGGCAAGCGGGTCGCTGGGCGCCAGCGCGGCCAGCTGATCAAATGCCAGCACGATACGGAGGAGCCTCGTGTCCGATCCAGCAGCGGTCAACAAACATTTGTTTTCCCAATCACGATGGCCCCGGCATTCCTAATCCGTTCGACGTGCAGGGAGTCTTTGGCGGAATATTGTTTGCAATACTCGGGTGTCCATACGTGGTGCGCATGTTCGCGGTGTCGGCGGCCTTGATGGCGATGGGCAAGCCGTGGAGAGCTCCGCGCTGCTCAGCGGGCACCCGGTCTGCTTCCACCGCGGCCCGCAGGGCAGAGTCGGCATCGAGCGTGACGATGGCATTGACCCGCGGATCGTATCGTTCAATACGGTCCAGGTGAGCGCAGACAAGTTCGACAACCGACACGTCACCCGCCCGAACGAGGGCTGCCTGCTCAATCGCCGAAAGTTGTTCCAGCCCAGTCGTTGTCTTCATTGAATGAGATCCTTCTCTTGATGATTCTCCGATTCGGCCACCGCTTCCTTGCGGCCCCGCCCTTGGAACTGCTCGAAACTTTGGCGGCCTCCAAGTTGATTGTCTATAGTGACAATAAACAGGCTAGCACTGTGACGTCTTCTCGGATAGAGCCATTATGAGCGCCCGGACACAAAGTTGGCAGCGCGGGCAATGATTGGCGTGGTTTTTCGATTGGAGGTTGCTTCCAGTCGGTCCGCTGCGTTGTAGGCTCCGTAGAGGCCCCTCACGGCCAACCAGCGAACGGGCTCTATCTCCCACTTGTGTACCCGGTGACCCACCCATGGCAAATTGGTCAATTCAGTGGACCTGCCAGTTACGAGGTCCGCAAGCGTTCGACCTGCAACATTCGTGGTTGCCACGCCCGTACCCACATACCCGCCAGCCCAGCCCAAGCCCGACGAGGACTCGAAGCCGATGGTCGCCGACCAATCACGGGGGACGCCCAGGACCCCTGCCCAAGCGTGCTCGACGTGCGTCGAAGCCGCGGCAGGAAACAGGCGGGTCAGTATCTGCTTTAGACGATAAATGCTTTGCTGCTGGGTTGCGCCATCCATGTCTGTCTTGGATCAGAAGCGATAAGGTAGGCCGCGGCCGCCCAGGGCTATGCGATCATCTGCAGTCCGTTGCGCATACATATATACATGTGCGAAGTCCCCAAGAGCGTCCCCCTCCTGCCAGCCAACGCTGTCCCAGAACTGGGAGGCCAAAGGCTCCGTGACAATCAGCGAAGAGTTCATGGGCAGCCAAGTGCGGTGCTCTTTTTTGATGTTCGATGTAAATCCTTCGGTGGCCCGAATAATGACAGGGGCCCGTACAGTTCCGAGGTTTGAAACAGCCTCTTGGGGCCGTATCTCTGATACCAGCGTACGTTCATAGATTTTCACGCCGAGTTTTTCCACGGATTCCGCCAGGCCACGCACCAATTTGACGGGATTAATACGTGCGCAGTGTGGATGCCAAAGCCCTCCGAGAGCACCGGCAACCCCGACTCGGTCAATGGTCTCCGCAGCGGTTAGGCGCTGGGCGCCGGATGAAATCCATCGCGATTCTGACTCAGCGGCATTGCGGAGTCTACTGAGCTGAGCCTGGTTGTATGCAACGTTCAGTTCTCCACCCTTCTGGAAGTCAATGTCGAAGTTCTCCCGTGCGGCAACACGGGCAACCTCGTCTACGGCATCATTCATGATTTTCTGCATTGACTCGACGGCGGCCCGGGATCTAGCGGAGAGGTATTGCGACCGTCCGCCGGTGATGGAGTTCGTAAGCCAGCCTCCGTTGCGCCCGGAAGCGCCGAAGCCCGCAAATCGGGATTCCTGAATGACGACATCCAGCGACGGCATCGAGCGGTTCAGATAGTACGCAGTCCAGAGACCTGTGTAACCAGCGCCCACGATGCACACGTCGGCCTCCAGAGACCCGGGGAGTGCCTCCCGCTCAGGCGGGAAGCCTTGTTGTGTCCACCAGAACGAGACGTTTCCATTAGCAGTGGTGCCGCTAGAAGACACAACGGACCTTTCGCGTTGGTTTGGTTTGTGTGGATTTAGTTCTCGTGCACGATTCGGCCGCCGAGAACGGTTGAAGTGACGGCCAGTTCGAACAGGCGATGGCCTGCCAATCCACAATCTCGGTGGCCCCGGCCACCATGGTAAGGATTTCCTCGCTGTCTCCAACGGCGGATATTCGACCGTTCTGGATCAGGGTAGCCTCGGCCTCCGGGCGGGATCGGTCCATCGTGATGACTCGCGCATTGGCGATTGCCAGATCGCCGGCCCAGAGCTTCGGGTCAAATGATGAATCGGTAGACCGAGACATGGAACTCCTCAATGCTTAGCGACAGGATCAGTTGAGAGACAGCCCTATTCGAGTACGTGGAACTCCAGATGTGCCGGAGCCGTGGAGCCAGTGGTCAGCTCCTGGACGCTACTGCGTCGTTCCTGTGCTGTCCACCTGTCCTCGCTGCTGCCCGAGTTCGGCGGATATTCCGGATAATCGCTGTTGGTCAATCGCAACCGAAGACGGTGTCCACGCTGTAGCCGATAGCCCACATGTCCTAGCTCGATCATCACTAATTCGTCTGCGTTGGGCTGATGCAGCACTGCTTCGCCACGAACGATCATCCGCGTTCCTCCGCCGGGTGAGACGTCCAGGAGTCTGGCGTAGACATCCGTTGTGGGCGCCGAGGAGACGACACTAAGCCAAAGATTCACGGGACCAGCGAAGTCGATATCTCCATCGGTTGCTTCACTATCGAAATGAATCACGCCGGCGAGCTCGTCGATATGGCTTTCGTCTGGATAGTCGAAGAGGAACGCAAAGGAATTGTCAACGGCCGACGGAATGAGTGACGATGGATCGTACTTCCACGGCGCGTGTTGCCGGACTACTGGGGGACTGCTGCTGAGAACCCCGCCCGTGGTGCTGCCAGCTGATTCCAAGTCTCCGATGTAGAGGCGTTTCGTCTGCGCCTCTGGAGGAGGCCAAATCTCGGAAGTCCGGTACGTGTCGTGCCCCAAGTGCCACTGCACCCGAGGCAGACTTTCCACAGGTTCAGACCGTTTCAAAAAAACATCAAAGAACTTCAACGCCGGTTCGATATAAAGGTCAAGCATGCGCTGCAATGCGGCAGCATCCACATTGTGGTCATCTTCAGGGGCGATTGGAGCCAAGGAGAGATGATAGTTCTCATGATCCACGGAGTCGGCCCACAGGTATTGCAGGGGGGCCCAGTCCGGTCGGCTGCTGAGTTCCATGTAATCGCGGAATGACCATTTGGCCACATTGTCGTACCAACCAACAGTGTGCATGACGGGAATAGGTTTCTGGTCGAAGGGGTGACCATTGGAAAATACCGGAACAGGCTGGACCCTCGGCACCATGAGGTCGTACCACGGCGCCCGCAGCCCTGTCCTCTCGAACATGTCCTCGAACACCGCCGTCAACGGGGTCAACTCCCAGTTGAACTGCACTTCGGGAAGATACCGCCCTGACCAACACTCTGCGATGTACTTAATGAAATTAAGCCATTCAACCTCACCAACCACACCGCTTCTCGACGATTCAAACAAAGGCAACCTGGCACTAGTGACGCGCGGAACGATTGCCCTGAGTGCCGGATGCGCTGAACTCACTGCCGCCCATTGAGTGAAGCCGTAGTACGAGTCACCGAACATTCCCACGGCTCCGTCGGACCAGGACTGTCGGACAATCCATTCGAGGGTGTCAAACCCATCATTCGCTTCGCTTAGTGGGCCGATGGCGACCCCTTGGGAGCGGAACTTCCCGCGCACATCCTGCACAACGAGGACGTAACCATCCGCAGTAACTCGTTCGGCTACCTCCTTCATGAACACATACCGACTGTTCTTGTCGTACGGCAGTCGAACGAGAATTGCAGGCACGGCACCGCCGCAGTCGGCAGGCAGGTACACATCCGTGGCGAGTAGGACACGGTCCCGCATTGGGACTTGGTATTGCGTTGCACTCTCCGGAACTTCGCCGGGGAGTGTGTCAGTATTTCCTGGCATGTATCTTCCTTCGACGGCCGAGCCCGCTCAACCCTGTTGAAATGTTTATTGTCCAGTATGACAATAAATACAAAGATGGCAAGAGGTGCGGGCATAGACTAAAACTCACGGAGTATGAAGGAGTAGATGATGGGCCGACCAAGTATCGCAGCGGAGCGCCGCCTCCAAATCATTCGCGCCGCGTCGGCGAGCATTGCCGAAGTAGGGCTGCCGTCCACAACGCTCGAACGCATTGCTGCTGCGTCAGGCCTCAGCCGTTCACATATTCGTCACTTCCTGGGAAATCGCGATGACATCATCGAGGCTGTTTGGGCAGCGACCATTACCCCGTATCTAGAGGACACGGCGGCGGCGATCCAGAACAGCGACTCCGATAGGGCACTGCATTCGCTCGTGGAGTACCTTTTTGGACCGCGTCTGGAAGCTAACGCGGACGATCCCGTCATCGAGGCAATCCTGAACGGCGCCGCGCAGGATGCCCAACTACAGGGGAAGGTCTACGAAGCGTACGGTCGCCTCGAAGGCCTCCTGGTCCAGGCCATCGAGGCGACGGCGCCCGGCGTTGCAGAGGATGTCGCTGAGAGATACGCCTACAGCCTACTGTGCATGGTCATGGGCGGGAGCTCCCTTAGTCGACTGCCGTTCCCCGCCAGTCGGCGCGAGGGCGCTCGGCGAGTTGCATTCGACATGATTGATGCCCTCAGGCAAAAGTCGGACCTGGCCGCTCCCAGGAATGGCTGACCGCCACTGCTCCGAGTTGCACCCTCGCTGACAGTTCAGCGCTAGTCGGCGGGGCGGGCAAGCCCCTCGTCGAGCCAAACCCTCGACGCTTTACGTTCTTGTCAATGTTGACAAACAAAAACTGTGGCCTGCATCATGGTGCAACAGCGGGGCGCGCCCTGAACTTGCTTTCCCCGTCCATGAAGGGTGATGCCGATGTCTACAGCTTCCATTCGGAACGTACTGTCGAGAAGTACGATCCAAGCCCGTGCCTCCGACTCGCAAGCCCGGGCACCAGAAGAGGCTATGGATGGAAGGGCTGCTTAGACGAGACCATCTTGGTCGCGGACGGCGTAGCTCCATTTTCAGAAAGCTCTGCCAGGGAGGATGGCCGCCCGCAACCCACGGGGTTGCTCACAAGTCAACCCCTGCCACGCGCTGCACGCGTATCGTCGCGACGCAGACAACGTTTGCCGGCAGGCATCAAAACGGATGTTCTTCCACGCCGGCGCCGCCAATAGTTTTTCAACTTCCTGTATTCGGTACACAAGCTTTCGAGATAGATCATGAACAAAAAGCTACTCGGCGCGCTGGTGCTTCTAGTAGGACCAGTAAGACGAAGAGTCCTACAATAGGCGAACCTACGGAGGCAATATGGACTCATGTTAGAGCCGTAAAGAGTAACCCTGCGTCATGCGGGCGCTGCGGGTAAGCGATTAAGGTGGGATGGATTCGAAAGGGCAGAACGAACCGGCGAGGGTTCGGCGCGGAATCTTCGCCTACGCTCCTCTGGCTCTGCACATGCAAGACATTGCATGATCCCTTAACCCTTCATGCCAGGGCGCCGAACCAAAGGTTCATCCGACCCGCCACTACTCTCAGCGAAAGCTTATGGGCAGACGATTTTACTCGTCGTCATAGGTATTGGCGACGTATACGTCACAAGATGAACCGTCCCGGGAATCATGCCGCCTGTTTGTTGGCGGCGTCGTCGGGTAACGAGCCGATTTCTCGAGCATAGTATGCCTGCTCGAATTCCTCGGGTGTTTGGTGCCCGAGGGAG
>NZ_JAYKZI010000009.1:122758-132942 GCF_036662515.1 Arthrobacter sp. S2(2024) | reverse complement strand
CGAATTCCGGGCCCATCTGGACCTTGGCCTTGATCCACTCGGGCTTGCGTTCGACCGGGACGGCTTTGTTGCGCTGTTCAACGCGCAGCAGCTTACGGCCTTCAGGTGCCAGGGTCACTGGAGTGCTCCTTCGGGGCTGGATACGAGTGCTTCTTCGTGCTTGCGGAACTCTTCGATGAAGCGCTCGGCAATGTCGGCCGGGTTGATGGTCTTGCCGGTCTCGATGGACATGGTGGTGACGCTCGCGTCGGTGATGCCGCACGCGATGATCTGTGCGTAGGGAGCGAGGTCATTGCTGCAGTTGATGGCCACGCCGTGCATGGTCACGCCGTCGAGGACGCGGATACCGATCGCGGCGATCTTGCGGTCCGGACCCTTGTCGTCCGCGAGGACCCAGACTCCCGCCCGCCCTTTGACCCGCGTGGCCTTGATTCCGTAGTCCTCCATGATCGCGATCATGACGGCTTCGAGACGCTCGACGTAGTCACGGATCCCGGCGCGGTTCTTCAGTTTGAGGATGGGGTAGGCAATGAGCTGGCCGGGTCCGTGCCAGGTCAATTTGCCGCCACGGTCCACGGGAACAACCGGCGTGCCGTCAAACGGGCGCTCGTGGTCCTCCGTGAGCTTGCCTGCCGTGTACACCGCGGCATGTTCAAGGAGCAAGACGGTGCTGGGTTTGTCGCCGGCAACAACCTTGTTGTGGAGTTCGCGCTGGATATCCCAGCCCTGCATGTAGTCAACGAAATCCGGGGCAAGACCCAGCTGTGAAAACTCAAGAGTCATGGGGACAAGCTTAGACCCCGCGGGGCGCAGGCCATGATTTTGTGGCCAAGCTCTCAGTCGTACTCGGCTTGCTTGCGGGGCTCCGGTCCTTGGCCTGTGGATAACTTCTGCGGGAATCCGCGATTTCCGGTATTTGTTGAGGCATGGAGACTTTTTCGACCTGCGGGAGTGCCCAGGACCGTGAGCGGGACATGCCCTCCCAAGGGATCGAACCTTCCGAACCTGTGATCCCGGGCTTTGTTGCGGTGCGTGAACTGGGCCGCGGCGGAAGAGCCACGGTGTGGCTCGCAACGGAACAGCGGTCGGGGAAAAGCTTCGCCGTGAAATGCCTCGGCCGGAAACCGGAGACGGCGGATCCACGCGACGCCAAGTCATCCCTGCTGCGTGAGGTGCGGCTTCTATCCAGGCTGGACCACGAGCACCTCGTCAAAGTCCATGGCGTTGTTGAGTTGGCAAAGTCCGTCGACGGCGGCTTGGGCGTGGTCATGGACTACGCCCCTGGCGGCTCGCTTGGGCAGTTGGTGTCCAGCAGGGGGAGTCTTGGCGTGGGCGAGACAGTGACCGTCCTGACGCCCCTGGCACAGGCCTTGGCCTATCTGCATTGCCAAGGGGTGACACACTCCGATGTTTCGCCCGGAAATGTCCTCTTCACCGCGCAAGGGAAACCGCTCCTCTCGGACATGGGCATTTCCCGCATGGTGGGGGACGCCTCGGGGGTTCCGGACTCGGGCACCCCAGGATTCGCGGATCCTGCTCCGGCTGTCCGGGGGACAGCGGAACTGGAGCCGCAGCGCGATACCTACGCGCTCGCCGCGCTTGGCTGGTATTGCCTCACGGGTTCCGCCCCGGACACTGCGGCACGCCGGCCGCCCTTGACACTGTTGGTGCCTGCGGTGCCTACTGCCTTGGCCGTTGCGATCGAGGCCGGGCTTCATCCAGAGGCGCAGCAGCGGCCGTCCGCGGCCGAATTGGGTGTTGCGGTCTACCGAAGCGCACCGCCGGAAGCTGTGGACCTTTCCGTTTCGGTGCACGCGACGGTTGTTCCGGAACTGGTGACCCGGCGTCGGGCTTCTGCTCCTCGCCCAAAGCGCGCCCGCATCGCGGCGCTTTTCGGCCGCTTCCGCCCTCCAGGGTCGGGACGCAGACACCGGCGTGCGGTTGCGCCGGTTTCGGCACGACGGCGGGCGGCGCCCGTCGTGCTCGCTCTGGGGATGATTGCGGGCGCCGGATCAGTAGCCGCTGTGTGGTTGGCTGGTGCGGTATGGTGGGCTGGCGATCGAGGACCGGGAGCCGGGCAGACGGCCCCTGGCGCGGCGTCGAGTGCTTCCCAGGAAGAACGGGGCGCGAGCGAGCCCGGCATGCCGCGCAATACCCAGCAGTGGGCCGGTCCCGATAAAGTCCCGGTGGAGGCAGAAGTTCCCGCGGTGGTATGGGGCCGGATCCGATCCGCAAACCCGGAGGAAGCCATACGGGGACTGTCGGCACTCCGGGACAAGGCGCTGAGTTCCGGAAAGTTCGAGCTCCTGGAACACGTTAATGTGCAGGGCTCGGCGGCTGCCGCCTCCGATGGAAAGCTCAAGGACGAATTGCTCGGCGCCGGCTTGGTTCTCGCGGGCTTTTCCACCACCCTCTCGAGCGTGAGTGTGGAGAGACCTTCCAGCCCGGACCGGGCAGCAGTTGCTGTCACGGTGGAAACGTCCGCCTATGAAGAACGGGACGCAGCAGGGGAGATCGTCGGAGCGCGGCCCCGGGGCGAACCACAGGAACTCAGGGTGGTTCTCCTGCGTGGCGAGGACGCGTGGAGGATCACCGAGATCCTGGCCAAGCAGTCTTAAATGATCATTTGCCGCCGCTTGCCACCCATTGGGCGGCATCCGCCAGCGCGGGGTGCTGCCAGGCAAAGCCTGAGTCCACCAGCCGTGCCGGTTCCATGCGCTGGTTGGCGAGGACAAGTTCCTCCGCCAGATGGCTGCCGAGGACCAATCGCAGCGCGGGGGCAGGTACGCGAAGGAACGCAGGCCGGTGCAGGGCCGCCGCCAATTGCGCAACGATGGCGTTGACGTCAGCGCTTTCCGGGGCGCACACGTTGACGGGACCTTCGAGCGCCGAGTTGAGCAGGTATTCGAAGGCTGAAACTTCATCCACAAGGGAAATCCAGGGCCAATATTGCCGGCCGTTTCCCAACGGTCCGCCCACGCCCATCTTCAACAACGGAAGAAGCGGCCCCAAGGCTCCGCCATCAGGGCTGAGGACCACGCCGGTACGCGGCGTCACCACCCGCACGCCGGCAGGCGCCGTGTGGGCGGCGGCCTCCCAATCGACGCACAGGGTGGCCAGCATGCCTTTGCCTGGCCCCGCGTCTTCCCGGAGCAGGCCGGCACGGGACGAGCCGTAATAACCCGAGGCTGACTGGCTCAGGAATGTTCCGGGCGGAGTTCCCAGCCGTCCCATGGCTGCCGTGAGAGTTTTTGTGGTCCGCAATCGTGAGTCGATAATTTCGCGCACGCGTGCTTTGGTCCAGCGCCGCTCCCCGATGCCTGCACCGGAGAGGTTGACCACAGCGTCTGCGCCATCGAGTACCGCCTCATCCAGTTGGCCCGCGGCCGGATCCCAAGAGGCTTCGCCGGTTCCTGCAGGCGGGCGGCGAACCAGCCGGACGACGTCGTGCCCGCTGCCGAGGAGATGCGCGGAGAGCGCAGTTCCGATGAATCCCGAGGCACCCGATATCACGATTCGCATGCCCTATCTCATCATGGCAAGCATCACTCCGGCATTACGGCAGGCCTCAAAAGGCCTCGCGACTCCTTTGACTATGATCGAACAATGACCTCCTCCAGCTACTTCCGTTTCCCGCATTTGCACGGTGATTTGATCACCTTCGTGGCCGAAGACGACGTTTGGATTGCGCCCGTGGCCGGAGGCCGCGCGTGGCGGATTTCGGCCCAGCAGCTCCCTGCGCGCAATCCCCGCTTCACCCCGGACGGCAAGCGGCTTGTGTGGACGACGATCGTCGGGGCTGCTCCCGAGGTGGTGACAGCGAACGTCGACGGCGGCGGGTACCGGCAGTTGAGCTACTTCGGTCACAGCACCACCCGTGTCAAGGGATTCACCTCCTCAGGCGACGTTGTGGTCACGACGGCTTTTGAACAGGCCGAGGGGCGGCACACGCATGCTTACGCCTTGCCGTTCGACGGCGGCCCCGCCGTCGAGCTTCCTTTCGGCCCCGTCGAATCGGTGGCGTTCGGCCCGGAAGTGGGGGACGAGCGACCCGTTGTCCTTGCCAGTGTGCTCTCGCGCGAGCCTGCCTGGTGGAAGCGGTACCGTGGCGGTACCGCCGGTAAATTGTGGATCGACGCCGACGGGAACGGCGAGTTCGCCCGCTTGCTTTCCGGGCTCGACGGGAACCTCGCGGACCCGCTGTGGGTAGGCGGACGGATCGCCTTCCTCTCGGATCACGAGGGCTACGGAAATCTTTACTCGGTGCGGCCGGACGGTTCGGACCTGCGCCGGCACACCGATCACGAGGACTTCTACGTCCGGCACGCCGCGAGCGACGGCAAGCGGGTCATCTTCGAATCGGCTGGCGAGTTGTGGATCCTGCCGAGTCTTGAGTCCGACGCCGAGGCAGTACGGCTTGACGTCAGCCTGGGCTCGGCATCCCAGTCGCGGCGGCCGGCACCCCTCAAAGTCGCCGCCCACTTGGGCGACGTCTTCCCCAACGCGGCCGGTTCGGCAAGCGCTGTGGAATCCCACGGAACCGTCCACTGGCTGCGCCACAAAGACGGACCGTCCCGCGTTGTCGAAGCGACTCCCGGCGTGCGGGCACGGCTTCCCCGGCCCCTTATTGACGGTCGTATCGCCTACGTAGCGGACCATGACGGCGTCGACGCCATCTACATCAAGAGGATTGCCCCGCGCTTGTCGCAACCGGCGGTCGAAGCACCAGTCCAGGACGCCGCACCCGCCCGACGCGAAGGTGAAGAGGACGGCGCCGGACAACTGCCCCGCCCCGTCTCGGCATCGGCGATCACGGGACAGCCCGAGACGTCCGGGGTTCGGCTGCAGGAACCGCACGCGGAGCCAGCTGCGGCGTCCGCGGATAGCGTGACTGCACCGATGAGCGCCACACGTGGCGGAGCCGAAGAGCCACGGCTCGACTTCCTGAGGATCGATTTCCCCAGGGCAGCCCGTCCAAGCGCCCTCGAAGCCAGTCCCGATGGCAAGTGGCTTGCCGTGGGTACCGCGTTCGGGGACGTTTACCTGGCCGACACTGCCAATGGCACCTTGTCGCGGCTTGTCAGCGTAGGGGACGGCAGCATTGACGGCCTCGCGTGGTCGCCGGACTCGCAATGGCTCGCATGGTCAGAGCCTGTGACATCCTTCGGCTCACGGAGCAAGTTGCGCATGGTCAACACCGCCAACCCTGGAGACATCGTGGAGGTCACGGACGGCCGCTTCTGCGACGAATCGCCGGCCTTCACTCCCGACGGAAAATTTCTGGCGTTCCTCTCGAACCGCAGCTTCGATCCCGTGTACGACGGCCACGCCTTCGACCTGTCGTTCCCCAGCCCCATCAAGCCGTACCTTGTGGCACTCGCTGCAGCCACTCCTTCGCCTTTCGGCCCGGTAGTGGACATGCTGGACGAGGAGGAAGCGGACGCCGTACCCGAAGGGGAGAACGGCGCAAGGAACGCCGAGAAGGACGGTACCGGGGATGGTGCCGGAACCGCCGTCACGGTCCGCGTGGACCGTGAGGGCCTGCCGTTGCGCGTCATCGGCGTCCCGGTGCCGCAGGGCAACTACTCGGCGCTTTCGGCCTCCAGCGGCGCGCTGCTGTGGCTCGATACCCCCCTCTCAGGCGTCACTGGAGATGGCCGTGGCACGGTGCAGGACAAGGCACCTGCTCCAGCGCTGGTCCGCTACGAGCTTTCGAAGCAGAAACAGGTCACACTCGTCCCCGCCGTGGAGCGCTACCGACTCTCAGGAGACGGCAAGAAACTGGTCTTCGTCAATGACAAGCAGGTTGTCGCCGTACCATCCGACGCCAAGGCCGAGGAAGAATCGGGAGAGCTTGTCAAGGTTGAGCTGAACCGGATCCGGATGGTCTTGGATCCGTTGTCCGTATGGGGACAGGCATTCGACGAAGCATGGCGGCTGCAGCGGGACTTCTTCTGGACCGAAGACATGGCGGGCCAGGACTGGGATTCGGTCTACCGACGGTACCGTCCCGTCGTCGAACGCCTCGGCTCGCACGACGACCTGGTGGACCTTCTGTGGGAACTGCACGGTGAGCTTGGCACGTCCCACGCATACGTTCGTCCGGCTGCGGTGGGCGAACCAGGGAGCAACGGACAGGGCAGGCTCGGTGCCGACCTCAAGTTCACGGAAGCCGGTTGGGAGATCACGCGCATCCTCGCGGGAGACACTTCCGACCCCCTGGCCAACTCGCCGCTGACCCGGCCGGGAGCCGACGCGAAGGTGGGCGACGTGATCCTGGCGATCGACGGCGTCGGGCTCTCCGCAGACCGTACTCCGGCCAAGCAACTGGTGGGCGCTGCGGGCCGGACCGTGGAACTCACGATCCTGAACGGCGGCGGGCACGCCGGGGCGGCAGGCCGGCAGCGGCGGATCGCCGTGGTTCCCGTGAAGGATGAGGAACGCTTGCGGTACCAGGAGTGGGTTCACGCCAACAGGCGCACCGTGCGCGAGGCCTCGAATGGAAAGTTCGGCTATCTGCATGTACCGGACATGATGGCCAACGGCTGGGCGCAGCTTCACCGGGACCTTGACACCGAGACCGCGCTGGACGGGTTGATTGTCGATGTCCGGCGGAACCGCGGTGGCCACACGTCGCAGCTCGTGGCTGAACTGATCGGCCGCAAGGTCACCGGCTGGAGCATGCCGCGCGGCGAAAAGCCGCGTACGTACCCGCACCACGCCCCGCGCGGCCCCGTCATTATCCTCGCCGACGAATTCGCCGGCTCCGACGGCGACATCATCACGCAGGTGTCCAAACTCCGCGGCATCGGCCCGGTCATCGGCACCCGGACCTGGGGCGGCGTGGTCGGCATCGACAACCGTTTCGCCCTGGCTGACGGCACCGGCGTAACCCAGCCGCGCTATGCCACGTGGTTCTCCGGCGGCATCGGTTGGAGCGTGGAGAACTTCGGGGTTGAGCCTGACATCGAAGTAGTGTTCCCGCCGCACGCCTACGCGGCCGGTACCGATCCCCAGCTGGAGTACGGGATCGGCGCGCTCAAGGAAATGGTGCAGGAACTACCCACGGACCGGCCACCGCTGCGTGAAGGCTACCGCAAGCTCCGCCCGGCCGCGTTGCCCGCAAGGCCGCACAAGAGCTAGCTGGAGGCCCGCACGACGAAGTCCCCGCCCTTCCGGAAGGAAAGGCGGGGACTCGCTTTTTGGACAGGTTTCGGACGGGTTGCCGCTAGGAAGCGAGCGTGGCATCCAGCGTGATCGGGGTTGCCCGGAGTGCCTGGGAAACCGGGCAGTTGAGCTTGGCGTCTTCGGCGAGGCGCTGGAATTCTTCTTCGGAAACACCGGGGATGCGTGCGCTCACGGTCAGGTGGATGCCCGTGATGCCTTCGCCTGGCTGGAAGGTGACGTCGGCCTTGGTGTTGACCTCCTCCGGCGTGAAGCCTGCGCCTGCGACGCCGTTGCTGAAGGCCATCGAGAAGCATGCCGAGTGCGCGGCGGCAATCAGCTCTTCGGGGCTGGTCTTGCCCTCTGCGGACTCCGCGCGGGCCTTCCAGGTGACGTTGAAGGTTCCGAGTCCGGAGCTGTCCAGCGTGGTGTTGCCGGCGCCTTCGATCAGGTTGCCGTTCCATACGGTGTGTGCGGTGCGTGTTGTAGCCATGTCCACTCCTCAGCGTCGTTGCGAATTGGCACCCGGATACCGGATGCCGCCGGGTTCAATCCTAGGGATTCGACGGCGGCGGCGCACCGCTTGTCCGCTCTCAGAGGATTGTGACTGCCGTGGTCCGGGCGGCCACGGATTAAGCGGCGACGGCCGCCCGGACGAATGGTCCAGGCGGCCGCGCGGTTTGCTCCGGTCAGCGCTTTTCCGCTCCTACTGCCAGATCGTTGCGATGGCGATGTTGAGCAATCCCAAGCCGCCGACGCCATGGGCCAGTCCTGTTGAGACCGGTTCGCCCTTCTTGACCTTGCGTGAGCCGATGACGGCGAGCACGGCCACGGCGAGGCCGATCGCGAACTTGATGCCCAGCTTGAAGTAGTTGGGGTCGGCGTTGGGCAGCATGGGGAGGATTCCCATCATGGCAATGCCGGTGATCAGCTGCACGAAGGCGCCGTCGCGCTGGCGCGGGTGGACGGTCGGCTGCTTCATGGTGGCGATCCAGTAGCCCACAATCATGGCTGCGCCGACGATATGCAAGAACAGCAGGACGTTGAAGAGGATAGTCATGGCTCCAGCTTAGCCAGATTCTTCTACGAGCCGTAGCAAAGCCACGGAAGAAAATGCATGCAAAGACGGGAAGGTCCCGGCAGTTTCCCGCCGGGACCTTCCCGTCACGTGATGATACTTATTAGAGGCCGAGGTCGGCTTCGAAGGCACCTTCCTCAAGGCGGGTCCTGAGGGTCTGCAGGAAGCGGCCGGCGTCGGCACCGTCAACCAGGCGGTGGTCGTACGTGAGGGACAGGTACATCATGGAGCGGATGGCGATCGAGTCGTCACCGTTTTCGTCCGCAACCACGACAGGACGCTTGACGATCGCGCCGGTGCCCAGGATGCCCACCTGCGGTTGGTTGATGATCGGCGTGTCGAACAGTGCGCCGACAGAACCGATGTTGGTGATGCTGAACGTACCGCCGGACAGCTCGTCCGGACCGATCTTCCCCTGGCGGGTGCGGCCGGCGACGTCGGCGATCTTGCTGGCCAGGCCGGCAAGGTTCAGGTTGCCGGCGTCGGAAATGACCGGAACCAGCAAGCCCTTGTCGGTGTCCACCGCAATCGCGAGGTGTTCCGCATTGTGGTAGGTGATTTCCTGCTTGTCTTCGTCATACGCAGCGTTCAGCTTGGGGTGCTGCTTCAAGGCTTCGGCCACGGCCTTGGCGATGAATGGCAGGAAGGTCAGCTTGACGCCGTTCTGGGCCTCGAAGGAGCCCTTGGCCTTGAGGCGGAGCTTGGCGATCTTGGTCATGTCGACCTCGTGCACCTGGGTCAGCTGCGTTGAAGTTTCGAGGGACTCGCGCATGCGGCGGGCGATGACCTGGCGGATGCGGGGAGCCTTCTCCACGGTACCGCGGAGCGAGGAAGCAGCCACGGGGGCGGCAGCAGGCTTGCCGGGTGTCGCGGGAGCTGCGGCCGCCGGCGCCGGAGCGGCGGCTGCTGCCTGCGCAGCCGTTTTCATTGCGTCGGCTGCGGCGAGCACGTCCTGCTTCCGGATACGGCCGCCGACGCCGGTGCCCGTCACGGTGGTGATGTCGACACCGTTCTGGTTGGCAAGCTTGCGGACAAGCGGGGTGACGTAACCGGACTCGCTCGAAGACGCTGCGGGTGCCGGAGCTGCTGCCGGCGCGGGTGCGGCTACCGGGGCAGCCGGTGCTGCGGGTGCCGGTGCGGGTGCGGCTTCAACGACGGGTGCCGGTGCGGCGGGGGCTGCAGCCACAGGTGCCGGGGCTGCAGGTGCTGCCGCAGGTGCGGGTGCCGCTGCGGCGGGGGCGCCCGAGCCGATGACGGCAAGGACAGAGCCGACTTCAGCGGTCTCGTCCTCGTTGACGCGGATCTCAAGCAAAGTACCGGCCACGGGGGAGGGGATCTCGGTGTCGACCTTGTCGGTGGAGACCTCGAGGAGCGGTTCGTCCACCTCGACGCTGTCGCCCACGGCCTTGAGCCAGCGGGTGACGGTGCCTTCGGTGACGCTTTCACCCAGGGCGGGGAGAGTCACATCGTGACCCGATGCCTCGCCGGAAGCTGCCGCCGGGGCTGCGGCTTCTTCGGCAACGGGAGCCGGTGCTGCTTCAGGTGCCGGTGCTGCTTCAGGTGCGGGGGCTGCCGGTGCTTCTTCCGCAGGTGCGGCGGCGGGCGCTGCAGCGCCGTTGCTGCCGCTGCCGATCCGGACCAGGGGAGCGCCGACTTCGGCGGTCTCGTCTTCAGCCACGAGGATTTCTTCGATAATGCCGGCAATAGGAGACGGGATTTCAGTGTCTACTTTGTCGGTGGAAACTTCGAGCAGGGGCTCGTCGACTTCCACTCGGTCACCAACCTGCTTGAGCCAGCGAGTGACGGTGCCTTCGGTGACGCTTTCACCAAGGGCGGGCAAGTTAACGGATTCAGACATGTCGTCCCCGTTCTCCTTATTGATCTTTAGTGCGGATGAGTGTTGCCTGCTGGGGTCCTGCGCCCGCAGTTCGTGCGGGCGCAG